>CAYZIN010000022.1:0-6134 GCA_964478595.1 uncultured Candidatus Saccharibacteria bacterium | reverse complement strand
AAAAATGGAAGAGCGGTTGGCGGCCCTGGCGGGCAAAGTGGCCGTTATTAAAGTCGGCGGCGCTACCGAAACCGAAATCGAAGAGAAGAAATTCCGGGTGGATGACGCCGTGCATGCTACCAAGGCAGCGGTGGCCGAGGGCATTGTGGCTGGAGGTGGGGTGAGCTTGGTAAACTTGGCGGCTTCATTAAAAAGTGACGCCTCCAACCCGGCTCAGCTAATTTTGAAAAATGCGCTGCTCCAACCGTTTAAGCAGCTAATGGAAAACGCTGGCTTAAACGCCGAGGAGAAGCTGGCTAAAGTGGCCGAAGCCAAAACGGGTTCGGGGTTTAACGTTAATGAGCCAAATAAGTTGGTTGATATGAAGAGCGCGGGAATTGTGGATCCGGCCAAGGTAACCCGCGAGGCGATCCAAAACGCCGTATCGATTGCCGGAACGGCTATGACCATGGGGGCTTTGATTGTTGAGATTCCGGAGGACAAGCCGGCGCCAGGTGGGATGCCACCCGGCGGCATGGGCGGAATGGATTACTAAAGTGAAAGAGACCGGCCGTAGAGGTCGGTCTCTTTCGTAACTAGGTGGAAACTACGAAGCCCTGAGATCTCGGGCGAGACCTCGCTCGAGGAGCAGTTCGTGGACGATGGCGTTGTGCTCTTCTTCGTGGCCAAGGTCTTCGGGCTGGATGTCGAGGAGGTGGAGATCGGGTACTTTCGAAGTTTCCGCTGCAGCTTGAGCTTCTCTTGCTGCGTCATAAGTACCTCCTAAAAGGTGCGACCCAAGCGGGAAATCTGACTCTTCCACTTGGGCCTCTCGGCAAGCAAGCTTGCACTATTAACTAACCATAAGCATTTTACTTTGTCAATCCTTTTACGGTTAAAAAGTCTTGACAGCTCTGACAAACGGGCGTAGATTTTCCAACAACGATAGCTCAACCGCTTTGTGAGGTGGGCATATCGAAGCAGCTTTCAATAAGATCATAGTTCTTCCTAAGCCGCAGAGGCTGGGAGCAAACCGCCCCGTTGCAGGGACGGATGTAGCTAGACGGGGTCGACGGCGGGAAAGACTTGCTATCGGAGCAGTGGTTTCCTGTCGTCGACCCGTCACCAAGTTTTCGAGACCGGAGAAACGCGGACGGAAAGGGGACCTCCGAGTTAGTTCTGGCAAACCCTGGCTTTGCCGCTGCCCAGATCGCGACGTCATGACCGTGAATGGTCACGTCGAACAAGCAACGGTAAGCGAAGCCAGCGTAGTGCAGCATCGGCTCCTTTCAACTAGATGCAAGACCTCCGGCGATAGAGCGTCGGGTGGTAGATGCATCGCGCTAAGTCGTGTCGGTGCCGGCGGCATGCCGGCTCTAGACTCGAAAAAAGGGACATCGGGTGCACGACCCGTAGCGGGTCAAAAACCGGAATCCAAATTCTGAGCGGGCTCCTCTACTGATAGCGGTACAGGCCACGCAGGCCATCAGGAGTCGCAGGCGGAATAGGACCCCGCCGCGCCAAAGCGCTCGCCGTCCTGGCCACCGGCGCCTAGTCCGGACCTAAAATACCCCCGCGGGGGTTAGTCCGAAAGGGCTGAGGCCACCGTGCTTGGGGAGATTCTCTCACCTGCAGTCGGGAGAATTCTCCCCAAGCCCGCCTTAAGACGAAGGACCTTCCAAACGAAGGTCCTTTAACGTTTTTAGATGGGTTAAAATGAGCTTATGCTTGATGATGGACAGTTTGTTTATTCGATCGACCGAGGCAACGCTTTAGGGCTCGTGGCAGGTCAGGCCGTGCAACTCAAACAAACTTTTAACTTAAAACTACCGGCTGGTGAGTGGGGAAATATTGTTCTTGCCGGTATGGGCGGTTCGGCTTTAGCCGGTGACTTTATTACTAATTGGTTAGGCGATCGGCTGAAAGTGCCTTTTACTGTAGTTCGCCAGGCTGAATTGCCGGCTTTTGTAGACCACCAAAGTTTAGTTTTTATTTCCAGTTATTCCGGGAATACCGCTGAAACTTTGGCGGCTTACGAGCAGGCCAAATCCCGCGGAGCCCAAATTGTGGTTTTAAGCTCCGGCGGCAAGCTATTGGCCGACGCGACCGCTGCCAAACTACCATTGGCCTTAATTCCCCCTACTGGCCAGCCTCGACTAGGGGTTATGTTTATGGCTAAAGCGTTGACGACGGTGCTTGATCAAGTTGGCCTAACTCAAAAAACAGCGGCGGAGTTGGAAACACAGGCCGACTGGTTGGCCACCCAAGCCGCTAAATGGGCGCAAACGGTGCCAACTCACGACAACTTGGCCAAACAAATCGCCGAAAAACTGCTCGGCTTTCCGGTGGTGGTCTACGGCGGGCCAACTTTAGAGGCCGCGGCTCGTAAGTGGAAGATTAGCCTTAACGAAAACGCCAAAAATGTGGCTTTTTATTACGCCATGAGCGAGTTTAACCACAACGAAATGCAAGGCTGGCTCAACCCGACCCCGAAGCACTTCAAAGTGATCGAGCTGCAATCATCGCTCGACCAACCTCAAATCAATAAGCGTTGGGAAGTCTCGAACCGTCTAATGTCTGGGAAAATGCCCTCTCCAATCGAAATCAACGCCTTTGGCGAGACCAAATTGCAACAGCTGTTGTGGGCGCAAATGTTGGGCGATTTTGTAGGTGTTTATTTGGGTGTTTTAAACAAAGTTGATCCGAGTTCCGTTGACCTAATCGAAAACCTCAAAAGCGAGCTGGGCTAATTACTCGTAACGTAGCGCTTCCATGGGAGATTTGCGAGAAGCTTTAATAGCCGGGGCTAAGCCAAAAACGATGCCAATTGCCACCGAAATCCCTACCGCTGTGGCGATAATTTGAGAGGTGAATACGGGGGTAATTTTAATGGCGTGACCGGCTGCTCGACCGGAGCCAACCGCTGCCAGCATTCCTAGTCCACCACCCAGCAGGCTGAGTACCGCCGCCTCAATTAAAAACTGCAGCAGAATCATCGTTCTGGTGGCTCCAATGGCTTTGCGAATCCCAATCTCACGCGTTCGTTCCGTTACCGCCACTAGCATGATGTTCATAATGCCAATGCCGCCGACTAGCAAGGCGATAGCCGCAATCGCCTCTACCGCTTTGGTCAAGGCGTTTAAGATGGTATCTACCGTTGAGAGCAAATCTTTTTGGGTTAGTACGCTAAAGTCTTCCTGCCCGCCGTGGTTTTTCTTGACGGCAGTTTTAATGCCGTCGACGGACTGGTTGACGTTGTCTTGGCTATCGACTTTGACTCCAACGCGGTTAATTGATGGGTCGGTGCCGGTTATCACCTTGGCGGCCTTAACGTTTATAAATACGCTGTCATCCAGATTTGGTCCGCCAATTGAGCTGCCGTTTGACCCGCTGGAGCCCATTATTCCTACCACTTTAAAATCCTGTCCCCTAATGCTAACCGATTTGCCGATAGCGCTGGCGCCTTTTCCAAACAAAGTGTCGCGCGAATCATTTCCTAGCACCGCCGTAAACTCTCCTGCGTTGTCTAAAAAGTGACCGGTGGCGATTTTGGGGGATTCAATAACGTTGGCATAGTCGGGTACAGTAGCTATTAACAACGCACCTGGAGCTTCAGTTTGGCCTTGTTTAACGATGCCGGAAATCAGCGAAAGTTGAGCCACTTCGGTAACGTGATCGGTCTGGCGGATGGTGGTGATGTCTTGATTAGTTAAGGTGGAGGCGCCAATGCTGGCCGTGGGATTAAAGCTTTGCTTGCCGCCTTTGCTTGAAAGAACCTGGCCGGGCAGTACAAAAATTACGTTGGCGCCCAGGCTGTTGACCTCTCCAGCCACCTGAGCCTGCAGACCTTTGCCGATTGAGTTGATGGCCACTACTGAAGAGATGCCAATAATAATACCGAGCATGGTTAAAAAAGAGCGCATTTTAGCGGCCCGAATACTGCCAAAGGCCATTTTGATCGACTCCCAAATCATCTAACAATCTCCCCGTCACGTACCTTCACAATCCGCTGAGCAAACCTGGCCAAGCCTAGCTCGTGAGTGATTAAAACAATCGTTACACCATGTTTATTGAGACTCTGAAACAGCTTCATAATCTGCTCACTGCTTTTGCTGTCTAAATTGCCGGTCGGCTCATCGGCTAGGATCAAATTAGGATTGTTGGCTAGAGCCCTGGCAATCGCCGCCCTCTGCATCTCTCCACCGGAAATCTGGTTTGATTTGTTTTTTAGCCGATGTCCCAACCCAACTTGCTCCAGCAGTTTTTTGGCTTTGGCTCGGCGCTCCTTTTTTGAATGTCCGGCGTAAATCATTGGCAACTCCACATTTTGCAGCAGCGTTAGTCGTGGAATTAAATTAAAACTCTGGAATACAAAGCCAATTTTTTCGCGCCGGAAATGGCTCATCCAGCGATCGCTTTTTTTGGCCACTTCCTCACCGCTTATGGTGTAGGTGCCTTTGGTAGGGGAATCGAGTAGCCCCAAAATCGACAGCATAGTGGATTTGCCGGAACCGGACGGACCCATAATTGCCACAAACTCGCCAGGTTTAATAGCCAGGTCAACCTCTTTAACCGCCAGAGTTTTGGCTTCGCCCTTGCCATAGACCTTACTAACCTTCTTGAGTTCGATAATGTTCACGAAGTTAATTGTACGCCTAGATTAGGTGGATGGCCTGATGTTTGGCGAGCATTGAAACTAGCTCTTTGATTTTGGCGGCGCGTTTGTCGGGATTGGTATGGTGTAGCCGAAAGTAAATGGCGTATTTGTTAGCTTTGGTGAGTGAATTGTAGAAAGCTTCGGCTTTGGGATTTTTGGCCAGCCCCACCAAGAAATCATCGTCCATCACGAAAGTACTTTGTGAGTGATAAGCCTTGTCCCAGCGTCCGTCGGCTTTGGCGGTTTCGATTTGAGCTAAACCAGCAGGTGCCATTTTGCCTGCTTTGATTAGTCTCTCGACCTTTTCGATGTTGACTTTAGACCACATGCTTTTGGCTCGGCGGGGAGTGAACTTTTGGAGGTAGGATTTTTCGTCCTTCCCTTTCATCTGGCTGTCGATCCAGCCGTAACACAAAGCAACATCGACGGCTTCGGCATAAACCACGGTCGGCACCCCCGAGTCTTTTTTAAAAAACTCAACCCAAATCCCATCCGATTGCGCATGATTTTTATCCAGCCACTTCTCAAATTCTTCGGCCGCACTAAAACTTAGTACCGGCAACTCATTAGTGCTTGCGTCTTTCATTACTTATAATGCTAACAAATGAAGATCTTCAGGTACGGCATAGCCAGTTTCCTTCTACTTATTGCAACCGCCGCGCAGTATTTCATCGTTAGCCTGCGTGGGATCAACACTACTATTTCTATGGTGATAGCTCTTGGATTGGCCCTTGGGGCACTATTAGTCTGGTGGGGTACAAAGAAACTGACACCGTTTGATATCGCGGGGCTAGTGCTAGCCTTTGTGACGATCATCTTGGTCTTAGCGGCGGCTTTGTTCTTCCTGGGTTTGAGTCGCCTGAGTTTTTAGAGCGAAGCAGCCTTTACCACGGTATTCCAGTTGCGGGTGGTGATCTCTTTACCGAAGGTTTTGTCCCAATACTCCATAGCGTTGAGCGTTCCTCGACCATCTTGGCTGCGGTCGATGCACCAGCACACCGCGTTTTCGGTGACTTTAACAAGCGTAAAGTTTTTAGGTTTTTGGATCTCGGGCTTATGGCGGAAGAAAGTGACGTAGAAGGTAATTCCATCGGTTAGTTTAAGTCCTTTGAATGGATCCTCGGCTACGATTTGTTTGAGGCTATCCTGAGTTCGAAGCAGCGTATCGACGGTAAAACCGAACTGCTTTTCGATAATCGCACGGACGTCTTTCTCATCGGCATGGTCAGCATCAAAAGCGACGTTGCCGGAATTGAGTAGAGTTTTGACGTTCTTAAATCCGGCTTTCTCCAGGCACGACTTTAAATCCGCCATTGGCACCTTTTTGTTGCCGCCAACATTAATTCCCCGCAAAAACGCCACGTACCTCATGTGGCAATTGTAACGTAGATATAGTTGCCCGGCCGGTGTACAATCGCGACCTAACATAGGAGGTTACGATGGCTAAATTTATATTGCTTTACAAAGGTCCGGCTACTGAAGCTAAGGATATGGATCC
>CAYZIN010000021.1:3139-7688 GCA_964478595.1 uncultured Candidatus Saccharibacteria bacterium | reverse complement strand
TGTATACGCTATGTCGCAAAATATACATTGTACGGCGTAGTCCATATTGTCTTTTCGGCCACCCGACGCCGCCACTCCGGGCTTATCAAAACTATTATTACGTGGACGCTGCTCTACTACTCTTTGTGTAGCTTCACTACTTCGCCCTGGCTAAGGCTATGCTCACTTTTGGCTGGTTGGTGATGCGTTGGCGCCTCTTCCCGTTTGTGCTCGTGATGTTCTGGGCGTCCAGATTTGTGCTCCTGGTGTTTTCGTTGTTCATGGTGCTTTGGCTTGTCCTGCTCAGGTTTGTGATCTGGATTTTTAAGCTCATTTAGGATGTTCGCCTTTTGTTCACCCATGCGGATTGGCGCATCTTCACCCGGCGCAGCTGGCTCGTCCATCGCTCCCCGCGTCTTCTGGTGCATATCGTAAGACCAATCATTGACCGCCTTTACCACCTCTTCCTTGCTACTAGCGAAGTTGGCTCGGGATTGCGTAATGATCTCAGCCGACAGATCGCGTTCAGGTTCGGGCATGATTAAAGTAGTGGCCGAAAATGGCGGCGCCTTTTCCCCATCGATACTCATCGACAGCAGGATATGTTGGTTGTTGAGAGTAACGATATCGGTGTCTTCAAAGACTGGCTTAAAGTACTTGGCCAGGTAACTGGCGTCGTCGGCTCCAACCCGGAAGGTCACAATCGAACCGACGTTACCGAAGACAGCGTCCTTAACGGCTGTTTCGGCGATCTGAGCGATGTATTGGTTGGCGACGGTTAGATTTAGGCCATACTTACGGGCTTCGCTTAGAATGACCGCAAATGAGTCTGTGGCGAAGTTTTGGAATTCGTCGACGTAGAGGTAGAACGGTCGGCGTTCATTTAGCGGCACGTTAGCCCGGCTCATAGCGGAGAGTTGGAGTTTGGTGACCATAAGCGCTCCCAAGACAGATGCGTTGTCCTCCCCTATTAATCCCTGACTTAAGTTGATGATAAGGATTTTGCCTTCGTCCATGATTTTGCGTAGATTTAGCGCGCTTTTGGGTTGACCGATGACGTTACGGATTAACGGGTTGGCGGTGAAGGCCCCGACCTTGTTCAGCACCGGCGCGACGGCTTCGTTGGCGAACTTGTCGTTCCAACTGGCGAACTCATTGAGCCAGAAATTCTTTACTACCGGGTCCTGGACTTCCCGGACGACTTTCTTGCGGAATTCCTTATCGGTTAGCATCCGGGTAATTCCTAGCATCGTCGAGTCGGGGTAATCTAGTAGCGCCAAAATCGTAAATCGAAGAATGTATTCCAAACGCGGTCCCCAAGACTCAAACATCCGCTTGAGTACGCCAACGATTTCGGAAGAGATATTATTTTTGAAGTTGGGGTCGGTGACTTCCATCGGGTTAAAGGCGATCGGAAATTCGGTGTCGGCTGGGTTGAAGTAGATGACGTCTTTCATCCGGTGTTCGGGGATGTATTTCATGATGTCGGTGGCGAGGTCGCCGTGAGGGTCGACGATAGCGAAACCCTGGCCCTGGTAGATGTCAGATAGCGTTAATAGCTGAAGCAGCATCGATTTACCGGTACCGGTTTGCCCCACTATGTAGAGGTGACGGCCGCGGTCGCGCCGTTTGATACCGAATTTAATCCGTTGGCCGCGGAAATTGGTCAGACCAAACAAGCTGAGGTCGTCCGGGTCGTTTTTGTCTTCGGTCGGCAACCCCGGGGGCGGTTCACTGGTGCGGGCGACGTTCCAAACGATATTGGGTGTTTCGACTGACTTGTGGGGTAAGTGGTAGATACTGGCTAGTTCTTCGACGTTCATAATTGAACCTTTATCGGGGAAGAACCGGGCGCTGTACTCCTCTACTAGCCCTTCGTCATCGCGGTTGCCTTTGGCGACCAGCCCATTCAAGTTTAAGGTGTTGAACTGCTTAAACGAACCGAGCAGTGCTTGAAGACGCAATCTGGCTTGGTCGGGGTTATTTCCCAGATACACCAATCTGATTTTTGACTCATAGCCGAGTTTGGAGATTTTGTTCGAAACGGCGTTGACCACTCCCTTTTCGGCCTCGCTCATGTCTTTCTTTTCTTCTTTTTTGTCGGGGGCTTCTGGTGGGGTGACCAGCGCGTGCATGGCATTGGTAATAATGTGGATCGGTAGTTCAAGGAAGACGTCCTTGAGCGTTTTGCCTTTGCCGCCTTTTTGGTCGGCCAGATATTTTTTGCCCTTCTCGTGCCAGCTGTCTTCGATCGGGCGGGCTAATACTTGGATCCAAACCTCTTCGCCGTCGTCGAGCTTGGCCAGGGTTTGGGTAACGGCGCTGATCGGGTCGACCTCGAAGCTCACAAAGGTTTTAATCGGCAAAACCGGGTCTTTGGCTAAAGCCAGCTCGGTGCCAAGAATGACTTTACTCTTCAACTCGGGCCGCTGGGTGTAGTCCTCCTCAACTTCCCGGATGTGGACGGCTGGATACTGGGCGTAGATTTGCCCCTCAACAAAGTCTTTGAGGTGCTTTGGCACCCAGACGTAGAAATGAATCCGGTTCCCGATGGAGGCGATTTCAAAGCTGATGTGCTCCTGGACCGAACCCTCTTTGATCATTTCGGATTTGGGCCGGAGGATTCCGTGCAATGAGGCGAACATTTGCTCGGCTGAGAGTTCGTTCTTCTCGTTTTCTTTAGGGACTTCAATTAGAAGCAACGTTTCTTCGATGTGGCTGACCCAGTGGGTGCGACGGCGATTTTGCCACGCAAAGTAAACTGCGATACCCGCTAGCGGCACCCAGCCCCAGAAGCGAAACAAGATTACGCCGATGATTTGGATAATTTGGCCCACTGGACCGAGAAAGTTCATGAATTTTTTAACTGGTAGGTGGCTTTGGCCACTCGCTCAAAGTGGGCTTTTTCCTGCAAATTGAGCGCGATGGTGGTAATTTTGACCTGCCGCCTCAGTAGTACCCTCCTGACAATTTCATCTTTGTGGAGCGGTGACTCCGCCTCGCGTAAGACTTCTTTAATCATATCAGCCACGGTGCCAGCGGTGTAGCCCCAATCCGCTAATGCATAAATCCCGCGGCCAATCAAAACGAAGCGTTCATCTTTGATTAGTTCATTGTGCACGGCTTGGGTGGTAACTTTTCGGCCAGAGGGCGTAATCTTGACGATGTGAACTGCGATTTCGGAAAAGTGCAGTGGCTCGGTGTGTTTTTTCAGAGCCAGGTAGGCACGGTCTTTGATGCTTTTGGGATTGACCGCCGGCCAGGTCTTGAGTCCCCATAGGTCTTCGAAGTTGGCCAGCGCTTTGGTGACGTCGGCGATACTTTGGAGCGCGCTTGAGGAGAGCTTGGTCTTGAGTTTGATCTGAGCTAGCTTGGCAGGACGCCCGAGGGCTTTAAACGCCTCGGTTAGTTCGCGGGAGAGCTCATTGATCTTAGTGGGATTGAATTCGGAACGGTCATAAATAGAGGTTTTTAAGGATTTATTGTCGTCGATAACCTCGAGGCTTGGAACGGCCTTGGCCAAGAAGTACAGCGCCGGCAAATCCGCTTGCTGTCCGATTTGTGCCAAGCTGGAGAGACCGCCGTGACGGTTAATCAGGGCAACGAGTGCTTGATCGACCGTTTTGAGTTTAGCTGATGCGGTATTTTGTAAGCGCTTGAGGGCGGCTCGCTCGATTTGGCGGACGCGTTCACGGGTAATGCCAAAGCTTTTGCCAATTTTATCGAGAGTTTCGCCAGAACCGCTTAAGCCGTAGCGGCGTGACAACACCTCTCTATCCCGGTTGCGCTCGAGGCTAGAGACCAGTTCTTTGGCGGCTGAGGTGTAGTTAAAGGTAGGTTTATCCACTATAAAGACTAATTTTTACTAAAACCAATTGTAAAATATTAGCCTTCGAGTGTCAACCCGCCTCTACGGGGAAAACGGGAATTGGTCCGGCTGGTTTTTCTTGTCTTGACCAGGGGTTTCGTCTTTTGGCTGATCGCCCGGTTTGGTCTCCTCTGGCTTCGGTTCAGGCTTGGGCGAGGCGCATTGTTTGGTCGGCACATGCTCAGCCAGGAAAATTTCATTTACGCCTTTATCCCAAGGGTTGGCCAATCCCCCATCGGTGCTACAAACGGTTTTGTTGACCAGGCCGTCTGGGCGGACGAAATCGGTTGCCGGGGTGTCAGCTAAGGCGCGAACCATGTAGTTGTGCCAGATTGGAGCCGCGCCGGTGATACCGTTAACGCCTCGCATCGGGGTGTGGTCGTTGTTACCGACCCATACAACGGTAGTTAGCTCGGGAGTTGAACCGGCGGTGAAGTTGTCGCGGAAGTCGTTGGTGGTACCGGTTTTGGCGAATGATGGCCTAGGCATAACCAACGGTGAATTTGCACCAAACTCCTCGAGACGGGCGCTATTGTCCCCCAGGATATTTACGATCATGTAGGCGATGCGCGGGTCGAGGGCCTGTTTGGTTGCGGTCTTGGCGTGCTGTTTTGTGATGTTTTTGCCCATCCGGTCCTGGACGCTGATGATTTCTTTGGCGGTGACTTTTTGACCCATCTCGGCGAAGGTGGCGTAGGCTTG
>CAYZIN010000021.1:1673-3039 GCA_964478595.1 uncultured Candidatus Saccharibacteria bacterium | reverse complement strand
ATTGGTGACGTGCTGGTAATAGAGCTGACTAATCTGGTGGGTTACTTCTTCTTCGGCGATTTGCTGTTTTTTAAGATCTAGAGTCGTGCGGACGGTAATGCCGCCGTGAGAGACCAAGTCATCGCCGTATTGATCGCGAAGCTGCTGCAGGACGTAAAAGACAAAGTGAGGCGCCTTGATGTCGATTTGTTGTGCAAAAGCTGTCAGTGGCTCGGCTTTGGCAGCGGTCGCTTGAGCTAGTGTGATGTATTTTAACTCCACCATCCGAGTCAGAATAAAGTCGCGGCGAGCTTTGGCGGTGTCCGGGTCGAAGTTAGGATCAAACCGGTTGGGCCCGAGAGGTAGGCCGGCAAGCATAGCCTGTTCCCCAAGCGTTAGCTCGCTGGTGCTTTTATGGAAGTAAGTTTGGGCCGCTCTTTCAACTCCGTCCGCACCCTGGCCGTAGTAGACTTCATTAAAATAAAACTCCAAAATCTGATCCTTGGTGTAGTGCTTGGACAACATTTCGGCCAGAACCATTTCTTTTAATTTGCGGGTGTAGCTTTTCTTGGGCGAGAGAATGGTGGTTTTAACTAACTGTTGGGTGAGAGTCGATCCCCCTTCGGCTTTTTGGCCATGAGTCACGTCTGCCCAAACGGCTCTGGCGGTACCTTTGAGGCTAACTCCGTCGTGTTGGTAAAACTCCGGGTCTTCGGCAGCGAGGGTGGCTTGGACCAACTGCTTCGGCACCTGTTCGAATTTGAGCGGTATGGCATTATTGGCACCGTCGGTGCGGTAAAGGATTTCGCCGTTCCGGTCGGTAATGGTGGTTCCTTGGCGGTTGCGGCTCAGCAGCGCGTGAGGGTTGGTGATATCGCTTGAATAGGCGGCGTAGGTTTGGGTTGCGATCAGGGTACCGGCGACAGCCAAGGTGGCGACCCCGGCGCCAACGGCGTAGAGCATTAGCTTCCTACCTCTGCGTCCCGTTAGGACAGACAGTCTACGCAAGGCCCGCCCCGCTAGAAAACCAAGGTCTTCTAAGCCTGCGTTGACGTAGCTGCCCATCTCCCGGGCAACAGCCATTGATTCATTCCCGAACTTAACCCAGTCAACTTCTCCGATTGCGGGAAAAGCCCGTTCGGCGGTAGCGATCAGCTGTTCGTAAAAATCCGGCTGTTTAACCGGCTTCTTGGATTTGGCTTTTTTGGTAACTTTTTTCGCCATAGTGAAGTACCTTTCGGCCAGATCAACCCAGCCGACATTAGTATGATTTCACAAACAGTATATTAAATCTTGTGCAAACAGACAATTAAGAAGTTGTTGCTTCGGTTTTGGGTTTGGTCCAAGTGGCGTAGTCGCATTTGGGATAGTTGGCGCAGCCGTAGAA
>CAYZIN010000021.1:0-1573 GCA_964478595.1 uncultured Candidatus Saccharibacteria bacterium | reverse complement strand
ACGACCGGTTGCCATTTGGATTTACCTTCCGCGATGCCATCGAGCTCTGCTTCGATCTCGGCGGTAAACTTTTCATTTACGACCGCCGGGAAATGCTTCGAGAGCAGATCTGTTACCCAAAACCCAATGTCTTGCGGTACCAGCTGTCGGCCTTCGCGTTGGATATAACCGCGGTCAACTATCGTCGAAATCGTCGGCGCGTAGGTCGATGGGCGGCCAATCCCCTCTTCTTCGAGCTTTTTAATCAGGCTGGCTTCGTTGTAACGTGGCGGCGGCTGAGTGAAGTGTTGCTCCTTAAGCAATTGCTCGAGAGTTAATGGATCGCCGGCTTTGACGGTTGGTATCTTTTGAGTTTTCTCCTCTTCTTCATCATCGGTCGCCATTTGGTAGAGCTTGGTAAATCCGTCGAAGACCAATTCGTCATTGCTAGCACGCAGCTCGTATTTACCGGCTTCGATGGTAATGGTCTTGCGCTCGAACCTGGCCGCAGCCATTTGGCTGGCTAAGGTGCGTTTCCAAATAAGGTCGTACAGTTTCGCCTGGTCGCTGTCGAGACCGAGGTCTTTTGCTTGGGCAGCAGGATTGGTTACTCGGATAGCCTCGTGCGCTTCTTGGGCACCGCGGACGGCTTTTTTGTACTGGCGCGGTTCGGCGTAATTCTTACCAAACTGTTTTGTTATCTCGGCAGCGATCTGAGATTGAGCTTGGGAGCTGAGGTTGTAGCTGTCGGTACGCATGTAGGTGATGTGCCCGTCTTCGTACAGAGACTGGGCGGCCCTCATAGTGCGTCTGGCCGTAAAGCCAAGCCGACGCGAGGCATCTTGTTGCATTGAACTGGTGATAAACGGCGGAAATGGGTTGCGGCTGATTGGCTTGGTCTCGTAGCCGGCTACTTTAAAAGAAGCATCACCCAGATCTTGCTCGGCTTGCTCCGCGGTTTTCTTGTCGATGGGTTCAGCTTTTTCCCCGTCGATCTTCACCAACTTGGCGACAAACTTCTCTTTCTTGTCTGTGCTAACCTCGGCGTCGAGGGACCAATACTCTTCCGGTTTGAAAGCTTGAATCTCGCGCTCACGGTCGACGATTAGCTTAACGGCCACCGATTGCACTCGACCAGCGCTGAGGCCGCTTCTGACCTTCTTCCAAAGAACTGGCGACAACGAATAGCCGACCAGCCGGTCGAGAACTCGGCGGGCTTGCTGGGCGTCAACTAAAGCGGAATCGATATCCCGTGGGTGTTTCAACGCGTCGGTGACGGCGTCTTTAGTGATTTCAGTGAAGGTTATGCGGTGAACTTGCTGGTCACCTTGTGGCGGGATGGCTTCTAAGATATGCCAGGCAATCGCCTCCCCTTCCCGGTCATAATCGGTGGCGAGATAGATTTCTTTGGCAGCGTGGATTTCTTTGGTCAGTGCTTTGAGCTGTTTCGACGATCCACGCGGAATTATGTAGTCAGGCTTATAGTTGTTTTCAACGTCGATGCCCAGGCGGCTCTTGGGTAAATCACGGACATGACCATAGCTGGCCAACACCTTATAGCCGGTACCTAAATACCGCTCAATGGTTTTGGCTT
>CAYZIN010000020.1:0-8115 GCA_964478595.1 uncultured Candidatus Saccharibacteria bacterium | reverse complement strand
TGATGGGTGTTTTGTACATTCTTGATGAACCGTCGATTGGGCTGCATCAGCGCGATAATGGCCGGCTGATTGAAACTTTAATTCGGTTACGTGATTTGGGTAACACCGTGATTGTCGTTGAACATGACGAGGAAACTATTCGCACTGCGGACTATGTAATTGATATCGGCCCAGGTGCCGGTGCTCACGGTGGAGAAGTCACAGCCAGTGGTACGCCCGATCAAGTCGCTAAGTCTAACTCGATGACCGGGCAGTATTTATCCGGCAAAAAAGAAATCGCTGTACCGGCCAAACGCCGCCGCGGCAACGACAAAATGCTGGTAATTAAGGGCGCCGAAGAGCACAACTTAAAATCGATTGATGTTGAAATTCCGCTGGGCAAATTTATTTCGGTAACCGGCGTGTCAGGTTCGGGTAAATCCAGTTTGATTAACGACATTTTAGCTAAAAAGCTAGCCCAAACTTATCACCGGGCTGGGGATTTGCCCGGCAAACACCTAGACATCACCGGCATTTCAAACCTCGACAAAGTTATCAGCGTTGACCAATCGCCAATCGGCCGCACGCCTCGCTCAAACCCAGCTACTTATACGGGAGTCTTCGGCGACATTCGCGAACTGTTCGCCCAAACCCCGGAGGCTCGCTTGCGAGGGTACCGGGCCGGTCGGTTTAGTTTTAACGTTAAAGGCGGCCGCTGTGAAGTTTGTAGGGGAGACGGCATTATCAAAATCGAAATGCACTTTTTGCCCGACGTTTACGTCACCTGCGAAGAGTGCAAAGGCCGCCGCTATAACCGAGAGGCGCTTGAGATACACTACAAAGGCAAAAATATCTCCGACGTGCTCGACATGACGGTCGAAGACGGGGTTGAGTTTTTCGAAAACATCCCAACTATTCGGCGCAAACTCGAAACCCTGAACAACGTCGGCTTGGGGTACATTCACCTCGGCCAACCGGCCACGACTTTTTCTGGCGGCGAGGCTCAACGTATTAAATTAGCCACCGAGCTGGCGCGTCGTTCCACCGGCCGCACACTCTACATTCTCGACGAGCCAACCACTGGACTACATTTTGAAGACGTTAAACATTTGCTATCGGTCCTGAACGCCTTAGTTGAAAGCGGGAACACCGTTTTAGTCATCGAGCACAACTTGGACGTAATTAAAAACGCCGATTGGTTAATTGATCTTGGCCCCGAAGGAGGCCAGGGCGGCGGCGCCATCGTAGCCGAAGGCACGCCGGAACAAGTGGCCAGAGTTGCCAAATCTCACACCGGACAGTACTTGGCCAAAATCCTCAAACCGCTCAAAACCGAAGCCAAGGTTGCTCAGGTAGCCCAAAAGATTTCCTATTAAACGACTGAATTATCGGTTCGAAAATTGTGTTTGGTTTTTAGCCAGAAAAACGCAGCCAGTGTGATGATAATTGTATAGGACACGATTATTTCTAACCCAGTGAACTTTATCGAGCCCTCAGCAAACGGCAATTTGGCCAAGTAGGTGCTTACGGCTGTGATGTAGCGCAAAACTAAATACGCCGGCACGCCAAGGATCGACAGGCCAATCATGCCACCAACTCCGGCGATGAAAGTTAGAAGCATCGCCACTGGAATAATCGGCAAGGTCAACAAGTTAGCGATCAGCCCGAGGGGAGAGTACTGACCGAAAACGTAAGCGATAATTGGGAAAGTCAGCAGCTGAGCCCCCAGGGTTTCGATAAAAATCTGGCGCAGATCGCTGCCTTTTTGTTTGCCCCAAAAGTAAGCCTGGATTAAAGGGGCAAGGATTAGCACGCCGGCAAAGGCAGCAAACGACAACTGCCAGCCGACGTCAAAAACGTAAGACGGTTTGAACGCTAAGGTAATGGCTGCCGCGAGCGGCAAAATAACTAGAGGGTGAATCTTACGGCCGTAATACCAAGCCCAAAGCGACAAGCCGGTAACGATCCCGGCACGGACCATTGAAGGGCTGGCGCCCGTAATGACGATAAAGCCAGCGATGGTGGCCAAAGATCCCAAGGCTGCCAAATATTTTGAGATTTTACTGAACAGCCGTCTCATAAGTCGCACCAAAATCGTTAAGTTATAGCCGCTGGCGACGATGATGTGAGTGAGTCCCAAAATTCTTAGCTCATTGGTAAGCTCGCCCGGAAGATCACCCTTGTCGCCGATTAAAAAACCGGTTCCAAGTGTAGCTTGCGGTTCAGGCACGGTTTTACGAACCGCCGCCGAAAATGCGTCACGAGCTTTCTGGCCGACAGGGCTGAGCTTGGTCGGTGCGCTAAATTTCTTTGGCTGAGCCGCTTGGTAAAATGCGGTACCAATTACGAATAAGGCGCAGGCAATGGCGATTTTCCAAGAAACGTGAAGCTTTTTCATTGGCTAACCACCGGCAAGACTTGGCCGGGACAGGAGCTTAAAACTCGCCCCATTGCATCGTGCTCGGCTTGGGTGAGCCACAAAGCGTATTTGAGTTTGACGGCGATTTGGCGGGCAACATAGCGGCAGCGGAAGTCTTTGTTGGGTGGCAACCAAGTGGCGGCATCACCGTCGCCTTTTTTAACGTTGGTTGGACCATCAACCGCCAACAGTTCGAGTGGGTCGTTATATAAATCATGTCTTTGCTGCGCCGATAATTGCTGGGCGCCTTTTTGCCAAGCGTCCGATACCGCCACTACGTGGTCGATTTGGACGGCAGCACTTTTTGGCCCGCGGGTAAAACTAATAGTTTGGCCCGTGTAAGGATCGCTCAACGTGCCTAAAAGGACATTGCAGCCAGCTTTATCTAAAACTTTTTGGGTTAAGTCGCGCTGCAAGATCCGCTCGCGCATATCGCAACCGCCGACTTTGGCCCAGCCGCTACTGAACTTGTCGCGCGAATAGCCGGTCTTCGGAGCCCGTCCTTTTATTGATAATTTCGCTAGCCCATTGATGGCCGGACTGGAGTTGACGGTACCGACCGAGGCACTTAGATTTATCGGCTTTGACTTAACGGCCTGATAAATTACGCCGCCAACAACGATTGCCGCAATAATCAAAACGGCGGAGACCCTCCTCCACCGCAACTTCTGCTCGTCCTGTTCCATTCCTGAAAAATAATATCATAAAAGGCAGCGGCCCGGTCATTCTTCTGACCGGGCCGCTTCATTCTCTAACCTTGCTTCGATCCCGGCGATTCGCTCACGCAGAGCTTCTTCGATCTCCGGGTGTCCGGTAGCATCTTCGATCGCTTCCCGTAATGAATCCCGGATTACCTCGAGTACTACTGGAATACCCCCGGGCCAATCCTTGAGTCGAACTTCGCGATAACTGAGCAAATGCCACGGGAACAGCTCCGCCGTGAAATAGTTGTCGCAAAGTTTGCAGAGGCGTACTGGCCTCACGAACCAAGCACCTCCTCAACCAGCTTACCCGATCCCCCGAAGCGTCCACCTCAACGTCAAGCGCCCCCATCCGTCACCTCACTCACCTCGACGACATTATACGGGATTGTCAGCGTGTGATAACCACCCCCGCCGAGCTAGTTAGACGTTTGAACAAAACGTAGTTCTTTCCAGTAAAAAAACGGGTTAGGCCACGCTCTCTTAAAACTTCAACTGGTATCTGATTAATACCGCCGAAATCGGCTTTAACTCCATCCATTTCTGAAAGAAGCGCCTGTTCCTCGTCGTATATTTCTTGGTCTTTTGAGTTGAAAACCGACTTGATTTGCCTTGTACCATTGATCACAAACTCGGTCACGAATTTGCGAGAGTCACGCAGGCTGACGTTTCGCCTGGCCGACTTAAACGCGTTTCGCCCTTCAGTCCCGAAAGTTTCCATTAGCTCTTTGGTATTTTGAGTGCAGTCAGCTGTTTTCTCGAGCGTAATTAGCCCGGCGTCAAAATTGTGTCCAGCTTGAGCCCTGCCGGTATAATCCTCGACAATCTTGAAACCCATTTTCTCCACCGCCGCATTGAAGGTGTCAGGGTTTCGTAAACCCCAACTATAAATATTCAGAACGACTCCTTGGCCGCCGTTTTTTAATACCCGGTTAAGTTCTTGCAAAAGTTGCACCCTCTCGAAATTTTGTTTACTCGGGAGATAGCTAGTGTAGTGTAGCGCCATGGAAAGGTTAGCGAAGTCAACGGCCTTGTCTGCGACTGGAAGCTGCAAAAAACTGCCGATCATTCTTGCCCCACCAGGCTGTTCAAAATGATGCCGGTTTATATCCAAGCTAAACACCTGATCCTCGTAGCCGTTTGGTACATGTCGCCTTAGCATCTCCGGTCCCGAGGCGATGTCGAGGATCTTAATATCTTGGGGTGCTTGATTCCTGTCCTTGGCCAGCTGGGCAATAATACTCGCGCTCAACCGGGCGGCGTTGGCTTGATAACTCCGGCTGCTCAGATCCGTGTAGCAATCGGCGTACTCACGTCCGTAGCGAGTTAAGAATTTGGCAAAGTCGGGCTCGCCCAACTCCTTGACGTAGCCCCAAATTTTCAGCATACGATCCCATGAGGAAAAATAGTAGCTTGCTAGCTCTGGGTCAACCTCTAAATTACCCTCGATCGCTCTCTCGTCTTGCGAGACTAGGGTTTTCTCGATCTCTGAAAGCGGAATTCCGTGCAGAAGTTTATCGATTGCTAAATATTTTTGCTCAATATAGCGGTGTATTCCTTCCTCAATTGAGTCTTTAACATAGAAAGTACGACTAGTTAAATCAGACTCTAAGCCCGGTCGATAAACGCGGGCCAGCTGCTGCCGACGGTCAAACTCCGTCCAGGGTTCGTTATAAAAGTTGTTTTGTTGGGCGCCGGAAAAGTCTACGCCAACATCGGCGGTCTGGCCGCTGACCGCAACCAACAATTTCCCAGACGAATGCTTTAGCTCATTTTGGATCTCTAGTCTGGCTTCTTTTGAGGTTGATCCGTCGATAACCCGGATAGATATTTCGGGCGGTAAATTAAACTTGTCCAGAGCACTACTTTCTCCTCGCAGAACGCCTTCGATGTAGCCGTTGGCAAACAATACAATTCGGTCGTAACTCTCAAAGGCCTCCTTAAGCGCTGCCCCGACCTCCGTAATTTTTGAGCTTTCAAGTTCTGGAGCCGCTTCAATAAGTTCTGGATTAAGAATAAACTGCCGTAAGGTTTGTAGCTTTTGCGAAGCGGTCAGCTCATCCTCTTCCATCAACACTTCGTAAATCTCGCGCTCACGTTCATTAAATTCAGTTGGTATGAGTTCCTCATTCAGTGTCGGCATATCAATGCTTTCGCCCAACTCCTTAAGCTCCATTCGGGGAACAAGCAAGTTACGCAAATCGATTACGTCTCCCCTCAGGATCTCGTGGGTCAGCTTCGCATTGTCTGTCATCATAAAACGCTCCGGATAAAGCAGCTTCAATATCATTGCTACATCTTCAACTTTATTAGGCACCGGCGTTCCCGACAGCAATGCCAAATACTGCTCATCGCCCTGAATCTTGTCAGCGAGGCGGAGCAGACTCTCCGCCCGTTTACCCTGCGAGAGGTTTTTGAGCTTATGTACCTCGTCTACGATGAGCATGCCTGGCTCAAGTCGCTCGAGAGCAGTCGTATATTCTTCGGTTAATCTTTCATGCGAGAGTAACAGGTAGTCATAATCATCGGGGTTTGCTGACTTAAGTTCGTCGAGGCTACCGATAACCAACACCTTTGGTGCTTGCCCGGACTTGAAGTAACCAACCTGCTCGCCAGTTTCTGGATCTACCCGGTCAGACAAATAGGCCTGCCAAACTTCGGAAACGTTGCTGGGTACGACAATCAACGCCCTATCGACGCCTAAAGTTTCTTTCGCCAGGATGGCCGATGCGCTCTTACCCAGCCCCATCTCGTCACCAATTAGCATCTTACGGTTGTCGCTGATTTCCTTAATGTTTATCAATTGGTTTAAGTCAGGGAAAGCACGCTCTGACCGCAAGGAATCCACCAGTGCAGCGCTTTTGGGGTAATCTTCGATTGCAGAGCGGTAAAACTCTCGCACCGAATCCAGGGTTTGGGTGAGCTTCGGGCTCGCATATTCGGCGGAACGCTGACGGATATTGGCGATGTAATCATCAATAACTTCCAAGTCACTGCGATTTACCCCGAGCCTGCGTGATTCATTGTAAAAGTGCAGACAATCATTTTTTACGACCTCCCGCAAACCTTCTTGAAGCAGCGGGTTCTCTAAATGCGCGCTAGCGGCCTCTAAATTATCTAAATTAAGCTGGCCTTTGACGGTAAGGAATTCGCCAAGGTAATCGGGTAAAATACTGCGGACATAGGGCATTGGGACCTTCGTATACTCTGGATGCAACTGATAAAGCAGATCCACAACTCGCTCCCCACCGAACAACTCAGCCAGTTTAATAAACTCTTTAGCTTCGAGGGATTCGCGCTGTTCAATCTCCCTCAGAAAATTTACAACCTCACCTTTCAGACCTTCCACTTTTTCCATAGAGGTTTTCTCGGCCGACTTCGCTTCCACGACACTGCGGATTAACCCCACCAGCTCTTCTGAGCGATGCCGATTTATACCGCCACCGCGACCAGTTGAACGAAATTCTCGCGTCCACTCAGGGTGTTCAGCGCCGTATTCTTCCGCAAGCTTCATCACGCGCTTCGAGGTAGTTCCCAACTCCTTAGCAATTACCGAATCAGGCTTCCATCCTTCGGCTGCCTCGGGGTATTTCTGTAGAAACTCAACAACTTGAGATTCTGCCTCGGGTGAAATATAGGTTGTAACTCCTCCGGGTGACCGGCTCCATCCGGGCCTGAACCACTCGGGGTGGTTATCTCTTTCTCCGTCAAGCAACTTCCCAACGAGATCAAAAGTAGCGCCATTTTCCGCAGCTATCTCAGAGGTAGTTTTCCAATTCTCCCATTCTCCATTCGGGGTCCAGTTCTCAGAAATTTCCCTAATCTTGTCAATAATTACACCCGACACAAAAGTTTTTTCACCAGCTTGGCGTATGGACTGGTTGAGTGTGTTCTCGTCCCCTCGAGACAGTTCTCGCATGATTACCTTGATTTGATTCTCTGTACGACCGGTTTCTTTTTCAATTTGTTTCAGGTCTTTGAAGCCAACCGGAATACCTCCTTCGGGGCCCCGGAGCATGTCAGCCAATTCCCTTGAAACACAAGCCGAAGCTTTGCGGGATTGGATATGGAACACCCCCACGCCTGATTCTGCCAACTCCGGATATTTTTCAATATTACGTTGCACTGTGCGCGGATCTTGTTTAAGCTCTTTTGCTAACTCGCTGACAGTTATCCAGGTTCCTGGCTTTTCATCGTGAACGGTTAATTTACCCTCGGACGCTAATTTTTCCTCTACTCTCGCTTGCTGAACAGGTGAAATAAATAAAGCTTCCCCCTTGGGGCCATTAGAGATCGCGGTACGCATGTGCTCGTTGAGGTCGATTTTCGCTTCTAGATCTTCTTCCGCTAAGGTTTTGACTACCCGCTTAACTGCTTTCGTGGTGACGCCAAGCTCTTTGGCGAATTGATTTTCTGTTTTCCATAACTTAGGAGCTTTTAGTTTCTCTATATCCCTTTTAATTACTTCAGCGAGACCCTTATGTATATAAGAGCCCTGTGACTCAGAGTATTTACCGAACCATTCTCGGAATATATCTTTAAACCGGTAATATGAAACTCCCGATTCCTTAGCCGCTTGCTTGATTGATATTCCGTTTTTTTTGGTTATCGGTTCTTCCGGCCCCTCGGGCTTTGGATGGAGAATTTCGCCCAGTATTTTTTTCGCGGTAGCCTCGTCAGTAAGTAGATCACGTGCCATTTCCCTAAAATCACCAGTTTCCGCTGCTTTTCGGACGGATGGTCGGGCGTTACTTAAATCAACTGCAGGATTTTCCGTTGTTGCAGCCGGTTCTTGTCCGGGTGCCTCCACTTGGCTTTCTAGATTGGCATATTCGTTGGTGCTGGCCTGGAAGTTTTCGGGCTGTTCGCCGGCATTCTCCGGGCCAGATTTTCTCTCGGGAGGCATACCATAAGCATAACAAAAAAGAGCCGCTAAAAGCTCTTTATTGGTGGGAGAGGAGGGACTCGATCCCTCAAGCCTTTTGGGCATTTGATTTTAAGTCAAACGTGTATACC
>CAYZIN010000019.1:0-8704 GCA_964478595.1 uncultured Candidatus Saccharibacteria bacterium | reverse complement strand
TTGGATAGAGCAGAGGACTTCTAAGCCTAAGGTCGTAGGTTCGAATCCTACCGGGCGCGCCAGGTTTAAATTTCGCGGCGGGCATAGTTCAGTGGTAGAACACTAGGTTGTGGTCCTAGGTACACGGGTTCGATCCCCGTTGCTCGCCCCATCAAAAACTCATCGAAAGGTGGGTTTTTGTTTAGACATAAGCATTATAATGAAAACATGGCTACAAGTGCCCTTGTGGGCTTAACCAGTCAGGAAGCTGCCAGGCGGCTCAAAAAAAATGGGCCGAATTTAATCGCTAAGCCTCATCGATTGACTGGGGTTGAGGCCTTTGCCAAACGGCTTTTTAATCCGCTAGTTTTAATTTTATTAGCGTCGGCGGGGGCGGCTTATTACCTCGGCGACCGAGTTAGCTCCATCATTATTATTACCATTGTAGTCTTGTCGAGCTTGCTCGATTATCTCAACACCCACCGATCGGCCGAGGCGGTGAAAGCGCTCCAAACACGAGTTCGGGTTACGACCTCGGTTATGCGTGATGGTCATGCCAGTGAAGTGCCTTTGGCGGAATTGGTGGTTGGCGATGTAGTGTTGCTCAAAGCCGGCAGCATTGTGCCGGCCGATGGCAGGGTTTTATCTGGCGAGCACATGTACGCAAACGAATCGGCTTTAACCGGAGAATCTTTTCCCCAAAGCAAAGAGCCGGGAGCTGTGGTGTTCATGGGTTCGAGTTTAGTCTCGGGTCACGGTGCCATCGAAATTACGGCTACCGGCGAAGCTTCTAAGTATAGTCATATAGCTAAAACGCTGGCGGGACGCGAAGCTCCGACTGAATTTGACCGAGAGATTAAGGATTTTAGCGTACTGATCGTTAAAATTACACTCAGCTTAGTCGCCTTTATTTTTGCGGTTAACGTTTTGTACCGCCACCACGGCTTGGAGGCTTTATTGTTTAGCTTGGCGCTGGCAGTCGGCCTGACGCCCGAGCTTTTGCCGATTATCATGACACTCAATTTGGCGAGAGGTTCGCTGGATATGGCAAAACGCGGCGTGATTGTCAAAAAACTTTCAGCCATTCAAAACTTCGGTTCTATGGACGTACTTTGCACCGATAAAACCGGAACGCTCACCGAAGATCGCATTACTTTGGTTAAACACCTCGACCCCACCGGCAAACCATCTGATGTTGTTTTAGAGTTGGCTTATGTTTCGAGTGTGACGGCCACCTCTTTTGATAATCCGCTAGACAAAGCCATCCGCAGCTTCCGGCACTTGGACGTGCGCAGTTGGCGCAAGGTCGACGAAATTCCTTTTGATTTTGTTCGGCGGCGTGATTCGATCGTGGCGACCAAAAACGGCAAACAGATTATGATCACCAAAGGCGCACCGGAGGAGGTTTTAAAAATCTGCAAAGGCGTTAAAACGACAGCCAAAATAAAGAAAATTTACGATCAGCTGAGTCAGGATGGCTATCGGGTGCTCGGACTAGCGACTCGCGAAGTACCACTGCAAAAAGATTACACACCGGTGTCGGAAACCGGTATGAAGTTTGCGGGCTTTATGGCCTTTTTAGATCCACCTAAAGCCAGTGTATCGGCAACCTTAAAGCGGCTTGAAAGTTACGGTATTGAAGTCAAAATCGTTACCGGCGACAACCTGCTAGTTACCCAAAAAATCGCCCGCGAAATTGCCCTGCCGGTTAAAGGCATTTTGGAGGGTTCGGAGATTGAGGTCATGAAAGACGCCAAACTGGCTGAAGTTGCCGAGCGGACGACGATTTTCGCCAGAGTTAGTCCGGAGCAAAAAATGCGAATCATTAAACTACTGAAGGGGCGTCACGTTGTTGGCTACATGGGGGATGGCATTAACGATGCGCCGCCGCTGTGGACCGCCGATGTTGGTATTTCGGTTAACAATGCAGTTGATGTCGCCAAAGACACCGCGCAACTAATCTTGATGCACAAAAGTTTAGCCGATTTAACTGAGGGGGTAGTAGAGGGACGCAAAACCTTTGCCAACACTTTAAAGTATTTGAAGATGTCGCTTTCAAGCAACTTTGGCAACATGTTTTCGATGGCCGGAGCCTCTTTGCTTCTGCCGTTTCTGCCGATGCTAGCGCCACAGATTTTATTTAACAATTTACTCTACGACAGCTCTCAATTTGCTATACCACTGGATCAAGTCGACCCAGACGACATCACCCACCCTCATACCTTAAGTCTGAGCTCTATCAAAAAATTTATGTGGGTGTTTGGCCCGCTTTCATCGCTGTTTGATTTTGCGACCTTTGGCGTATTGCTATTAATTTTTCACCTAAGTGCGCATCAGTTTCAAGCCGGCTGGTTTATCGAATCTTTGGCCACTCAAACCTTAGTCGTATACGTTATCCGGACCAAAAAAATACCGTTTATCGAAAGTCGACCAGCTAGCGTTTTGATTTTTTCTACTCTAGCGGCGTTGATTGTTGGGTCGGTTGTGGCGCTGAGCCGCTTTGGTGCCGTATTTGAGTTTTCTCGTTTGCCCGCATTGGCTCTTGTCGCGGTGGGGTTAATCGTAACGGTTTACCTCTTTTCGGTCCAAGCAGTCAAGCAGGCTTTCTTTAAGCGGGTGGCACTTTAATGTTTGCCGTCTCGCTGGCCGTCATTTTTTTGCTATCGCTGTTTTTGCTGGTTTTTGTCGTTAAGAGCGATCGTGGTGCTAAAGAACCGCTAATCGGCCTAGCCTTGGCCTTTGGTTTTGGCGCTATGGCCTTTGGCTTAGCTCTGTTGTTGGAAAAAAAGCTAATTAACCAAGCCACTATTACCCAACTGTCTTCAAACACTTTAGCCGGGCTGAGTTTGCTGCGGGTAAGTTTGTTAATTGGAGCGATCGAAGAAACGGTCAAGTTCTTGCCGCTAGCGTTATTTATTAACACGCGTCGGTACTTTAACGAACACAACGACGGCCTGATTTACTTTGCCGTCGGCGGCGTAGCGTTTGGACTAATTGAAAACTTGGTTTACCTGCATTCAAGTGGACCCCACATTGCTTTGGCACGCGCTGGTTTACTGCTGTTTTTCCACCCAGCCGCCAGTGCGGTGGTTGGTTATTTTTTGGTGCAGCATCATCTAGACCGCTTGCCTTTGCGGTACAGCGGCTTGGCTTTAGTTACGGTAGCGATTTTGCACGGGTTGTATAACTTCGGGGTATCCAGCGGATCTTTGGTCTGGCTAAGTATTAGCATGATGATAACCGCGGGTCTAAACGCCAGTTTGTTTTTGTTTTATCGCCGAGCCACCGAGTTTGATCAAGCCAAGGGACTTGCTGCCAGCGGTAAAAACGACTTTTGCCGGCACTGCGGTGCCCCTAACCCAAAACATTATTTATTCTGTGAACATTGCGGCCGGTACACCTAACCCGGTAAGATTTGGTAGTCAATGCAGCAAAGATGCAAAAAATGCGACCAGCCACTAGACGAAGGAGCCGAATTTTGTGGCAACTGCGGTGCGGCCGTTAATCCAATTCGTCAAAGCGAGCCGGTCCACCAAACAATTGCCCACCCGCCAAAACCCGCCGGTGACGCTAGGCTTGAAAGCCACGCGACGGCTTCGTTGGTACTTGGAATTATGGCCATTCCGGCCAGCCTAGTTTTTTTCTTGGGCATTCCGGTTTCGGTGGCGGCTTTTACTTTAGGCCTACTGGGGCGCCATTCCACTAAAGGGTCCCGGGCGCGGATCGGCATGACTTTGGCAATTATCGCCATTGCGCTTACCATTTTGGTTTTTTTGCGCGTTTTGCATGGTGCAATCTTAAATCAGTCCGGCGACCCGGGGACTTTTTAGCCTACCGAGAATTGGGCGCCGATAGATTCGAGTTTGGGCAATAAATCCTCATAACCGCGCAGCAAGTGCTCAACCCCTGTAAGTTTCGACTCCCCGCTTGCCACCAAAGCGGCAATAACTTGCGCCATGCCCGCCCGAATATCGGGAATTTCAATCGTTGTACCGTGAAGCGGTGTCGGTCCTTTAATAATCGCGCTGTGCGGTTGGCCTTGTCCCTTAAACCGGCATTCGATTTCCCCCAAGCAATCGGTGACTATTTGAATATCGGCGCCCATCCGATTCAGCACTTCGGTGTAGCCGAAGCGATCTTCATAAACCGTTTCATGCAGATGCGATGTGCCGTCGGCCTGGGTTAACAAAACCACCAGCGGCTGTTGCCAATCGGTCATAAATCCGGGATGGGTATCGGTTTCAATGTTAATAGCCTTTAGGGGTTGCCCGATTCGCTTAAACCTAATCCCGCCTTCTTCAACCCAGTAATCCGCACCCAGGCGACGAATAGTGTTTAAGAAAGTGATCAAGTGGTGCTGCTCGGCATCCTTAACCAAAATCTCCCCATCGGTAGCCACCGCCAACATCGCAAAACTGGCAGCTTCGAGGCGGTCGGGCATTACTCGGTAAGTTGTACCGTGCAGTCGCTTAACGCCTTCGATCACCACCACCCGATCGGCTCGAACTTCGATAATGGCGCCCATTTGTTGGAGCAGTTTGATAAGGTCGAAGATTTCTGGCTCGATGCCGGCGTTACGGATTTCGGTTTTACCTTCGGCCAGGACCGCAGCCAAAATAATATTTTCGGTCGCACCAACACTAGGATAACGCAGAGTCATCTTTGCACCTTTAAAGCCACTACATGTAGCGTTGTAACCATCTTTACTTTCGATAATCTTTGCTCCCATTTGGCGTAATGCACTCAAATGAATGTCGACCGGCCGTGGGCCGATGTTATCGCCGCCAACAATTGGTAACTCAGCCTGTCCCGCTCTAGTTAAAAGAGGAGAGAGGGCCAAAACACTAAGCCTGTTCTGGCGCGACAGTCGTTTAATCTTGGTTTCAGTAATTTCCGGGGTGTGAAGGCGGATCTTGTTTTGGCTAAATTCAACTTTGGCGCCAATGCGTTGGCAGATTTCGGCGGTGATTTCGACATCGCCAATCATCGGGGCGTTAGTTAAAGTCACCGGTTCATCGGTCAACAAACTAGCAATCATCATCTTCGTGGTAGCGTTTTTGGCACCGCTGACTTTGACCTCCCCCGAAAGAGGCTGGCCGCCGGTGATCTTAAGCGATTTAATTGTATCCGGAATCATTAGTCCAGATTTTACACGAACCGTGAGCGAGGATATACTGCCCGTAACGCTTATGGACAACTTATCCCCAGAGTCAATCGACGCTCCCGAGGTATCGTCTCAATATTTCTCTAACCCCCTCGAAATTATTCCCTCGAGCCTTAAAGCCCTGGTCTTACAAGCCAAGTCGCTGATTCTAACTTTTCTCCTATTCGTAGTCGCACCATTACTTTTAATCGGCGCTGCGGTTATCTACTTTTTTGTCTCACACCACAGTGCCGCTGGAGCGGTGGCGATGATCACTACGGGCATCATCTTCTTGTTATCTTTGGCACTTTCGACCGGTGCATGGACGATTTTGTTACTGGCGGCGGCCCGTGGCCAAAAAGTTGGTGTCGGCGATGCTTTTCGTCGAGGCGTAAAGTTTAGCGGGATATTGCTGCTGGCAGGATTACTGACTTTTTTGGCGATCGTGGGCGGATTTATTCTACTGATCATTCCCGGCTATATATTCCTAGCTTGGTTTTACCTTACGCAATTTGTGGTGATTGACGAAAAACTCGGTCCGGTCGCAGCCATGAAACGCAGCAAGCAACTCGTCAAAGGACGAGTTGTAGAAATTCTTGGACTGATAGCTTTGCCGCAAGTTTTTAGTGCGATTTTGTCTTTATTGCCATTTTTGAGTCTTTACGCCTCGGGACTTAGTCTAGTGTTATTACCGGCACCAGCAATTCGTTATTTACAGCTTAAACAAATCGAAAAGTCGACCTACAAACCGCCAGTTCACACAATTAATTATTGGCTGATCGCGGCAGCGATTGTCGGCACAATTTTGGCCTCAGTGCTGCGGGCGAACGGTTGGCCGAACGCCAGGCCGACTAAACCTGGGTTCTTCGACTTGGTGCCAACCAAAACCGAAACTAATTGCTTTAGTATCATTCTCCCCGCAGCTGCAAAGGTGAACGCCAACCAAGCTGGCTGCAGTGTTAAAGCTACACTCGAAAATCAGTCTATTGAAGTTAAGCCAGTACCCGAAGCTACCAATTTGCAGGATCTTTTCACCAGAGAAGATCCAATTCTGGTCCAGAATTTTGCCATCGACCGACTGCCAGATGTCTCGTACAGTCCAATTTCGACCAAACTTGACGGCCAAGCAGCCTTGCAGCCCAACACTTCACTACGGAATGCTAAAGGCGGTTTGGAGGCCGTGGTGGCGTATAACTCAAATGGCTATAAGATTAATGCCGAGACCGTTCACGGTTTTGTGGTGACGGTTTTTAATCCTAACCTCACTGATCGCGCTGCCAAATACGACAATATTTATTTGGATACGCTACAATTCCACTGGCGTTAACAAGTGCCTGTAGCTCAGTGGATAGAGCATCAGCTTCCGGAGCTGAGGGTCGGGGGTTCGAATCCCTTCAGGCACGCCAAGGAGGATTTATGAATTATTGGTTGATGAAGACGGAGCCGGAGACTTTTTCGCTCGACGACCTGAAGAAAAAAGGCCGTGAGCATTGGGACGGTGTGCGCAACTTTGGCGCGCGCAACAACATGGTGGCGATGAAGCTTGGCGATATGGTTTTAATCCATCATTCCGGGAAAAATCCGGCTGTGGTTGGCGTCGCTCGGGTGGTCAAAGAAGCCTACCCCGACTTTACGGCCTGGGATAAAAAGAGCCATTATTACGATCCGAAATCAACCGAGGACAAACCTCTTTGGAAGATGGTCGATGTTGAGTTTGTTCGTGCTTTTAAAAACCCGGTCTTGCTAAAGCAGGTCAAAGCCGACCCGAAACTCAAAGACATGGTCCTAGCCCGCGAGCCACGATTATCGGTCCAACCCGTCGACAAAGCCGCCTTTGAATATATTACTGAACTGTCTAAAAACTAAACTTTTTCTTTGCGGTTGGTGGAAATCAAGAAAAACTTAACAATGCCGTAGACCACTAGCGCATAAACAACCATGGCAATCAAAGTTCCTGGTTCAAACACCGCGGTGGTCTCAACTCCATTGGTCGTGGCGCGGTGGAAGATGGCCGTGAATGGCGCGGTGAAAATACCAGACAGGCTATACACAAAGCTAACGAATCCGCTTGATGGATTGGCCCCCAAGAGTTTAAGGACCAGCCGGAAGGCTAGCAACACTTCGAGTACTCCAAGGACGTAGTAAATGTAGTTGTAGCTTTTTTCGACCTTGTCGGTATCGGTCTTTTTAAGTTCCCCAGGAACTTGGGTTGGTTATTAGTTTGTTCGCCGTTCATGAGTCCTCCTTCTGATTTAAGCTAACAGCAGCATTGTAGCATAAGCTTTTTGATCAGAAAAAGCCCCAGGAAGACTGAGACATTTTCAATGGTGGACGTCCGAGGACACTATTTGAACCGCTCTGACCAGCACAAACACGCATGGAAGCGTGAATTTTGGGACCTTTTGGCCGAAAAACGGCTCTTAATAGAACTCCTGGAGTTGCTCGGCTGGCCCAAACGCCGCTCCAAATATCTTGAACTTCTCAACGACCCAGACTACGAGTGGTCTGACCCCGAAAAATGAAGAACCCTCCCCGGCGTATCCGGGGAGGGCAAAGACTGTCTAGCTAAATGAACAGTGCGGTGACGACTTCTTCTGGCGCCAGGCTGGCGTATCGCAGTGAAGTCATTGTCGTGGCGTACTCCGTTGCCGCACGGGTATTCAGCGGCAACTCATCTTCTTCCGCCGAACCAAGCGCCCAGTTGCCAAGCATCAGCGACATGACACAGCAACCGAACGCTGTGAGCTCGTGGAAGCCCGACGGGGCGTCACTGTCGGCGTCGGAGGAGTTTTTGACAGCCCGCTCCAACTCGATTTCCTCGGTGAACGGGTCGAACTGCGCGATCGACGCCAGGTTCCTGATCGGGTCGCGCAGTTGTGACCAATCCACTCTCCCGAAGTCTGGCACGTCCAGGATTTCTCCGGCCGACCGGATATCGTCCCGCACCGCTTGCGGCAAATGCCAGAGCAGCGGGAAAATCAGCCCTGCTGCCGATCCCTTCAAGTTAAGCAAGTACTCCTCAACTTCCGCGTCTGAAAGCGAAAGATGATCGGTGAGCTGTTTCAGGTTCCTGGAGTTGATCAGCGAATGGTAGGCCTGATCCAGCCCGTTAATCAGGGCGAAGAGCTGGTACTGGTTCTGCGGGTTTAGCCCCGCCTGCCCATAGAGTTCCCGACTCCACGTCTCGCCCTGATCGCCGACGTGAATCAGAAATCCCTCGGAGTATTCTTCCTTCAGGATCTCGATCGTGTCTGGTACCCACTGACCAAGTCGTGACCAGCTCGGTGGCCACAGTTTCTTCTTCGTCGCCAGCTCTGGCGGACCGGTCGGTCCGTCGGGAAAGTTTATGCTGATGCGATCGTCGCCGGTGTACATGAAGCTACACTTTTCTTCGTCGAACTCGATGTGCTGCTCCAAGTACTCTCCAGCTTCGGCGTTGACTTCTTTGATCGCCTCGATCGCCTCGAGGATGTCCTTCTTGACCTTGCGGAAGATGATTTGCTCGTACGGTTCCGACGCCATTGTTTTGCCTTTCGCTCGACCAGCCCAAGCACGCACGCGTGACTGAACAGGCCGAACGAA
>CAYZIN010000018.1:0-10068 GCA_964478595.1 uncultured Candidatus Saccharibacteria bacterium | reverse complement strand
TCAGTATTACACGCAAAACTCCTCACTTGAGGGGACATTTGAAAGAGCGTAGAGCCGTAGAGCGTAGTTAGTTTACACTATTTATGCTTATTGTCAATAGCTGTTATGGTTACCTTTCGTCCTTTCGGACTCATCAGAGTGAACACACATTCACTGAGGTAACAGCCCGGGGGTTTATCCCCCGGGCTGAGTTTGGACCCGAAGATCCTGCCCGCAAAACGGGCAGAAGTCGATGCGCCACTTTGTTGCTTCCTGGGAGTCGTACGGAGCCACGATCATCGTTGCCGACCTAGCTTTGCTCCCTCTACTCCTCGGATCCAGGACAGCTGCGATCAGCGACGACGACCAAACTCGTAGCCTGATCGGTGGAGCTCCCGGTGGTGTAGGCAGTGACGAACACGCGATGGCCGTGGCCGTCGCATGCATCGGAGACGTCCGGATAAAGATTGTCGCCGGTGCTCTTGAAGTGGATCACCTCGACCGGGCTCTTTGTGGTCGAGGTCAGTTGAATCGTATCCCGTTTGGTGGGAGCCGAGGCGTGTGTGGCCTCTGAGCTACAGGCTGCCAGTAAGACAGCCAACAACGAAGCTGCCAGTATCTTCTTCACGTTTCCTCCTAGCCTTCCGAGTTCTGGTCAAGTGGCTTGAATTGACAGTTCACCAAGGGATCTGCACCGTTTGAGTCGTCGGGACAAGTGAATGCTGTGTCTGCGTTTCGGACCGTCACTTCCCCGGATCGCTGGTACGTCCCGCCAGCACTGTCGCGAAATGTCTCGACGAACCTGACGGTGTACCCAACGGGCTGTGGAGTTGATTGCTGAGTTGGCGACGGCGTGGGTAACGTTCGATGCGCAGCCGCCCCACCGAGGCCAATTATCGCGAATCCTCCAAGGAAAGCGGCGATCGCGGCGAACACGAACACCTTCTTGAGCTTCCGTTTCGTCCGATACTTCATCGATACACCCCCGGTCCAAAACGGATCCGCCGCATGAGGCGGATGAAGCCGATAACGCCAAACACCCACCCAAACGCGACCATACCGAAACCTAAACGATTTCCGCTGGCGGCGATGATGGCGCCGACAGCGATCATTACAAGCCCTGTGCCAAGAAACCGCATCGATGTCGATTCCATGCTTCCCCTCTGTAAGGTCTGGTTGTCGAAGAGCTAGCGAAGTATACGCCCGAGCTAAACGATCGTCAATCTGTTGGCGATCTCGTCAGCGGATGCTTCTAGTTCGACTGCGTCGGAAAGCTTAAAATCGGCGATTTCGGTGCGAACTAGGCCGCTCAAATAAGCGCCAGTTCCAAGCTTTTTACCAAAATCTTCAGCTAAGCTTCTTATATAAGTACCACTCGAAACCTTGGTTCTGATTACAACGGTTGGGTAATCGTAACTAACAAGTTCGACGTTATAGATCGTGACTTTTCTCGAGGGGATTTCGACTTTTTGGCCTTTGCGAGCCTGCTTATAAGCGCGCTGTCCACCGACCTTGATCGCACTAAATTGCGGCGGCGTTTGGTCGATGTGACCAACAAATGTGTTCAATGCTTGCTCGACTTTTTCGCGACTAGGAACAACGTCGGAAACTTTGCTCAAGCTCCCCTCTGCGTCCGCCGTCTCCGACTCAAAACCCAACGTCAGCTCGGCTTCATACATCTTGTCTAGCTTCGAATAATTGCTTGCCGCTTTCGTTGCTGTTCCGAATAACATGATCATCAATCCACTCGCCAACGGGTCAAGCGTCCCCGCATGCCCAATCTTTTTGAAGCCAGTGGTCCGACGAAGGCTCCGAATCACGTCAAAAGAAGTAATCCCCTTGGGTTTATTGACCAGGAGTAAACCGTCCATTAATTTAGTTTAGCTTACGGCTCTAGAAAACTGGCTAAGCCAGCCTTAATGTGCTCCGGCAATTCAAACTCAACTCGCTCTTCGGGGGCTAAATCCTCTGCGGGACCTTCGGTTTTTACCTCTGGCTCTTCAACTTGCGCAGGATGAGCTAATTCTGATTCTGGTTGAGTTTTTGTCTCGGCTTTTTCAGCCTTTTCGGCTTTTGGGTCGGATTTCTCTTCCTTTTTAGACTCAGCCTTTGGCTCTGGGTTCTTAAGCTCAGCTAATTTTTTTAGCTCTTCTTGATTCTTCTTGGCTTGCTCGTCGTCGTTTCGAGGTTTTGGCGTCTCAACCGGTTTCTCTTTGTCGATAAACAAGGCCCGAACGATTTGCTGCTGGTTGGCGCCTGCAGCGATTAGCTGAGCAGACAAGGTCAAGGACTTGGCGGTGGTATGCGAAGCCGTAAAGCGGTCGGTCGAGGCGTAAAGGCCGGCTAGCATAGCTGTTGCCATACTTTCGTCCAACGTTACACCTAAAGATTCGGTAAGGCCGGCTAAAATTTCGCACAAGCTGGCGGCCTGGGCGTCAACAAGGTTCACCGCACCGAAGTTTTCGTTGCTGCGATGAAAGTCGATGTTAATAATCGGCACTTTTTGGAACAGTTCGGCCTGGGAGCTAACGGCGCGGTCAATCCGTTCACGATTAGCAACACCCAGTACTATCGCTAGGTCGTAGTTGTAGTCGCCGTGGTCGAAACTGACCTGGCTTTGATCAAAACTACCGGCAAATGGCGTTATAAAAACGTTTAGCTTGCCATCTTCAATGGTATAGCGCAGCTTGTCGACCTCAGCCTTAGACAAGTCGAGACGCATAATGAAGTCTCGCAGGCCCGAAAGATCCTTACCAATTTCCTTAGTCGGCAAAAAGTTCAATTTAGAAGGAATCTGGTCGGAGATTACCGCATTTACTCGCTTGCCCAATTTGCGCAGAGCCATCGCCAAAGCCAAAACCGCCGCGACTTGATCGATAGTCGGGCGCGAACCAGCCGTAATCAAAATCGATTCGGCTTGCTTAATTGCCTCGGTGGCTTGCTGTTTGGGATTTACGGCCTGTTCCATCTGGTCTCTCCTAAAAATACGATGGTCTAGAGTATCAAAAAACCGGCAATGTGTCAATGCTTAAACACCGCTTAAGCTTGAAGGACTTGAAAAGAAAGAGCCGCCGCAGGTTTTACCCCGCGACGGCTCCAGAGCCCCTCCCCTCAAAGAGGCTCAAACTCCTGCTGGCACCTCCTGGCGGTCTGGACGCGACTTGTAGCCGCCCTTCCATTCCTTGACCAGGCCGAGGCCCCGTCGCATGTAGCGACGCTCCTCCTCGGTGGCGCCGCCCCAGATCCCGTATTCGGTGTTGGTGTCCAGGGCATACCAGAGACACTCTTCCCTTACGAGACATTTGCGGCAGATGGCTTGAGCGGCCTCGATCTGCAGGAGCGCCGGACCGGTCGTCCCGGTTGGGAAGAACAGATCCGGATCCATCTCCTTACAGCGAGCGAACTCCTGCCAAGGCCGTTCCCCTTGGTATTCCGTTCTCGGGCCCTGAAAGGCACGTTCCAGCGTCAACTGCACCCCTTTCGAACTACGCCTCCCCACTGCCTTTTGGCTGAAAAAGCATACTCCTTACTGCTTTTATTGTCTACTGGCTCCTTTACAAAGCAGGTTTCGTTCGCTATAGTTTGTCGGTCTATGCCGATCATAAAATCAGCAATCAAACGCGCAAAACAAAGCGAAGTCCGGCGCCTGCGCAACCTCAAAACCAAGTCCGCTATTAAGACTGACATGCGGGCGGTTTTAGATAACCCTACCGCTAAAGATGCTTCAGTCAAATTGTCCGAAGCTTACGCCGGGATCGACAAAGCCGTTAAACGCGGCTTGTTGCACGCCAATACCGCTGCGCGCCGGAAAAGCCGATTAGCCAAAGCGGTTGCGGCTAATCCAAAACCAGCCCCCAAATCCGCCAAGACCACCTCCAAGAAAACTGCCACCAAAAAGGCAGCCTAAATGGCTGGCCAGGAAAGTCCAGTTGGCGAGCTAATTGAGCTTACCCAAGAAATCGAAACAAACCTTAAGCTGCTGCGCGATTATGCCGCCTCACCAGGTGATTTGTGGTTAGCCCGCGGTCAGCTTTCTAAGATAAACTCTCAACTGGCCGAAATCGGCAAACTGCTTAACGATATCGAATCAACCTAAACCCTCGCACAGCTCGTAAATTAACTGCTCGACCATAACTTCACTCTCGCCCTGACCGCTTTTTATTAGATAATCCGTTTCAACCGCCTTTAAAAAGGCTTTTTTTAACGTCTGTTCATCATAATTACTACGTTTTGCCATGACTTTTCCGGCCACGTAAGGGCTCATCCCTGCTTTTTTGGCTAACTCATCCGAGGTGATCGTTCCGGCCAGTTTAGCCATCACTAAATTTCGGAGCTGCCAGATGAGCATAGTCAAAATGTAGTGCTCATTGAGCTGCTGCTCCAGCAGGCCGCGGTACATCGACAAAGCCTCTTTTAGTTTTCCGGCAGCCGTAGCGTCGACCAGCTCAAAAATCGTTTGAGTTGGGCTTTCGACAACCAACTCCTCAATTTCTTTTACACCGATAACTTCCCCAAAATTAACCAGCTTTTGAATTTCATTGTTAAGCCGCCACTGATCATCGCCGGTTATTTCCACCAGCTTCTTAACCGCTGGCTGGTCGATCTTACCACCTAGCTTTTCGAATTCCTGCTTAGTCCAGACTTCGAGTTTAGGCGGTGCCAACGTATCAAACTTTACCGGCTTGGCCTTCTTGTTGAGAGTTTTAAAAAATGAGGTGCGCTGATCGGCGTTATCTTCAAAAAACACAGCCACAGTCGACTCCGGAATTTGATCGAGCAGTTTGTCGATACCGGCGACTGTCTTGTTTTGTCCTAGGTTCTCAATAATCACTAATCGCGAATCGGCCAAGAACGGCGCCGCCGTTAAGCTCGATGTTAGTCTTTGATCATCCACAGTCGGTCCGTCAATCCGTTCTAGCCCAGTGTCACCATTTTTTTTAACGTAGGTATCCACCATTTCACGAAGTTTCTGCCGCGCTGCGAAACTATTGGGCCCCCAAAAGAAGAAGACACTCATAGCTTAATTATACCTTGGTAGGCTCAGTCGGCCTGGGTGGTGGCGCGTCTGCCGTAGAAGGCTTGCCATTTCCTCGGTTTTATGGTATTGTTTTCGCCACATCCGAGGGCGGGCCCCTCGGTTTATTTATTGGAGTTAAGTGTGCAAGAGAAAAATCGAATTTTGGATCTGCGAGGCGCGCCCACTTTTCATGAGAGCATCGGCAATCAGGGAATTCTCCCCCATAGCTCCCCGAGGTTGCTGGACGGTCTAAGCAGAGCAAAATCCAATCATGAATCAGCTAAGAGGAAATTCCGCTGGTCACTGTTGATGTTGGTTATTCTGATAGCGATAACCGGTTTGGCCACGGTCGCTACAACCAAAATTCACCCGCTCTTGATCCAACAGCCTGCTCCCCAAAAAGCCGCCATCGCCCCCTCTTCGCCCCAAATACTTTACGTGACAGCAGAGATTGGGCTTAAGATATACGCCGCGAACGACTCATCCTCACCGGTCGTTACCGTTGCCAACTTCAATACGCCCCTTACGATCGTCCGTAATGTTGATAGTACGTGGGTGCAGGTCAAAACCGACAGCTTTCAGGGTTATACCGTCAGGCAATATCTGTCCGACACTCCGGTTAAATAGCCGAACGAGGCCATTTTTGGCATTTCGGGCAGAAGTGAGTACCGCGACCAGCCACGCGGGTTTTTTTTATCTCTGTTCCGCACACCGGGCAGGGCTGCCCTTGCCTCCGGAACACGCGTGCCAGATCCAGATAATCCCCTTTGCCGCCCATATGATTTACATAATTCCTCACACTCGACCCGCCGTGTTTTATCCCTAGTTTGATGATATCGATGATCGCCTGGTGCAGCCGTTTGATCTCAGCCGGAGTTAAAGATCCTGCCAATCGCAGCGGATGAATCTTTGCTAAATGCAGCGACTCGTCGGCGTAGATATTACCGACTCCCGAAACTGTAGATTGATCGAGAATCAACGGCTTGATAGGCGATTTCGGACGGCGCTTGATGATCTTCGCAAATCCATCGAGCGTGAAGTCTTTGGATAATGGTTCGGGCCCTAATCGTTTGATTAGCGGATCGCGATAAACCATCGAAGATTCGACTAGCTTAATCCAGCCGAACTTGCGTTGGTCGTTAAAGAACAGCTTGTCACCGCTTTTGAACTCAAAAATTACCCGCGTCGATTTGTCGGGCAACTCGTGAACCATCGACGGTGACGGGTGTCCGCCGACAGAGCGCTCCCCCGATGCCTTCACCCACACCAACTGCCCAGTCATTTTGAGGTGTATCAGAAGAGAATAGGTGCCCGAGAGATGGATGATTAAGACTTTGGCCCGGCGGTCGATGCCATCGATCTTCGAGCCGATAACATGACTTTGTATCTCTTTGGCGGAGGAGTGAAAGGACTTGGCCCAGTCGATTTTGATATCAGAAATAGTCTGGCCAACTAAGCCCTTTTCTAATCCCCGCTTAATTGTCTCTACCTCAGGCAGTTCTGGCATAGACCGATTAAATCACAGCCACCCCTGGCAACGAAGCATAAGTACTATGATAAAATCGCTATATGGCCAAACGTTGGCACAAAAAACGACCTCATTTTATGCTCGCCGGGGCAATTTTCCTGATTCCGTTCGCCTGGTTCGTAATCTCGCGGGAGTGTAATCCCTCATCCCACCTAGCCGGTCATATTTTGGTTGGACTCGGATCGATACTTGGCGGGCTAGCAGTTTATCTCGATCTCAAACGCAATGAACCCAAGAAAATAATTCTCGCTCTCGCAACGATTCTGATCCTTTACTTGGCGGGCAGCTATATCTACTCAGCATTCGCTTTCGACCACTGCGGCTTCACCCACTTGTTCTACTGAGTTTGACAAAGTCCAGATAGAGTCAGATAGTAGACCAAAGCATTAGAGTTTTGGCGGGTCAGGAGCAAGATGCCACAGGCGTCCGAAGGTAACAATCCAGCTTTACAAGAGTTAAGCCAACAACCCAAATTTCTGCAGCCGGGTATTATTGTGGTTGTCGCGCTGCTCGCAATCGTTGGGCTGTACCTCATTTTTCACAGTTTTGCCGCCACGGTTCAAACTTTAACCTTTGCACCGGTAGCCGATGCCACAGTCGCTAACAAAACTGCAGCCAGTACTAACTATGGTGCCAATACAACCCTGGTCGCCATAGCTGGATCGAGCACCACTAGTCGCAAGGACTTTTTGCTAAAGTTCACCGTTTCGGGGATCAATGGTAAGAAAATTGATTCGATCAAAGTTAAGCTCTACGCCACCAATGGGTCGGCCTCCGGCGGCAAGATTTATGGCACCAACAGTACGGTCATTAACTCAGATAATTCCACCTCCACTTTGCCGGACTGGACCGATGGTTCGGTTAATTGGAACAACGCCTACAAAACCGCTAACCCACCGCTTTTAGATTCAGTTGGCTCAGTCTCGGCCGGCCATTGGTACAACTTTAATGTAACTTCCGCGGTAAAAGGTGATGGTACATATACTTTCCGGGTGGCCTCCGGTTCGGCGAACAATGTGATCTACGGCTCTAAAGAATCAGGCAATGCTCCCCAGTTGGTAGCCATCGTTGAGCAGCCTGATGATGCTACCCCGCCAAGCGCGCCGCAAAACCTAAAAGCTGCGGTTAGAAGCAGTTCAGTTACCGACCTTAGCTGGGATCCCAGTACCGATAACCTCGGAGTTGTTAAGTACAACCTCTACTCTCCGGATGGAGCACTTAAGAGCACGACTTCCGGTGCCACTTGGGTTTTATTAGGATCGCAACCTGCGACGCAATACAGCTACTACATTAGGGCTGTCGACGCCGCGGGTAACCTCTCGGCTCCTTCAAACACTATGACTTTCACTTCTAACCCGATCGACACTACCGACCACACCTGCACCATGCCGGAAGGGTTCCAAATTGAGATCAATACGGCTGGCGGCTATACCTGCGATTCTATTTATTCAATGCTAAAGGAAAATGCCTACCCCGGCGACTTCGCAAAAGTAACCGCACATTTCAAAATCATCGTACAGGATACACTTCCCGACCAAGTTACTGCCCATCCTGACACAATCAACGGAGTCACCACTTACCGGGCGACCATATACCTACAGGGCAGCTCCAGTTCTACTTTTTCTGCGGCGCCTGACGCCCTCATGGCCCACGAATACGGTCACGTTTGGACACTTTACGCGTATTACATGCTTCACTCTAGCAACTGGAATTTGTATGACAACTTTCGTTGGGATGCCGACGACGGATCAACCGTCATCGCCCAAGACCCCCTGCTTAATAAATCGTACGGGTGGGACGACGCCGAAATTATAGCCGAGGACTATCGGCTTTTGTTTGGCTCGGCATACGTTAACGTACTGCCTAATCACATGAACACAGACATCGTCCACCCACTGTTACAACCCGGCCTCAAGGATTGGCTACTCCACACCTGGGCTAATGAATAAAGTGAAGGCGTTCATCAACCAGAAAAAACAAGCCTTTCAGGTGTTAAGCCAACAAAACAAATTCTTCCAGCCGGGGATAATCGTAGTGGTTGTCCTGCTGGCCGGCGTTGGCGTTTACATTATTATTCGAACCTTCGCCGCTACCGGGCCGCAAACCGTTAACTTCGCTCCCACCGACGATGCTTTCGTCAACAAAGGTGCACCCAACGCCAATTATGGAAGTGCCACCAACCTTTCGGTGGTTGGCGGAACAGGCCGCAAAGACTCTTTGCTCAAATTCACCGTCGCAAACCTGCCCGCCGGTAAAATCACTGGCGCTACGCTCTGGCTTTATGTCACCAATGGCTCCGGCAACGGTGGCAACGTCTACTTGGCCGATCCCAACTGGAGCCAAAACTCTGTAACTTGGGCGGCCAAACCGGCTCTCGTCGGCACCCCTACCACCGGCGCAGCTTTCAGCGAAAACGCCGCCACCAAACCGACCACTACTACCGCCTATGCCGTAATTGGCAAAGCTGGCACTGTAACAGCCGGTTACTGGAAGCAAGTTAACGTCGGCTCAGTCGTTAAAAGTAACGGTACCTACAGCTTCCGGGTGATCACCGGGTCGACTAATAATGCCGTTTACGCCTCCAAAGAAAGCGCCCACCCACCGAAACTGGCGGTAACTGTAGACGTAGCGGCCGACACCACGCCGCCCACCGCCCCGGTCTTAAGCGGCTATCCCGTGAGTGGCACGATTTTTGACGCAATTTGGACCCCTAGCACCGATAACGTCGGAGTCTCTTACTACAAACTCTTTAAGAGCGATGGCACGCTATTAGTAGACTTCAGCCAGCAACCTGACCCTGCCAGTATCACTTATTTTAGAAGCAGCGGAGGATACAGTTTTTACGCCGTAGCCTACGACGCTGCTGGGAATGCCTCAGCACCTTCAAACACCATTACCTCTGTGATCAATCCGGTCGACCCAACCGACCGCAACTACACCACTCCCGAAGGAACCACTATCGAGATCGATACCAAGAGCGGCTTTACCTACGACTCCATTTACAAACTGCTTAAAGACAACGCCTACCCGGGCGACTACGCTACGATTGCTAAAACATTTACGATTAATGTTCAGGACATCTATCCGTCTTCCGTAAGTTATCACTGTGACTTTGTCGGCGGCGTCACTTCCTTCCACGCCAGTATGTATTTGTCGGGTGTGAACTCGGGCTTTAGTGTTGCGCCCGATTCGACGATGGCGCATGAGTACGGCCATGTTTGGACGCTGTATCACCTCTGCATTGACCAAAAATCCAGTTGGACCAATTACTACAACACCCGCTGGGACAACGCGGATGGCAGTCTAACCTTAGGGCAAGACTCCCGACTGGGAACCGCCTACGAGTGGACCAACTCCGAGATCATCGCCGACGACTACCGCTTGTTGTTTGGTGATCCCATGGCCTCTGCCGCTCGTAACCACCTAAACACCATCCTCCCAGACCCGCGTGTACAGCCCGACCTCAAAGACTGGTTGCTCAACGTCTGGGCGGTTAAGCAACCTTAATGGCTAAGCGAAAGCAGAAAAAGCCCAAAGTGGACCC
>CAYZIN010000017.1:0-11872 GCA_964478595.1 uncultured Candidatus Saccharibacteria bacterium | reverse complement strand
TGCAGCGCATGCCCAATCTTTTGCCGGTCGGACAGCGACATGTCCTCACTGTAAATTCGCTCCCACCCCCCATCCAAAAAGCGGTAGTACTGGGTCCCATCGGTTGGTAGCAAATGCAAACTCGCTAAACTTTCCTCGGGAATCAAAAGATTGCTCAAAAACTGCACCTGAAAGCGGTTAAAACTCCCTCCGGAAATTACTCCGACTTGAAATTTTTTCAGCAAAAGCCCCAGCAGCTCGGTCATTTCGAGGGTAATCGGCTGCTTGCTCGGCGCTAGCGTACCGTCCAGATCAAAAATAATCACTTTCGGCATGGCTTTAGTATACTAACCGAGATGACAAAACGCGTATTAATGTGCCCGCCAACCTATTTCGGCATCGAGTATTCGATCAACCCCTGGATGGATGAGGAGAACCAGGTGGATCGGGCGAAAGCTATGCAACAGTGGGACGAGCTGGGCAAAATCTACAAGGAACTTGGCTTTAAAGTCGAGCTGGTTGATCCCGTTGAGCATTTGCCCGACATGGTCTTTACCGCTAACGGCGGGCTGGTGATTGACGGCAAGGTTATGCTGGCGCGCTTTAAATACCCCGAGCGCCAGGGCGAAAGTCTCTACTTCAAGCGCTGGTTTAACCACCACGGTCTGCAGCGAATTTACGTGCCAAAGTCCGATTTTGAAGGCGAAGGTGATTGCCTAACAAGTGGCGACGTAATCTTCGCCGGCTCGGGTTTCCGGACTAGTGCCTACGCCCACCCCGAGATCGAAAGATACTTTGGCAAAAAGGTCGTCCGGCTAAAACTCGTTGACGATCGCTTCTACCACCTAGACACTTGCTTCGCGCCGCTCGATGACAAAACGATTATGTTCTACCCCGGCGCCTTTGATTCAGCAAGCCGCGAACTCATTAAAGAAAACTGCGAATCCTTTATTGAAGCCGACGAGGCTTCAGCCCAAGCCTTTGGCCTTAACGCCGTTAGTAACGGCAAACAAGTCGTCTTGGGCGACAAAGCAACTGGCCTCATCAAAGTCTTGAAAGAAAAGGGGTACGAACCAATCCCGGTTGATCTAAGCGAATTCAAAAAATCCGGCGGCGGCGCCAAATGCCTCACCCTCGAATTGCGCAACTAGCGGACTGAGCTTATGCTTGCCTTATGAATTGTTGCGCATTTTCAGGCTTCGATGTAATCGTTCTTATCGCCGAGTGGTTTGTCTTACCTACTTTGGTGATTTTTTGCGTGAGCCTATTGATATTGGCGCTTGTGAGGCACAAGCAGCTCCCAAAACTGCCAAATATTTATTTGAGATTCGCCAAACTTACGCTTCTAGCTATCGTCGTGTTAATCGCATTGATAGCCATTTCTTATCACTTTCTATAGCCCGGATCGGGCGTTTGCCGGTTGGGCTGAGGACGGATTGCTAGCGTTTATTCGTTGGAGATTTTGATCTCGTTGCGGCGGGCTTTGCGGGCGAGTTTGTGGAAGAAGCGCTGACGGCCCGTGCGGTCCTTGGCGGCCACGGCTTCGCAGTTTTCACCGGAGATGAACCCGACTAGATAGGCTAGGAAGAGTAGGATTAGTAGGCCCAGGAGGAACGCCCAGAACCACAATCCCTCAGCACAGAATTCAAAGCTCGAAGCAAAGTTTACAAACCGGCTCCACCAGCTAGGACCGCTAACAGGCGCATGAGCAGGGGTGCCTTTACGAATCACGAGCTGGTTGACGATCGGCTCCGAATTAGCTGCAGTACCGGCCGAACCCGACGAACCGCTGCCGACGGTACCGCGAGATGAAGTACCATTTGCACCGTTAGCTCCGTTTGAGCCGGTTGAACCGCTGGTGCCGTTTTGACCAACAAAGGAAAGAGCCTGGATGGCGTCCAGAGTTATCCCGCCTTCGGCCTGTGAGGCAATGCGGACATAGCGATAGGGCGCTGCAGTGGAGCTATACGGAAAATCTTGCGTTGTCGGGCCGGGGTTGGCCAACAAGGTCCGGGTAGTGGTCGATAGTACATTGAACCCAGTGTCTAGCAGATCAACTTTGACAGTAGAGGCGACGGCCGGGCCGAAAAAGACCCGCAACGTACCGGTTCCCTCGCTGCCAAGACCCTTATCAAGGGTGACCGTGGCACCGATACCGACGGTTCTGGTGTATTGGCCGTCTGGCGGCCCAACCGCGTTGGACGGATCGGTTACACCGGTGGCCGAAGAGCTTTGAACGGCCACAGCATACGGGGCGTTCGGATCACTGGCCTTAGCGGTGCGAGCTAAGAACCCGAGCGTGAACATTAATGCTGCTGAAACGAGCAAGAGCCTGGTGAGATATTTTTTGATAAACATAAGAACTATTATTACAAAAATTTTTTTTATCTTGCAACCCCTACCGTTTTTTGCGAGTCTTTTTGTTCCCCATTATCGCTAACCAAGCTACGTATCCGATCAACAATATTACGCCGACGATCAAAAAGGCTATCAAATAATTAGGGGGATTTTCGCAGCACGAACTAGCAAATAACAGCCGGGTCATCGTTTTTTCAAAGCCTTCCGGGCTTCGGCGATTTCGTCCCATTCGCGTTTGCCATTGGGACCGAGGATCGATTTTTCGTGGCCCTTGCCCAACAACAGCACAGTGTCGCCTTTTTGAGCGTTCATAATTGCAGCTTCGATAGCCTTGCGGCGATCGTGAATTAAATAGAGGTTTCGATCGCGCTTCTTCCCAGCGGTTTCGGCTCCGGAGGCGATCTCTTCCATAATTTGATTGCCATCGACATCCCTATCATCCTCTTCGGTAATGATTACTACATCGGCCATTTTCCCGGCCACTTCGCCCTGAATCGGCCGTTTGGCTTCGTCGCGACGCCCGGCGGATCCGAAAACGGCTATTAATTGGCCTTCGGTGATTGGGCGGACTTCTTTAAAGATTTTCTCGAAAGATTCAGGCGTGTGGGCGTAGTCAACGATGACGGTAAAATCTTGGCCTTCATCGATCGTATTCATCCGACCTTCGACCGATTCAAGCGCCGCAATACCGCGCTCGATCACTTTGTCATCCAGACCCAAAGCCAGCCCGGTACCAATGGCCGCCAGCGCGTTGTAAACGTTAAATGAGCCTGGGATTTTTAAATCGATTTCTAATTCAGCCGCCCCAAATTTGGCTTCAAAGTTCGATCCTTTAGGCGAGGTCTTGATCTTGCTCGCCTTCAAATCGCCATGTTTCAAACCATAGCGGATTGGTTTTTTGACCGCTGAAGCGAACACTTCGCCGCTTTCATCATCGGCGTTTACCACCCCAACCTGTAGACCTTTTTTGTTACGGTCCGTCAATTTAAACAGCTTAAACTTGGCGTCGCGGTAACGCTCAAACGTACGGTGATAATCCAGATGCTCATGAGTTACGTTTGTCATGACCCCAACACTAAACGGTACGCCCCAAACCCGATTCTGCGCCAAAGCGTGACTGGTCGTTTCTAGCACCACCCAATCAACCTTAGCGTCGCGCATTTTAGCCAGGTTTTTCATCAGGTCAAAAGCGGTGATCGAGGTTAGCCTTGTTGGATTGGGTTTGGCTTTGCCGTCGCCTAAATCGATCGAAATCGTCGTAATCATCCCAACCTTCAAACCAGCCTGCCGCAAAATCGAAGTAATCAGAGTTGAAGTGGTGGTTTTGCCGTCGGTGCCAGTTACGCCGATAATTTTGAGATCACGAGCCGGGAATTTGTAGCGAATGTTGGCCAGAATTGTCTCGAGCAAGTGGCCATAAGGCTCAACGAATCTAAACAGCGGAGCCGGGATAATGGCTTTAACGATTTTGCGCAGCACTAGTAGTAATACTCCCTTCGTAGCCGAGCAGCCAGTGCCACAGCGACGCGTTCACCGCCCCGCGCCCACGCGCGGTAAGCCCGGCGGTTCAACACCAAATCCCAGGTGCCGATAAATTCTTTGACCTCTTCGTTAAAACCCGACTTGAACTGGTCTAAGCTGCCCATAATATGCCCCGTCGCCCCTCGCGGTGCCACTCCCCACAAATCGTAAACCTCAGCACTTTGCTGTTTGGCCCACCGCATCGCCTCCCACTGGAGAGCGTAGGGCGCCATAACCTCACTATGCTCACGGGTGGAGCCGCCGTCCTTGTAATAGACTTTACGGCCAAATTTAATTAGGTAGATTCCCGCTAGCACCTTGCCTTCGAACTTGGCAAACAACAACTGTCCTTGTCCAGCCTTTTCAAACCGCTGCCAGTAGTCTTCGAAATACGGGCGTGAGTGCAAGAAGTAGCCCGCCCGAGCTCGCGTAGCCGTCATCAGCTTGTACATAATCCGGCGGTTTTCGGCATTGGCCTCAACTGCTTCAACTTTTACGCCTTTGCGGCCGGCCAGGCGAATGTTGTAGCGTGTTTTGGACTTAAAAGCCGCTAAAATTTCATCCTCATTGGGCAGTAAATCAACCTCAATCGTGGCCTTTTGCACCTGTTGTCGGGCCGGAAACAAGCCAAGATTGCGCAGTTCGTCAACGCTCATGGCATCGTGAGCCAATTCCGGTTCAATCCGCACCCCGAAAGCTGGCGGATTGGCTTTTTTAATCGCTTGAACAAATTCTTCCAGCTGCCCAGGGCTGCTAACGCCGGGCCCCTTCGGCACGTATAAAATCTCGCCAAACGGCGTTTTACGGGCCAAGATCTGAACCGCCAGATTATCGGGATCTAAAACGAAATGCTTGGGCTGCCAGCGATGTCCGGCCTTAAAATCACCCCAGGTTTTTGACTGCAAAAAATGCCCGCCGTCAGGATTTCCAGCCACCATTTCATCCCAGCGCGCAACCTCCACTTCGGTCGCGGGTCGTAGTTTCATTCCGTCAATTGTACAATATCCAGATGAAAATTCTCGGCATCGAGACTAGTTGCGACGAAACCGCTGCGTCTGTTGTTGAAGACGGCCGCAAGATTTTAAGTAACGTTGTAGCCTCCCAAATCGACCTTCACGCCAAAACTGGCGGTGTGGTTCCGGAAATAGCTGCCAGGTCGCACATCGAAGTCATGCTGCCGGTTGTCAAGCGGGCACTCAAAGACGCGAAGCTTTATTGGGCAGACATCGACGGCATCGCCGTCACTTCTGGACCGGGGTTACTAGGATCTTTGCTTATCGGCACACTGACAGCCAAGACGCTGGCAGAAATCAAACACAAACCGCTTTACGCCATCAACCACGTCGAAGCTCATGCGTATGCTAATTTCTTAGATACCGATACGCCGCCCGAGTTCCCCATCCTTGCCCTCATCGTCTCCGGTGGCCACACTCAGCTTGTCCTATTCAAAGGCCATCACGACTACAAGGTTTTGGGCATCACTCAAGACGACGCGGCTGGCGAAGCGTTCGATAAAGTCGCCAAACTTTTGGGTCTGGGATTTCCGGGGGGTCCGGCCATCGCCCAAGCCGCCCTAAAAGGCGACGAGAGCGCGTATAAACTGCCGCAAGCCCGTTTAAGCACAAGCATATTTGATTTTAGTTTTAGCGGCCTTAAAACGGCTGTATTGCGTTTAGCCCAAAACGAAGCAGGTCTCGACTTCACCGCCCACTCCACCGAAATCGCCGGCAAATTATCGAAGAAACAAGTTGACGACATCGCAGCATCGTTCCAAAAAACCGTCGTCGACGACTTGGTGAATAAAACCCTTAAGTCGTTTGATAAACACTCCCCCGAATCCGTCATCATCGCCGGTGGCGTGGCTGCCAACCAAAAACTCCGCGAGGAACTCAAACAACGATTACCTATCGACATCAATTACGCGCCGATGAACCTCTGCACCGACAACGCTGCCATGATCGCCGCCCTCGGCTACCACTACGCCAAGGCCCACAAAACCACCAACCCCCACGATCTCGAAGCCAACCCCGTCCTCTCGATGTAGACATCCACGTGAGCCGAGCGTAGACTACTCCCCAGACCGTCGAGACCAAAGGAGTTTGTGATGGTAGATATTCAACATCGCGCTCGAGCGTACTTCGAGTTTGCGCGAGCAACCCTGCGAGCAATGCCGCTGTACTACGGCTGCCTTGTCGGCGGATCGTTCAACTCAGATCCATTCGTTGCAGCCGTCAAAGAGGTCGCCGTCGGACTGGCGCTGATCCTCGAACATTACGACGGCCGACTCCTAGTCGGTGATGGTGGAGTTTCCACGCGTAAGTATTCCGTTGACCGGGATTCGAATGTGCCGGCGTTGGTAGTGGCGACCGACTGGAACGAAGGCCGCCTCTCGGGTCCGGGAGCGACTATTTACGCCGAGCCCTACAGGCAGCTCATGGTCGACATCCAGCCTCTCCTCAGTAAGGCTTGGGTTGCGACCGACGGCCGCGTCGAAGTAGATGTTCCGCTTGAGGTTGGAGCCTACTCCAAACCGGACCCTGGCGGTACGGTTGACTTGGGCGGACGCGTTGGCCCCAGAGGCGACGTCCCAATGTAGCCACGTGATCGGAGGTAACAGAGGTGAAGACGTACTCGTTCATCGGTGGAATCACGATAGCACTCCTGATCACAGCTGGCATCGGCGGCATAGTCATCGGGATCGCCTCACTTACCGCGCACATATCGATGGTCAGCCACATCGCCATCGGGCTAAGCTGCGTCTTCATTGTCCTCGCGGCTTTCATCGGTGGTGGTAACTTGTTCGACTAGGTCCGCGTGAGAATCTCAAGATTGAGGTTCCGCAACGCGGACCTCTTTCTTTTCTCGATGTAGACATCCACGTGAGCGAGAGCTAGAATAATCCCCTGACCGTCCAAGACCAAGGAGTTAGAGATGGTAGTAACCGACTGGGCCGAGCTGACTCTCAATGCAATGCGAGCACAAAACGCTCTTGATGCGTGGCGTGTCAGCCGGACCGACGACAACGCCAGCCTGTTCGTCTACCACGCCATGAGACTTGCTCGGGAGATCCTGAACCTCCTGACAGCTTATGGCGACACCGTGGTAGTGCCCGGTTCGACAGATCACAAGTATTCGGCCGCCGGAGACGACATCCTTTATGAAATCGTTCGCCAATTTGTTGGAGAAGAAGGTAAGCTTCCAACGACGGGCGAGGCGAACGCTGGCAATGCCTCTTCGTTCGCCGAGATGATGGCCGATCTTGAAACCTTGTTGCCGATGCTCCAAGGTGCCCGTCGAAGTTCTCGAGTAGCAACACTCGACACGTGATTGGAGGATGATGATGGCGGTAAGAACCAAGTTGTCCGCAGAAGCCTGCTTCGACTTCGCGTTCCACGCATTGAGAGCCCAGAGCGCATACCACGTCTGGAAGATCGAGAGCAACAGCGTCAACGAGAACGAGTTCCTCAACCGGTGCGCCGCTCTGATCCAAGCGCTTGGCCAGTTACTTGAACCCGGCCAGAAACTGGTGATTGCGAACGGACCTCGCCCCAATCAAACGCATTACGCGTTCAATGAAGACGGAATCTTGATCCACGGAGAGAACTGGAGAGGGCATTTGTCCACGAACGATTTCAGCAATGTCTTCCTGGACCTTAGTCTCTGCGAGCAGCTGCTCAAGGATCTGGATCAGATCATCCTGCTGCTAGCTCGTCGAGAGAGAAGGGAAGCCACGTGAAGGAAGAATTGACAGAGTACGATTCCCAGCTGGACAAACTGGTTAAGGACGCCGAGCACGATCTGAAGGCCATCTCTCCGGCCACATCTTCCGACCGAGACGACGCCCACTACCAGGTTTGCTCTCGACGGGTCAAGGACTTGGCCGATAGCGCGATTCAAGACGCGCTAATGGACTTGGCCGAAGTCCACCAAGAGGACTTCGCCCACTTTTTCCTTGAAGTCGCCGAAGACCAAGATGTAATGGCAATGGGATTTGGGGTGTTCGGGCGGAAGCTACTTCTCTACTGGCTCCTGTCCGAAACCAAACCCACTTAAGGTCCGCGTGAGAATCTCAAGATTGAGGTTCCGCAGCGCGGACCTCTTTCTTTTTTTAAAGCATAAGCAGTTTCACGTGGTCGTAGCGAGCAGGCGCAATCTGTTAAAATTATCGAATGAAGTTGGATCCGGCGTACGAGCCGTCTAAATACGAAGGCGATATCTACAAGCTCTGGGAAAAATCCGGAGCTTTTAAGCCTTCCGAAAAGGGTGAGCCCTACTCGATTCTAATGCCCCCGCCGAACGCCAATGACGACCTTCATCTTGGCCACACGCTAACAACCACGATCGAAGACATTTTGATTCGTTATAACCGAATGCAAGGCAAGTCGGCGTTGTTTTTGCCAGGCGCCGATCACGCCGGCTTCGAAACTCAGGTAGTCTTCGAACGCAAGCTGGCCGAAAAAGGAAAGAGCCGCTTTGATTTTTCACGAGAAGAACTCTACAAAATGATTTGGGATTACGTTCAAGAGAATAAGGGGAAGATGGAGGAGCAGCAAAAGCGGATTGGAGCCAGCGCCGACTGGAGCCGCAACACCTTTACGCTTGACCCCCACGTGATTGAACGCACTTATCAGACCTTCAAACAGCTCCACCAAGATGGGCTGCTCTACCGCGGGCCTAGAATCGTAAACTTCTGTACCTTCCACGGCACATCGTTCTCGGAGCTGGAGGTAGAGTATAAGACCGAAAAATCCAAGCTCTACTACATCAATTATCTGGTTGATGGGATTTCTGATCACATTACGGTTGCGACGACTCGACCGGAAACCTTGCTTGGCGATACGGCGATTGCTGTTCACCCAGACGACAAACGTTATAAGAAGCTAATCGGAAAGCTGGCGAGCGTGCCGTTAACCGATCGCGCGGTGCCGATCGTGGGTGACGAGGGAGTAGAGTCAGATTTTGGTACCGGCGCGGTTAAAGTTACACCGGCCCACGACGCACTCGACTTTGAGATAGGGGAACGGCACAACCTGCCCCAAATTAGCGTAATTGGTCGAGACGGGAAGATTACTGACGAAGCGCCGAAAGCGTATCGAGGGTTGACGGTCAAACAAGCGCGAAAGAGGGTGGTGGTGGATTTGGAAAAGGGGAGTTTCTTGGAGAAAGTAGAAGCTTATACCAACTCAGTCGGCCACTGCTACAAATGCGGCACCGTTATTGAGCCGCTGATTATCGATCAATGGTTGGTCAAGATGAAACCGCTAGCCGCCAAGGCTATTGAAGCCCTCGAAAAAGGCGAAATCGAGATCGTGCCGGCCAGAATGAAAAAGGTTTTGTTTCAATGGCTGGAAAACATCAGGGACTGGAACATCAGCCGCCAAATTGTCTGGGGCATTCCGATCCCGGCCTACATTTCTGACTCTGGCAAAGTGATGATCGACTGGAAGTCTGGCACCAAGACGATTAAAGGCCACGGCCACGTTATTTACCACAAGGATCCCGACACTTTTGACACCTGGTTCTCATCCGGCCAATGGCCAATTTCAACGCTGCATTATCCAGATGGCGCGGATTTTAAAAAGTTCTACCCGACTTCGGTAATGGAAACGGCGGGGGAGATCATTTTCTTCTGGGTCGCCCGCATGATTATGCTGGGGCTTTACGTTACCGGTGAGGTGCCGTTTAAAACCGTTTATCTGCACGGTTTGGTCACCAACGAAGAGGGCAAGAAAATGAGCAAGTCGAAGGGGACCGGCCTGAATCCAATGCCTCTGCTCGAAAAGTACGGCGCCGACGCGTTACGTATGGGGATAATCGCCAATCGCTCCGCCGCCCAAAACCAGGCCTTCTCCGAGAAAAGGGTAGAGGGTTACCGCAATTTTGTAAACAAACTTTGGAACGCTTCCCGTTTTGTGATCGACAAAGCCGAAGGAGTTAAATGGCCAATTATGAAACCGCCGACACCCAAGTCTTTAGCCGACAAATGGATACTCTCAAAGCTTGCCGAAGGCAGCGGGGCGGTCAAAAAAAACCTCGACAAGTACCGCTTTGCCGAAGCGCTCGAGGTTCTGTACCACATGGTATGGGATGACTTCGCCGATGTTTATATCGAGGCTTCGAAAAAAGAGTTGAATCCGGAACTTTTGGGTTTTTGCCTGCAGATCATTTTGAAGCTGGCTCACCCATTCGCCCCGTTTGTAACCGAAGCCATTTGGCAAAAACTGCCCGGTAATGACTTAGTTTTAATTAACGCCCCGTGGCCGGCTATTCCCAGAGGCTTTTTCGGCGAAGACATCGAAGCAGGCAAACGGGAATTTACCAAAACCCTAAAGCCAAAGGTGGCCGATCCGCGTAAGCTCATCGAGAAACTGACAAAAGAACGTGCGGGCAAGGTAAAGTTCATCCGGGAACTAGAAAAACGGCTGGCGAACAAAGGGTTCATTAACTCCGCTCCGAAAACGGCGGTAAAACAGACAAAAGATCGCTTGAGCGCAGAGAAAACGCTACTAAAGGAGTTGGATGAGCAAATCAAAGCGCTGGCAAAAACCGCTCGTTAGCCTTGGAGTTGTCGCCGCAGCTCTTGTGGGCGGGTGGTTTGCTTTGATTCCAATGCGCGAGGCGCGGGCCTTGCAGCTGGTTGAGCAGGCCAATGCCCTCCACCAAACCAATCCAGCCAAGGCAATTGCGATACTCAAAGAAGCTAACTTCATCAGCCGAACTCAAGCCGGTACTATTCATCTCGCCCAATTTCAGCTAGAAGCCGGTGATGCATCGTCCGCACTTACTACCCTTACCCAGGCCAAGCACCGCGACACCGCTTATTGGCTGTATCAAGGTGAGGCAATGCTCGAACTTAATCGGGTCGACGAAGGTAAAAAGGCATTAGCCTCGTCTCAAGACCCGCAGGCAGCGCAAATTCTAGAGCTGCTTAAGTCTGACCAACCGGTTATTGCCGGTCAAAAATTATCAAATCTCAAGTTGCTACGAACCGCTGCGCGAACTCTAGAATCGGCATCCAACCTAAACTCCAGTGGATTTATTCTTCTCTCTCGCCTTCGCCTGGCTTTGCCCGAAACAACTCACAGCCAAATTACAGACCTGCAAAAACGCCTTCAGACGGCGATAACTAATGACCCTGCCAGTATTGAACTACATGATCTGCTAAGACAGGTTGATTTGAAGCTCGGCGATCAAAAAGACGCCGCGGTTGAGGCGGCAGAAATCGAAGCTCTAAAATCCGGCAAAATCTAAAACTTAAGACGGCGGGTAACACGCTCAATTAGGTCCGGCTCTCGGTCAACTTGCGGCAGGTGGGCTGCCAATGTGGCCACAATTTCGTCTTCTTGCTGGGCAATAATTGGCATGGTGATGCGAGGCATGAAACGACGGATCGGATCCAAATCGATCTCTTGCCACTTTTCGTGGTGAATCACTGCAAACGATTCGAACTGGGCAAAACTGAGCCGGCGTTGCTCAATGGTTACCCCCGTCGCGTCAAGATGATATTCCAGTTCGCGAGGCTTACGGGCGGCATAAACCACGATTGCGATCGCCATAGCTGCAATCACCCCAATGCTAATCCACTGCTTAGTTAAAACCGCTACTCCAGCCCCGGCCAAGACTATTACGACGGTCAGTAGATACCAGCCAGCCCCTTTCGGATGATACTCAAACTCTGGTGCTGACCAGCTAACCTCCTGGAGTGGTGCGATGTCCTCGTCTAAAAAGTCGGACTCGGAGAATTCATCCATACCATTTCATTATGCCCCGGTATGACTCCAAACTGCAACATAAGCACTTTGATTTCTGGCTTTTGGTGTTCCCAGGAGGGCTCGAACCTCCGACCTCCGGCTCCGCAAGCCGACGCTCTGTCCAACTGAGCTATGGGAACATCAAAAACCAAAAACCTATTCTACATGGCGGAGAGGGTGGGATTCGAACCCACGATACCCGTGAGGGCATACCGCTTTTCGAGAGCGGCGCCTTCAACCACTCGGCCACCTCTCCATGCATG
>CAYZIN010000016.1:0-16456 GCA_964478595.1 uncultured Candidatus Saccharibacteria bacterium | reverse complement strand
GCTAAAAGTAGCCGACAACTCCGGTGCGCGTCAGATTGAGTGTTTTAAGGTGCTCGGTGGCTCAAAACGCCGCTACGCCAGCTTAGGCGACGTTGTGATTGCTTCGGTAAAGCTGGCCACACCAGGTGCACAAGTAAAGAAAAAAGAGATCGTCCGCGCCGTAATTGTCCGAACCAGAAAGCCTCATCAACGACATGACGGCTCTACGATTAAATTTGATGACAATGCCGCGGTCATAATTGATGCCGCTAACCAGCCTCGGGGTACTCGCGTTTTTGGACCAGTCGCCCGCGAACTGCGCGACCGCGGTTACAGCCGGATTATTTCACTCGCACCGGAGGTAATCTAATGAAGTTGAAACGCGAAGACAACGTTATGGTGCTTTCGGGTAAAGACAAAGGCAAATCGGGCAAAATCACCGCCGTTTTGCCCAAGTCGATGGCGGTGGTGGTAGACGGCGTTGCCGTTGTGAAGCGCCACACCAAGCCCACTCAAACTAAGCCGCGCGGCGGGATCGTTGAAAAATCGTTGCCGCTACCTGTTAGCAAGGTGGCACTAGTTTGTCCGAACTGCAAGAAAATTACTCGAGTCGGGTATCAGATTAAAGGTAAAGAAAAGCAACGAATCTGCAAAAAATGTAACAAGGTGATCGCATGAATCGACTACTAGAAAAATACAATCAAACCGTAGCGCCTAGCTTAAAGGAGCAGTTTGGCTACAAAAATCCCCACCAAGTGCCAAAACTGGTGAAGGTAGTAGTTAATATTGGCGCCGGCCGAGCCACATCTGACTCCAAAATCTTAGAGGCCGCCAAGGAGTCATTGGCCAAAATCACCGGTCAGGCACCAGTAACCACTAAGGCTAAAAAGAGTATTGCCGGGTTTAAGATTCGCCAAGGCCAAGCTATTGGCGCCATGGTCACACTCCGCGGAGTTAGGGCTTATGAGTTTGTTGACCGGTTAGTCAGCGTTGTTTTGCCCCGTATTCGCGACTTTCGAGGAGTTAAGCCCGAGGCTTTTGACGGTCGCGGTACCTTCAGCATCGGAGTGGCGGACTTGGGCATTTTCCCCGAGATGGCCGGCAACGAAGGTGGCGGCGTCGGACTGCAGATTAATCTTGTAACCACCGCCAAAACCGCCGATGAGGCTAGGCAACTAATGATTGGGCTGGGATTCCCGTTTAGGAAGGATGACTAATGGCTAAAGTTTCAAAAATTGCCAGAAACGACCGCAAACCGAAGTTTGAGGTGCGTCACCGCAACCGCTGCAAGCTTTGCGGCCGACCGCGCGGCTACATTCGTCAGTTCGGCCTGTGCCGCATTTGCTTCCGGGAACACGCAAGCCGAGGTGAAGTCCCCGGCGTAACTAAATCAAGTTGGTAAGGGAATAAGTATGTTTACAGATCCAATTTCAGACATGTTAACCAGAATCCGCAACGCTGCCTTAATCGGCAAAAGCGAGGTGAGTATTCCCTATTCCAAATTTAAGGCTGCGGTGGCCGAGATTTTGCAAGAAAACGGCTACGTCCAGTCGATTTCAACCGAGGAGGGCGACATGAAAAGCCTCAAGCTAGCCCTAACCGTCGAAAACGGCCAGCCCAAAGTCAAAGCTTTGGATCGCTTGAGTAAGCCCGGACGCCGCGTTTACACCAAAGCCACCGAAATCCCGCGACCGCTATCCGGCCGGGGTCTGGTGATTGTCTCAACCTCTAGTGGGGTGATGAGCGGCCAAGATGCTCGCGCCAAGGGCTTGGGCGGTGAATTAATTTGTAAGGTAGAGTAATGAGTCGTATTGGCAAACAACCAATTAGCGTTCCTACCGGTGTTAACGTTGAACTAAACGGCCGACAGATTAAAGTTACCGGTCCGAAGGGCACACTTGAAACGAGACTGACCAGAGAGGTAAAAGTTACCCCGGGCGAAGGCACTCTATCGGTAAGCCCAATTGGCAAGGATTCCTCGATCGGCAGCTTTGGGCTAAGCAGAACCTTAATCGACAATATGGTTAAAGGTGTAACCGAAGGTTTTTCGAAAAGTCTGGAGATCCAAGGTGTCGGTTATCGAGCGGCGGTAGCCGGAAGTGCGGTTAATTTAAATCTTGGGTTTTCACATCCGATTGAGTTTAAGCTGCCCGAAGGCATCGAGGCCAAAGTTGAAAAAAATATTATTACGATTTCTGGTGCCGATAAATACCTGGTCGGGCAAGTCGCCGCCGATATTCGCAGCCTGCGTAAGCCTGAGCCCTATAAAGGTAAGGGAATCCGCTACGTTGGTGAACACGTCCGACGCAAAGCCGGTAAAGCAGCCGTAAAGGGAACGGGCTAATGTTAAAGGAGCAAAAAATCAAGCGCGCGCAGAGCCTGCGCCGCCAAACCCGCACACGCAGCCGACTGTTTGGCACGACCGAGCGTCCGCGGCTGTCGGTCAACGTTTCTAACCAAAACGTTATCGCCCAGATTATAGACGACACCGCCGGTAAAACTTTGGCTCACGCCTCGACGGTTAACGCCAAAGTTGATGGCAGCTTAGCCAAAAAAGCCGAATGGGTAGGGCAAGAGATTGCTAAAGCCGCTAAATCAGCTAAGATTAAGCACATTGTGTTTGACCGCGGCGACAAAAAGTATCATGCGCGGCTAGACGCGTTGGCCCAAGCGGCCAGAAAAGGCGGATTGGAATTCTAATGGACGTTACACAAACACCAGAAAGACTTGAAGAAAAGGTCATTGCCATTGACCGCGTTTCGCGCGTCCAAAAGGGTGGTCGCCGGTTCCGGTTCCGTACAACCGTGGTGGTGGGAGACGGTGCCGGTAAGGTCGGTGTTGGGGTTGGCAAAGGCAGCGACGTAATGAGCTCGATTGCTAAGGGCACCTCCCGGGCCAAGCGAGCAATGGTAACAGTCAATCTGCACGGGACGACTATTCCGCACGAAGTCGAAATAGCTTTTTCGGGAGCTCGCGTGCTGCTCAAACCAGCCGCCGAGGGTACCGGAGTAATTGCCGGCGGTGCGGTTCGTAACGTTGTTGAAGCCGCCGGAATTCGCGATCTTTTAACGAAATCCCTTGGATCAAGCAACAAAGTCAACACCGCCTACGCCACTTTCGCTGCTTTAACTAGCCTGCAAAAACTGGGGCCGATGCTCGACGGAGGAAACAGAAAGACAGAAGACGGAAAGAAACCGGAAACTAGTCCGTCATCCGTCGTCAGTCCTCCGATCTCCGATGAGAAGCCAAAAGCAGTGAAAAAGACTGCGGCTAAACCGAAGACGGAGAAGAAGCCAGTTGCAAAGAAAGCTGCGGTTAAGAAGGCTGCAATCAAGAAAGCTTCGAAATGAAAATTCACGAACTCAAATTAGAAGCTAAGGCCGATCGCAAAAGAGTTGGCCGCGGCATTGGCTCCGGCACCGGCAAAACCGCTGGACGCGGAACCAAGGGTCAAAACGCCCGTACCGGCGGCGGCGTCCGTCCTGGTTTCGAGGGTGGCCAAAACCCGCTTTACCGCCGTTTGCCCAAGAAACGAGGGTTCAAGCCACATCTGCAAGTTAAATTCCAAGTAGTTAACGTGTCTAGTTTAGAGAGTCTCGGAAAGGCTGCGGTTGATGCCAAAGCTTTAATTGAAGCCGGCTTAATCCGCGACAACGACCAACCGGTCAAACTGCTGGGCGACGGGGAACTTAAAAAGGCCGTTACGGTTAAAGTTCACGCGGCAACCAAAAGCGCTACCGCCAAAATCCAAAAAGCTGGTGGTAAAGTAGAACTACTAAAGTAAAAGGAGCGGCGTGAATCTAACCACGCTCAAACAGATTATCCGCACCAAGGGCCTAAGACGCCGCTTGTTGATCGTGGGCAGTTTGTTGATTTTATTCCGATTGCTGGCCCACGTGCCGGTGCCCGTTCCCGACAACGCCGCCCTGGCCAGCTTCTTACAGCGGTTATTTAGCTCCAACCAGCTACTAGGCTTTGCCGATTTATTCTCCGGTGGTGCGCTAACCAGCTTTTCGATCGTCATGATGGGCGTAGCTCCCTACATTAACGCCTCAATTATCATGCAGTTAATGCAGCAAGTTGTTCCTAAGATCGAGGCTTTGAGTAAAGAAGGGGAACAGGGGCGGCAAAAAATCAATCAATACACCCGTATTTTAACCGTGCCGCTAGCTATTATGCAGTCGTTTGGCATGGTTTTTCTGATCCAGCAGGCCTCAAAATCTCAACTTCAAATCGACCTAATTGGCCACCCCAGTTTATTCCAGTGGGTCGTAATGATATCGGCCATAACCGGCGGCAGTATCTTCATGATGTGGTTAGGTGAAATTATCACCGAACAAGGGGTTGGTAACGGTATCTCGCTGTTAATTTTTGCCGGTATCGTTGCTCGTTTGCCCGGACAGCTCGGCCAATTTGCGCAGTTAGCCAAAACCGACAGCGGCTCACTTTTACAGCTAATTTTGTTTGCGGTTGCCACAATTGTGGTTATCGGCTTTGTTGTAATCCTGAATGAGGGTCAACGCAACGTCCCTGTTTCCTACGCACGGCGCGTGCGAGGCAGCCGAACTTACGGCGGCGTCGAAACCCATTTGCCCCTAAAGGTTATTCTGGCTGGGGTAATTCCGATTATCTTCGCACTGGCATTTTTGTCGGTGCCAGGCTTTTTGGGCCAAATTTTCTCTAAAGCCCACAGTGCTTCACTGGCTCATATTGCCCAACACGCCTCGGCCCTATTTGCCCCAACTAGTACGGTTTACGCTATCTGCTATTTCTCGCTGGTTGTGATCTTCACCTACTTTTATACCTCCGTCGTATTTAATCCCGACGACATCGCCGAAAATCTGCAAAAACAAGGCGGGTTTATTCCTGGCATTCGCCCCGGTAAAGAAACCGCCAGCTATCTCAAGCGCGTCGTCAATCGTATCACTCTAGCCGGCGCCGTTGGACTCGGTATTATCGCGCTGCTGCCGTTCATCGCCCAACGCCTAACCAACCGCCAGACCCTAACGCTTGGCGGCACCGGATTGTTGATTGTCGTCGCCGTTGCCATCGAAACCATGAACCAACTCCAAGCCCAAGCCGTCATGACCTCCTACGAAAAGTACTAATGAATACTGAAATCGAAGCGACCTTCATTGAGGTCGATCACAACAACTTGCGCGACAAGCTAAAGTCCGTAGGCGCAAAACTAATCAGTCCGGAGAAGATGATGCGCCGGACGATTTATGATTACTCCGACCTGCGACTTGATAAAAAAGCCGCTTGGGTCCGGATCCGCGACGAGGGTGGAAAAACAACGATGGGTTTCAAGCAACGGCAGACCGAAAAAGTCGACGGGATGAAAGAAATAGAGTTCGAGGTTTCCAGTTACGACGACGCCTGCAGGTTCATGGAGGCAATTGGGCTAACAGTAAAGGCTCAGCAGGAATCAAGGCGCGAGATTTGGGAATATAAAGATGTTGAAATCATGCTTGATACCTGGCCGTTTATTCCGTGTTATGTTGAGGTCGAGGGACCAAGTGAAGAGTTGGTCAAGTCGGTTTCCGAAGAGCTTGGATTTAAGTGGTATGAGGCGATGTTCGACAGCGCCGATGCCATTTACAGGAAGTACTTCGACGTTACCCGCACCGAAATCTCAACCATCCCGCTCAAGTTTGGCCCAGTTCCGCCGGTTCTCGAATCCAAACGCCGTTAACCAGCCTCCTCGCCTTCGAACTCGAATAATAGTAAGCTTATGGTAGTATTTCAGTATGGATCCCAAGCAAACCCCTCCGGCACCACAGCCCGCGGCAAACCCAACTCCACCGCAGACATCAAGATTCGCTGAGATTAAGAATATCGTTGTAAAGACCCTAATCGGCTGCTTGGTTGCTGCCGCTGCCGTTTCAGTAATTGCTGTTTTGACCGGTGGATTCACCGATACCCTCACAAAAGCCTTACTTACCCTAGGGTCAGTTGCAATTCACGCCATCGTGGCGCTTGGCTATATCAAAACGTCAGACAGCGAGCCCGAAGAGCTGAAAATCTTTTCGAATACTGTTTTTACTATTACGGCATTTAGTTTCATTACATCGGTGTTCGGAATATGGAGCATTTTCTCTGGCGACTTGGTTGGGAAATTATATGAGACATATTTTATTGTCCTATTCGCAGTCCTTCACGGAGAAATGCTCGCCAAAACCCGAGGGAAAGCGCCACATGTGGATCAAATCGTAACCACGAACTACGGCTTTATGGGCGCAGTCGTTATTATGTTATTACTGCTTGTCTTTATTGGATTCGACTCGTTCGGAAGCATTTACTACCGTTTTTTGGCGGCTCTTGGGATTATTGACGCAACACTTACGATTTTAGCGGTAGCTCTTGACCGGCTTTACCTCAATAAACACCCCGAGCTGGCTCCTCCTCCGAAAGTGCCCGGCCAAAAAAAGCGCAGCCGCGGAATGAGTATTTTACTGATCCTACTTGGCGTTTATCTCGTGTTTCAGCTTATAGTCTCAGTTGTTTTCGGGGCGTTAGGCCACTTTTCGTTCTAGCTAGAGTAAAAACCCTTTACAGGAGAGGTGAATCTGGGTAGAATTAAGCGCTGTAACTTGTTATGAGTGATACAAAGGAAGTAATCGAGGTCGAAGGGACCGTTCGCGAAACCCTGCCAAACGCAATGTTTAGGGTGGAACTCGAGAACGGCCATGTTGTTTTGGCGCATATCTCGGGCAAAATGCGGATGCACTACATCAAAATTTTGCCAGGCGATCGCGTCACCTTAGAGATGACTCCCTATGATTTGACCAAAGGTCGAATCACGTATCGCCACCCTAGTTAAAAGAGGCTTTCATGAAAGTTCGCGCTAGCGTCAAACCCATGTGCTCAAAATGCAAAACCGTCCGTCGGGAAGGCGTTATTTACGTTATTTGTGAAAACCCTAAGCACAAGCAGAGGCAAGGCTAATGGCGCGGATTGCCGGCATTAACTTGCCCAACGACAAGCGCGTAGAGGTGGCTTTGACCTATATTCAAGGTATTGGCCGGCCAATGAGCGTTAAACTGCTCAAAACGGCTAGCATCGACCCTAACACGCGGGTAAAAAACCTGACCGAAGCCGAAATTACCAAAATCCGCGAGCAAATTGAAAAGAACTTGCAGGTTGAGGGCGATATGCAGCGAATAGTTTCGACTAACATCCGAAGACTCAAAGAAATTAATTCCTTCCGCGGTCAACGCCACAGCGCCAATTTGCCGGTGCGCGGCCAGCGGACCAAAACCAACGCTCGTACTAAGCGCGGCAAACGGGTGACCGTAGGCTCAGGGCGCACTAAAGCGGCAGCGAAGACTTAATCATGGCAGCACCAAAAACCACTACAACTCGGAAAAAGAAGCAAAAACGCAGCGTGGCCGTCGGCCAAGTGCACGTTAAGGCGACTTTTAATAACACGATTATTTCGATTACCGACGAAAAGGGCGGCGTAATTGCCTGGAGCTCATCTGGCGCAGCTGGATTTAAGGGCTCGCGTAAATCCACGCCTTACGCCGCTACCGTAGCCTCCGAGAAAGCAGCGGCTGAGGCCAAAGCCCAGGGACTGGAAAAAGTTGAAGTCTTCTTGCAAGGAGTTGGCTCTGGCCGGGAATCAGCCGTCAGGGCCCTATCAAGCACCGGGCTAACCGTCACCAGCATTAAAGACGTAACCGGCATTCCCCATAACGGTTGCCGCCCGCGTAAACCGAGGAAGCAGTAATGGCAAGAGATCTCGCCCCAGTTTTAAAAAGGGCACGCCGAGAAGGTATTGCGCTGCATCCCAAAGCCATTAAGGGCCTGACTAAGCGCGGTTATGCGCCGGGGCAGCATGGTAAGACCGGGCGACGCGCCAAAGAAAGCCAGTACGCCCTGCAGCTGCGTGAAAAGCAAAAGGTGAAGCGTTTGTATGGGTTGCTTGAAAAGCAATTTCGCCGAGTTGTAGCCGAAGCTAACCGCCAAGAAGGAATTAGCGGCGAGATTCTCCTAGGCTTACTCGAAACCCGCTTGGATAACGCCGTTTATCGTCTTGGTTGGGCACCGAGCCGCCAAGCTGCCCGCCAGTTGGTCAGCCACGGCCACATCGTCCTAAATGGCCAGCGCGTTACCGTACCTTCTATCCAAGTTAAAGCTGGGGACGAGTTCGAGATCCGTGAAAAAAGCCAAAAAAACTCGTATTTTACCCGGGTCCAGACTGAGCTAAAGGCTAGTAAAAACACTAACCGTTGGCTTAGTTTAGACGGCACCAAGTTTAAGGCTCAGGTTACCGGCCAACCGGTGCGCGAGGACATTGAAGACGATATCCAAGAGCAATTAATCATTGAATTTTATTCAAGGTAAAGGAGAAAAAAGTGTTACACCCCATCCAGCTTCCCCAAATTAAACCGCAAAAGGACGACGGCAACCGCGCAACCTTTGCGATCGAGCCGCTTTACCCAGGCTACGGTATGACCTTGGGCAATGCCTTGCGCCGAGTTATTTTGTCCTCACTTGGTGGGGCAGCCGTTACGGCCGTTAAAATCGACAACGTTAGTCATGAATTCTCGACGATTCCTGGAGTTAAAGAAGATGTTATTTCGCTTCAGTTAAACCTCAAGAAGCTGCGCTTCCGAGTTTTTTCCGACGAGCCGCAGTATTTAGTGCTGACCAAAACCGGCAAAGGCCCGGTCACCGGTAAAGACATTAAGTTAACTAGTGACGTTGAAATTGCTAACCCCGAGCAGCTGATCGCCACCCTAGACGATGCCAAAGCCAAAATCGGCATGGAAATTCGGGTCGAAAAAGGCCGCGGATACTTGCCGGTTGAAAACCGCGAGAACGAAAAGCTTGAAGTCGGTATGATCGCCGTTGACGCTTTGTTTAGCCCGGTCCGCCGAGTACGCTATAACGTCGAAAACACTCGCGTTGGCCAAATGACCAACCTCGACAAGCTGGTGATGGATATCGAAACCGACGGTACCGTAAGCCCGGCCGATGCCGTGGCGCAAGCCGCCGACCTGCTGGTTGAACACTTTGGAGTGGTAGCCGGCAAAGAGCAGCCGCAGTCCGAGGCCGTAACCACCGAAGACGGCTCCGACAACGCCGCTAAAATAATGGTCGAGGAAATTAATCTTTCTCCGCGCACCACAAACGCTCTTTTGAACAACGAAATCAAAACGGTGCGGGACTTGTTGCGCCTGCCAGATGACGAGCTGCGCGACCTTAAGGGTTTCGGGCTTAAGGCTTATAACGAAGTTAAGGATAAATTAGCCGAATTAGGCTTTGAAAAAGCCGGAGACGACGAGGATTAAATGAACGCCCGGGTTTCAAAATTTAGCCGCGAAACCGACCAAAGACGTGCTTTAGTTAAGTCTTTAGCCAATTCGCTGTTGCTTCACGAAACCATGACAACTACCGTTTCAAAAGCTAAAGCTTCGGCGATGTACGTCGAAAAGCTGGTTAAGTTCGCCAAAAGAGGTTCGGTGGCTGACCGGCGAGTTTTGCGCTCTCGGCTAACCACCGATGCCGCGGTAAAAAAACTGGTCGAGGAATTAGCCCCCGCCTGGAAGGATCGCAGCGGCGGTTACACCCGAGTTGTAAAAGCCGGCAATCGGGTTGGCGACAATGCACCAGTAGCCGTTGTTAGTTTAGTCCTACCCGAAGCGGTAAAAGCCGCTCCGGTCGAAGAGAAAGTTGAAGACAAAGTCGAAAAAGCGAAAGCACCGGCCAAGAAACCGGTTGCTAAAAAAGCAGCTGCGAAGCCTAAAGCCAAGGCAGTGGTGAAGTAATGTTTAAAACCCCCATGCCGAAAGTTTCCGAAATTAAGCACGATTGGTATTTAATTGATGCCGAAGGTGCAACTTTGGGTCGATTGTCTACTCAAATTGCGACTTTGTTGCAAGGCAAGCACAAAGCCGACTTCACGCCCCACCTTGATATGGCCGACAACATCGTGATTATCAACGCAGCAAAGATACGTGTCACGGGCAATAAGCTGGATGACAAGAAGTATTACCGCCACAGCGGTTATCCCGGCGGTATTAAAGAAGCATCATTAGCCCAGAAGCTAACTAAAGACCCGGTTGAAGTTATTGAACTAGCGGTTAAGCGGATGCTGCCGCAAAACAAGCTTAAGGCCGTGCGAATGAAGCACCTTAAAGTCTTTGCAACTGCCGAACATACCCACACCGCCCAGAACCCAGCTAAATTGGAGATAAAGTAGTGGCCGAATTTCACAAAGGTTTAGGTCGGCGCAAAGAAGCCACCGCCACGGTGCGGCTATCCTCAAGTGATAAAAGTCTGAAGGTTAACGGCAAATCCGTTGAGGAATATTTTGCCAGCCCAGTGCTGGTCCAAACCGTCAGCCAGCCGCTGGTGGCGGTTGGGCAGGACACTAAGTTGGGAGCTAATTTAATCGTCAAAGGAGGCGGCAAGCGTGGTCAAGCCGAAGCTGCCCGCTTAGCGATCGCCAGAGCGCTACTCGGTTTATCGGAAGACAATAAAGTAACTTTACGCAAAGCTGGTTTTCTAACTCGCGACCCGCGGGAAAAAGAACGTAAAAAGCCTGGGCTGAAGCGAGCTCGCAAAGCCGCTCAGTGGAAGAAAAGATAACTTAGAATCGAAAACCCGCCTCATTGCAAGCGGGTTTTCGCTTAAGAGGCGGGGTTGAGGCCTAGGGCCCGAGCGAGAAGCTCTAAGACTTCCGGCTTTTCGCAGACCTTGGAGCAACCTGCGCGTTTTTGACGTATGCGGTCGTATTCAAGTGTGCTGATGCCAAACATTGGACCCTTGAACCAATGATGGGTCTCGGCGATCAAGTCGATCGAGCTGCCGTCTGGTAAGTTGGCGTCCCAGACGATTGCGTGGTAGTGATTACCCAGCAACTTGCGAGCTTCGAAGAGCGAAGTCGCAACATCTGCCGTAACGCCATAAACGCCAAGGTAACGAGCGAGGGTTTCGCGAAAAGGGCCATCTTCAACAATCAATACTCGTTTTGCCACTTTTCCTCCTACGGGTTAACCGGCACCCATATTATACTGCCGGGTTTGAGGTGTATACCTCCGTCTTGATTCAGCTCCGAAATGGCCGCCCAGCTGCGCTGGGTTTTTGCCATAATCTTCTGCTGGGTGTCTCCGGGCGCAACCTCGTACGATCTTTTCGGTTGCTGTGGGGGCTCCCACCTGGAATCATCCGGGCCAAACAGACTGAGCGGTTGGGCTGAACCAACGATGAAGGCAACTACTACAACCAGCAGTTTACGCTTCAATAATCCTCCCTATAGGTTCGGGCGGATATTCTACCAAAAATAATTACTCCTGAAAAGCAAAACCGCTCCAGAATTCGGAGCAATTTTGCCCACTTCTGAAGCGGTTAGATCTTGAGCCGACGATCCTCTTCGGCATCGATCGCGGGATCGTTGGTCAGGTCGGAGAGAGCTTCGTTGATGATCAGCCAGTCGTTGACCGCACCGATCGATTTCGACTCACTCGTCAGACCAAACACGGCGATGCCTTCTGTGGCATCCCACAACTCAACGACGATCGTGGCCTTGTCGACCGGATCGTAGATCTTGAGTTGATTCTCGATCGCGGACTGAAGCGGTTCAGCCCGTCCCCAGTAGCGATCGCGGACAGCACCGAGAAACTGCTCGAAGTTTTCTTTCACTTCGATCACATCTCCTTGGCTCGAAATTTCAAATTCTGCTTTCACGCTTTCGCGATCGTCAGCGAGGATACGCATCCTCGAAGCAAATCCCCGCGCCTTGCGAGGCGCGGGGCGAACAGTTACGTGAGGCGAGAGGAGGTCGGGCGCATTCACCCGACCCCCAGAACTTCAGCGGCTAGAAGCCGCCTGGGTCGCCGGCAGGATGGTTCTTTCCCGATTCGATAGACGGATCGGGGTTAGAAGTACCACTGCCGGGCCCGTAAACCGTGTTACCATCTGGCCCAGTGTCGGACCCCAGCGGAACTCCATTTGGGCCTGCGGGGCAGCCGTACCTTGTTGGGCGGTCAGTCGGACACTCACTTTGCCGAGCTCCCGCAGCGCCTTCAGCCGAGCCGGATTGATATCCCGGAGTCGACTGGTAGGTCGCGGGGTCTTCGCACTGGCCGACGATCGTGATGGTGTATCCATCGGGGATCGTGTAGTGGTTAACGATGCCGCTGGCCTTGGCGATATTCCACCATCCTTGGTGGTCTCCGCACTCGCGAAAGGCGATATCCCAAAGGGTATCGCCATGCTTAAGCGGAAACGATGTGCTACTCGGCGTCGGCTGAACTAAGGCCGGGTTGTTGTCCTGCAACGGCTGCTTTTGGGGGCCGTTGAGGTCTACGCACGCGTGAGCCGGGTTGCCGTCGGTCGCTCCGCCTCTTGGGCATTTGTCCTTTGCGGAAGCTGAACCGACAGCCAACCATCCGGTAAGGATGGCGAACAACATAAGCACCGCTAGGCGCTTCATTGCGTTCCTTTCTCTCTTTTGTCGTAACTGCTGGTTGTCGAACTCCAACTCCCAGGCGAAATTCTGTACCGCCCAGAAATCCGAACTATAATATCACAAAGCATAACCGTTGTCAAGAGTAATAATGATAAACCCCAGATAAACGCAACGTCCCCCGCGCTGCCAGCCTAAGCTGGTGCGAGGGGGACGAAATCATGCGAGGCGTGATCGAAGTTACGGCGATTGTCGCCGACTTTTGATCGCGTCGAGGGTGAAGATCGCTGCGAGCAAGAAGCCGAACGAGCCGGCTGCGAGCAAGAAGCGGAAAGCAAACGTGTTGTTAGGGGTGATCGGCGCGTGTTGCGTCAGCGTGATGTAGAGCGTTGCCACACCACAAAACGCGGAACCCACGATTGCGAGCACCCTGCCGAGCATGGTGTCGAACACCTTGCCTCCTTCTCAATCTGTCAACCGGCTGTGCCGGCCTTCTGAGCCACCTCAGAATCAAAACACCTTACTATAACTCTTACGCTTTGTCAAGATATAGCAGGGCAAACGTAAGCGCGATAAAATAAACCAGTGATGAAGCAAAGCTCATCGAAAGCGCCCTGGAGAGCGGCGGCTGCCACATTAATATTGTTGGCGATCGGTACGTTCGTATTCCCAATCTATGAACCCGGCATGAAGACGTCGGAAGCGTTCTATCAAACGGTGTTGCTGCTTTTAAGCCACTTCGACCATTACGGTTTTAGATCCAGCGGAGCCAAAACCCTGGTCGTCCTGCTCATTACCGCCAGCTATATTGTCATCGCTTATTTACTTAAGTGGGCCGCCGAATATATAGTTGGTGTAGGCATAAGCGTTAAAAAGCAAAGAATGAGAACAAAAGTCGCCAAATTAAAAAACCATTACATCATCTGCGGGCTGGGCCGAGTTGGCAGCCAGGTCGCGCGGGAGATGGGAATTGAGAAAGAGTCGTTCGTCGGACTTGATAAAGACCCCGATAAGGTGAATGAGGCCACCGAATTGGGTTATTTCGCGTTCGAGGGAGATTCAACGCAGGAAGAGGCTCTGCGAGACGCCGGCATCGAGCACGCAGCTGGACTTGTAGCTTGTTTAGGCGAGGATTCGCACAACTTACTGGTGGTCCTAACTGCTCGGTCGGTTAACCCTGATCTTTATATTGTCGGCCGCTGTAATCGAGCCGAGAACGAAATTAAACTGAAAAGAGCCGGTGCAGACCGAGTAGCGCTGCCTTATCAGATAGGCGGTTATCACATGGCAGCCATGGCCTTGCGCCCAAGTGTAGTCGACTACATTGACGTTGTTAATAAGTCCGAGGGCTCCGCCGATTTACAGGTTGAGGAAATGGAAGTGATGAAGGGCTCAAAGCTGGCCGGGAAACGGCTGGGTGCAACGCTGGCAGACCACGAAATTAAAGGTGCAACCGTGATCGCCATTAACGGTGCCGACGGGAACAACAAAATCCGCCCAACTGGCAATGAAGTCATCTATGCCGGCGACCGTCTGTTCGTTTTGGGCAGTAAAAACGACCTTAATAGCGCCTCGCAACTCGTTTCGGCCTAATGCAAAGCTTCGCCGCAGAAGCCGAGCACTATGGGTGGCGGCTCGATCTTTACTTAGCTGAAGTTACTGGGCTGTCTCGCTCGGCCGCTCAGACGGAAATTAAAGCCGGTCGGGTCTTGGTTAACGATTTAGAGGGAAAACCCAGCTACCAACTGAAACAGGGGGATAAGGTAGGGTGGACTTCAGCCGACCCAGTTCCAGTTGAAGCCCCGGATTTACCAATCCTTTACGAGGACGAAGACGTAATCGCCGTCGATAAACCAGCTGGCCTTCTTTCGCACGGCGTTTCAATGAGCCGACCTGAACCGAGTGTAGCCGAGTTTGCCAGAGGTCGAGTAAAAGACGAGGACCCGCTACGTCCCGGCATTGTTCATCGTCTGGACAAAGACACCTCGGGCGTCATGATTATTGCCAAAAATGCCGCAGCCAAGACTTTTTTGAAACAACAGTTCGCAGAAGGCAAAGTTAAAAAAACTTATCTCGCCCTGGTTACCGGCGGCTTAGAGCCCAACGAAGCCATCGTTCGACTGCCGTTGTCGCCTTCGGCCGACCACGAAAAGCAGATTGTAAAAAAAGATGGGAAACAAGCAATCACTCGCTACAAAGTTAAGCAGTATTTACCCAACTACACCCTAGTAGAGGTCCACCCGCAAACTGGCCGGACCCATCAAATCCGGGTTCACTTAGCACATCTGCATCATCCAGTGGCTGGCGATACTTTGTACGGTTCACCGAAACGACCCCTGGGGTTGGCACGGCAATTTCTACACGCGGCAAAGCTTGAAATCGAATTGCCTTCGGGCGAAGTAGTAACCTTAACCTCAGATTTGCCGGAAGATCTGAGGGGCTTTTTAGATCACCTCGAGAAACAGTATAATTAAGCAATGAAACTGGTACTACATCCGCGGGTTGTGCTGTCTTTGGCGCGGCTGGAAAAAGTCCGAACGGGCAGTTTTTTGTTCTACGGTCCGCGGGGCGTCGGTAAATCGACAGCTGCACTGCAGCTGGCCGATAGTTTGGGGTGCAACCGTTCTGGTGGATTATTTAAGGTTGAGCCCGACGAAAAGAGCAAAAGCGGCAAGATTGCTATTAGCCAAGTCCGTAGTCTGCAGGAAGAGCTGTCATTAACCAACTATTACGCCGATAAGTCGCGACTGATTTTGATCGACCCGGCCGATAAGCTAACCGTCGAAGCCCAAAACGCGCTGCTAAAGACCCTTGAGGAGCCACCACGTAATTCGGTTATTGTTTTGATTGCCAGCGATATTGACCTGCTTTTACCCACCGTTCGTTCTCGAGTCCAATCAATTTTCTTCCCGCCGGTTTTGGATTCGGAAATCGAAAAGCTGGTGGGAGATAAGATAATCGCTAAACTTAGTCGCGGTCGGATGGGAGTCGCAAACAACCTGAAGGCCAACGAAACTCAGCTGGCAAGGCTAAAGCAAATCGCCGGTCTAGTCGGTAATGTCATACGTGCTTCTTTATTTGACCGCATGATTCTCGTTCCGGAGATTTTGGATACAGACGATGGCTCACAGTTTTTGGAATTCTTGGCGGCGGCGGTTGGCAAAAATCTGCGAGAATCCAAAGCGCAAGCAAACGACTTATCACAAATCGAGCAAACTCGCCGCTATATTGCCGCCAACGTACCACCAAAAACTGCGTTAGAAAGCTTGATGCTGGAGCTCTCGTGCTAGAGATCGCCTTTTTTGCCGTAGCCGTAGCTCTAGTGGCTCATTATTTGCGTCAAATGTCTCCCGGCCGCCCGGCCAAAGTTGGTGCGAAAACGGTTTCGTCAGAAATAACACAGCTTGTTGAGTACGCCGATCGAGCGTATTTAGAAAAAAAGTTCCTGTCGGCCGAAAAGCTGTACTTAAAAATTTTAAAGTTGGACCACAAAAACGCTGCGGCCTACCGCCGAATCGGTTTAATTTACTCGGCGCAGCGCAAATATCCAGACGCAATCGAATCTTTTCAGGTGGCGGCGCACCTTGACCCTTCGGCGGTTAATTACTACAACCTTGGTGTAACTTACTACGAAAACGGAAACTACATTAAGGCTATGGCCGCCTTAGATAAAGGTTTAATCTTCGACCAAACTCCAGATTTGTACGACGCCATTGGCCGCTCCCAACTGAAACTTAATCATCACAACGAAGCCATAGAGGCTTTAGAGAAAGCCACCTCCAACCCCAAGAATAAACATCACCTAACTCATTTAGCCGAGGCCTACGAGCTAGTTGGTAAAAAAGAGGAGGCTAAGGCCGCTTACGAAAAGGTCTTAAAGCTCGACCCGACTGACGTAAAAGCCGCCCGCGCCTTGCACCGACCCGCCACCGTCTAGACTCCTGATCTGATAATTGGTAAAATACTTCGGTTGTTTCGGTAGAGCTTTCAACCCGCTATCATTGGGGTCACGGGCCGGTGTAGCTCAGTGGTAGAGCAACTGTTTTGTAAACAGTAGGT
>CAYZIN010000015.1:0-18206 GCA_964478595.1 uncultured Candidatus Saccharibacteria bacterium | reverse complement strand
AATATTCCGGGGTAGCTCAGCGGTAGAGCAGTTGACTGTTAATCAATTGGTCGCGAGTTCGAATCTCGCCCCCGGAGCCAAAGGCTTGAAGCTAGTTCGGTTGGCTTCAGGCCTTTCGTTTTGCCCGAACGCCGCAGCAACTTTTCCTGGGCAAGGTCAACGGCTCGGTAATAAACTTGTTCGTAGCCGTCGGCCATACGTTGGGCGTTAAAGTTATTTATTGCGTGGTCGCGGCAGGCGCGGCGATTAATCCGGTGGATTTTCCCGACAGCTTCGGCCATTGCCTCTTCGTCGTCCACCACATAACCGGTCTGCCCATCGACAATAATTTCTGGGATCGACCCCATTCGAAACGCCACCACTGGAGAGCCGCAAGCCATGCCTTCGATTAGAGTTAAGCCAAACGGTTCAGGCCAGGTTACAGGATGAAGCATGCACAGCGCCTCGCTCATCAGTTTGGTCTTCTCGGCATCATCAACTTCGCCGACCCACTTAATTTGCTCGTTTAGGTAAGGTTTAACGTAAGCACGATAGTACTCCATATCGGCCGGGATATCCTCGTTCAATTTGGCCGCGATTATGAGTGGCATTTGCAAAGCCTGGGCCACCGCTATGGCATGATGAGTGCCTTTTTCCATGCAAATTCGGCCAACGAACAGTAAATACGCTCCGGGTTTGGGGCCGAAGGGGTAGTGCTCCATCGATAATCCATTGTAAACAGTGCCTGCGGTTTTAATCCTAGGGTGGTGAGCGGTTTGGCTATTGGAAATCGATACAAAGTGAGGGCGGTCGAGCTCTTCATAAATTCGGTCGGTGCCGGCTTCGATTGGCCCATGCAGAGTCATAACCACCGGTGTGGTGGCGATATTGGCGGCAGGGAGGGACAGCATTAAATGCGCGTGGTCGTGAATAATGTCGAACTGCTTTTGGTGCTTATAGACCAACCCGATGTTAAGCGCCGTAAAGCCGTTAACTCCGTATAAATCTTTAATTTTATCTTCGCGCAGCGGGCGCGAGTGGACATAAACTAATCTTGCTGAGGTCAAAGAGTCACCACTGGCGAACAGCGTGACTTCGTGGCCGCGGCGAGTCAACTCTTCGGTCAACTCAGACACTACACGCTCAGTCCCTCCGTATTTTTGAGGAGGAACCCGCTCGACGAGCGGCGCAATCATGGCGATTTTAAGAGGCCGCTTGGTGCTTTTGCTTGGCATTGAAAACGAGTATACGAATTGCTAGCGGCGCCAAGCTATGTGGTTTGTTCCAAATTTTGGCTCGCTTTCAGACCTGGACTTTTTGCATTTTGTAAAATTTCCAGGACTGATTCGGCTTGTTTGGGCGTCGCAAACTTGAGATCAAAATCGTAGTACCGCAGATATCTGCGGTACTTTAGTCTGAGCTGACGCCGGTTCACCGAGCTCCCCCTTTAGCAATCCGCGCTAGCTGAGCCGACGTGACGGGTGTTTTTTCCTTATTGAGTGACTCGTAGTAGATCAAGTCGTAGATTTTTGACCGTACCGTTTTTTCGATCTTAGTTTTTTCTTTTTTCATGCCCCCTCCTTTTTACTTACTTCAGTATTTGCGGATAACTCCGATAACTACGCCTTGAATTTGTAAGTCGGCGTCATTCGGAACAATGATCGGATCCATTGTGCGGTTGGCCGGCTGCAAACGAATGTGGCCTTTTTCTTTGTAATAGCGTTTGAGGGTGGCTTCGCCATTGACTAGTGCGACCACCACTTCGCCGTTTGATGGCACGTCTTTTTCGGCGATCACCACGAAGTCACCGTCCATAATGGCGTCTTCAATCATCGACTCCCCTTTGACCTGCAACACATAAGAGTTGCGGCGGCCGACCATAAAAGGCGGCACATCTAAGGTGTCGGCGTGACCGGAAAGCGTTTCGATCGGCTGGCCAGCGGCGATTAGACCAAGAATCGGCAGGCCAACCGAGTGATCTTCGTCGAAATCCTCTTTCTTTAGGTTGACCAACTGGATCGAGCGAGCTTGGCCGGTGCCTTTACCGAGATAGCCTTTCTCAACCAAAGTGGCAACGTGGGTGGCAACGGTAGCAACCGAAGACATGCTAAGTGAAGCGGCGATTTCGCGGTAACTCGGCGCGTAGCCGTGTAGCTCAATGAACTGGGTAATGAAATCTAGGACTTCTTTTTGTCTTTTAGTTAACGGTTGGGCCATGTCGTTGCCTCCAATTAGTGTTCGGTTCCAGTATGGCGAACAAAATACGAATAGTCAATACTTTTTATGCTCTTACCCACTGTTTGTGCAGTTTCACAAAAAGAAAAAATTAGATTAAGGAAAAATTGGAATTTTTGTGATTGTTCAGATCGGGCCGGTTCGCTAATTTAAGAAGACCCGTTGCGGTTCTTACGGGTTTTCCACCCTACTGGAGGGAAGCATGCAGAAAGTAACGGGCAGGGAGGGACGCATGTCGCGTCTCTTTGTTGTTTTGGCGGTGCTTTTGACCCTGACGCTCGGCATGACGATGCCGGCGAACGCCAAGGCCAAGCACCACCGCAAGATCCCCAAGTCGGCTCAGGGCTATGCCAAGCCCGGGCCGGATGCCAATGGCAGTTCGCAGGCGGCGGCCTCGGTTTCGGGCTACCACGTTTACAACACCTGTGCCAACGGAGTCTGCGACGGGCTCAATGTTCGCAGCGGCCCCCACGTGTCGGCTGGCAAGGTTGGCTGGATGGCCGAGGGCACGCAGGTCTCGATCGTCTGCCAGGACTACGGCGACAGCGTTCACGGCTCGACGATCTGGGATCAACTCGATTCTCCGTACTCCGGCTGGTCGAGCGACTGGTATATCAATACGCCCAACATCGGCAGCTTCAGCCCGGGAGTTCCACAATGCTCGGTTCCACCGCCGCCGTCCCGTGGACAAAAGGCAGCAAATCGGGCACTGGCGATGGTCGGGCAAACCAACCAGCCCAACGGCAAGACCTGGATTTACTGGTGCGAACTGTTCGCCGAAACGGCTTACGGCACATCGGGACAGAAGGGCTCGGCGCTACTCAACTACCAGAACCTGGTAAGCCGCGGCATGATTCATGCCGGCGACACCAAGGTTCCGGTCGGAGCCCTGGCTTTTTACGACACTTGGGTCGGCAACATGCACTACGGACACGTTGTGATCTCGGTTGGCAATGGCCAGTTCGTCACCACGCCCAACGGCTGGGATGGCAAGGCGATCTACGAAACTACCTTGGGCCGGTTTGGTCACTACCTCGGCTGGAGTGATGCTCCGCCGGAGTGGGGCGATCCGCCCGCCGCAGCGCCATCGGCAGCGCCGGTTCGCGGGGAGGGGTAATTAGCAGGAGGGTTTGGGCTGGCACTTCGGTGCCGGCCCTTTCCTGTTAAAATAATGCTAATGCTTTACGTTTTAGGCGTTATCATCGCCATCCAAATTGCCGTCGGCCAGTACTTTTTCAAGCTCGCTATCGACAAAGTCGGATTGAGTTTTAGACTAATTCTCTCCCCTTATCTGTGGTTAGGTCTAGTAGCCTACGCAATTGGTACCGCTATCGATTTTTACTTGTTGTCGCGCTTCCAGTTTTCGACGGTTCAGGCTCTAACGATTCCGCTAATTTTGATTCTCGCTTTCGCAGTTGGCGTGGTTTTTTTCCATGACAGACCCTCGGTCCTAAACCTTGTCGGTTTAGCGATTCTAATAATCGGCATCCTCCTCGTCACTAAGAAGTAGACTTTTTGCCCAAAACTGACTGACTCAAGCCGGCCAACATTCCCAATGTGACCCAAATATACGTAACGTAAAATCCGGAGAAAGACTGGGTTTGTAAAATAATCCCCACGCTGGCTGCCAGTAAACCAACCAGCCAGGGTTTGGTCTTGTCGTCCGATAGCTTGATCGCCTTCCATGACTGCCACCAGACCCAAAGCAAAAACCAAACAAATAGCGCCGAGCCGACTATTCCTGAGCCGCAATAGGTTTCAAGCCACGTATTTTGAAGGTTGATCGCGTCATAACCGGCTCTAATAGGCGACTTTGCAATTCGCGATGTCCCCACTCGCCCAACCCCAACTCCAAACCAAAGGTGCTGTGCGCATACTGGCAGTACTTGCTTGCTGCTGGTATTGCGATCTTGAAACGATGCGTTGTGTGTAAACTCCGAGAAAAGTCTGGCGTAGGTTTTTGGCCCGGTTAACCAGCTGCCGGTAGAAATTTTTGAGGCTACCAGCATCCCAGTGGCCGAAATCGCCAAAAGAATGACAACGGTGATGAGTAGTGGCTTTGCGAGTGAAACTGTTTCTTTGAGCATGAAGTAGAATACGATCAGAACCGCAGGTACAATAGCAATAAATGCGCCGCGAGAAGTAGTCGCCAGGAATGCTGCAACGATCAGCAACAGTATGGGGCTCAACCGCCCTCTGAGTTTTTGCTTGAGCGACAACGCAAACCCGGTCAGTAAAGGCAGTTGGAGATAATTGGCGAAGTTGAGCGGTTCAATCGCAGTTGATTGAACGCGAGGGTAGCCAAGAATCGATTTTACATAAGCCGATCGGAGTTGAGTAATTTTTGGCGAGAGACCAAGTAGGTCACCAAAAAATTGGAACAGACCGAACAACGACACGACCGCGGCTGAACTGAATAACGCATTTCTAATAGCTCTCAGCCGATTCTGGTTGGTGACGATAAAAAAAGTCCAGAATATTGCTAGTACAAATAGCAGCCAGACATAATTCTGCCAAACTCGAAGGTTATTAATGTAAAGGGCTGAAATAAAAGCCGAGGCTGCAAAAAGTAGTAAAGGCAGTGGCAGCAAACGGAATTTTTCCCGATGTCTGATAACTCTCCATATGGTGACTAACATCAAGGCAAGAGAGGCAATTTGAACTAAGCGAATAACGGCCAGGTTTGACTGCTGGGCGAGTGAATAGGCCCCGATTCGTTCAAATGGTAGTAAAAAAACTACGAGCCAGACTCCCCAACTTAGCTCCTCGCTTGTAACTAGCAATGCCGCAAGGAAAAAGATCAGAGTAAAGATGATGGCCAACCAATTCACTAATTGATTCTAGCACTGCAGGTTTGACTTTTGCTCACCTGATGAGGAAAATCGTATAGTAGTTTAAGGAGACAAATGGCAACCAAGAAAGCACTTATCACCGGAATAACCGGCCAAGATGGTTCTTATTTAACCGAACTGTTGCTCGAAAAGGGCTACGAAGTTCACGGTATTGTCCGGCGATCGAGCCAAATCAACACTGGTCGGATTGATCACATTTATGCAGACCCTCACGAATCCGGACAACTCCGCTTACATTACGGAGACCTGACTGATGCCGGCTCGCTCAACAAACTGCTTCGCACATTAAAGCCCGACGAGATTTACAACCTCGGTGCGCAAAGTCACGTCCGAGTCAGTTTCGACCAGCCCGAGTACACCATCGATTCAATCGTGAAGGGCACGTTGAGCATGCTTGAAGCCATTCGGGAAATCGATTACGACACCAAGTTTTATCAAGCCTCCAGCTCCGAAATGTTTGGCAAGGTCAAAGAAACGCCGCAAAACGAAGACACGCCCTTCAGTCCCCAAAGCCCCTACGGCGTGGCCAAAGTCGCCGCCCACTGGCTGGCGGCGGAGTACCGTGACGGCTACGGCATGTTTGTTTGTAACGGAATTTTATTCAATCATGAAAGCCCCCGACGCGGCGAAACTTTTGTCACGCGTAAAATCACTCGCGGTTTAGCTCGGATCGTGGCTGGCAAAGATAAAAAACTTTACATGGGGAACCTAGACGCCAAACGCGACTGGGGCTTTGCCGGCGATTACGTTGATGCCATGTGGCGTATGCTGCAGCAGCCAAAGCCCGACGACTATGTGGTCGCCACCGGCGAAACCCATACCGTTAAAGAATTTTTAGACGAAACATTTGGTTTAGTAGGCCTGGACTGGAAAAAATACGTTGAGATAGACCCGCGTTACTACCGGCCGCTGGAAGTTGATCTATTGCTTGGTGACTCAACCAAAGCGCGCAAAGTTTTGAAGTGGGAGCCGAAGGTTGGGTTTAACGACCTGGCTAAAATGATGACGATAGCCGACCTCGAAGCCGAAGGCGTCGCCGACAAATTCGTCAGTTAGAGTTTGTGAACTAAGTCCGCAAGGATTTTAGCAGACTTTTCCCAGGAGAACTTTTTCGATTGTTCAAAGCCAGCTTTTCTGATCTTTGCTTTGTCGGATCTGAGTAACTTCGAGACTGCGTCGGCTAGCTGTCTATCATTACCCGCTGTGACATAAGTAGCGGCCTTGCCGCCGGCTTCTGGCAAAGAGGAATTGTTTGCGGTGATCACCGGCGTGCCACAAGCCATAGCCTCTAAAATTTGCATCCCCCACCCCTCGTAGTGTGATGGATATAAAAACATTTCCGCTCCGGAGTACAACGCCGGCTCATCACCGTCCTGGACGTAGCCGGTGCGAATTAATTGACCAGGCGACATTGCGTTGGCTAGTTTATCAATCTCTTCATCCAGCCAGCCTTTGCCACCAGCTAACACTAACTGATATTTATTTTTTGTCGCGCTCGGCAGAGCTTGGTAAGCCCGAATGATACCGGTGATATTTTTGCGCGGCTCCATCGTTCCCAAAAACAGCAAGTAGGGTTTAGTAATGCTATATTTTTGCTTTACCTTGGCAATTTCGCCAGCCGGCGCCGGTTGATATTTCGCATGGTCAACCGCCGGAGTCATGACCGTAATTTTTTCAAGTGGCAAGCCATAGTGTTTCATCAACTGCTGCTTGGTGTGTTCGGAAATCGTAGCAATGGCGGTGGATTTGGCGATTGATTGTTTAACCCGGCGGCGCAAATGCGCGCGGTGACGGGGTGTAAAAAATTCCGGCCGGTCGAGATAGCCCAGATCGTGGACAAACAAAACGGTCTTTTTACAAAACGCCAGCGGCCAGCGGAAGTAATTCATAAACAAAAACACATCTGCCCGAGTACCGGTCAGCAAATCGATCGGCGGGACGATCAGGTAATGATCAAGGGCGTTCCAGATTTTGCCTGGAATTAAGCTAAATCGGCGTCGGTGCACGTTACTAGTACCGGTTTCGAACTTCGGCGTTTGACGAGCCAGAAAGTTGATGTAGCAAAGATAAAACTGGTCATCAGGCATTTGCTTTGCCGCAGCCTTAATTAGATTGCTAGCGTAATAGGGGATGCCGGTTTTTTCCGGGCGGAAGATAGCCGAGGCCTCAACGCCGATTTTCACTTGGTCACCTCCTCAATCAGCGGCAAATACTTTTCTTTGACCACGCGCCCGAACTCCAGCTCGTCTCCGCGTTTTTTGGCGCCGGCTTTGAGCTTAGTTTGCAGTTTGGAGTCACCGAAATAGTTTTCAATCGCCTTGGCCAGCGCCGGGGCGTCTTGTCTGGGAACCAAAATGCCCGAGTCGTCGGTAATGATCTCCGGCAAACCGCCCACATTGGTGGCAATGACCGGAACGCCAGCTAACAGAGCTTCGACCGGTGCCAACGGGGAAGCATCATGGTGGGTCGGATAAACGAATAGGTCGGATGCTAAAAGGAGCGGCCAAATGTTATCGAGGTGGCCGAGTAGTTTCAGCCGTTCGTTGGGCTTGATGGCGTTTACTACCCTCCCCTTTCCGGCCAGCCAAAACTCAACCTTGGGCAGTTTTTTCATGACTGCCGCGGCGGCATCCACCAGCTCAAAAACACCTTTATCTTTTTCGATCCGGCCGATGAAGCTGACGATCTTTTTGCCAGCTGGCTTTGCCATCACTTCACCCATGCCACGCACCGCGCCATTATTAATCACCACGAACTTCGATTTAAACTCGGCTGGAATATTGACAAAGATCTTGTCGCGCTCGGCTTGCGACACCGCCACGATTTTAGTTGCCGCCCGCAAAGCCCAGCGATAAGAGCTTTTCATCAGGTGCATCGGTTGCCCTAGAATATCTTTCATGTCGGCGTGGTCGATCCAAATACTTGGCTTCCCTAAAATCTTTGCCGCCAATGTTCCAAAAGTCTGGTCGTCCCGACTGCCACAGATAATGGCGCTTGCCCGGTAACGCAAAATTAAATACTTCCATTGCGCCACCATCACTGGGTAGAGCAAGTAATAGAGTGGGCTATAGCGTCGCCTATTTTCATTTTTCAGCCAGAGATTTTTGAAAGTTTTGATGCCCGACTTCTTGCAAAGCTTAATTAGTTCGGGAACTCGAGTAACAACTATCGGCCGAAAATCATTTTGCTTTAATTCGGCAGCCAAATTAAAAGTGAACTTCTCCGCCCCGCCAAACTGCCACCCATACGCATTCCGGGAAATAATTACAGTCTTAGCAGCCACGCTATTTTCCTTTCGGCGGCTTGATAGCGTCTCTAACTGTAATATAGAGTCGATTTCCGAACACCACTCTGGTATATAGCCCAATACTAAAACCAATCCAGTTTCGGGGATTAATGACCGCTCTTGGATACATCAGAAAGTACTTGAGCAGTGTCCGACGAGCGTTTTTGCGATCCTTGGCGGCATGGTACCAGCGAATCGATTCACCGAAACAGACATCCGCCAACCGACGTTGCTGTAAGCGTGTTAATTTCAATTCATTTTGCATAATCGGGAACATATACATCATGCCGTTGGCCATTTTTTTGAAATTTTGCTGCATACTTCCCGAATGGACCCGTAATGCCGCCAAAAAATCCGGAACGTAATCGATTTCATAATCCTGAGCGATCCGTAACCACATTTCCCAGTCTTCGCCAATGAGAAAATCTTCTCGGAACAGGCCGACTTTATCTAGCACCGACCGGCGGATCATCACCATACTGCCGCTGCCGGCGATCGAATTACCATCCACTAAAATGTCGGTCAATTTCCCCCGGTTTCGAATTACTAGGCTGCCAGTGACCTCGCCATTGTCGTCGATGAAATGGTGGAAGCCATAGACCATCCCAACCGCCTTTTTTTCATTGAGTAGTGCTAATTGGCGCTCGATTTTGGTTGGAAACCAGACATCGTCAGAATCGACGAAGGTCACATACGGCGAATTTGAGACTTTGATCCCGTAGTTACGTGCCGTTGCTTGGCCACCGTTTTCCTTGCGGAAATATTTAACCCGCGGATCTTTAATGCTTTTGACGTATTTTTCGGTAGCCTTGTTGTCGGTCGAACCGTCGTCAATTACGTGAATTGCCAAATCCTTGTAGGTTTGACCCAGAACGCTTTCAACGGTTTCTTTGAGGTATGGCAGCCCGTTATAGGTTGGAATGATGACGTCAACTGTTTGCTTCATAGGAATTCGTAGCCCCAGCGGCTAAATAAGTTTTGGTTAAACAGCATAATCAAGCGTTTGTAGTTACGCAAGTAAAGCGGGCGGCAAAAAATCGCCGCTATCTGCATCAAAACTGCTCTCCCGGTACGGCCGTTGGTTTTATAGAGGTAGGCCATGTCACGGTAAAGAGCCGACTTTTTATCAAAATAGCCTGGCCAAGCCGGATGGAAAGAGGCGAATTTATACTCGCTGGGATTCTTTAGAACGTTCTTAAACTCCCGATCGCGGATTGCGAAAGTTTGGGTAATTTGTTCGTCATGATTCGAGTAAGTCACGCCGGTCGGGTTGCGCCGCCATAAATACAGCGGCTCATGGATATTGGCTAGCTTCGCAACTCGTGAAATTCGAACCCAGAGATCATAATCCTCGACGTGCCCAACTGATTTGTCGTAAGGGCCAACTCTGTCTAACACACTTTTGCGCATCATAGTCGAGCCGTGACCGTATTGGTTACAGGTCACAAGAGCGAGTTTTAAGTCGTCTGGATGGGTAAAAACATTGGTAGTCGACAGGGGTTTTTCTTTTTCATCGATTACGGTGTAGTTGCTACCAACCAACCCCAGCTGGGGATCTTTTTCCATCATCGCCACTTCTTTTTCTAGCCTAGTTGGCACCGAAATATCGTCGGCATCCTGGCGTGCGACATACTCGCCTTTCGCCACCTTTACCCCTTCGTTCAGCGAATAAGTTAATCCTTTGTTGGCACGATCGATTAACTTGATGCGCGAATCTTTGCAGGAATTAATGATCTTTAAGCTGCCATCGGTTGAGCCGTCGTTGATAATAATGAATTCAAAATCACGAAAGGTTTGTTCAAGAACGCTTTTGATCGCGCGACTAAGATAGGTTTCACCATTGTAAACGCTCATCACGACCGAAACTTTCGGATTTGTCACAGTCGCACCCAGTCCTTTGGGATTAAATCAGAAGTGTCGATGGATTTATCCCTGAACCATTGCTTCGGCGCGGCTACGATTTTGTCTTTTGATGGATTTAACCAAGCGCCCCACCAGCTAAACGAACTGTTTGCAATTATGTGGTGATCACACGCGATCATTAAGCGCATGTCTTCGAACCCCTTATTGGCAGGATTGTGGTCGACATAAGTTGCAGGAAAATCGATTTTAAGATTTTTTTTGCACCAAGCTGTGTCATCCGAAAAAACGAAGAAATGCGGATGTTCGATTTTTTTTGCCATGTAAGCCATCGCTTTTCTGTAGTAATCCAATGTGGCCGTTCCATGAAACTCATTAGTCGCCTTGCTCGTAACGTAGTCGCCTCGCCGAACGTGCAACGACACCGCGTTCACTTCTTCGATGTATAGAAGAACCGCTTTGTTGTTGCCGGTTGGAGGATTTTTGACGATGAAGTCTTTGCGGATTAGTTTCTGGGCGTCTTTGAAATATTTCTCAGACTGCCAAAACCCTTGCAGCAAGACATTGTCCGGCGCTTTCAGAACGGCCGGATCGAATTGATAATGTTTTTCGCCCAGCATCGTCAACTTCTTGCGCTTCCCAAAAAAACCCATCAAGTAAGGAGTAGCCATGGTTAGCCCTTCGATTTCCTTAGGCTCGGCAGGCGCGGCTTTCAGCTCAAAGCAACCGAGCTCGTATTCGCGGCGGGTATCAACTTCGACATTATCAAACCAGGTGAGATCGAGTTTCAGTTCGGTGCCGTGATGTTGGGCCAACCTCCGGCCAGCAGCATACTGAAACATTTGATTGCCCAGCCCCCCCATCAGTCGGGTTACAATCATAACTTTTCCGCCAACACGTTTATACCGTAAGAAAGCAGCTCCCTCGACCCCCTGTCTCTTGCGGAAAGCTTGCTTAACCTACGAAGCAAAATATGCCGAGCCAAGCTTTCTATATTATTCGCTGGTTTTTTAATTGAGTACTGCTCAGCTACCGAATCGAGCCTTCTTAGTTCTTGAGCCAAATACTCAAAATAGTTGCCGCTTTGAACAAGACCTAGTATTTTGAAGCCATTTTCAGCTAGTAGGTCCTCAAAAAAGTACCGACTGAACCCATTGTAGTAGTAATAAGGTGCGAAATGGGTCAAGGATGATACTGGCACCGTGATTATTAATCTGCCACCTTTTTTGAGGATTCTAGAAAACTCCTTTATCGCCTCTACCGGTTTTGGAATGTGTTCAAAAACTTCGATGCACATAATTGCATCGAATGAGTGATCCTTTACTGGGATGGCAAGAATATCTGAAACAATATCAAGCTTTGAGTTGTCCCATTTGCCCATCTGTAACCCAGCTTCATCACCCGAACCATCGTACTGAGCAAAGTCCTGGCTGACATAATCGAGATGTTTGCAAAACCGTTTATACTGGAGCTCCCCTGCTCCGGCATCCAAAATCTTTTTGCCTTCCGGTATTGATGCAAGGGTCTGCTTGAGCCATCTCTCCCGATTTGATTTATTTTTAGTTCCGGCCGTTCCGAGTGGATGGTTTTCCTCCCAACCAACCGCCCAACTTGCAACCGGTTCGTTACTGTTGAGTAACTCAAGCTTTGCTTGCTGCTTCAGCTCATCAACTAGTTGTGGACGCAGTTTTTTGATCATACGGTCGAACTTGTTCACTTTAACTTCCAGTTTTCCCAGACAAAGGGGTATTGATACGTCAGTTTATGAGTTCTGCGTAACGCATTTTGGATGCTCTCCATCCGGCGTTCGGCGTTCGGCACAAAATTGTGGAACTGAACCTGAATATTGTGAACTTTCTTCACAAGTCCGGATCCTATCAGGTGGTCGAGGAGATCGTACTCCCCGCCTTCGATATTGATTTTCATCAAATCGACTTTAGTTATTTTTTCTTTTGTAAAATACTCATCGGCTTTAATTAGTTTAACTTGTAACATCTCGCCACCGGCTCGGAAGAGCGACGAAGCGTTGTCGTCCATATTAATGCTAATTTTGGCAGTCTTATCGGCTAGACCGGCCTCTACAATTTTGACACTTGGGTTATTGCCAAAGCGATGCCTGATTCTGTTAACGAATTCCGGTACCGGCTCGAAAATATACAGCCTGCAGCCAAACCGGTCGTAAATTTGACTTGCCCACCCGCCTTCGAATCCACCAAGATCAAACACTATTGAGTTAGGTGTTAAGCGGTAGTTTAGCCGGTGGGTTTCGTCGCCTTTGTCTCGATACCAAGTCGACTGCAGCCTAATCCTCTCCAGCCGTTCAATTTCCTCCGGGTACAGATACAAATCCTTGCCATACTCGACAATATTCTCGCCTAGCTTAATAGTCCGGTTGCCCCAGTTGCTCAGCCACTGGCGAAACTTTCGTCTAGCCCTAACGCTAACCCCGCGTTTAACCCTGGCTATACTACGCACGCGAAAACCTCCGATACCAAGGAGTTTTTGGGGGTGGCATTAATTCCAACAACGGCACCCGGTGAACCCACAAATAATCTTTCTTCGATGTAGGATTCCATCTTGAATAGAAAATATCGGCGTTGCGCTCCATAACCTGGTTAAAGAATTTGCCTTTTCCTGGATCGACCTGTGCCATTGTCAATGATTTGTTCTCGACGTTCATAAGCATGCAATACACCCTGTAGCCATACTTACCTGCCCTGAAGCATATGTCCATATCGTCTTGGTAAAGTGGAGCATACATTTCATCAAGATAACCGTGCTCTTCCAGGAATGATTTGCGAAAAAAAAGCGGCCCGCGCATGCAGGCATCAACCTGAAAAACTCGGTCTTTGAGTTCAGGATCAGTATTTGCGTCTTGGCGCCAGTAAACTTCGTGCTCGGTAATCGCGATCTGACCTGGTCCTTTAAGATCCCGAGTCGACAATGGATAGAAGTTAACGCCAGCCAAGCCGCCTAGTACCGAAGCCTTAGGGTTACGGTCGAGAAAGTTGACCGCCTCATACGCGAATAGTCGGTCGTAGATATAGTTGTCGTCTTGGATAATAACACCGTATTTGCCTTTGCCTTGCTTGAGCCCCAGGTTATTGGTTTTAATCTCGAAGATGTTTGGAGTGTTTGTAAAAGTGACGCTGTATCCTCGCTTCTTCCGAAAAAACCTCCGGACGATTTTCTCGGTACGGTCTTTGCAGCCATCGAAAATGATGTGGAGCTCAGCTCTGGGATAGTTCCGAATAGCAGCATCGAGGTTCTGAACTAGGCCTTTGATAGTCTTTTCTTTGTTAAAGATAGGCAAAACAAAACTGAGTAAAGGATAAATGAAGCCCGCCAGCGAGTTCTGAATGGACTCCTTCAGCTCCTCCGCAAATTCTCGATGCATTTCTTGGTAATACTCAAGCGCTTTATTCTTCAGGTTTTTGACTTCGGCTATGCTGAGGGATAGCGCATTTTCTAAAATCTGGGCATTTTCTGTTACACTCTCTTCTCCGATCGCGAATTTCCCTAGTGGCGAGAAATCGATGCCTGAGTTTTCACTGACTACGGGGATTAACCCTTGCGACAACGCATCAATCACCGTACCGGCTTGACCTTCCTCGAGGGAAGGAAATATCAAAAAGTCTGAGTCCCGAAGTATCTCTTTATACTGCTGTCTAGTTGAATCTATCCAGGGGTGATAGGCAGCTTTCCCTTTCATTTTTTTCACTAAACCATCGATTTTTGTTCTGTAAAATTCATTACTGGGCGCACCTACGATATCAATATGAAAATCGCCTTGAATTTGAATCATCGCACTGGAAAGAACGTCGAAACCCTTCCGCAATCCGATTTCCGAAGCCAAATACAAAAATCTTTTCGTTTTATGGGACCTGATGGTTTTGGGGGCGGTAAGAGCGGCCCCATAATTGAAAATTTTGATTTTACCGATTGGCACTCCGTGTTTTGTATAACTGTTTAAAGTAGCAACATTGCCCGCGCAAAGGATGAAATCGGCTCGTTCGATGGCTTCTAGGTAAGGTGCAGGGTCGACAATATCTTTTTCCGAAATCGCCCCTTCGGGGAGATTGTTCTCATTGATAAATTGCCTGAGGATCGAATTTCTCTCCACAGGGTGCATATTCACCGCGACGTAAATGCTTTTTTCGACTATACAGGCATTAAGAATGTCATGAAAATGAGAGGCTATGCCAACAAACAAGTCGAACTCTTTGCCAATGTGCTCTTTGTACCGGTACCCGTCGGTGTAAGTTACTTCGCCAAGTTCAGTCAGTACTTCATAAAAAGCCCGGGCTAGGATTCCGGCGGAAGTGTTTCTTACTGGCTGCTCAGATAGCGATTTGTCCGGATCGAAATGGTAGTAGCTATAGCTAAGAAGGATTTTCATTATCTTTGCTAAATCTCCAAAGTGAATCGACTAGGATCGAGGATGGGAAAGCGTCAAGGATTTGTTGGCTAGCAAAGGCAGGGACTTCAAGGATACGGAAATGCCCTACCTTTTCATCTTGAAGGATAATTTCGCCGTCTAAGACTATCGCCACCTCAATTTCATAGTTGCCCGGCGCCAGCTTTGGCACCAACAGCTCGACGGACAAATTGCCGGATTTACCTGTTTTGTGGTCCACCTTCTCTAATTTGTTGTGTGTGTAGATTGGAAAGTCACCTGTAACAGCGTTCTTTATACCAAATCCAATTTGCAAGTCAGCGGGCTTACCAGTATTAGCATAGGCAGCCTCGAGGGTAATCGGCTCCCCGGAGGGAACCACTATTTCGCTGGAGAAAGGTTTGCCATTGACCGTAAAGTTCGAAAAGATATGGTCACCGGCCCGAACTTTTATGGCCTTTCCAGTTCCCATCACTCCACCCATAATCAGATAATCCGCGGCGAGGTCATCGACCGAGTCATATTCTTTAGCCGTACCGTTGGTCAGCAGCACCGCTCGGCGGCAAAGCTTGCGGACTAGATTCATGTTATGGCTGACAAACAATATAGTTTTCCCACCTCTAAAGAGCTTTTCCATGTGGGCCAGACATTTCTGCTGGAACTGCGCATCACCCACCGACAGTACTTCATCGACAATCAGTACGTCTGGATCTATGTGAGCCGCCACGGCAAAGGCCAGACGGACATACATACCGGATGAATAGTATTTGACCGGTGTGTCCAAGAACTTTTCTACCTCCGCGAAGTCGACGATTTCGCGAAATTTTGATTCGATCTCTTTTTTGGTCATCCCCAAAATAGAACCGTTAAAGTAGATGTTTTCTCGCCCTGTTAGCTCCGGGTGGAATCCGGTGCCCACCTCCAGCAAACTGGCAATCTTGCCGCGTAAAATTATTTCGCCTTCGGTCGGGTCAACAATCCGGGAAAGCATCTTAAGCAGCGTTGACTTACCCGAGCCGTTCTTGCCAACGATTCCGATAGCTTCGCCTTGGTTTACCGAGAAACTAACATTCCTTAAAGCCCAGAACTCCTCAGTCGCGATATGTTCCTTGCCACCAAACGGCTTTTTAGCCAATTTAACAATTTGGTCCTTGATCGTCGGGTGCATTGATTGGGATTCATGACCAATCTTGTATTTTTTAGAAAGTCCTTTAACCTCAATAACTGGTTTCATATAATGTCCGCGAAGTTTCGTTCGACGCTTCTGAAGTACAAAACCCCAATAATTACCGACAAAATCGCCGTCACGGTCGAGATCGCCAAACCAGTCCAATCGATGGCTCCGCTATGGATTAATGTAGCCCGCATTGTGGTTACAACCGCGGTCATTGGGTTGAGATAAACTAGCTCCCGAAACCTTACCGGGACTTTTGTAATCGGATAAATAATCGGCGTCAAAAAGAGCAGGATTTGCACCAAGAAGCCAACCCCACCCTTTACGTCTCGGAAACGGACGTTCAGCGCGGCAAAAAATATCCCTCCCCCAAAAGAAACGGCCATAGTCAGCAGTAACATCGGAAAGAGCATCAAAATTCCCGCAGCGCTTGGCGCAATTTTGAAGTAAATCATCAGAATTACAAACATGATAGCAGCAAAGAATAAATCGACCACACCGAGTAAGATCGATGAGATCGGAATAATTATCCGCGGGAAGTAAATCTTAGTGATAACCCCTGAGTTGCCGACCAAGCTGTTGCTAACCGTCGAGATCGTCCCGGAAAAATAGTTCCAAAACAATAGGCCAGTATAAGAAAAAATCGCGTAAGGAACGGCACTGCCGGAGTCGATTTTGGCAACTTTATTGAAGAAAAGTGTAAAGACAATCATCGTCACGAACGGTTGGATGATTGCCCAAGCCGCCCCGACGTAAGTCTGCTTGTAGCGAACTTTTACGTCACGCCAAACAAAGAAATAGAAAAGTTCTCGATAGTCCCAAAGTTCTGAAAAGCTTAGTTTGGGCTTTTTGCGAGGTTTGATTATCAATTCGGCGTTTGTAGCTATTTTGAGCGCTCCTTTTTGTACCATGTAATGGTTTTTTCTAAACCTTCGTCGAAGTTGGTTTTAGATTTGAACCCAAACTCTTTTTCGGCTTTGGAGACGTCAAGCTTGCGCTTCGGTTGGCCGTTGGGCTTTGACTTATCCCAAGTGATCTTCCCTTTAAAGCGAGTGTGCTTGACGATCGTTTCCACTAAATCTTTGATCGAAATCTCAAACGCCGAACCAAGGTTGACCGGATCGCTTTTGTTGAATTTCTCAGCCGCCAGCATGATCCCTTCAGCCGCGTCTTCGACGTATAGAAATTCGCGCGTTGGCGAGCCGTCACCCCAGACGACGATCTCATCTTTACCGTTTTCGATCGCGTCGACACATTTTTTTATCAGCGCCGGAATAACATGGGAGGTTTCGGGATTGAAATTATCTTCGGGACCATAAAGGTTGACCGGCAGTAAGAAGATCGAGTTATAACCATACTCTTCGCGATAACCTTGGCTTTGGACCAACATCATTTTCTTGGCGAGCCCATAGGGCGCGTTAGTTTCTTCCGGATAGCCATTCCAGAGTTCCTCTTCTTTAAACGGCACTGGCGTAAATTTCGGGTAGGCACAAACGGTACCCAGCGCAACAAACTTGGGGATTTTTCGCAGGTAAGCTTCATGCATCAGCTGAACACCCATCATCAAGTTGTCGTACATAAACGAACCCGGGTGTTCGCGGTTAGCGCCAATGCCGCCAACTTTAGCGGCAAGGTGGATGACCATGTCGGCAATCGGAAAATCTTCGTACATCCGCTGGATCGCCTCTAATTGCACCAAGTCGTACTTCTCGTGATGAGGTACGAAAACTTCTGCGCCTGCAGCTTTCAGCTTAGCGGTTAAATGCGAACCTAAAAAACCGGCACCACCGGTGACGATTACTTTTTTGCTACTCCAAAAGCTCAACAACTTCTCCATCTAACTCAACAATTTTAACAGATTTGGAGAGGCTAGTTAAGAGGTGAGCTTACGCCAGATTCTGCCAAAAAGTGAACCCTGATCGACCCACTTGTTCAGAAATAAACCCTCCGGGTTTTGGAGCTCATCTTCGGGTAATTTTAGCTCGGTAACGAGATCGTTTCTGACGAAAAGCATATTGCCGGTGTGACAAACCAGGGTGTAGCCTTTCTGCTGCCCGAGTTTCAAAGTCGAAGTGAAGCTACTCCCGGAACCATTCCTGTCTTCAGGCTTATGAATTTGCTCAACTCCGACTGGAAATCCACTATTTATTTCAATCACTACGACTTTCGGGGAATATTTCTTGACTGACTCCCATATGCACCAGTCGTATGAATCGATATCAATACTCAAAAGGTCAAACTCCTTAGGAACAGGGGTCGTGCTTAACAGCGAGTCTAGCGATTTTTTGCCCTTGGTTTCGATAAAGGCCTCGATCGCATGTAGTTTGCCTGGAAACTTGGCGGCTGTTTTAAGTAAGTCTTGATAACGTTCGGGCTGGGGGTGGCGGGGGGGGGGGGGGGGGGGGGGGGGGGGGGGGGGGGGGG
>CAYZIN010000014.1:0-18557 GCA_964478595.1 uncultured Candidatus Saccharibacteria bacterium | reverse complement strand
GGCTGTGTAGCTCAGTGGTAGAGCAGCGGACTCATAAGCCGTTGGTCGTTGGTTCGAACCCAACCACAGCCACCAAAAGAAACTAGCCACTTTTCGGTGGCTTTTTTTGTTTTATTGCACGATAGATTTAATAAAAATCCCTGATAAGCTTCTCGCTTTTGGCTAAGTTGGTTTAGCCTCTTGAAAGGGCAAAGAGTTTTCCTTAACATCTGGCACAAAGCATTTGAACTAAGCATTTTGTACTATCGACCCAAGTTAAGAGGAGGTGCTATGGCAGAGGAGCAGGAGAAAAAAGGCCAGGGTCGCGGTTGGTACGGGGACTCGCAGCGACACGCCGAAGCTGGCCGTAAAGGCGGTGAGAAAGTATTACAGGAGCGTGGACCAGGCTTCTTTGAGGAGATTGGGTCCCATCAGGGTAAAGAAAATAACCCAGGAAACTTTGCCAATGACCCCGAGCGAGCGGCGGAAGCCGGACGCTTAGGTGGCAAAAAACGAGGTCAAAATCTAGAGCAGAACGAAATCGACTAACCAGTCACAAAAGAAAGAACCCCGCCAGGAGCGGGGCTCTTTCGGTAAAACGGAAATTTAGCCTTTTTTGAGGATTGGTAGACCGGTGCGAGAGTTCTCGACAACCTTGTAACCATCCGGTAGTTCATCGATAGCACCGTCGCGGACATCGCGAGCGAAGAAATAGATCCGTTGCTGGCGGCCGCCTTTCAAGGTTACGTCCTTCATGTGAAGGTTGTAGGTCTGACCTTTAGAGTTGGTGTGTTGATATGCCATTTTTTTCCTTACTTAATATCATTTTCCAGATTAAGCTACTGTCGCTCTATCTGTCAACCACCTTTGGCCAGTTTAACGACCTCGGGGGCATTAAAAGCGGCTTTGTAGAGCGTTACTCCAACAATTAAATCCAACATTCCCATCACAACTGGAATCAAAAGCAGCAATAAATTAGCTCCTGATTGCTGGGTCAAAGTCTGGCCAAAGTACTTAACGAGCATCGGCGCAACCATCCATTTGTTGAGGGCGCCCCAACCGAGTAGCAGAGCCAGAAGCGCGCTTTTTAGCATTGGCACCTCCAGCCTCGGCCAGATAGGACCTTTATTGGCGTACTCGCTCTCGACTACAATCTCGTTGCGGGCTTCGATAAAGGCATTAATAAGCGCCCAGACAATAGTGTAGGCAATCAAACCCACACCACCCCAGAAAATAACAATCACGATTGTATTGATGATCGGATAGTTGCTTAAACCGGTTAAAAGTCCGAGATAATCGCCTGCGCCCAGACCCTTAAAGACAGCTTGGCCGAATAGTCGGTTGATGATCGAGGCAATATTGATTGCACCAAAGATAAACACCGTAATAAGGGCGTAAATAACTAGGCCAAGCGGTGTGGGCAGCAGTAAGTCTAACCAGGAGCGGTCTTCCATAACCATAAGTATAACTGATCGATTCTTCTGGGTATTAAGGTATGATCTGTTCTGCTTATTCGGCGATATCGTAAGGCGTTCGGTGGGAATGCCGCCAGAGGTAAACCAGAGTGGAAAGGCCAATCCCAAAACCGGCGCTTAAAAAGATAATTACCAGTACCCACGCGGCATTGAAATTTATCAGGAAATTTTGAAAAATACCCAAACTAAAGCCAATTTTTTCTCCGGTAGGCACCTTGGAACTGACTAAAACCAGGGTTAACGCCGAAAAATTGACGGACCACAAGATTAACCACAGCGCCAACAAACCAGATAGGGTGGCCAAGATAGCGTAGGTTGGCGTAGCAATAGCCCGAAGTGAGGTTCTCATAACTGCGCCTCGATGACTGGTTTGATAATGCTATATGGCTGTAAGCCAGTGAGGGCGGCCTGGCCGATAACGTAGGTGGTGGTGTCAAAAGAAGCTGCTTCGGCTACCTGTAATTCATCCTTAACGGTTTGAGAGTATTGCCCGCTTTCTAAACAGTTGTCGAATTGGGTTTCGTTGAGCAGATCGTTGGCTTGTCTGGCCAGCTGCTCCAAATTAGTCTTGGTTGGGGTGCCGCTGGTTGAGATTAAGAGGTCGTGGTAGGCCGGAAAAAAGTTCTGATCGTTAGCGCACCTAGCGGCCTGAGCAGCTAATTGAGACTCCGAGCTTTCGGCGAAGTTATGCCACTCTATTTTGACCTGCCCGGAATCGACAAAATCCCGCTTAATCTCCGATTCGACGCCAGAGGCAAACAGCTGGCTTTTTTGACTGCGAAAATCACCGTAAACCACAACAGTTAGTTTAGCGGTGGGCTTGCCAATAATTAAAGCTGGGATGTTAGCGGCTTTAACGCTCGATGAAGGTGCGGTTTGGCGAGCGGTTACGAATACAGCCAAACCAGCCAGGATTAAAGCTAACGCTACAAGGTATTTTTGCACGCGACAATTCTACCACCGAAACTGGAGTATACTAATAGCGAAGGAGGCAATTTATGGCAGATGACAAAAAGGGCGGCTACGGAAAAACTCCCAAATGGATCTGGTGGGTGGTTTACGTCGTTGTGGGCTATGGCCTAATTTACCTGATTTATTACTACTTCCACCACAAATCCAGCTCCGGCAGCCTTTACTAACTTAAAAGTGCCAAACTCGAGGCGAAAAATTTGAAAAGCGAGGAGCCGTAGCTTCTCTACGGAGACGAGCTTTGAAGATTTTACAGCCCGAGATCGGCGCTTTTACCTAGGGCCAGTTGTAGCCTGGGAAGTAGTCCGTCTTAATGTGCCCGAGGGGCACATTAAGTTTTTTGAGCACTTTTTCGACCGCCTCCACCATTGGCTCCGGACCCGATACCCACACCATTGAGCCCTCCAGCTTTGGCACGAGTTTTGAAACAGTAGGCTCATCGACCCTTTGCGGTTCGAGCACGTAGTCGATTTTAAATGCTGGATGGCGAGTAGCTAACTCTTCCAGTTCGGTTTTAAACACTGCGTCCCTGTTGCGATTGGCATAAATCAGTTGAACGTTTATCGGTTGGTTATCGTGGTCAAGCTGCCTAAGAATTGAGCGGTAAGGTGTAATCCCAATCCCCCCGGCGATAAACACGTGGTGGGCTTGCGGATTTTCCATGACAAAATCACCTCCTACAGTGGCCAGTTCAATCTCATCCCAGACCTTGAGGTGATCAAGTGCCGATTTGAAACTTGATCCCTTGGGACTCGTAATGCGAGTCGTAATACGCGGATTTTGCTCGAACGGTGCGGCCGAAATCGTAAAAAAGCGGCGATCTTTGCGGTCATCGGCATTAGGATGCGGCAATTTGTAAACGCCATATTGCCCAGCTTTCCAGCTGACTGGCTCCGCCGCTTCCCAAAAGTACGAAACCGCTTCCCCCTGTTCGGGTTGTTTGGCTTTGAGCCGAAGTTTCATTACTGAACGACTATCGTTCCCCTAATGCCGGAGTCGAGGTGATTGTGGTAACCGTGGCTACCAGTTTTGTCGAATTTAAAAGAGTAGGTGCCGCCTTTGTCGACACTCTTTAATTCGTCAAAGCCCGGATAGTCAGTGTGAGTTGGATGCGGATCGGAAGCCACCCACATTGGCTGATCGCTGTTGTTGACAAAGGTTACAGTGGTGCCGGCTTTTACGGTCAAACTGGCCGGAGAAAAGGCCGTGCCATTGTAGGTTATGGTGTCGGCGCTTTGAGTTTGAGACGTGGATTGAGTCGAGCTAGAACTCGAGGTTTGAGACGAACTTGAGCTAGTCGAAGTGGTCTTGTTGCGATGAGTGTAGAACCAAGCCCCGCCGCCAATCAAAGCCAAAACGACAATTACGATCAACGCTTTCTTCATATTATCCTCTTTTTACTGGTTTATCTTACCATGAGGCAACTTGGTTTTAGCCAGACCATAATCCGCTTGGCCCAAATAAATTCGCTCGCTAAAAGCGCCGCACAACTAATCTGTTTGGCGGAAAGCAAGCGCTGAGAGCAGGGTCAAAACGACAGCAAAGCCGATTGTTACCAACAGATCCAAACCGTAGCCAGAATGGCCATTGACCTTGAGGAAGAGCACGTCAGCGGACGATGGGAGATTAGAAGTGGTAAAGACTACCCGGCGCAAGATATCAACCGCGTAAGATACCGGGTTGAGCTTGGCCGTGATGTCGAGCCAGCGCGGTAGGTTGATCAGCGGGAAGACTGCTCCGGATAGGAAAATCAGCGGAAAGGTCACGAATTGGAAAATATACTGGCCGGAATCAAGCGATTTTAGTTTGGCAACGATCGTGACGCCAAAGGCCGACAGTGTCAAAGCCATTAGTAGCATCGCCGGGATGATCTCAAGAACTAGCTTCAAGCTGAGGTGAATACCAACTAGAGGTGCAAAAATTAGAATCGTCGAGGCCTGGATAGCGGCTGTGGTTGCTCCGCCTAAAACTTTACCAATCGCAATCGCTGTCCGAGGTATCGGTGCCACTAAAATCTCCTTCATAAAGCCAAATTCCCTGTCTTGCAGAATTGAAACGGCGGCGAATGAAGCCACGAAGATTAGGTTCTGAGCGATAATACCCGGAAACAAGAATTGGACAAATTTAACACCTGGGATCGGCAACCTCAATGAAGCCGAAATGCCGTTACCGAAGATTAACAGCCACAAAATTGGGAAAGATAAACCCGAAACAACCCGAATTTTGTTGCGCCAAAAACGCAAGATGTCCCGATACCAAATTATAAAAATACCTTTAATCACCGCCAGCCCCCTCCGCTTTTAAACCGCTCTTTGGCCTGATCGGCGCCGGCTAGTTCCTCGTCGCGAATTCCGTGGCCAGTCGATTTTATGAATACTTCGTCCATGCTTTTCGCCTTAAAGTGAGTTTTGAGTTTGGCGGGACTGGCCAAGGCCACTAATTGACCTTGGTCGATAATGGCGATGCGATCGCAGTTGTCGGTCTCGGGTAGGTAATGAGTGGTGGCAAAAATGGTGATTTGCTCTTTATCCCGCAGCTGCGTGAGATACTCCCAAATCGAAGTACGGGTTTGTGGGTCAAGCCCGATAGTTGGCTCGTCCAGGAATAAAACTTTAGGGTGGTGCAGCAGGCCGCGCGCAATTTCTAGTCGGCGCTTCATACCTCCCGAAAATGTCTTAACCGGCTTGTCTTTACGATCGGTTAATTCAACAAAATCCAACAACTCTTTTGCCCGCGATTGAAACAGTTTTTTAGGAACGTTATAGAGCTTGGCGTGAAAATAGAGGTTTTCCCAAGCCGTTAATTCAATATCAAGCGCCGGATCCTGGAAAATAATACCGATTGAGCTGCGAACTTCGCTTTGCTGATGGACTACGTCAAAACCGTTGACCTTAGCCTCGCCGGAAGTGGGGTGAAGCAGGGTGCAAAGCATGCTAATAGAGGTGGTTTTGCCGGCGCCGTTTGGTCCGACAAACCCAAAAATTTCGCCTTTTTTGACATTAAAAGTCAGACCCTTAACAGCCTGAAAATCTTTAAACGATTTGGTTAGGTCCTTAACTTCAATCGTGTTCGACATTGAATTTCAGTATACTCATAAGGTTAACGATATATCAATATTTCAGGCCGGGTTTTAGGCGGGAAGTGAATTTTTCGCGCAGCTTCGCGAGTTTTGGGTTAATAACGGCTTGACAATAACCTTGCGTTGGATTTTTAGCAAAGTAGTTTTGGTGATACTCTTCGGCTCGATAGAATTTGTCGAGCGGGACAATCTGAGTTACAACCGGATCTGACCAAAGTTTTGCTACCTCAGCCTTAGCCTTTTCGGCAGCAATCTTTTGTTGATCATTGGTGTAAAAAATAGCCGAGCGATACTGCGAGCCTACATCATTACCCTGGCGATTGAGAGTGGTCGGATTATGGATCGTAAAGAAAATATCCAAAATATCTTTGTAGTTAATAACTTCCGGGTCGTAAACTACTTCAACTATTTCGGCGTGACCAGTGTCACCGCCGCAAACTTGCTCGTAAGTAGGCCCAACTATATCGCCGCCGGCGTAACCAGAAATCACATCTTCAATCCCTTGAATTTGGCGATAGGCCGCATCCAAACACCAGAAGCATCCCCCGGCTAAGTAAGCTTGCTCTGGCTGAGGCACTACGGGCTCGTCGGGCGGGCGGCGTCTTTAACGTAGTGCTGCCGGCATTCGTTAATTTCTTCAGCGGTATTAAGCGGATCGGCCAGTGGCCTGAAGATAAAGTTGTCTTGCGCGCCGGCAGTTTCAACCTCGATTTCGCCATAATTCAAAATGGTCGCCAAAAAACCCTTTCGTGTCCCCCGGACGTCTTGGATTTCGTCCAAATGTAATTTTTTGACGGTACGATTAAACAGACCGACCTGATCGATTTGAATATAGTGGCGATCGGTCAAAATAATCCGATTTTGCATAAAAACCAAGATCGACAAACCAAAAATAGCCAAGGTCAGCAGCCCAATAATCGACAAAACTAAGCTAATCGTTCCGGCGGATATAAAAGCCGGCAGTCGAGAAGAATTAACAAACGCCCAACCGCTAGTGTAGGAAACGACCAGCAGCACCAAAATCTCCGCGAAAGCAAATGGTACAAGGTTGATGATGTGGCGATGGCGGGTAAAGATCAGATTTTCACCCGGCTCTAAATCTAGGTAGTTGGCCATAGCCTTAGCATAGCAAAATTATTGGAATTTCCAGCGCCCACGCACCAAGGAGTAGCGGTTCTTCTGCCCATCTTCGCGGTAAAAAACGATATCGATGGTCCGAAAACTGCGATCGTAAATGTCTTTATAGCGTACCTCGAGGTAAATTTCGGCCGGTTGCTGCTTTTCGGTCAATTCCGTGACTTCTTTACTGTTTTGCTCAATTTTTAACTTTGCCGACTCACCCGGAGCAAGGCTGAAATCACTCATTACCTCTACTCCTCCCAGGTGGACCTTAATTTCCCGAGCAATTCCCCGGCCAGAGTTTTTGACCTCAACATTTAGCTGATTGCCCTGAATATGGCCGTTTTCGGCCGGAACCAAAATCGGCAAAAATTCGTTCATTCGAGTCTCGTCCATCTCTTTGGTTTGGGCTTGAGCATGATCGAGCTGGAACTTGGCTAGCGCTCGCAAATGATAGGTCTCTTTGGTATAGCGCAAAACGGCAATGGCGGTTAGCCACAAGATTTCGAAGTTAATCAGATCTTTGGTACCAAGCAAACCAGCCTTGTAAAACAAGGCCAAACCGATGCTAACCCCTCCCCAGAGCAAAATGATCAGCCAATCGGCTAAAGATTGAGCCAGTCTTTGATGGTTCCGGTTGGCCACTAGGCTTTAGAGGCGGGAGTGGGAGTAGCTAGCTTGGGGTTACCACCATTGCCTGAATATTTGGCGTCGCCGAATCCGAGAATCAAATAGCCGACTACCGAGAACAGCCATAGAGCTACAATACCGAAGACCTGGCTCTTGCCGAAAGCTTTGGCTAGATCCATGGCTACAACTAGACTGACAACGATGTTGACGAACGGGATCAAAAACAGTATCCACCACCAGCCAGGACGACCGGCGATTGTGCACAGAACCGACAGGTTATAAAACGGAATTATGGCCTTCCAGCCAGAGTAGCCGGCTTTGTTGAAGATTTTCCAAAGCCCAACGATAGCTAAAATCGCCACCGCCAGATCGACAAAGAGCATCATGCCACCAAAAAGCGCAAACGAACCGGCGTTCGCGGCTGGAGCGGCAGAGTACGGGGTACTATACATAAGAAGAATCCTACTTAATTGCTCCTAGTGTAGCACTATTTTGATCTGGCCGGCAGATAGCGGAACAAGGGTTTGTGACCTGGCACCGCAACGACGATCAAAAGATCAAAAAGCCGCGAAATGAATAGCTAAATAAACGACTAACGCACCGAGGATGTTCATGATCCCGGTTAGGGCTTTGGGGTGACGATGGTGAGATTCGGGCAGTAAGTCGCTAGCGCCAATATAGAGGAAAAATCCGCAAAACAGGGCCAAAACCAAGCCCAGCTGTACATCGTTTAAGGTGAAGAAAAAGGTTGAAATCACTCCTAGGACCGGCGCGATGGCATCGGCCGCCAGCCACTTCATGGCGCGCAAGTTCTTGCCTTCGTGGCGGAGAATAAAGCCGACCGTGTTAATACCGTCCGAGAAATCGTGAGCCAGTACCGCCACCGCCAACACCAAACCAACCGCAGTCGAAACTTTGAAGGCTAAACCTATTCCCAACCCGTCCAAAAAACTGTGGATACTTAAGCTAGCGGCTCCAAGGGCACCGCGCCGATGGTGGGTATCAGCTTCGTCATGCTCATGCGAATGCATCGACAAAACCCGATTGAAAAACATGTAGGAGAAAAAGCCGACTGCGATAACCGCCGTTACAGTCGACCCCGCATAGTGTTTGCCGGCCAGATCAAGAGCCTCTGGCATCAAATCAAACAGCGCTACCCCCATGACCGCGCCGGCACTGAAGCCGAGGATCAAATGGAGCTTGTCTTGTTTGCGTAAGGCAACGAGTCCTCCAATCGAAGTGGAAACAAACGCCGCAAAACCAAGCAGAAGAGCAATGTGCATGCTTCAAACTTACAGAAGCCTATTATTAATTGCAAATTTGTCGCAATTAGTTAAAGTTATTGCAAATGTTAATGACCCTTGAACAAAAACTCAACGATGAAGGCCAAAAAATCACGCGGCCGCGTAGATTAGTGTTTAAATTGCTCGAGCGTCATCACCCTACCTCGATCGAACAGTTAGTCGCTAAAACCACGGACCAAGTTGATCGAGCGAGTATTTACCGGACACTCAATTTATTTCGGGAGCTAGGGATAGTCCAAGACATTATCCACGGCGGTCGGAAAATGATTGAGCTGACCGACAGGTTCGATCCTCATCACCACCATATTTTCTGCGTAAACTGCCATGAAACAATAAGTGTCGACGACGGAGCGCTGGAGCAGTACCTCACTCGCCTCGCCGCTCAAGCCGGCTTCGAGTTGACCGCCCACCAGTTAGAAATGTCGGGTGTTTGTGCCGACTGCCTGGTTAAGGATTAGTGGAGTAGATCGGGTGGTAGCCAAAGGCGCCACGACCGAAGTGAAAAACCAACCAGTAAACGACGAGCGCTCCGATAGCAAAACTAATTATGTCCGGCCACCAAGACCGGCGATCCCCGACCCTAATATCTTGCAGCAAGTCACCGATTGCTAAGTAAACGAACCAACCTGCGAGTAAAGAAAGAATAAACGGAATAGCTCTTAAAGCCGCTTTTTGAAACGCATAGGCTAGGATTGCACCGACCAAAGTAGCAGCGGCAATTAGAGCTTGAATGATGCCGCTTTGTTTGGGATTTCGGCCGCGCTTGGCCAGGACCGCAAAAACACCGATTTCATGAGGTATATCGCTCAGAGCCAGAATGATTGAAGCGAAAGCCGCGGAAGCAACACCAGTTAAAAAGCCGACGCCGATGAGCGCTCCATAGGCCAAGTTGTGCAGTATCCCACTCCCAACTAGAACCGCTAGACTGGCTGACCGAGATTTAATTTCAATTGTTCTGTCTTCGAGTAGGTGAATTAGATAGGATCCACAGAGTCCCAAGAAGAACCAAACCAAAGCTTTGGTATAGATATAAGGTAATACGCTGGGCAAAATATCAAACAAGGCAGTGGCCAGTAAGACTCCAGCCGTAAACGCGGCTGCCCGCTTCACCCACCGTTTGGTCCCCACAAAACCAATCCACCCGCCGGCTAACGGAATAATGGCATTGAGCCCTGAAAAGAAAATGACTTGAGCAAGTGACAACATGATGGCTCGGTGATTATAGCAAGATCAGCGGTAGTAGGTAGTTGGGCTAACAAAGCTGGGCGAATTTTCGCACGTTCCGGACTGGCGTTCGATTTTGAGCTCGGTAGCAGAGGTCATTTGGATTAGAACACGGTTATTCCCCCGGACCGGCTGCGGCCCAATAAAGTTGTTTGGACCATTTTGGGCATAGCAGTAAATAGTAGCGCCGGGGGTAACGGTACTGAATTCCCGGCTAAGATTGCCGGAACTCTCCGGGGTAAAGTTGAGTATTCCGGTATAGCCGTTCAGGGATCCTATCGAAATTGCGCCAATGGTTGGGTCGGTGTTTTGATGCACCAGGGCCAAACTTTTGCTCCAGGTCTCTACCCCATTATCCGAACCTTTGAACGAGTACCAATTCCCTTGCAGCGTACCGGGCTTATCTTGGTCAACCTCGCCGCAAATTGGCGGAACCGTTCGCTTGAATCGGCTCATTAGTTCGGATTTTACGGGCTCGGCAAAAAGACTGATCGGACAAACGGTATGGTCGGCCTTGCTGCCGAATCCAGACTTTTTGGCGTAAACGAGAGCCGGCTGCCGACTGTCGGCAGCACCAAAGTCAAAACCCGAAGCCGCACCTTGCCCGGCTGTGCCAACGATTTCACCAGGCTGGAGCAAGACATCGGTGTCTTGGTTGCAGTAACGGTAAGTATCGCTTGGTCTGGGGTGGGTGTCCTGGCAACTGCCTTTTTGAGAGCCAACCGCCGCCGCCAATTTCGGCCCCAGTTTATTAATATGGTCAAAGCTGGCCGACACGCCGCGACAAGGTGAGAAGAAAAGGTGATAGTCGTCGGTTCTAATCTGACCGTTAATAAACACCGTTTGACGGTTAACTTGGGAGACGCGGATTTTGCCTGGAGACAAAACGTTAATAGCTGGGGTAGCGGGACCATGCTCGGCAAAAACGTAGTAAATATGGTCGGTCGGAATAGTGTGGTCTGGCGGCGAGAGATTTCCTAGGGGGATTAGATAACTGAAATCACTCGGTGCCGTTGGAGCATTAGTAAAAACCGCGCCGGCGCTACAACCGCCAAGCTCAAGTTCGGGTTTGAGTTTAGGCCAAACGAGTACCCCCAAGACGAGAACTACTACCGGTGGGATTAACCATAGCCACCTCCAGCGTTTGCTGTGTTTTTTGCTTGCCATAAATCTATTTTACGCTAAAAAGCTTATGCTTGTCGCAGTCGCCTGGGTTCATTCGCCACTGCTCGCGACTACCAAAATAGATGTGCCAAGCGGGAAATTGATTAACCTTAGAGCCTGGGCTTCGATTTGTAAAAACCAAATAAACAGCCGGTTAATTGGCGCTGGAAGTTGGACGTAAGTTGCTTTCTTTGGCTTTGAACCCCCCAAACTCTGGATGAACCTAAAACCGACTATCAAAGGAAACGAAAAAACGATGGCGTAGCTTCGTTTTCGGATTTTGAATGCAGATTGATTAAGCAGTCGATGGAGGGTGGAGATCGTGTAGCGCCGGAAATGGTGCAAGTTTTCGTCGTGAGTGCTCCACAGCCACGGGTAAGCCGGGACCGTTAAAAGCAAAGTGCCGCCAGGTTTTAAAACACGGCGCCACTCTTTTAGCGCCTCTTTATCATTTTTGATGTGCTCTAAAACGTCGGTGGCGACAATTAGGTCAAAGGAACCGACCTTGAAGGGCAGCTTTACTCCAGAAACTTTTTGGACTTTTATCCCTCTTTGCCGAGAAAATTTGATCGCCTCTTCGGAGGTGTCGACATTAGTGACGGATCCGAAGCCCGATAGCAAAGGCACCAGACCGCCTGTGCCACTGCCAACATTTAAGATTTTTAAGTTTGACCGATTCAGCTGTTTGAGTTGCTGGCCAACGATAAAGCGCCGGCCAACGAACCACCAATAATTATCTTCCAGCTCGGCCATGCTATGGTATTCGCGACGTTTCATGGGCATTAGTGCCCGCCGGTAGCGGCAACGTGTTCGCGGTCGAGTTCTTTATGGCCTGGCAGGGCAATGGCTATTAAAAAACCTAAGCCAGCAAACCCGGCACCATAAAGCAGCGCCGCTTTGGCACCGTCCACAGTAGCTTGGTGGCCAACTCGGGTGATTTCGCCGCGAATAGTTTCCGGCAAATTACTTTCGCCGGAGGGTTGAGCCCCGAATGCCACGTTTTGGGATTGGGCAGATGCTGAAGCGGCGATTTGCGGCTTTAGGTTGGCCGGAATTACAGCCGAAGCATTGATCCCGGACGCTACTCTAGTAGAAAGCTCGGCAATCATGATTGCCCCGATTATAGCCGTACCTAAACTGGAGCCAACTTGGCGCAAGGTATTATTTACACCCGAAGCCTCACCCGCCTGCTGAACTGAAACGCCGGAAAGTGTCAGGTTCGAAATTTGGGCCATGACCATTCCCATACCAAAACCGTAAAGCACCATGATCGGGGCCAGCTGCAAACTGGTGGTATCGAGGCCTAGCTTGGCGCGCAAAAGCAGCGCGGCAGCCAGGTTAATTAGTAATCCACCCATTATCAGCCACTTAGCTGGAATATATTTAGAGACGTAGGCTGAAGCCGGACCGACGACCAACATCGTTGCCGACATTGGCAGTAGGGTTAGTCCGGTGTGCAACGCGTCCAGCCCGCGGACAGCTTGCAAAAATACCGGTAAAACGAAGATTAGGCCGACCATCGACAGGCTCATGACGCCGGTGGTAACGGTACCGGCACTAAACTGGCGGCTGCGAAAAATTTCGAGATTAACCAGCGGTGTGCGGTGGAGGCGTTTGCGAATGGCCTGCCAAATCACGAAGAAAATTATTAGAGCTAGCCCCGCGACAATGGTGATAGCCGAGACGGAGATAGTTTGAGACAAAACGTGCCCGAAAACGGCGTAAGGCGCTTTGGCCTTAAACCATCCATAAGTGGCCGATTCGATAATGCCAAATACAACCGCCAGCAAACCGGTGGCGGATAAAATCACCCCGAATATGTCGAGTTGTGGTTTTTCTTCGGTGTCGCGCGATTCTTTAATAATGAAAGATCCCAGCACTAAGAGCGCTGCAACCGCAACATTAATGCGAAAGCCCCAACGCCAACTGTAGTGAGTGGTGAGGTAACCTCCAAGCAATGGGCCGATCGCCGAACTGGCCGCCGCCACTCCTCCCCAGACGCCAAAAGCCAAGGCTCGCTGCCGTCCGCGGAAGGTTGAAAGGAGCAAACTGGCGGTAGCCGGCATCATTAAAGCTGCACCAACTCCTTCAATAATCGATTCACCGGCGACTAATACTCCCAAACGTTGACTAATTGAGGCCAAAAACGAGCCGATGGCAAAAATGATAGCACCGCCGATGAAGAATTTTTTGCGGCCATATAGGTCACCTAGCCGACCGCCAGTAATAGTTAGAGCCGCCAGCACCAAAGCGTATGAGGTAATCACCCACTGCAAACTTTGGATGTTGGTGTGCAGGTCGTGAATAATCGGCGTTAAGCTGACGTTTAAGAGCGTAGTGTCGATAATAATAATTGCCAGAGCCGAAGCCAGGACCAAAATTGTGACGAATTTACGGATCGTCGAAAGCTCAGCCGGATCGGGATTTTTGGGCTTAACTGGATGGGGCTTTGACTCGGTTTTGCTGGACGGTTTTTTGACCTCCGGGGTAGTCACCGGTGGGTGCTTTCGAACGATTCCGTCGAGACTAGGTTTTGGCATACCGCTCTAGCATAGCAAATCCGACCTAGCCCTAGCCCTTAAAACTCCGAATGACTTGATTAAAAACTTTGGTTAAATCTTCGGCTAATCTCTCTGGCCCGTAACGCTCGACCGTATAGCGCCGCACAGCTGGGCGATTCAGCAGACCAATTTGGTTAACCGCCCCGGCAAAAGCGTCGAGATCGCCAGCTTTTACCACTCGCCCATTTTGGCCGTCACTAACTATTTGGTCCATGTTGCCAACATCAAACGCCACCGTCGGCGTCCCCGATGCGCCGGCTTCTAGCACCGTTAACGGAAAGCCCTCTGGTTCAGTCAGCGGAAAAATCAAAGCCACAGCATCGTATACCCTGGCAATATCTTCATGGCTAAGACGTCCCTTAAAGTGCAGTTTGGAGTGACTTTCAATCATGTGCGTTTGGATTGCCTCAAAGGCGTCGCCACTGCCTCCACCGTAAATATCGATTGGCAAGTTCACCCGCTCGGCAATTTTACTCAAATGCTGAATCCCTTTGCCCTTGGTAAACCGGCCCACAAAAACCAGTCGCGGTTTGGGTTTAGCGATCAACGGAAATTTTTCGGGGTCGACGCTGTTTGGCACCACCGCAATCGGTGGCACTAAGTTTTTAGGCAATTTCCCTGGATCGGTCAAACTAATTAGATTGTAATTTTTGAGGACTTCAGTGCTTGGGGCGATCCGGTTTTGGAAGTTATAAAGGTAATCACCCTGGATCGAACAAACGACTGGGATCCCAATTCCCGCCGCTTCGAAAATTGGATAGTCCCGATAATCTTGGAGGTGAATAATGTCGACCGGGTTAGCTCTAAGATGTTTGGCAACCTTAGTGATAAACAAATTAATATCGAAGTTGGTGCGAATCCCAGCCTGGGCTGGGCTAATTTCGCCGGTTTCAGCTTCACGCAAAGGCGGAAAACCTAGATCGACAAATTCTCCAGCAACTTGGCTGCCGCTAGCGCCGTAAACTCGAACGTCATGTCCTGCCGCCACTAAAGCCGCGGCCTCATCGGCAATTACAATCCCCGGCGCCCAGCCACTCTGCGCAGGCAGTGAGTGTGCGGGCCTGGCGACCAGGGCTATTTTCATGGTTAAGACACCAGCGCTTTGTGGTCGCTTTTAGCCCGATCCCAACCGCGCCAAGCCCGAATGTACTTTTTGTACAAGTCGGTCTGGTGAGAGTTGGCATTGGTCAACGTGTTGCGATGCCGGCGCCAAATTACTAGCGGCTCCGGAGTAAAGTACATTTTTTTGCCGGCTTCGATAAACCGGGTAATCAAATCGTAATCCATCAAGCACGGCAGGGCGCTGTTGTAAGGGATTTCCATAGCAGCTTTTTTGGTGTAAGCCACAGTCGAATGCGTCACGTAATTTTTGCCGTATTTACGAAATAGCTGTGGGTCCCAATTCTCCGGTGTACGTTTGCGCGGAGGAGTTAAAATTCCGGTTTCATTGTCTAGGTTAAGCCGGCCGGCCGAAAAGAAATCCCAGCCGTGTTCTTTGTAAGACGCGATGGTAATTGCGGCCCGTTCCGGAATGCTGATGTCGTCTGAATCCAACACCGCCAAAATTTTGCTGGTGGCAATCATATTGCCGTAATTGCGGGCCGAAGCAGCGCCACTGCCGCGAGCTTCCGGCAAAGCGAAATATTTAATCCTAGGATCGCGGAAGCCGCGAACGATTTGCTTGGTGTTGTCGGTCCCATGATCGTCCACCACAATCGCCTCCCAGTCCTTAACGGTTTGGGCTTGCAGGCTTTTGAGCGTATCGCGAATGAGGTAGGCTCGGTCTCTAGTTGGAATTACAAAGCTGATTTTAGGCATTAGAAGCCCTCCCGTTTAGTTACAGGTTAAATTTGAGAAAAATCGCATATAATACTAGGAGATATTGGAGCTTTAGTCAATCTCCTATGGCTGCACCTGTTGCCCACATTTATAGCGCCCAAAAGTGGCTTCGTACCCACCCGGAGCTTGATTTTGGGCAATTTGTGGCCGGTGCGGTGTTCCCAGACATTCGATTGCTGGCACCAGAGCTAGCTATTTTTCATCAACCGATCAAACCCAGGACCGACTTTGAACGCGGTATCGCCAATCATTTGCTACTTGACCAAGCCAGATTGGCATCGCCTTTACAAAAAGATTACGAGGATCGCAGCCGAGACTTCTTGCAGGCTTTAAAAATTTACGAGGATCAGATTTTGTTCACAGACATCGATGACTGGAAGCCAATCCTGGAAGCGATCAATGACTCCGCTCATTACCCAGCCGAAATAGATCCAAAGATTCTTCAGCGATGGACTGGTCTTGTCACTACTTACCTCGAGGATCCTAGGGCTCACGCAGCACGTTTTATGGCGGAGTTTGCAGATCAAGCTTCGGTTAAGGTTCGCTTAAACTATTTGGATCAATTTCAGGTAAATCACCAGCTAAAAGACGAGATATTAAGTTTTTACAAAAAGTTTGCGGGATGATTTATTTGTCTTCTTGGGGTCCACATCAAGAAAATATAAAAACTTAATGCTATAGTTGAGGCGTGTTAAAGCTTAAGCGTCTTAGCGGTTCGCGGCATTTTCAACTGGTGGGCCTGGGAATTACGGTAGCGTTTTTATCGTTGATTGGGGTTCTTTACATCCTGTTGTCCCATGCCAGTAACGGTTTAGAGATAACTCAAATACGCGGTAAAACTACCGTTGAGGGCGAGCTTGATATTCGCCATGGAGACAATTTTCATAACTCAACCGATGTCGACACATTCACTCTAACCACTGCCTCAAATCAACGGATCGGAGTCGACTTTACCGGATCGCCGCCGGAAAACTTGTCGGGGCGGCCGAGAGTTCGAATTACCGGTACCGCCAAAAACAAACGCCTCCAGGTAGCACCCAGCGATTTAGAGGTCTTGCAAGACACTTTCGGCCAACCGAAGGTCCACAAAACGGCCGTAATCTTGCTCAATTTCTCTAACCAAACCCAGCTACCGTTAACGTCCGAGGAAGTTAAGCAGGCGGTTTTTGGCACTTCCAATTCAATTAGTGCGTTTTTTAGCGAAGAATCCGGTGGGATTATTAGCCTGGCAGGAGCCAGCGACGTTTCTGGTGACGTATTTGGTTACTACACTCTGCCTAGCCCGGGCGATTGCAGTAACTACATGGGCCTAGGAATTACGGCCGAGCAAATCGCCAGCCAACAAACTGGGATCGATTTTGAAAATGCCTACGACAACATTATGTACCTGGAGGTGTTCGATTCGACTTATGAGAGCTGCAACGGTATTGGAGGCTGGGGAGAGGTCGGTAACAAGCACAGCTGGGTCTTTTTAGATGCAGTTACGGACCCGGCCGAGAAGACTACGCTTCTAGGAGTCGGGGCTCACGAGATGACTCACAACTTAGGAACATGGCACGCAAATGCCTATTACTGTAAAGACGCCAAAGGTAATTTCGTAAATATTTTGCCAGATGAAACCAAATGCTCCCACGCCGAATACGGTGACGGTTATGACGTTATGGGTGGTGCTACCTATACTCCGATGCATTCGAACAATGCTTTTTTGGATATGTTAAACATTCTTCCTCCCAGCAGCATTCAAACCGTTTCAGCTTCGGGGGACTATGTTTTAAACCCAGTCGAGAACCCTAACTCCAAGGTGCGAGCGATCAAAATTCTGCGAGCGATCGATAAGTTCAATCATTACCAGTATTACTACTTAGAGTATCGTCAACCTTCTGGCTTCGATAATTATAACGCCGACACGAATGGCGTAACCGGAACACTAGTTAGGCTCCAGGACCGCCTTGGTACGATTATGACCCATATACTGGTCGGCAATTTGAAAATGTACAACGTACCAGTGGCGCCGAAAACAACGGCTAGTCAAGCGACTGTTCTCGGTGGAGCCGGAAACGAAATTGTCACTCCCGCGGCTATGGCCGACGGAGGTATCTTTAACGATCCAACTCACTACGTCAAGATTACTCAACTTAGCCACGCCACCGATGGGGTGCATATTCACGTTGACGTAAGCCACTTGCCTATGCCAGACACAACTCCACCGCCTAAGCCAACCGGGTTAAAAATCAACGAAAAAGCCACTAGGCTGGTGACTCTAAGTTGGCGTATCTTGGGAGGTAAAGACGTGATGGACGACCGGGTTTATCGCGACGGGGTTTTCGTTGGGTACGCGTATCCTGATCTAAGGCTAGGTAGAGTCAGGTTTTTTGACACTGGCTCGTTTACCCCCGGGCAGAAAATACACTACCAAGTTGCAGCCGAAGACTTTGCCAGTAATATCTCGCCCACCGCTACGATTAACGCGACGATTCCGCAGCCGGGCCACTTACCTCCCACTACGCCAACTTTGAAAACCGCAACGGTTAGCTCAGCCGGGGTATACCTAATATGGACCGCGTCCAAAGACAAAAGCGGAGTGATGGGTTACGTAATTCATCGGATGAATACCGCTACAAACGAAACAGTTGATATCGATACCTTCCCGGGTAAAACAACCCAATTTGCCGATTATCCAGAGGGCGGAACTTACATCTATACCGTTTCGGCTTACGACACCGATGGCAATAGATCTGCTGCTTCAAACTCTATAACTGTTACCGTAACTGACACTGGCCCCAAAGGCTAATAACCTTGCTGGGGTAAAATAAGGCTATGGCGACGAAAACAATTTCTGGCGGAGTAGTCCACAAACTGCCGGAGGATTTGAAGAAAACTTTACTCTCGAACCCTGATGCATTGAAGGAGTGGGAAGATATTACTCCGCTGGCCCGTAACGAATGGATTTGCTGGGTGATTTCGCCAAAGCAGCAAAAAACCCGAGACGACCACGTTCGGCGAGTCGCTGAAGAACTGATTCAAGGAATGCGGCGGCCCTGTTGCTGGATTGGCTGCACCCACCGTACCGACAAACCTATAAGCGCCTCGGTCCGTTCGGTCTTTGGTAAGTAACTGCTTTACCCGAAGGGGCAAAAAAGCTAAAATAACTCGGTTCGAAATATTCCGGGGTAGCTCAGCGGTAGAGCAGTTGACTGTTAATCAATTGGTCGCG
>CAYZIN010000013.1:0-21249 GCA_964478595.1 uncultured Candidatus Saccharibacteria bacterium | reverse complement strand
CGTTGACCGTAGCGAGCAGCCCAATAGGTCAACCGCCTTGCAGCGGACGGGGTTTACCACCGCGTAGTGTCACCACTACGGGAGCCGTCTGAGACGGCACTTTTCACCTTTCACCCGTTACCGGGCTAGTATTGTCTCTGTGGCACTTTCCCTAAACTTCTCCCACACCTTTTTTCTCGAGAGAAAAAGGTATGAGACCATTCGGTTGCCGTTAGCAACCGTCCTTGCTCTACGCTGTCCGGACTTTCCTCCCTTGCGGGCAGCCATTCAGCAGTCTGGCAGGCACCAAATCTAGCACAAAACGCTTATTTCTTCAAGCTGTAGGCAGTCCTCTGCTAAGATTGTGCTCATGGAGAAAACGCCCGAAAATTCATCGGATTCCGAACAAGCTTTCGGCGGACAGGAATTAGCCTCGGAACTTAATGAAATCACTCCGGAATCTACACAGACCGAGAAGCCAACAGAAATCAGCCCTGAACCATCGGCCTCCGAAACCGAGCGTGACCCAAACCCGCCTTCACCCGAAAAACCAGAGCTTAAATCTTTAATCGTCAGCCTTCTTGGCCCAACTGCCTCGGGGAAAAGTACGCTCATCGAACAAGCTAGTCATCTTCTCTTGGAGAAAGGGATTGCTTCAACGGTCATCAAGAAAGATGACGCCATTCGGAAGATATCCGTAGAACGGCACGGTCAGGGTAAAGAATGGCGCGGCTACACCCCACTGCGTAAATTCACTGAAACCGATGTTAACCGCGAAATTAATCGTCGACTTCACGAACAGATCGGCAAATCCTCGGTCATTTTTCTCGAAGGAGGAACGAGGACTCGAAAATTGGCTGATACGACGCTCGAAGGCATCAAAGACAAGGCCGATTACGTTATCGTAAAGCTGGACATCCCCGGTAGGGAGGTCCGCAAGCGCTTAGGGCAGAGGCGTAAAGAGAAGGGTCGCGTCGATGATCTTTTGATTTTGGCTGGTCTTAAACTCGCCGGTCAATACGCCCGCTCAAGAATTGGTGAGTCGCCAAAGGAATCTGATCCGGACGTAAGGGTGCTAGACGCGAAGGCGTCACCAGATGAAGTTTCCCAGAGCCTGCTTTCAATTATCGAAGATGAGCTGCCGCGAACTTAAAACACTATCTGGAGTCAAGGGCTTTGTTGACGAGGGAATCAGCCCGAGCATTGGCTTCGCGATAAACGTGGGTAAAGCTAACGTTTTTGCCTACAATAAGTTCATTGATCTCATTGAATAGCGGACGCAGGTCGGCGTTTTTCATTTTGTATAGTCCTTTGAGTTGTTTGACGACTAGTTCACTATCAAGATAACAATCGATAATCTCAGGCTCGTGGGTCAGGGCTTTTTCAAGCCCAAGCTTCAACGCCCGATACTCCGCCTGGTTATTCGTCATCTCCCCGAGATACTGTCCGATCTCATCGAGCAACTCACCGCCAGAGGTTTCAATAACCACCCCAGCCGCGGCCGGGCCAGGATTCCCCCTCGCCCCGCCATCACTATGAATCTTTAGATGTTTATGCGTGCTCAAGTATAATTATCCTTTATCCGGGGTGTAGCGCAGTTGGTAGCGCGTACGGCTGGGGGCCGTGAGGTCGCAGGTTCGAGCCCTGTCACCCCGACCAGAACTTATTAAAAACTCCGCTGCATGGCGCCAAAATTGATATATTCCCTGCCTTACGACAGGTGGGTGCTCTCAGTCCCTTCGCCTCGGCGAAAAACAATCTTAAGCTCCCGTTCTAAAACTATCAGGAAAATATCAACCTAGCACCAATGCTGCAGAGATAAATCTATTTTAACAAATTTAAAAGCTAACGTTTGAACCGAGCAGAAATGAAGTTATCGTACCAACGAAGCTGGCAATGACTGGACCGATCAGTGAAAAACCGAAGAAAACTAAAATCAAAATTGCAAAAATTCCAAAGCGCTCAATTGCGTCCATGATCGGTCGAAGTGGCGGTGCGGCAGCGTAAAGAATTCTTGACCCATCAAGGGGCGGAAACGGGATTAGGTTAAAGATTCCCAGTGACACATTGACTATAACCGCCACTCCCAAAAAGCCGGTCACACCCATATGAAAAAAGCGCACCCAAGTAGCAAAAAAGATTGCCAAAATAAAGTTGGTGGCCGGACCGGCAAATGCCACTAGCGCCGCTCCCCACCGACCGAACCGCACCGCGTAAGGATTAAATGGTACTGGCTTAGCGGCAGCCAATGGGGGTAAATGAGCTAAGGCAAGCAATATCGGCATCGCCAAAGTCGTTAGGGGATCGATGTGGGCTAGTGGATTCAAGGAAATGCGGCCCATTGCTCTGGCCGTCGGATCCCCCAGCCAGTCGGCCATCAATGCGTGGGCTGATTCATGCAAAGTTATGGCAATGATCAACGCCGCCAAAATATAAACAATTTGCATGCTTCAATCTTACCAGATACGATGAGCCTATTGGGCGGTGGTACCTTCGAATCGTCAAAATCCCAAAAGGGGCGCATATGAACATTATCGCGGAGCTGGAAGCGGCCGATGCTGTAATGAGAAATCGCCACTTTATTTACAAGAGTGGACGCCACGGCGACGGTTACATCAACTTCGACTACATGTTTCCCGACGTCAACTTCATGAGTAAGGTTGGCCGAATGATGGCGGAGCTGGTCCTGCCGTTGGGCGTCGATACGCTGGTCGCCCCGGCCACCGGAGGTGTTGCTTTGCTCCAGTGGGTTAGCCACTGGATGCGGCACCTCTCCGGTAGGTGGCCAATGGCATACTGGGCAGACAAGCAACCGGGTGGAGGGTTCGCTATCGAGCGAGCTAACTGGAGCCAACAACTCAAGGCTAAAAAAGTCGTCGGTGTAGAAGACGCTACCACTACTGGTGGGTCGCTAGCAGGCACCATCTCGGCGGCGAGACTAGCCGACGCAGATGTTGTAGGAGCCATTGCTATCACCAATCGCGGCGGTGTAACCAGAGACATTCTGGGGGTTGATTACTTTGAAGCTCTAAGTGAGATCTCCCTCAATTCCTTCGCCGCCAGCGATTGCCCACATTGCGCCGAAGAAATCCCGGTGGTCAATAACGTTGGGCGTCCCGACTTTTTTCTCCGACAAAACCCAACGTACCCCCAATATGCGATCTAATCCTCTTCAAATCGAGTCTCGGGCCCCAAGTCCGGGGCTCGAGACGTTTTATTGACGATCCAGCCGTAAATCTGTAAAATACTCGGGTCATGGCACACGTATGCGACATTTGCGGCAAAGGCCGCCAGTTCGGAGTCAACAAACCTTTCTCTCAGAAACGAACGCGAAAAGTCTGGCAGCCGAACTTGCAAAAACAGTCGATCGAAATCGGCGGTACCCGGCTGCAAGTCAAAATCTGCACGCAGTGTTTGCGCACTCTCAAAAAGCACGCCAAACTTTCCGAGTCGGATTCAAAACCCGAGGCTTCGGATTCGAAGCAAGCCCTAAACTCTAAAGCTTAACAAGTCGGCTCGAAACTTACGCCGCAACTAGTAGCGGCGCCACAGTGGTCTCTTCAGGAAGTTCCCGGGAGACTAATTTTAGTTTGGGCAAAACCTCCGGTTTAACGCCCATTTCACTCAAGAACTCATCAAGTTTTTCATACCCGACCGGAATAACATACTTGGGTTCGAGGCGGCTAATAATTTCGGCGGCTTCCGAAGTTTTAGCGACCGGCAGAATTAATACATCGGCTTCACCAAGCGCTTCAACTTGGGCTTCATCAAGTTTAGTGGCAATCTCCCCAACGATCGCAACCCGAAACCCATCTAGCTCAAGGCGATAAACAGCTCCCTCTGGCTTGTCGGACTCACTTCGAGCTAATTTAGCCGGTACGCCAACGACGTAAGCGCCCGAGACTTCATACTCTCCCGGACCGTCAATCAAAATCCGTCCAGCCTCTTTAAGCTCACCGCTCGAGGCTTGATCGGTCAAAACAAGGGCTTCGTCTTTTATCTTGGCATCAACTCCGACCGGATCAACTAGAACACTCAGCCCCTTGCCGGCGATCTTGACTGCGTTTTTACCGAGGTAAGTTATATCCATTAGTTCACTGCTTAGTTTCGATTTTAACCTTTTTTGGTTTTTCTTTCTCGGCCGGTTGCGCCGATTCTTCGGCAGATTCCGCTTCCACGGTTGGCTCGAGTTCAATCTTCTTAGCACTATCGGGCAAAGCCCCGCGTTGATCAATCAAGGTGATCTTCTTGGCGTCGACGATATCGGCCAAAAATCGGTCGTTCAAATCATCACGATAGCCATAGTCTTCGGTTGTCATAATGGTGTAGTTAAGTTCCCGCCCAAGCTCTTGCTCCATCTCTGAAATAACCTTTGCCACCTTAGAACGGTTAACGTCTCCAACGATAAAAACGTCGATTTTGTTATGGCTGTCGCGGACAAAGGAGCCGGTCAAAAAGGCCAACTCTATAGTGCCAGCTTGCCGCAGTTTGGAAACAATCTCCTCTTCCTCGCGAGTACTTTTAAGCGCCTTGGTTTTGGTGGATTTCATGCTGCCAAAAATCTTGCGCATTTCGGGAAAGTATTGGTACTTCTCGTTGACCTCGTAGTAGAGCCGGTTGTTTTGAGTACTAGATTTAATTAATCCAATGCTTAAAAGATTCGACAGCTCACGCCTAACTGAATTGATCTGCTCGTCAATTTTACGGGTAATTTCGCGGACATAATAAGCTCGGCCCGGGTTGTTCAAAAACAAACTCAGCAACTTGACGCGAGTCTTTGAGCCAAATAGTTGATCGAACAACTCTTACAGCCTCCACTACTTCTACGAGCGATTATAGCAAACTAACCATACGACGCAAAAAAGATGTATTCATTACATCGAAATTCTTATGGTGCTGACGAAAATATTGATTCTAAATGGCTCAAAATAAGGAGTAGATTGCACCCAATCCAGCCACCAACATCACTGCGGCAATGACCCAACCAATCCACGTTGTAGTGCGTTTATTGACCCACTCGCCCATAACTTTCGGGTTGCTGCTTAGCTTCACAACCGCATAGAGCACGATCGGCGAGACAATGGCGTTGCCTACGGCCGAGTAGATTAAAACCCGAATTGGATTGAGCCCAATAAAGTTCAATCCAAGCCCGATTAACAACGAAAAAATGATGATGCCATAAAACGCCCTGGCGTGTTTGAGGTTTCGATAAAGCCCTTCGCTCCACCGAAAACTCTCAGACAAAGCATAAGACGCCGAACCAGCCAAAACCGGCACCGCCAGCAATCCGGTGCCGATAATCCCTAATGCGAATAGCCAATACGTTGCACCGCCAGCAAAGGGCCGAAGGGCCTCGGCGGCTTGAGAGGCCGAGGTGATGTTGGTAATGCCGTGAGTAAAAAGTACCGCCGCGCAGGCCGCGATAATAAAAAACATAACCAAGTTCGATAAAAACATGCCGCTCCACACATCAATACGCATACTTTTAACATCGGCCTTATCGGCACCTAAACGTGAAGGAATTGTGGTTTTGCCTTGCAGAATCTGTTCCTCGATTTCCTGAGAAGTCTGCCAAAAAAACAAGTAGGGAGAGATGGTCGTTCCTAAAATAGCCGCTACCAAAAGCAGCATATTTTTGTTTAGCGATAGCGAAGGTATAACGGCGTGCCTTGCTACTTCATGCCAATTCAAGTGTGCCATTAAGGACGAACCGACATAGGCCAGCAAGATTAAAGCCAACCACTTCAGGTAACGAGCATATTTGACATAAGGTGTAAAAATTTGCAGCAGCAAACTCAAGAAAGCAAAACCGACCAATACCCACGGAAAACTCAAAGTCGGACGAATCAGCTGAACTCCTCTCGCCATCGCTCCAAGATCGGCACCAAGGTTGAAGGTGTTGGCCGCAAACAACAATAAAGCACTGACGTATAGGGTCCGCCGTGATAAGTGAGCCCGAATATTGCCGGCTAGTCCGCGGCCAGTTACCAATCCTATGCGGGCGCACATTTCCTGAACGATCGCCATCAGCGGAAAAGTTAGCGGGGCTAGCCAAAGCAATCGAAACCCATATTGAGCGCCGGTTTGCGAATAGGTAGCAATCCCCGACGGATCGTCGTCCGACGCACCGGTGGTTAAACCGGGTCCAAGCATATGCCAGTAGCTTCGCCCTTCGGCCACTAACTTTGCTGGCGGGGAGTTTTTGCCAAGCTGCTCGGCCATTTCGATCGTGCCCTCCAATACATCGGCGGGCGCCTCGGCCACTTTTTTGAGTAAATCGTTTTGCGGCTTTCTAGCTTTCATTCAACGCGCATTGTACCACTTATGCTTAATCTCATGCAGGGCCAACAGATTTGACAATCAAGCATAACCGGCGTACAAATTAGCTAACGCTTATCAGGAGAGGGGGTGAGAGAGTATGAGTAACGTTTCGGTTTGGTCCGACTCCGTCCGTAGCGGTGTTGGTGACGCAGTGCACAGTGTGCTTACTGGCGTCCCGGACATTCTTGCCGCCGTCGTCGTGTTCGTTTTCGGCGTAGTGGTTGGGGTGATTCTCAAGATGATCGTGGTTCGCGCTGCAAAGGCACTGAATTTGGGTGCTTTGAGCAAACGAGTTGGCCTCGACAAAGTCTTCTCTGGCAACTATCAGTTGGCTGATTTGCTGGGTGATTTGGTTAAATGGTTCTTTATTATCGTTTTCTTACTTCAGGCATTAACCATTGCCCACCTAGAGAAAGTGAACGATGTGGTCACTAAGCTTTTGGCTTACGTCCCTAACGTCTTGGCGGCGGCCGCCGTGGTGTTTGTGGGTGTAGTCGTAGCTGATCTGACCAGTCGCGTAGTTACCGAAGCCGCTAGAGCTCTTGGCAGTAGGGTCGCTCATTTTTTGGGTGACTTTTCTCGCTACACGATCGTTGCGATCGTGATCTTTACGGCTCTGGCCCAGTTGGGAGTTAACACTCTTTTCTTGGACCGCTTGTTTACCGCCATCGTCGTGATGGTGGCTTTAGCTGGTGGTTTGGCCTTCGGTCTGGGTGGTCGCGATATGGCAAAGGACATTTTGGATCGGGCTCGCAAGAACCTGAAATAAATGTCGCCTAAACCAAAAGACCGGCTTCGTGCCGGTTTTTTGGTTGCTATAATTACCTAGTGGCCGGGAGTAGGCACCTTTCCTCGAGTGGTACTCCGGGCTCCGGGGAGGAGTCGAAGGTTTCGGGACTATCGAGTAAAAGCTAAGTGCTACCTGCACTGAAATTGATCCCCCGAAATCACTACATTCCTCAGGAGTAATGCGGTAGGATCCCGGGTGTTCATCTACCAGCGCAAAGGCTGTGATCACGATGAGGCCGGCGGATAGAACAAAGGAATTTCCGACCGGCCAAGCGGTGTGTGCTAAAGCAGCCAGTGCCGCTTCGCCCGGAGTCCAACCGCTTTCACCAGTCTGTTGACCAAAGTCGGCAGGCTGGTTCCTTATTGAGGACGTTTTGAAGCTATCTCAGAAGCTTTAAGCTCTAACGCGTCGTCGAGTTGCTTAAGCTTAATCTTGTCGCCGTAGCGACGTTGTAGGGCAGTCAGGATTAGACGGTCGGCAAAGCTAGGGTTCTTGGGCAAAAGTGACCCGTGTAAGTAAGTGCCAAACACGTTTTTATAAACCGCCCCCTCTTTTTTTGAGACATAGTCGTTCCCAAAACCCTGGATAACTTCCCCGAGCGGCTTTTGATCTTCATCCAAAAGGGTTTCGCCGCTGTGATTCTCAAAACCAACCAATCGACCAAATGGCGAATCGACAATAACGTTTCCAATCATCCGATGTTCTGACCCTTTCGTTTCGGCGTCAAAGATCCCAATACCAGGAATCTTGTGACCATCACTTGTAGTAAATCCTCGTCCGAAGAGCTGATACAAACCGCAGACTAGCAGCATAACCACTCCATCGTCGGCCGCGTGCCTGAGGTTTTTTTGACGTGCGAGCAAGTCGTCGGCAATCAAAAGCTGACCGCGGTCCTGGCCGCCACCTCCAAACACAATGTCGACTTTAGTGAAATCAAATTTCTCGCCCGGCGCAATCTCCTTCACCTCGACGCCGATCCCGCGCCACTGCAATCGCTTAACGAGCGCCAGCACGTTTCCGCGGTCGCCGTAAATGTTCATCTCTAGCGGATACAAATGCCCAATCGTCAGCTTCATTTCCAGAATCCTTCTAGCTTGGCTTCGCCGCTTAGCATTTGCCGAATCGCCAGCATCGCAGTGTAGGTCGGCAGAATGTAGGCAATCTCGCCTTTTTTAATTTTGGCGACGAAATCATCCAGTGCTGTTTGCAAATTGAGCTCGGAGTTCGAGTCCACTTCTGCGTACTTCAGCCGCAACGCCATATCGTACGCTCGGGTACCACTGGTTGAGATATCGAGTTTCTTGCCGGTGAACTCTTCGATCGCGGAATCCCAAAGCCACGACACATCCCGCCCGTCGGCAAAATTGTCGTTAATCGCAATCAAGACTTTCTTCGCCTTATTGCCGACAAAGAAGGTTTGGATAATTTGGTTAAAACCGGTCGGGTTTTTAATTAGCAATAAAACTATTTTCTTGCCATCGATTTCAACTTGCTCCACCCGCCCAAATGCCGCCGAAACCTGCTCCAAAATCGGTAAAGCTTGGGCTCGGTCGATGCCTAAAGCATCAGCGACAGCCAGAGCACCGAGTGCGTTATACAGGTTATACAAACCTGGCAGCTGGAGTTTGACACCGGTTTCTTCGATTTGAGGTCGTGGCCGATTGAAGTCTCGACTGGGGCAATGGTAGTGACCAACGTGTGCAAAAAATTCCGTGTCATATTTGAGCAACTTGCCATCGATCGGGCAGTGAATAGAATCGGCCGTATGATCGTTTTTGAGCTTCACCGACTTCTTTGAGTTAATACCAAAATAGATAACTTTGTCGGTTTTGCGCGAGTACGTTGCCAACGAGGCCACTAGCGGATCGTCGGCATTCAAATAAATCTTGGCCGAGCTAGCAGCGATCGCTCCGCCAATTAAGCTGGCCGTGGTGTCGAGCTCGCCGTAGCGGTCGAGTTGGTCGCGAAACAAGTTCAAAACAATGATCGCTCTTGGTTTTATTGCAGCAGCCACCGCTGGCAGAGCCGCCTCATCAACTTCGAATAGCCCGACCTTACCCCGGACCCCAAATAGTGTGGCATGATCGATCAGCGTAGAAACAATTCCGCGGCTAAGGTTAGAACCCCCAGAGTTAGTAATAGGTGCAAAGCCTTGATCCCTCAAAATCTCCGCCGCCATCTTGGTTGTCGTCGTCTTGCCATTGGTTCCGGTAATAATAATCGACCCCCTCGGAATCCGCCGCGACAACTTTTTCAAGATTTTGGGGTCAAGATTTTCCGCTACCAACCCAGGCAGAGCTGAGCCGCCACCAAAACCAAACCAGCGGTTAAAGTTCAAAATAAATCTGGCGATCGCGACCGTAATAAACGTCGGCATGATTTTAGTTTAGCTTAAAAAGTCCTTAACCAGATCGATCGCTTGCTCTGGCGATTCAATCCACGCGATGTTTTTGTCTCGCTTAAACCAAGTCATCTGCTTCTTTGCTAGAGCTATATCGCCTTTTATAAACTTGGCTTTGGAGGCAGCGATCGACCCATCACCAAGAGCGGCATCTTTGAATTCCCGATATGCAATTCCGGTCATAGCTTCACTCTTCCAGCCATACCTTTCCCCTAGGGAGCGAACCTCATTAACCAGACCCTGAGCAATCATTTTATCGGCTCGCGTAACAATTCGGCGTTGCAGCATTTCCTTGTTCATACTCACCCCAATAAGCAAACAATTTGGCCGCAACGTTGAAAGTCTAACTTTTGGCAGGCCGGCGGTTTCGATTGCGCGGATCACCCGGCGCCTGTTTTTGGTATCGATGGCGGCGGCAGCCTCGGGGTCAATTTCGTTTAGTTTCTCGATAAGCTGGGGCGTTGTTAGCTTCTCTAACTCGACCCTAAATGCGTCATCGGCTGGCGGCAGTAGTTGAAAATCGTACAACAACACACTTATGTATAGCCCACTTCCGCCAACGATTATCGGCAACTTATTTCTAGAGTGAATGTCTTTAATTGCGATTTCGGCTTTAGTCTTAAAGTCAGCCACCGTAAACGGCTGCCCGGGCTCGACCACATCCAAAAGATGATGCCTGATCTTCTTTTGATCTTCCTTGCCCGGCTTGGCTGTCCCAATGTCCATGCCCTTATAGACCGTTCGCGAATCGGCACAAATAATCTCACCGTTAAACTTTTCGGCTATCTTTATTGCCAGGTCCGACTTACCGCTCGCTGTCGGCCCCACAATCGCGATGATTTTAGAGCTGCTGTTTGGCACCGGCTAACGATTTTTTGAGTCGCTCGGGATACGTTGAGTTGTCAATCATCAACCCGACGTCTGCCCGATAGTCCTCGAGGAAATTCCGATGGTCGTTGATCCAGCCGGGCAAGAATTCGCGATTACCGTAACCTTTGGTGTCGTAAAGATGCTCAATAAACTTTGTTGAAAGATCAAAGCTGATAATAAAAAACCGATAACCGTTTTCCTCGAGCTCTTTTTTCAGCGAAGGCCATTTCCGGTCAACGCTAGCTTCGTAGATAAAACTGTGACCAGTCTTGAGCAGGTGCTTTAAGCGCTCGTCACGGCGCTGGTTGTAGACGTCTTCATCCAGTTCGCTCTTGTCCTCTCGGACCTCCGTCCTGATTGAATCATTGCTGAAAATCGGCAAATTAAGATTAATCGACAAATAATGGGCTACCGGCGTTTTGCCGACCCCAGCCGCTGTCGCAAAAGCAATACAAATTGGCTTACTCATGGCCACCATATTAGCTTATCGACATCGACTTTGTAATCGGCAGAAACCTTAACGCCATCTGCTTCCAGCGCCCGTTTGTGAGCCTCAACTCCACCGGTAGTGAAGCCACGGGCCAGGCCACCGGATTTGTTGACCACCCTCTGCCAGGGCAAACCCATCGGACCCCAGTGTGCGATTTGACCCACCTGTCGTGCGGCTCGCGGACTGCCGCACAAGGCCGCGATCTGCCCATATGTCATCACCCGGCCTCGCGGAATTTTCTTCACAATCGCATAGACATCTTCCCGAAACCTCATAGCAATTCCGAAAGGACTTCACCCCAGTTCTTAACGCGGGTTATACCTTCCGGTAGCTCTGGCAGCTTGTTCCAGGGATAATCACCAAACAGTAATACCCGGATACCCCGTTCCACGCACTCCAGAGCAAAATCGAGATTATCGTCGATTAATACCTTGGCTCCGGCTTTTTTGCAAAGCACAGACTTGGGCGTCTCCAGATTACCAATCAGAATATCTTTAAAAATTTCCGGAAAATGCTTAGCGATCCAGTTTCGAGTAACCTCGGTAAAGATCTCCCTGCGCGAAGTAACAATGACCAGTTCGTACTTCTCGGCAAGGCGTTCTAGCAACTCTTTGGCTTCAGGCAAAGGCTCTACCTTGTGTAAATGCTGAGTCACCTCGTAGAAATGATCGACCAAATCGACGTCTATGAAATTTTCTCTGGTCATATCTTGCCATTCGAGTTTGTTAGGCCGGTGCAGGTTATGGTGCTTTAAATAGTGCTCCATCCACGGCGCCAAGACCTCATCAATGTCGACGGCGACTACTGGCTTTGGCATTAGAAGCTCGATTTGGGGGCGCGGGTTTGGGCTTCGTTGACTAGTTCCGTAATTAGCTGGCCAATCGTCAGTTCCTTAGGGTTATCAGATCCGTAGCCCGAACGGATCCGAGGAGTCACTCGCCCACTTTTGGCTTCTTTGTCGCCGATCACTAGTGTATAAGGCACTTTTGCCAGCTCAGCTGATCGAATTTTCTTCCCCACCGATTCGTTGCTGTCATCGATCGAAGCTCGCAAACCATTTCTCTCCATTTCAACCTTCAGCTTCTCGGCAAACTCCGTGATCTTCTTGGTGTAGTTCACGGTCGCCAGCCGGACTTGCTCGGGCGATAGCCACAACGGAAATTTGCCGGCGAAGTGCTCAATTAAAACCGAGAGAAATCTCTCGAACGATCCTGCAATCGCAGCGTGAATCATCACGATCCGCTCCGCTTCGCTCTTCTCGTTAATGCAAGTCAAATCAAAGCCCTCCGGCTGATTGAAGTCTAGCTGGATCGTTGCGACCTGGTGTTCCCGGCCAATCGCATCCTTGGCCATAAAGTCGAGCTTTGGCCCATAAAATGCAGCCTCCCCGATTCCTACTTCGTAATCTTTAGCCTTTTTATCCGCCAGTTTTTTTAGCTGACCTTCAAGCTCCCTCCACATCTTTTCATCACCCATATAAGCCGCTGTGTCGGCTGGGTCGTGGAGTGATAATCGAAGCCGCAGCGGCATCTTAAATGCACTGTAAAATGACTCGACAATCTTCCAAATCTTCAAAACTTCATCGGCAACCTGGTCTTTACGGCAAAAAACGTGGGCGTCATCTTGAGTAATAGCCCTAACTCGAGTAAGCCCGCCAAGCTCGCCCGACTGCTCATCGCGGTAAACCATGGTCGTCTCCCGATAGCGAATCGGCAAATCGCGATAGCTGCGTTGCTGAGAAGCGTAAATTTGAGTGTGGTGAGGGCAATTCATTGGCTTCATCGCGAACTCGTGGCCCTCACGAGTGGTGATTCGAAACAGTTCTTCACTGAACTTTGACCAATGGCCGCTTTTCTCATAGAGATTCCGCTTCGTGATGTGCGGAATCGCGACTTCTTGATAATCCGCGCCTCGCAGCTCCTGAACAAAGCGGTCAATCTCGCGCCTCAGGATCGTGCCGCGCGGCGTCCAGAGCGGCAAACCCGAGCCAACCAAATCCGAAAACGTAAATAGATCGAGTTCCTTCCCAAGTTTGCGATGGTCGCGTTTCTCAGCTTCCTCGAGCATTTTCAAATGTTCATCAAGTTCTTTCTGGGTTGCAAAGGCTACGCCATAGATCCGTTGCAGCTGATCGTTAGCCTCGTCGCCGCGCCAGTAGGCCCCCGATACTCGCATCAGCTTAAACGGTCCCGCCTGCGAAGTTTTTTCCAGGTGTGGCCCCCGACACAAATCCTCGAATTTCCCCAAGCGGTAGAAGGAGACAGTTGTAACTTTACCAACAAGCTTATCCACTCCTGTATCTGTTGTGCTTATATCTTTTTGGCTGGTGGTGCCAAGCGTTTTTAAATCTTTCAAAAGCTCAACTTTGTATGGCTGTTTCTCGGCTTGATAACGCTTAATTGCCTCGTCGATTTTCAAATCAAAGCGTTCTAGCTTGTAATCCTGCTTGATTAACTCATGCATTTTGGCTTCGATTTTAGCTAAATCCTCGGCTGTTAGAGTTACTCCCGGATCCAAATCGTAGTAAAAACCGTCATCGGTTGCCGGGCCAACTCCAAACCTGGTTTTCGGGTACATCAACTGGACCGCGGCCGCTAGGGTGTGGGCCAAGGTGTGGCGCATTGGTTCTAAATCGGTTTTGTTTGACATATCTACTCCTAAAAACTAAAAAAGATCGCTTAGCTTCTGGGGTCCGAATCTTCGGACGGTTCCACCCAGATTGTCTTACGACCTCTCTTGTTGGCTGAACGTCAGCCGGCGGGGCTCACGAGGCGGTTACTCCCGATCACTGCCCTATTAACTTAAGGTTATTTTAGCACATGGTGGACGATGCAGGGATCGAACCTGCGACCTCACGAATGTGAATCGTGCGCTCTAACCAGCTGAGCTAATCGTCCAAACAAAATGGTGGGTCCTACAGGATTCGAACCTGTCACCTCTTCCACGTCAAGGAAGCGCTCTAACCAAATGAGCTAAGGACCCAAGCCAGGTAAAGATTGTAGTTAAAAAGACTGCCTTAATCAACAAACTAAAAACAGCCCCAAAGGGCTGCTTTTAGTTTAGAACGTTATTTCTTAGCTGGAGTAGCCGAACTAGTGCCAGTGCCGATATTGACCGGGGCGATCTCGATGATCTTGTTGCTCGAAGGCCGGTAGAGATAAGCCTTCTTGGCCTTGGTGTAGATCAACACCTTGTCGCCGTTGACGGCATCCTTGAAGAACGCCTGGTTCTTGAGCTTAGAGGCGTCAGCCACAGTGGCGACGGTTGGGGTCTCATCCGACGGCAAGTCGGTGATATTACCTACCTCTTTAACCAAGTTTTCGGTCTGGATCCGAGCCTGTTCCTGTGGGTTCTTGAGCTTGGCGTTTTCGTCTCGGAGATTCTTATACTTGTAAGCCCCCAAGGCCGCTGCCCCCAGCGCTAGAAGAACTACAACCGCAATTATTACCTTTTTAAACACTTTTCCTCCTTACTTAATCTCTCAGAAAAAATTAACAGCTTATCCGCCCTATCTGGATAAGCTTTTTGTTTTGTTACATATTAACTAATCCCCTTATCCTTCGCAACAGATTTGTATAATAGCTTAGTGCATTCAGGCAAAATCGTCGTCGTAACCCCCACCTTCAACGAAGCGCAGAACGTTGAACGCCTAGCTGAAAGGTTGTTTGCTTTGAAAATGGAAATTACCCTGATAGCCGTTGATGACAATTCACCGGACGGCACCGCCAAGATTCTCGACAGATTGGTAGGAAAATATCCAATAGAGATTATCCATCGCAACAAGAAAAGCGGTTACGGCACTGCCTCTGTGGTCGGTCTCAAAGCTGCCCTGAAACACAAACCCGACCGCGTAGTTCAAATGGACGCCGACTTGTCCCACGACCCTCGCGCGATTCCTCGCCTTGTCTCGGGCAACGCTGACCTAGTTATTGGCTCACGGTACACACCTGGAGGACAAGTTAAACAATGGGAGTCCTGTAGGAGAATACTGAGCCGAGCCGCCAACCTTTACGCTCGAATAATCCTTGGCCTAAAAACTAAGGACGTTACCAGCGGCTATCGTTGTTGGCAGCCCGAGGCTCTTGCTAGGGTCCTGCAGAACCCCCTCGACTCACTGGGTTATGTCTTCCTACCCGAAACCGCCTATTACGCTCAACAGCTGGGATTTACCGTAGCAGAAATCCCTATTACATTTGCCCAACGGACAACCGGTAAATCCAAGTTGACCTTCGGCATCTTCTGGGAGAGCTCCCTTAAAATTCTTCGGCTTCGTGTCGGCTACTGACTTAAACCAGGCTGCAAGCCAGACGAAGCAGATTGCTCGTTGACAATAGAGTTGGCCGACGGCCGAAACAAAATGCGCAGCTGATTCTTCTGCCAAACGAGATATTCGTCTCCATTTTCGGCTTCGCTAAAGAACGGATCATCCGGCAACTTGCTCGCGTCCCCAATGGTAAAAACCTGAGGGCTTTCATCCTGGGGAAGCTGTGCTAGCTTAGAAACTCGCAGTGTTACCGACTTGGCGTAGTCGCCAAAGGGTAAATTAACTTTTACCGTATATGTATGGACAATTCCGAGATAGCTGGACAAATATGCAGACATAGCAATCAGGGCTATGGCAATAGCCGCTACTAACCCAAGTGTTTGTTTGCTGACTTTATATTTCACTAGAAATCCCGCAGGGTTTGATTCTTTTCCGAGTCAGTCAGTGGCCGACCAAGTTTATAGTCAACCCCCCAGTCCCAATGTTGCCGCGCCACAGAAAGCTCTCCCAGTTTGTAATAATCAACTGCCAGAATAAATTCAACCCTGGGGTCATTTGGAAACTTGCGGGCCGCGTCACCAATACACCTTAGGCTGTCCTGATATCTAACTTCTTTGGCAAAGGTCTTGCACAGCGCGACCAGGGTCGGCAGGTCGGTGGTATCGTTCTGATCGTTTATGGAGGTTAAAAGGTAGTGCTCACTATTCTTATAATTCTGGCGGTTGTATTCAATCTCGCCCAACGCATACAGCGCCTGTGGGTCCTTAGAATAAATCGACAGGGCCTTAAGCGCTGACTGTTCGGCCACTTCGTAGTCACCGTTGTCGCTTTGCCAGGCGGAAAGCGTTAAGTAGCTGACGGCACTATCTGGCGCAACTGAGATCATACTGTCGGCTAAGGTTTTTTCGTTGTACCAAACCAACGTTTGTTTAACCGTGAGGAGTCCCCCAACTAACAGCACCAGCCCAAAGAGCGTTAGACCCATCCAGGCTTTTCGTTTAATTAACTTTGTAATCAAATAGCCTAGCAAAATTGCAATGCCTACCGAAGGAAAGTAGATCCACCGTTCCGCAGCCAACTCACCGCCACTAAACACAAATTTAGATACCATCAAATACGGGATGATGGATGCCAATATCACCACCGCAAACAGTCGGTGTTTTGTCCGGTCTTTGACCAAAATTACTAGGGCAATCAACAGTACCAAGAGTCCACCCATAGCCTGCCAAGAACTAAAAGGTGAACTGATCAGTTTGATGTGATTAAAGTTATAGGTAGCACTAAGTTTTAGGGGGATTATTACTTTCCCAAAAAGGAGAAACAAAATTTTCAGGCCGGTCGAGAATTTGGTCGTAAAATTGGCGGTTCTTAGCGGGTTAATCACAAACGTGGATGTGTCACTACCAAACGCGTAACTGCCCAAAACTTTAAACCTCACCCACATATAGCCGAGGCTAAACGCTACGTAAGGGATTGCGGCTTTCAACATAGTTTTAATATGGGGTCTTTTTTGCAGCCACCAAACCGAGAAGTAAAGTACGGGCAGGATAAATAAGGTTTCTTTCGAGAGAACAGACAAAGTGAAAACCAGGCCACTTAACCAAACTAACCAGTTATTAACCTTTGGCTTGCTCGTAGCCTTGATAAAAATTAACCAGGCCAGCAGCCCAAATAAAGTAGCTAGCAGCTCGTCTCTGGATTTTATAAAGGCCACCGCTTCGACGTGAATTGGCATAAAAGCAAATAACAATGCCGACAACCCCGCCAAGGTTTCGTCTGCAAATAAGCTATTTACGACTAGAAAAACTAGCCAAATAATCAGGCCGTTGACCAGGATATTTACAAGGTGAAAGCTTAAGGTTGAGACGCCAAAGAAAACCATGTTTAGCGACAGCGTCATTAAGCTTAGCGGACGATAAACTCCGATGGTTGGATTAGCGGCAACATAGGCCTGAGTCCAGATATGCGGCAGATAAGCAGCCGAGTACAATTGCGGCTGCTGCGCATAGAGTAAGTCATCACGAACGAAGCCGCCCTTAAGTGAGTAACCGTACAGCGCAAAGCTCAGCGCCAGGCTGCCTAGTAGCAACAGCAATAGTTTCTTCCATCCTCCAAGCATTACAATGATTGTATATGGCCACCCAAGTTGACGCCAAATTGGAACGGGTACTTAAGCAGGTGCCGGTGGATTATTACCAACGACAGAATTGGTTGCAGATGCTGTGGCACGCCGGCAAAATCGAGGCGGTTTCAAACCTTCTGCCCAGAAACCCGGAGACAATCCTGGATGTTGGCTGCAACTCTGGCTGGTTCCCCCATGAAATCTCCAAGGCTAGGCGAGAAGCCAAAATTACGGGAGTTGATCTCTACGGGGAAGCTGTCGAATATGGACAAAAACTCTACCCTGGGTTGAGTTTAAAAGTAGCTGACGCCCACTCTCTTCCCTTCAAGGACAGGGCATTCGATGTTGTAATTTGTACAGAAGTCATTGAGCACCTGCGGGATATTAATCAGGCTATTGCCGAGATTAAACGCGTCGTTAAAACGCGTGGCACGATGATTATCGAGGTCGATTCAGGCAACTGGCTGTTTCGTTTAATCTTCGGCGTCTGGGAAAAGTTCAGGGGGCGCGTTTGGCATGGAGTGCATGTCAAAGATTTTTCGCTTCCTAAACTTGAAGCGAGTTTCAAAAAACTTGGTCTAAGGGTCGAGCAAAAACAGCACTTCAACCTCGGGATGGCAGTAGTTTATCGGCTTACGGTTGAGGCTGATTCGTCGAGGTAACCGGGTTTTGGGAAATGATTGCGATCCAGTTGAAGTCGATCTCTTCGACCGCTGGATTCTGCAGGGTAATATCAAAGCCCTTGGTGGTGACGTTACTAACCGAGAAGCTAGCGAACTTACCGTTCGTTACGCTAGATGTCACAACCGGGGTCTGACCGTATTCGGTCTTGAAGTTAATGTGAATCGTTTGCTCGTTCGTTTTAACGACTGCGAATCCGGCGGTGTCGGTGGCAAAGGTCGGCGGCTTATCAAACGTGACGTTGCCGTGGAAGACGGCATTGCCAACGAAAGCTACCAGCTGTTCGAAGGTACTCGGCGCTTTAAACTCAGCCGGGCCGCCAACTGTTAATGCTCCGCCAACCTCGAGTGTTCCAACTACATTGAGGTCAATCGCCACGGTCTCATTTTGGACGTTTAGGTTCTGAAGTGTTTGCTGGTCGGACGAAGACGATTGGTCGGTCGAGCTTTGAGTGGTCGTCCCATCAACCTTTTGCTCAAGCTGAGTCACGCGATCGGAGACGCTTTGCAGCTCGGTGCTGAGATCTTTGGTTCCGGTACTGCCGTTAACCGCGGTTAGAACCCGGCCAATCCCGTCGCCGTTGTAGCTATCGATCGCCCGGCCAATGATCGGCGCGTTTCCAGTTGCTTTCATAGCCACCCCAGCGGTCGAAGACGACGTTAATGGGTCGCCTGCCACAATCGGACCGTTTTCGGTATTAACTTTGGCCGAGACCGTCCCAGAAGCCGCTACAATCACTTCGGTTCCCGTGTCTTGCGTATCACCCACCACCAAGCCCGGTCCGGTCGAGACGATGCCGACAAGTCCTGGGTCGTTCGGCCCAGAGGCTTTTTTGACGCCGTGATCAAGTGACGGATCGACCGACACGAGGTCGCCAACCTCGATACTCGAATCGTTCGTGTAATAACGTTGGCCAATGTCGGTACCAATCACCTGATTACCGTTTAGCTGATCGGCACTGACGCTACCATTAAAGTTGGCATTGCCGGCGCTATCGATCGTGGCGGTTTGAGTACCGGTCGAATCCTGCACCGCAATCTTCCCTCCATCACCTGGTTTAAGCGTAATATCCTTACCAGTGGCCGCCTCTAACGAATTAGTCTTTAACCTATCGGTCACTACTTGCGGAGCTACCAGGGCTCCCTTTGCGACCAACAAGGTTGTATCGATTCTGTCGGCGGTGTTTTGAACGTCTGGATCGGTCTGGGCCATTAGCTCAGACAAAATAGCATTCGTCGAGTCTTGGCCGCTGCTAGATGTTGAATCGGTTTGCAAAGGAGGCGCGCTGGTATCATTCGCGGTTGTGGAGTCCGTCGATGTACCGCCACCCCCAGCCGGATCGTCCTGCCAGACTCTAAAGTAATCAACGTCTAAGGTTTCAGTTGAGGCAATGTTGCTGTTGACGTTTGCCTCAAGCATCATCCCCAATGCGGTTGCTCCGGGTCCGGCGCTACTAACTCCTGTTCCACATTCTGTTTCTGTAATTCCAGTTGTCGTATCTGTGTCCACAAAGAAATGAACGTCCGAGTTAGATCTAACTTCTATTCTTAGATAGTTAAAGTTGGTCGTGTTGATGTTTCCGGTTTCGGCACCGGCGCTACAACTTTGAATACTTCCAACCAGCGATCCACCCGAGGCCACAAATCCTTGCCAAGTTGGCGTTCCAGTTGCAGGGCAAGTCGGAGTGGTTGTGCTGTAGGTTGTGCAGTTACTAAAGAAGATACCGTTCGACGGCATGCCAGCCTGCGCCGCCGCCAAATCACTCAATCCAACATACACCCTGTCGTTGGTGTTGGTATTTACGTTGCTGGGCCGGACTTTCATGGTTATTACCGGCAAGTTGTTAGCCGCGAATATCTTGTGGGAGGTAGCAGCACCAGCCCCGTCGTACTCTAGGCAGGAGGCCGCGTTTGTGGCGGTCGTTGTAGAGGTTGCCAGAATCGATTCAAAGCCGTTAAGTGCCGTGGCTGTGGAGCTATATGTGCAACCGTTTGCGCTTGCGGATAATCCCACAACTGAACTCACACTGACGTTACCGCTACCCGCCGTACAAGAAGCTGCCGTAAAGGAACTACCGAAATCACCCCGACAACGGTCGCTGTTAGTGGTAACGGAAACCCTAGTATAGGCGGTGCGGAAAACGTTGAACTCTTGGTCGTAGTAGGAGTTGCGGCCAATGAATGCTCCTGACGTCATGGCAGCCCCAAAGTTAGTGCTTAAGTCTCTTAGCTGAACCAAGTTGTTAGACGAACTGTCGATGATACTTAAAGCAGCAGTGTTGTCGGTGGCATTAAGCTTGATGGTTGGGGTGGTATCGTCGAAGACTAAGCCGGCGTCCCAACCAGTCCCAACATGGAACCCATATTCGTTACCGGTACCGCCAGTGACGTTGGCAAGAAACACACCATTGAGGGTTGAGGTTGACCCAGCAGCTGCACCCTCAATCTTTAAGCCATTTTCAGTCATGGCAACGGCTGCTGGAGCACTGGTCGTTATTCGAAGTGCGTTCCAGGTTGATGCGGCAGTACCTCCCGCCGTTAAGTCAATCCGTTCACCACTTGATTCAACGGCGCCTGTGCCACCGGCGTAGGTGATCTGCAGGGCGCTTACGCCAGAGCTGGTAACAGCTTGGCCTGCGTTCGTAATGGTTACCATGTCGATTGCCGGTACGGCTGTAGCCGTGAAGCTAGCAACTGAGTCGGCGTCAATATTTACGTTGAAGTCTCCTGCTCCACCTGGGGTCACGGTGATGTTTCCTGAAGTCGTGGTAGTCAGAGCCAGGTCGGCCGAGGTCGAATTGACCGTTAAGCCAGAGGCCGTGGAGGTTACCAAGTAGCCAGCGCCGGTAATGGTGTTGGCGCCGACGTTTAGCGCGTTAACAATGTCGGCGTCGCTCGCGTCTATGGCGTTGGTCATGCCGGAGGCGGCTGAGGTGATGAGTAATCCAGTTTTATCGGTGCCAGCAAGATTGTCTAGTTTGAACAAGAAAGTAGAGCCGGTGCCGGAGGACGATGGGTTGCTGATGATTATTGAGTCGTTTGCGGTCGAAAGCGTAATCGTCTGGTCACCTGCCGACCCAGCTGTGTAGGCGCCGGCCAAAGTACTGCTACCAGTCGCATCAGCATTACATGCCCAAACGTCGCTGGTCTCGTTCCACTTAAGAATTTGAGTATCGCTGCAGCCTTGCAACATAGCTAGACCGGTGCTTAGAACCTCCAATCCCGAGCCCGAGCTGGTTGTAGAGGACAACGCATCGGCCGAAGGTGCGACCGTTAAGGCAATGTTGTCCGCGTTCACGACAATACCGCCGTTTGCCGAGCCAATGTCTAGT
>CAYZIN010000012.1:0-25405 GCA_964478595.1 uncultured Candidatus Saccharibacteria bacterium | reverse complement strand
GTTTGCCTGGAAACTTGGCGGCTGTTTTAAGTAAGTCTTGATAACGTTCGGGCTCCCCCTCAATATCAACCCCCCTCCACCCCGATTCGAGAAGTGTATATGAATTACTCATATGTTTGCCGTCCCAGGCACCAAATTCAACAAACCAGCCGGATTTTACCCCCAACCTTTTAAATATTTCCGCCAAGATCCCATCTTCGCCGTTTTGGCTGTATTTGTTCGACGCGAATCTGAGTAAAGATCTCACCTACCTAATGTACCGCAATATCGAATTCCATCCATGGATCGACCATCCAGGCTACGCCATCCATAGCTAAGTTGAACCGTTCTGTAAAATTGCCGGTTTGTGAGGGCGCGTGAATCGTGAAGACAAACGTGCCATTTTGGCCGGGGGATACGGAGGCTTGCTGAAGCACCGCCGGGCGGGCTGGTGAGATCCAGGAGGAATCATAGAGGGCGCTTTGGCGATTGGTGGGATTCCAGGTGCCCAAGCGGACGGGGTTTGAACTATTAGTCCATGTGACGATTCCGGTGTTTTTCGCGACCAATGTTAGTTGAGCGGTTGACCCAGCAGAAAAGGCGAAACTGCCAGTGCTGGAAGTCTGGGACACCATCTGCCAGCGCAACCCCTTGTCGACTTGAACATCGAACTCCATCCATGGGTCGTCCATCCATGAGATTCCATCCATGGCCAAGTTAAACCTCTCAGTGTAAAGCCTTTCCGTTGTTGGCGCGTGAACCGTAAAAACAAACGTCCCATTGTTGCCGGGGGTAACCGACGACTCCTGCATTACCGCCGGGCGGGCTGGTGAGATCCAGGACGAATCATAGAAGGCGCTTTGGCGGTTGGTGGGATTCCAGGTAGCAAGGCGGACCGGGTTTGTGTTGTTGGTCCAGGTAACATTGCCGGTGTTTTTCGCGACCAAGGTGAAGGTGGAAGAACTTCCTGGGGTCATTTCAAAGGTTCCGGTGCTGGAGGACTGAGACACCATCTGCCAGCGGTAATAGCTGGGGTCGATAATTAAATGTAAGTCGAACCCAGGATCGTTGAACCAAGTTGAGCCCTCGGCCACAAGGTTGAATCTTTCATCATACGTCTCGTTAATATTCGGTGGGTTTATTTTGAAAGTGAAGGTTCCAGTATCACCTGGTAAGACAGTTGATTGGTTGAGGGTCGCCGGTCGATACGGCCCAACCCAGCTAGAGTCATACAGAGCGCTATTGTGATTGGTAGAGCTCCAAGTCCCCAAACGAACTGGGAAGTTGGAATTAGACCAAGATTGATTGCCAACATTACGCGCCGTGACTGTTACCGTAGCTTGCTGGTTGCCCCGGACATGAGATGACCCGGTTGAGACATCTACGCCGACAAAATCCCAAGCGTAATCCAGCCCATAGGTTGAGCCGAACCACTTTTCGAAAATACCAGGAAAACTCTGATTGAGGTGAGGGGTGTAGGTATAAAGGGAGGCTGTAGTACCGTTTTCTAAGTAAATCGACTGACCGTCGATAGTGGCATAGCCATCATATGAATTGGTTGCGCAACTGCCGCAACGTTTGAAGCTACCTTGTGTCATGTAGCCGACGTAGGTAATGTTGTCGTCACCATCCCACGCTGTGTTGCCAATCGAGCGCTCTTTATTGAATTTCAGCTGCCAGCTGCCCCATAAAATCTGGCGGGTAAAACCAGCATAATGTGAGTTGCAACCACCCGAATCTGGACAGGCATATCCCATCGCAGAGTTGTAACGCCAGCCATCGCAGCTAGTGCCGGAAACCAAGCTTTCCTCTTTTTCTATCGTCGCGATAATGACTTGCGGGTTGAAGCCCCAGAAGTTGGCGGCTTGAGATATTGCCGTTGCCGCAGAGATATTTGCGGGCCCAGAATTATCCCAGTTGCTGTCGCCGTAATGCCAAGTTGAGCCATCCCAGTGAAAATTTGGCGTTGAGTAATTTGCAAGACATGGTCCTTTTGATGCTAGGAACGACTGGATCTGACTTGCGTTCATCGAGCCAACTCGGTCGAATACGCTGTCATTCATCAAGCGACTGTTGGTGTAGGCAGAGGCCTTACCGGCCCCGAACGACAAGCCGATAACTGCAACGCCCAGAAATACGCCTACTCGCCGCCAAAATTTTTTCATGAATTCACCTGCAGATAGTCTGGTTGAGAGACTTCAGTATCTCCGCCCTTGCTTGCCACCGCCTCAACCGTCCATTTTCCCGGAGATAGACCAACGGATGCAGCGTTCCAATCGAAGATTGCGCTACCGTTCGCATCAACCGCCTTAGCGCCTAGGGTTTTGACCGTACCATTTGGGCCAGTCAATCGAATATCGCACGTAGCACCTGCAACTGTTTGACAAGCCGATTCCTCGCTAGAGTTGCCACTTAAGCTGACGGTGTGGTTGCTTAACAGCTGGCCGGAGGGCTTGCCGATCGAAGAGGTTGGAGAGCCCGTGGAAGTTGTTTGGGGGCTAGTTGAGGTCGGTGACGATGGGCTACCAGATCCTGCGGTAGACGATGAACCAACCCCGGCGGCCCCTGCCCCCGGATGGTCCGTTTTCACGGCCGCTCTTCGAACTGTCTGTTGATGTTTAACCCAAAGTGCGGCGGCCACGAGCCCCACCGCCAAAATCCCGAGTACCACCCAGGCCACTTTGTTCTTAAAAATTCGTTTGATCATGGGCTTTTTGAAGCTTTTATTTTACCCCCTTGTCACCCCCAATTCTAACATAACTGCAATCTGTTGGACGTAGTAGCACTTCTCTATCTATAATAAAGATTGTTATGCCGAAAAAAGACGGGTTGCCGGACAGTTTGCCGATCGACCAGCCGCAGGAGGAGCACTCAGCCCCGCGGCGAGTTAATATTCCGCAGTTAGCGGCAGTGGTGGTTGGAATTATTCTTATTGCCGGGCTTGGTCTAGTTGGGTTTGAGCAAATTTACGCCGCCAAAATTGTGCCGGGCGTGACCGGTGCCGGGATTTATTTGGGTGGCATGAGCAAGGCCGACGCCGCCAAAGTTATCCAGGCTAAAGTTAATAATTTCCAGACTCAACAACTGGCGCTGCGCTACGGCCAATCTTCGATTCTGGTGCCAATTTCTAGCCTGGACTTTAAATACGACGTCAACCGAACGGTCGACACCGCTTTCGCCTACGGCCGCCAAGGTTCTTGGTTTGACCAAACCTATTCTCGCCTGCGGGCCCTATTTTCCCGCCCGACCAACGTGGCAGCCTACAACTTCGACATCAAACAACTCACCCCCCTGCTTTTAACCGCCGCCGACAACATTGACCAGCCGGTCAGTGATGCATCACTTAACCTTTCCGGCGGATCAGTCAGCGTCAAGCCTTCGGTGGTCGGCACCCGGCTCGACTTGGGCCTGGCCACCCAAAAAATCAAAAATAGTTTGGCTATGGCCAGCGCCGACCCAGTTGATTTGCCGGTTTACCAAATGAACCCGGTAATCGACCAATCAACTCTGGCCAACGCCAAAGACCAAGCCGCCGAGTTTTTAAAGGGTCCGCTCACGCTAAAAGTTAACTCGGCCACCTATACCGTTGACGCCAACCAAATCGTCGGCTGGATTCGCGTGGCCGACGGGACGGTACACGAACTAGGCGTTTTAACGCTAGATGATTTCCGGGCCGATACTGGATCGGCCGAGGTGACAATTGACCCTTCGGCCGTGGCTGCTTACGTCTCTACCGTCGCAGGCCAGGTCAATCAGGCCGGCCAAAATGCGCAGCTTAGCATCCAAGGCGGCCGAGCGGTGGTTTTCCAGCCCAGTCGAGACGGCATCGCGTTGGATCAGGCAGGTTCGGTTAAAGCAATTACCAACTCGTTAGAAAACTCCGGTAGCCGGCAGATTACACTCAAGGTTGCGGTCGCTAAACCGGAGGTTACCGAGCAAAGCCTAAACAATCTCGGCATCAACGAGCTAATTGCCGAAGGCATAACTTATTTCCCTGGCTCCCCCACTGCCCGCATGACCAATATCCGAGTCGGTGCCGCCAAGTTTAACGGCGTCTTGCTCAAACCCGGTGAACAGTTTTCGTTTGGAGCGATTTTGGGCGACGTCGGCCCGGCCGAAGGCTACACGCCGGCCTTGGTGATCGTGGGCAATCACGAGGAGTTTCAATACGGCGGCGGACTCTGCCAGGTGGCCTCTACCGCCTACCGCGCCGCGCTACTTTCTGGATTTCCCATCGACGAACGGCACAACCACTCCTACGCTGTCGGCTACTACACGGCGCCTTTTGGCGTGCCCGGCGTTGACGCCACCATTTTCTATCCCCAAGCCGATTTGAAATTCCAAAACAATACCGGCCATTACATTCTGATCCAAACTATTTTGGACGGAACAACTCTGAAGTTCGACTACTACGGAACCAAGGTCGCCTCCGGGCAAATCCGCGGGCCCTACTTTGTTTCCCCGGCTAATGGCTCGGGCTGGAATGAAGCGGTGCCTTCGCACACCGTGTTTTACCGCGACGTTTTGGACCTAAACGGCCAGGTTACCAAAACCGACACCATCAACTCCTACTACGCCTCGAGTAACGACTTTCCGATCACCAACCAGTTCAACTGATGCCTAAACATATCGTCTTTGATGGGCGGATGATTGGCTGGACCGGCATTGGTCGCTACAGCCTGAAGCTGCTTGAGCAGTTGGAAAAGCTCGACAAGACTAATTCCTACACCGTTTTGGTGCAAAAAAAAGACTGGGAGAAGTTTAAGCCCAAAGCTAAAAACTTTAAAAAAGCCGAAGTGAACATCGAGCCGTATGGCGCCGCCAACCAAACCAAGCTGACGTCTATCATTCAGGAATTAAAACCAGGCCTCGTCCATTTCCCCCACTTCACCGTCCCGCTTAATTACGCCGACCCATACGTCGTAACGATCCACGATTTAACACTGTTGGATTTCAACACCGCCCGTGGTGGCTTCGCCGATCGGTTCGCCTACTCGGCCAAGCAAGTGGTAATGAAACAAGTTGTGAAACATGCGGTAGCCGAAGCCGAGCAGGTAATTTGCGACACAGAGTTTACGGCCATCGATTTAGCGCACCGTTTTCACATCGATCCTAGCAAAATTACTGTGACTTATTTGGCGGCCGATAAATTAGCCAACAAACCAGGCAAGATCAAAGTCGAGAAACCTTTTTTACTATACGTCGGCAATTTTTATCCGAATAAAAATCTCAGCCCCCTAATTGAGGCGCTGCCGAAAATCCTCCAAACCCAGTCCGACCTAAAACTGGTCATCGTCGGTCCACAGGATTCCTTTCGCGACAAGCTCAAGGAACAAGTTGAAAAACTTAACCTTGATAAGAAAGTTATTTTTAGCGGACGAGTAAGCGATGCCGAACTGGCCGGGCTCTACAAAGAAGCCGCACTTTTTGTCTTTCCGTCACTGGCCGAGGGGTTTGGGTTGCCGCCGCTAGAAGCTATGAGTTACGGCACGCCGGTGATTGCCTCTAACGCGTCGTGCCTGCCGGAGATATTGGGCGAGGCGGCGATCTATTTTGATCCGATGGATGTCGACAATATTGCAGAAGAAATTGACGCTTTGCTAAACACCCCAGAAGAATTGGCGCAGCTGCGAAAAGCTGGGCCCAAACAAGCCGCCAAATATTCCTGGGCTAAAATGGCCAAGACTACACTAGAAATCTATCGTCGGATAGGATAGACTTCTTGGGTTATGCCGAAACGAACTTATCAACCAAAAAAGGGCCGACGAGCCAAACGCCACGGATTTTTGGCACGGATGGCGAGTGCTGGCGGACAAAAAGTCATTAAACGGCGCCGAGCCAAAGGGCGAGCCGAGCTCACGGTTTAGCCGTGGCTCTACCCACTCACCGGCGGCTGCGCCAAACAGCCGATATCAACCGAGTCTACAATCGCGGATCGCGCGGTAACGGCTCGGGGCTTTTTGTGCGGGTGCTAAGGAATAATTCGACCGATTCTCGAGCTGTGGTAGTGGTTGGCAAGAAAATTTCTAAAAAAGCGGTGGTGCGTAATAAAATTCGGCGGCAACTGACCGATCAGCTCCAGACGCTGTGGCCGAAATTCGCTGCGCCGCTAGATCTGGTAGTATATGTCCGAGACGACTTGAGCCAAACGCCGGTTGCAACCGTCGCGGCCGAGCTAAAAAAGGCGCTCAGCCAAGCTCAAGCGACCCCTAAAGACTAATGAATATTTTTACCCTTATCCTTATTCAGCCCCTCTTTAACCTTCTGGCCTTAATTGTGGCGGTGGTGCCGGGCCATGACTTCGGCGTAGCCATTATTATCTTCACAGTCCTTTCCCGTTTGGCTCTGTGGCCGATGCTTAAAAAGCAGCTGCATTCTCAGCGCGTCATGCAAACGATTCAACCTGAGCTGAAAAAAGTTAAAGAGCAAGCCAAGGGCGACAAGCAAAAAGAGGCCCAAATGATTATGGAGCTTTATAAAGAACGTGGGGTTAGCCCGTTTTCTTCCCTGGGGCCGCTTTTCCTCCAGCTGCCGATTTTTATTGCCTTGTTTGCCGTGTTGCGCCACGTTTTAACGCACGGGGAGATCGAGCATCTTTCTTATAGTTTTATTAAAACTTTACCGGAAATTAAGCGGCTGATTGCCCTTAAAACCTTTAAGCCAACTTTGTTCAATGTGGTCGACTTAACCAAGAGTAAAAACTTAGTGCTGGCTTTGATTTCTGGCGGCGCTCAATACTTCCAGGGCAAGCAGCTAATGCCCAAAAACCCGGACCCGCAGCAAAAGCAAATGTTCCAAACCACCGCCATCGTCTTGCCACTATTTTCGGCCTTTATTGCCTACACCTTCCCGGCGGCCTTAGCGCTCTACTTTGTGGCATCGAGTTTGGTAGCTATTTTGCAGCAAAAGGTTTTGTTGGGCCAAGACGTTAAAGAGATCGAGGCGGGGTCGAAGGGTAAAAAATAGTGGACCAAGACACTCTCGCTTACACCAAGGTTAAGCTGGAGGAGTTGTTGGCTTTTTTTGGTATTAACGGCGAAATCGAAATTAGTGAAGCCGACGATCGGACCGAATTTAACGTTGCCACTGCCGACAGCGGTCAGCTGATCGGCCACCACGGCGAAACATTGCGGGCGCTTCAGTATGTTCTCAGTCAAATGGTATCTAATCATACGGGGCAAAGAGCCCTCATTTCACTTGATGTGGCCGGCTACAAAAAAGGGCGAGCCGAAACTTTGTCGGCCAAAGCCAAAACTATGGCCGAGGAGGTAGCAGCTACGGGCAAGAGCCAAACCCTAGGGCCGCTCAATGCCGCCGAGCGGCGAGTAGTGCATATGGCTATCTCCGAGATAGAGGGGATTGAAACCGAAAGCACTGGAGTTGACCCCCACCGCAAGGTGATTATCAAAAAAAGTTAATGCAATATCCGAAAATGGGCGTCAAAATGTTGGCCGAAACCACAAATCGGCTCTGGCGTTGGGCGCGTAGCCACTGGCCGCCCTTGGTTTTGGGGGCGACTTTTTTCGCCCAGACGCTGGTTTTCAACGCCTGGACGCTTGGACTGACACTACCCTTCCTGCATCGAATGATTGTTATGAACGTTGGGCTAACTGCCCTCTTTTTTGGGCCGGTGGTTTTTATCCGCACCCGCCGGTGGCGCTATATTTATCTGTCGGTTATTGAATTAATTTTGTGCCTGGCTTTTGTGGCTCAATATCTGTTTTTTGCCTACTCCGGCAGTTTTTTGCAGGCTTCGGCTATTCGCTACGCGACCTACGCTGGAGATGTTTCCGGTAGCATTAAAACCCTGCCCGCCGGACCACTAGCCTTCTTTCTTTCTCCGCTGATAGTTTTGGGGCTAGTTTGGCGCCTTGATCGGAAAAAATTTAAAAAGCTTACCGCTCGTCGGCAATTAGCCGGGATTGGGCTGTGTGTCTTGTTGGGAGTGGCCGGTTTGGGCTATGTCGTCCATCAGGACGTGACCGAACTACATACCGTAGACCAAATTTTTACAAACCCGTACGACAACGGCACCTTGATTCAAAAAGTCGGCATTATTGGCTATAGCGCGCTGGATTTGCGTAAATACCTGGCCACCCCGCACACGATTACCGCGGCCGAAAAAAACTTCGTCAAAACCTGGGCCAAAAACCACCCCGCTGAGCACACGGCCGGTAATTACTTTGGTCTGGAAAAAGGCAAGAATGTTATTTTCGTGCAGTCGGAATCATTTGAGCGATTTTTGATTAACAAAAAGGTGGGTGAGCAAGAAATTACCCCCAACCTCAATAAGTTCGCTAAAGATAGCCTCTACTTCTCCCACTATTACTACGTGATAGGGCCTGGCCATACGGTCGATGCCGAGTTTACCACCGAAAACTCGATGTTGCCGCTGCAAGACCGGGTGTTGTTTTTTGAGTACCCCCAACGCAAATACCAAACCTTGGCCAGCCAACTCAAGCAAAGCGGCTACTTTACGGCCGCGCTTCACGCCAACAATGCCTCGTTTTGGAATCGGGCCAGTGTTTATCCTGGACAGGGCTATCAGCGGTTTTACTCGCAAAAGGACTTTAATTTAGACGATATTGTTGGTTGGGGCCTATCCGATAAAAGCTTTTTTGATCAGGGCGTCGACAAGTTAGCGGCCGACAAGCAACCATTTTTTGCCTACATGATTACCCTTTCTCAACACACACCGTTTGACCTGCCCGACAATCAAAAAACCCTTAACATTCCGAATTCTTTAGGCCTGAATGATACCCAGAAAGCCTATTTGCAGGCCGCTCACTACTATGACTCGGCCTTCGGCGAGTTTATTGACCAGCTAAAGGATAAAGGGCTCTACGACAACACTGTGATCGCACTCGATGGTGATCACACTGCCTTTATTGAAAAGGAAGACGATCAAAACTTCGCCAAGTTTTTGGGTCTGCCCAACTTCACCCGCTTCAATTTCATTAAAAATACCCAGGTGCCGCTGATCATCCACCTGCCTGGCGATCAACTGAAAGGCGAGGTCAAAACTCCGGCCAGCCACCTCGACGTCTACCCGACTTTAGCTAATCTTTTGGGGCTCCAGGTGCCGGGAAGTGTGTTGGGGCATGACGTATTAAACACCAAGCAGCCTGAAGCCATTTCGCTACGTTTTAACACTAAAATTATTGACGCCATCGAAACCGATAAGCTTTACTATATTTCTTCCGATGACGGCGCCTTTAATACCGGGGAATGTCTTGAAAAAACTACTCGCAAACCAGTGGCGTTGACCAAATGCAAACCACTCTACGACGACGCCCAAGAAAAGCTCAAAGTTTCCGAAATCGCCGTCCGCGGCAACATCATCCCCCTACTGAATAATCGCTAACACCTTCTCATACTTTTGCCAGTCAAAAGTGGGTTTAAAGTTGCCCACAAAACAGTTCATTTTTGCATTTATCCACAGTTTTACAGATTGGATTTTCTTGTGTGTAAAGTTGGGGTCGAAAATTGCGGGTTGTTGAAAAGTGTGAAGACGGTTATGATTACTAGTAAATAACAGTCTTTGTGGAGGTGTTTGGTGGACCAAAAGGGGCTATGGCAAGCTGTGCTTGGAGAACTTGAGTTAAAGATTAGCCGAGCCAATTTTGTCACCTGGTTCAAAAACACATCGGTTTTAACTTTTGAAGGTGGCCACGTAATAGTAGCCGTCCCTAACATTTTTACTAAAGAGTGGCTCGAGAAAAAATACAATTCAGAAATCCGACTAGCCCTAAATAAGGTTTTAGAGACCGAAGTGACGGTTGAGTACTCAGTTTGCGCCCAGCCAGTGGCCCAAATTAGTGAGCAACCAGTCGCCAATCTAGAACCCACACCAGAACCAGCCGAAGCAGCCGTTGAGGTGACCCCCACCTCTACCTGCCTGAATCCCCGTTACACTTTTGAGTCGTTTGTGGTTGGCAACAGCAATCAGCTGGCCTTCGCCGCCGCCCAAGCTGTTACAAGAAGCCCCGGCACCAAATACAATCCCCTTTATGTTTATGGTGGGGTTGGGTTGGGTAAAACCCACTTGATTCAGGCGATTGGCAATGAAATTCTCAAAAATAACCCCGATAAAAAAATTGAGTATGTGACCAGCGAGGGTTTTACTAGTGAGTTTATTTCTAGTGTCAGCCGTAAAACGACGGCGGCCTTTACTACCAAGTACCGCCAAGCTGACGTTTTAATTGTTGATGATATGCAGTTTTTGGGTGGTAAAGAAAGAACTCAAGAAGAGTTCTTCCACACCTTTAACGCACTTCACCATGCTGGAAAACAAATTATCCTCTCTTCTGACCAGCCGCCCCAAGCTATTCCGGGTCTGGAAGATCGGCTTAAATCCCGTTTTAGCTGGGGAATGATTGCCGACATTCAACCGCCAGACCTTGAAACCCGGGCAGCGATCATCCAAAAAAAGGCAGCCCATTTAGGTTTTATGTTGCCACTTGAAGTGATTGAGTTTTTGGCCAAGCACATTCAAAACAACGTACGGGAGCTTGAAGGTGCCTTAACCCGCTTAATCGCCCACTGTGAGTTTCACAGTGCCTCACCGAGTGTTGCCGTCGTAACGGGACTTTTGACTAGTTTCAGCGGCGGGCAGATTAAATCTCGTGGTCTTTCTTCAAAAGCCGTGGTTGAAAAAACCGCCGGTTTTTACGATCTCTCGACCGACGACATCCTGGGGCCGAAGCGCGATCGGGAAATAGTCGTACCACGCCAAATCGCGATGTATTTAATGCGCCAAGAGCTTGGTATGTCTTTTCCTAAGATTGCTAAATCGACCGGCAATCGCGACCACACCACCGCTATGCATTCAGTCACTAAAATTGAGAGGTTAATCGAGCAAGATGAGTCGATTCGGACCCAAGTAAACCAGATTAAAGACAAACTGTATTACTGAGAATAAACTGTGCACTTAATCAGCCAATTTGGGGGTAAAGTTAGGTCTAATTCACAGTTTTATTTTGCCCGCACCGAAACTTCCCACTACAATACACACACACAGGCTTTTTTTGCCCAGCAATTCCCTTATGTTTTGCACGGGCGAAAGGGTGGGATTAAATCAGTTGGTCGGAGCATTTCCCCAGTTTCCACACGGCTTATTACTACGACTGCTAATTTAATAAATAAAGATCTTATAAATACTGGGCGGGGACAGGTGGATAAATGAAGCTCAGCCTAACCCAGGAAAATCTAGCGAGAGCGTTAAATATTGTTGGTCGGGTGGTGGCCGGAAGAGCTAGCTTGCCGGTTCTTTCAAATGTTTTACTAGCAACCGACAATAAAAGGTTAAAGGTTTCGGCCACTAATCTAGAGTTGGGTATTAACCTTTGGATCGGCGGGAGTGTGGAAACTGAAGGTTCAATTACCGTACCCGCAAAGTTGTTTTCGGAATTCGTTACGGCTTTACCGGCGGAAAATATTGAGCTTGAGTCTTCTGAGCTAAACCTTAAAGTTAAAACTCCTCACTATGAGTCGCAAATAAATGGTATTTCGGCTGAAGAGTTTCCGCTGATTCCAAAGATCGAAGGCTCTGCGGTTTTTTCGGTTCCAGCAGAAGACCTAAAGGCTACTTTGGAGCAGGTTACGATAGCAGCTTCGTTAGATGAGGCGCGTCCGGTTTTGGCGGGAGTTTATCTTCATTTGGAAAAGGGAGTTTTAACGGCGGTAGCGACCGATAGTTATCGGTTAGCCGAGAAGAAGCTGAAGGTAAAATCCGCTAAAGCTGACCAGTCTTTAGAGGTTATTGTCCCCGCCCGCACCATGCATGAGCTGGCTCGAATTTTAGGTGAAGTGGAGGGGCAGGTTGAGTTTTATGTTGGAGAGGGGCAGATTATGTTTTTGGTAGATGATATTCAACTAACCTCGCGTTTAATTGAAGGGCAATTTCCAAACTACAAACAAATTATTCCGGCAGCCGATACTACGACCACAGAAATTAAAACCTCTGAGTTTGTCCGAATTACGAAGGTGGCTAGCTTATTTGCTCGAGAAAGCGCCGGGAGTGTCAGGCTGGAAATAAAGGCTGAGGGTAAGGTAAATATTGTTTCCAGCGCCTCTCAGGTCGGTGAAAATACTTCAAGCGCTGATTGTGAGGTGGCGGGTGAAGATGGAGAAATTTCTTTAAACGCCCGCTATCTTTTGGACGCCTTAAGCGCTCTGGGTGATGAAAAAGTCGTATTTGGTATTAGCGGTAAATTAAATCCTTGCGTGATCCGGTCCGATGATCCCAAAAATGAGTATTTGCACCTAATAATGCCACTTAGGACTTAGACTCTGACCGGCGGTCAATCTAGAATGGGGGTATGGTGGAAAGTCTTGAGCTTTTAAATTTCCGTAGTTACCGGGAGGCGAAATTCGACCTCGGTCCGGAGGTGAACTTAATTGTGGGTCCCAATGCCACCGGCAAGACTAACCTACTAGAGGGGTTGTTTGTGCTTTGCGCCACCAAGTCGTTCCGAGCCGGAGATTTAGATTTAATCCATAACGGCGATAGCTTCTATAAGGTAGTCGGTAAAGATGGAGCAACCGATTACCAGTTGAGTTTTGAGGATAAAGAGAAGAAGGAAAAAATTGCCAAGCGGGGAGGCCGCAAACAGAGTTTGACGGAGTATCTAGGTAATTTACAGGCGGTGTTGTTTGAGCCAAACGATTTGAATTTGCCCAGCGGAGCTCCGGAAAAAAGGCGGCGATATTTGGACTATATCCTCTGCCAGACCGATCGGCACTATCTTAAAGAGTTGATTCGCTACCGTAAAATCCTACGGCAACGCAATAAGCTACTCGAAAATTTTAATATCGGCAGCGTAAAGGAGCAGATTTTTGCCTGGGACTTGCAGCTGGCCGAAGCGGCGTTGGAAATCTATAACCGCCGTACAAAATTGATCAACTTTTTTAATCAAATCGCCGACGACCTTTATGGTCAAATCGCCGGGAAAAAAATTGAGCTCAATTTAGCCTATATTCCCACCGTCGAGGGAGATTACGGCACCGAGTTTATGAACGCACTAGCCAGAAACCTAACTTCAGACCTGGCGGCTGGGTTTACAACCATTGGACCGCACCGTGAAGACCTGCGGATTAATTTCGGTGACCGAGAAATTGGAACGGTGGCTTCTCGGGGCGAAACCCGCACCGCTGTTTTGGTTTTAAAGCTGGCCGAGCTGGCATATACCGAGGGGCAAAGCGACCAGAAGCCGATATTGTTGCTGGACGATGTCTTTAGCGAGCTAGACGAGAAAAGGCGCAACTTTTTGGTTAAACGGCTTAAGGGTTACCAGTCTTTAATCACAACCACCGAAGTGGGCATGTTGGGTGGTAACTTAAAAGATTTCAATTTAATCGAAACTGTGCCGCCAAATAAGGTTAAGCAAAGTGCTTGAGCGGGCGGGTGACTATTTGTCGCGCAGAGCTCAGCAGCTTGGCTTGGACCGTGAGCAAACTCTCGAGCGGGCGCAGAAATTGCTAGAAGAAATGTACCCAGACCAGGCCAGGGCGTTGAGTTTGAATAAAGAAGTTTTAAAAATCGTGACCGCCAACGCTTCAGTGGCTTCAGAGTTGCGGTTTCGCCAGGTCCAAATCCTTAAACGGCTAAGCTCCCCCGCTCAGCCAATCAAAAAGCTCCACATCCAAATTCGCGGCTAAGAAGACGAGTCAATTTTCCCCGAATCAAACAACAAACTATTGCCCGCCGAGTTATATATAAACAGCTCAATACTTGTAAGGTCGAAGTACTCCAACTGAGCGTTATAAGTGCCATCATCAAGCTGAAACTGAAAAGTCATCCGGTCGTGATCGTTGCTGTCACTGGAGTGGATTGTGGCAACCACGGTATCGCTAAGGATTTTGACGGTTTTTGTGTCGTGCCCCTTGGCTATAAATTGGTTCATAGCTTTCTGGAAACCTGCGGCTTGATCTGATGTAAGCCCATGATTTAGAAGGGAGTCTACACCTAAAAACTGAATGCCCTCCTCGGCGTTAGTTGTGCCGTTGCCGTTGCTGTTGTTGGTGGGGGCTGGTGTGGTTGTCGGATTGGATGGACTCTTGGTGGGATGGCTAAACAATAAAACCCCTATCACAATTATCGCGAAAGCTACTCCGACAAAAACCAACAAGCGAATATTATTCATAGTTCAATCCCGATACTACCACTGCGGCCATCCATCCGGTAAATCACCAAGAACTTCTCCCTGGGGATCGTTGGTGGTGTCGAGCGTCCCTTTTGGCGCACCCAACTTGGTTAGTAGTTGGTTCATATTGACGCCGTAGGCGGTCTCAAAACCCTCTTTATAAACACTTTTGGCGGCGGCAAGGTCGTCGCTTCCCCCACCATCAGACCAGCCAATTTCCAGATTTGGGTGGTGGTCAATGAGTGTGCAAATAACTGTGTCTGGAGTCACTGTGTCGCCGACACTCACTTGTGGCGTGCAGTTCTCGGCGGTGTAGTAATACTTACCAGCGGCGGGACCGTCGGATAGTTGAATATTAATGAAGGCACCTACGCCACCAAGCTTTGATCCTGACCCACCCCAGCCCGGAATGCTGTAGATATTAACGACTTTACCGTTGCCTAAGGCGTAAACCGGGCCCGCACCACCAAAGTCTACGCCCTGGTCGATTCGCCCCCCGCTTTGGGGTTTAACGTCTCTCACTGGGTTCTTATAGCCGTCCACACTTCCAACTGTACAGCCTGAATCGCCCGGGCTGCCGACGGTAGCGCCATCACCGTATTTATCTAAGTAATAGTGAGCGGCTTTTAAACGATTATCCATTCGCGGATCGCCGGCGGCCTCGAATTTTTGTTCAAAAACCGTAGTTGCGTCGTCGACGTTGCTGGTAGCCTTAAGGGCGTCTAGTGCTCCGCCGTACCCGCCGCTTAACTCTTGCCACAAATAGTCGAGCTGGACGCCGAGATCGGTAACCGGCTTACCTTCTTTGTTCGCTAGGTCTACCAGGCCTTGTTGGCGGGTAGACGGTGTCCATTGGGCAATGCCAAATCCTACATCGGGTTTAGGAAACGGGTCGTGACTTTTATCTTGTTGGTCGGTGGGGTCGATGCCGGATTCCTGCTGCAGATTTCCTAATATTCCGGCGGCTTGATAGGATTGTAGGCCTTTTTGGATGAAGTAGTTGTAAGCCTTTTCAGCGTTGACGGAGCCAACCAGTTCTGACGAGCAACTTGCCGAGGCGTTATCACCAAAAAAGATGACGAAGATCAGGGTGATCGAAATAAAAAACAAAAAAATAATCGCTACAAACCCGGCGATCAAATACCTAATTAACTTTTTGCCCTGATCCCTGTGTTTATAGGCGATCTCGGCGGCCTCAATAAACGGCGCCGCTTCAGGCTGAACCTCCTTGGCAATTTTAGCGGTGGTTTTTACGGCTTGGTCTTGGCGCTGTTGCCGCTTTTCCTGTTTTTGCTCCTTGAGCCGTTCCTGTCGTCGCCGCTCCTCTTGCTGCTCGGGATCCATTAGCTGGCTGGATTAGTGATGGGGGCTGGTTCGGCTGGTTGCGTGGGCGTGGTGCTGATTAGTTCGGTCTCTTGAGGCGAAGCCAAAACGCGCATTACTACGTGGTTCGGCCCGGCAAAAAACAAACCCTCTCCAACCGGAAACTGAGTTAATCTGGCTTTTTCCTCATTGGTCAACTTAAAGGTGTCGGCTACCAAATCTACAGCCGACGGGGCTTGTTTGAGGAGCAGCTGTAGCGAAGAGTTGGCGACTACAGCGCGGCCCATACGAGACGAAAGAAAGTCTTCAACGTCTTGCGAGATAGTGGTTAGCCCCAAGAAGTATTTGCGGGCGCGTTTGGCCACGGAAAAAACAAAGTTGGCACTGTCTTCATACTTCATCAACTGCCAGGCCTCATCAAGTACTAGCATGCGTCGGCGTTTGTCGGACTTAATCCGGTTCCAGGTGTGATTTAAGATAATGTACATGCCTACCGGACGGAGTTCATCTTCCAGGTCTCGGATATTAAAGACCACGAATTTATTGTCCAAGTTAACATTTGATTGCTGCGAGAAAATGCCCGAGAAGGTACCCGAAGTATATTTGCGTAATCTTTGGGCAAGGTTCGGCCCGTTGCCACCCATGGCTTTTAGCGTGTCGTAAAGGTCGTTCATGGTTGGCGGTTGAGCGGTGTGGGTCAGCGGGTCGTTGGTTATCCCGAACTTGGCGTAAGTGTTAATGATCGCGACGTCTAAATCGGCGTCTTCGGCCGGCGTGAGTGGGGTGGATACGGTTACAGCGGCGGCACCGCTGGCGTTTTGAGCTTGGGTGATCGCGCCCCCCATCATTAGCCTCAGCAGGCCGTGCAGCGCAATAATATTGGCTCGCAGGGCATTGTCCGCCTCCTCAGGATCTACAACCTTTGGCAGGTCGAAGGGATTGATGCGGGTGTCGGAGGCCAGACTCAGCCGCAGATAACTACCGCCCACTGCATTAGAAAGTAGTTCGTACTCGTTTTCTGGGTCGATCACAATTACTTCAGTACCCATCATCAGTGACCGCAGCGCCTCAAGTTTTACCGCAAATGACTTACCGGCACCGGACTTGGCGAACACCACCATGTTGGCGTTTTCCAGGCTAAAGCGATCGAATAGGACCAAGCCGTTGTTATGGCGGTTAAGGCCGTACAAGATCCCTTCGTTGCGGGAAAGTTCGGCAGTGGTGAAGGGGAAGGCGGTTGAAAGGGCACCCGTGTTCATGTTGCGCGAAACCTGCAACTGGTCGGAGGCAAGCGGGAGGGTTGAGTTAAAGCCCTGCTCCATTTGCAGGGTAGCTGGCTTGGTGTAAATCAGTGATTGGCCGAATAATCCTTCGATCTTGCGCTGAGTTGTGGAGAGTTCGTCTAGGCTATCCCCATAAAGGGTGACGTAAACACCGAATCGAAAAAATCGTTCCTCCCCGACCTGCAACTTGTCCCGCAGCTCCTCGGCGTCTTGGATTGAGGCTTCTAGCCCAGGGTCGCGTACCCTGCCCTTCTCCTGGTTAATCGAATAACTGGCCTCAAGTTGACCAACCTTGCGCTTTAAGTTTTCAAGCACAATACGAGACTCAACCGGGTAGATGAATAGCGATACGTCGATTACTTCATCTAGATTAACCAGTGGAGACAGCCAACCCATGTAAATTTGGCGAGGGTATCCGTAGACAAAAAGAGTGCGACAGTAACGCCGGCCGATCCGAATATAAGAAGACTCTACCTCGATAGAGGGTGGTGCGATTAAATCCCGCAGGGTCACAATCCCTTGCCGGTAAATTAATTCTGCTTCCTGCATATCCTGCAGGTTGGCTGGCTCGAAGGCCTTTTCCGGTTTTTTTCCGAGTAGTGCCATTACGACGTCGCCTCCGGTTGATCGGGTTTGCGCCCGCCTCCGGTAACCGAAGCGGTTTGAATTCCCTGGGACTCTAGGAGCTTTTGGTTGGCAGCAGTTTCCGGATTGTAGGCGGTGTAATACAAATCTACTAACTCTTGGGTGGCTAGGGGAATTGCCCGTACACCGAGCTGGCTCAACCCGCTAGCCACTTGCTGCACACGCTGGGTTAGCTCAACCTTGTGCTTGGCGAAATCTTGCTCCCCTACGGTTACCTTTTGGCCGGCGGAAAGCGCAGTTTTAAGTCCGGTAAAGAAACTATCCTTGCCAACTATGGGTGGGAAAAACGGAACAATTACATAAAATTGCTTATCCATAATGTTGACCTCTTCGATTAAGCCCTTGATGTTTTGAATATAATCATCCATCAGCCCACCCAACAGCGGGTTGTCCAGCGACTGACGTTGTTTTTGTAAGCCCTCAATGTAGTTATCAAGATCCAGACGCTGCGAACGAACTAAGATTTGAACTGGAAAGTGAAGGGAGTTTAAAAACCCCTGAAAGGCCAACTCCACGCCGTCTTGTTCCTGCGGGCTCATCAAATCAAAATTAATCGCTGAGGCTAAAACCACCCCGCGCAAGGAGCCGTCTCGAACCACCACAATTCCGTCTTTGATTTCCGAAATCAAAATACTTTCTTGGGTACTTTTGGCGCTGCGCTGCGCCTGATTGGGATTAGGCTTTTTTGCCATCAACCTTAACCGTTTGGCCCTCCGTTAAAGCACCGGCAGGCTGATTAACTCGCTCAGCAATCTGGTTGACGCGCAAGTTGGAGTCGGCCAGTGATTGTTTGAGTATATCAGTCGCTGGCGTAGGGGTCATCTCGCTTACGCTGTCAGTGCGGTGGGTATTGGTGTGGCCGGTAATTTTAGGCGGCGGCCCCGCCGGTTTATTTTTGGTCTTGGCTTTGACGCCACGGGTATGATGCATTTGGGAAAGCGCGTGTTCGCGGACTTTGGCGGCGGCACCCTCAATTAATTCACCGATATCGTGAGCCCGGGCGTTGTTCTTGGCGTCTAAAACATCGTCTCGGTTTGATACTTCTGCGCCCACATCGGTCCGAGGCTCGGTTTCACTTTTAGGCACAAAAATTCGATCCTCATTGTCAATTTTTACTTCGTTACCAGGTTCCTGCAGCTCCGGTCGCTTAGTCGACCCCTCCGCGCTTTCCATGGCGTGGACTAATTTTTCGAGCTGACCCTTTACCACCCGCGGATCACGCACAATTGGCTCGGTTTTGGGAGGGGCTGGCTCAATTTTGAAAACTTCTTCAATTGGTTCTTTTTCCCACAGCCGCTTCCGAGGATTTTTAAAAAAGCTAAGCAGGGCTAAAAATAGCGCCTCAAAGGGTTGATCCTGTCTTTTGTACACACCCAGTAAAAGAAACAGAATCGTGGGGGGAACTCCAAAGGCGATAAATAAAGCCGGGAGTTTACGCAAAATCGCAAAACTCAAAGCCCCCCAACCCAAGCCGACTACGACAAAGATAAATTGCCGGAGCGTTAACGGACCTAAGATTTTGTCTTCGGCCTCAACATCTTGAGGAACCTTATACTCTCCCATTTATCACCCTCTCGGAACCCTTACCACGGTGTGTCCCATATCGCGATGCAGTTGAGCGCCAGCTTCATCGATACCCGCCCACCGTCCGGTAGCCGGATCCATATAGGCGTAGGCTGCCCCGCCCACCGCTCGCGGTGATGCCGGAGGAGGTGCGGGCGCGGATTGAACCGGTGTGTATTCAATGTCGCCTTCGCTGGTGGTTGCGGGTTTTGGTTGAATTTCGCCTGATGGAGGAATACGGGTTGTTGCCTCGTTTCTAATTCGCCCAGCCTGTTGGGTCCAGTAGTTAGCGGCGTTGATGTCCCCCCTTGATGAGGCATCACGCGCCTCAACCTCAGCCTCCTCTGCCGAAAACGGCACATTGGTGTCGGTGATTGTTGGGTTTCCGGCCCCACCGCCGCCAACGGATGGACCCAGTTCATCCTCGTCGCCTTCGATGACGTCGTAATCGGCTTGAGTCGCCGTTGGAATGCCCGGCTGCGCCGGATTCTCGGTCCCCTGCCTACTAGGCTTAGGCGGAATAATATTACCCTCTGGCGTGATCGTTTCCTCGACGGTCTGCCTCAAGTCAGCGTAACGGGCCAGCGCGGCTTCTCCGAAATCGGCTTCGGTTGTGTTGCCAGCTGTTCGATAAGCCGTAACCGAATCCCTCAGCTGTTGAAGTCGGCCGTCTTTCCCGGCGTCCATAATGGCACTATAAAAAGCCCGGCGGCCTTCAATGTTGGTATTAGCTATTAACGCCGGACTTCGCATGGCGCCCCTTACGGAGTTGGGGTCAACAAATAACGCTGAGGTACCACGCATGCGCTGCTTGCCAAGCACTTTGGTGTAGCTATCAAAGCGTCTATCCGTATCAGCAGCACCACCTTTAAACATTGCCCGCTCAACACCAGCTCTACTCCCCATTAATTTACTGATTGCAGCGCTTGTACGTCGTTGGGTGAACCCGGCGCTAATATCTTCGTTGCCACTCCAGCCACCCATGGCTAAGCCCCAGTCACTCTCAAATAATTTTCCACCTTCGCCATTGAGCATTTGCCGCCACGACCGACTTGCCGCAGCCTCAGTGATCTGGTTGGCTTTAACTTTGCTGGCCAGGTCTCCCCTAAAGCTTTCGACCTGCTCGGAGTATCCATTGGCAGCCAACATTCTGGCGGCCGCGGCTCGGCCGCTGTCGGTTCGAGCATATTGGACTAGGTTGCCATAGCCGTTTTCGCGTAGGTACTTTAAGTCCTCTGCGCTACCCCTGGCCACCCGCTCCATAACACCGGGGTTTTTGCTTACACCAAAGCTTTCGTAATCCTTTGTCGACTTACCGACATCGGCTTCAAATGATCTTTCTTGGGCTAAAGCCGAAGTAGGCACGCCGACCATTCCTAGCCCAGCAAGTTGCGCGCGCCCAGAGAGCATCCCTGCCAATGTCCCCTGTCTCCTTCCCTGTGCGTCTTTTTGGCCGAACTTTTGAACTGCCTCCGAGGATCTACCTACTCTCCCAGTCATCCGTGCTCTGGCCTGGCGGTCCAGTCCTGCTTTCCACTCGCTCCCCTTATACTTGTCGGAGGCTTTTTTGCCCAGCCCCTGAATCATCGACGCCCCCCTATTCATAAGTGACCCGCCCCACTTAAATGTCATTGGCGCTACCGCCAGCGCGGCAATGAAAATTATGACCTTCATGATCGATGCCATAACGTTTGCCACCCCATTGTTGGCGACGTCTTCGGTCGGCAGGAGGTCATCGATTTTGCCAGCCACCGCCAAGATAGCCATAGTCAGCGGGTACATCATAATCAGCCGGAAAAACTGCTTATACCACAACTTGAAGTATTGTTCAGTGTTAGGCAGCACCCAGGCCAGCAAAGCCAGCGGCGACAGAATAATAAACATGGCCACTAAGATGAATCGCAGACCAAAGATCAGCAAAAATACCATCACGGCAATTAGCAGAAGGAGTAGGAGGGGAATTATGAAGGGCCAAGCCAAGACCCCAAGAGTTATTGCGATCGCCCCCACCGCTCCAACCGCCAAGTTGGTCTCGATTGCGCTGTCGCTGGCCGCCAAGCCCCCAATAACAGTTCTGGCGCCATCCCCCAACACATTGCCTACGTCCACCATCAGGCCGCAAATCAAGAAGGACAACTGAATTAAGACGGCCGCTGCCACCAGTCTGGGCAGCATTTTTTTGACGGTGTAGGCATCAATTGACAGCGCGTTAGCAAAAATTATGACCAAAAATGCCACGACCAACCCGGCATCGGCCAGATTCCTAACATTGGCCCAAACGTCGTGAAGTTTACTCCCAGCCTCCAGCGGGCGAATGCGCAACATCCAGGTCAAGGCCTCCGAAAAAACCTTGGTAACGCCATCGGTAATACCGGTAATGATCGGGCAGATTAGGCCGCTAAAGATAGCACCACCGATGTTGCCGGAAATGACGTTTTTAAAGGTACCAAGGACACCCCCACCCTTGCAGGAAGAGCCCTTTTGGGTCGAATCCTCACCTGTAACAGCGGTTGATAAATCTTTAGAGTGAGCCAGGGCTGCAGTTGGGTCGGCGCCCGGTGAATCCGATGCGGGTGTCTTCAACCTAGCGTCATTGTTGTTGGCGATATTGATTTTTGCATCAACCGGAAGTAGACAGTCTCCACCGGAGGATAGGGTTTCTCCCGTAAGTTCCCCCGAGTAATCATGCGCAGATTGCTTGCCGCTAACGTCGACCCGCATAAACAAGGTTCTGGTACATTTACCGACGGTTAGAGGCGTGACGGCCCGGAAATACATCGCTGTATTTACGTCCGTTCCACCCTGGGCCACACTATCAAAAACGAAGTTCAGGCCATTGGCCGGGTAGCTGCCATCGGTGCCCTCGATGGTGTTTTTGTCGATGTAGTTATATGACTCGCCGTTTGCATGTGCCTTATGTGGTGAAAACAAAACCACTAAAGCAAAGAGAGCCAATAACAATAATTTGGCACGAGCCTTCATAATTGTAATTCTATCTTAAACATAAGCATGATCAAAGGGGAATCGCCAATCTTAACACATTCGTTCCCCTCATGCTCCGGTAAGTGATACAATCTCTCACGACATGCAACCATTGGCCTCGATTTTCCAAAACGCTTTACTCGCAATCGATTGCCCGAACGGCCAGGTTGCTCTTTCGGTCAGAATCGGCGGCTCCAATTGTGTTAACGGCATCTATGCTTACCTTCAAAGAGTCGTCACTCTCATAGAAGGCTTGATCGGTGTAGCGATCGTCATAGCCATCATTGTAAGTGGTCTGCAGTATATTACTTCTGCTGGAAGTCCTGACGCCGTGCGCTCAGCCAAAAAACGACTGTTCAATGCCGTTATCAGTCTTGTACTTTACCTAATGGCTGTTGCGATCATTAAGGCTCTTGGACTGGGTGGGGTTTTGGGATGATGTGGTTTTTGACCGCTTCTGACGCATTTCCGGGGATCTGGGATCATATTTCTGACCGCAACGCTCTTGATATCAACATTATTTTTCAACTAGCCGCGAACCTAATTCGGATTTTACTATGGATCTCGGGTGTCGCCGCCGTGGCAATCTTCATCATTGCGGGAATTATGTACATGACTTCCTCGGGAGATCCGGCAAGAACCGCTAAGGCCAAAAGTACCATTACCAATGCGGTCATAGGTTTAGTCCTGGTAATGTCGGCCTACTCAATCATTACTCTAATTTCAGGAAAAGTTGGATGATCACTCAACTAAAACTGGCCATCAACGACACGCCACTGATTCATTTATCTTCACCCTCTGGCGCCACCATCAGCGGCACCGTTCACAACGCCATTAACTTTCTGATTTATATTGCCGGCATTATTTCCGTAATTTTTGTATTGGTCGGAGCTTTCATGTACGTAACCTCAGGCGGAAACCCCCAGAACACCAAAAAGGCAAAAGACACCATTTTATATGCGCTGGTTGGATTGGTCATTACGATTGTTGCTTTTTCGGCGGTCCAGTTTGTGGTTGGGCAACTCCGATGATTTTGTTTGGATCAGAGGCTCTCGATAAAGCCAAACAGGTACTTGGAGGCAGCGGTGGCAAAGACCTAACTGGCGGATCCTTGAATATTGCTCATACCTTTGTGAACCTTTTCATAATGGTAATCGGCTCGGTAGCGGTGATTATGGTGATCGTCGGTGCTTTGAGGTACACACTGTCTGGCGGAGACCCCCAGGCCACAAAAGCCGCTAAAGACACTATTCTTTATGCCATCGTTGGTGTGGTCGTGGCCGTGATTGCCTACGCCGCTGTCCAATTCGTCTTCAGCTCCCTCTAAACATAAGCGTGTTGATTTCGCTAAATTATGTTACTATCATCTTGAAATAATCTATACGTTAAGGAGAAATTTTTAGAGTATGAAAGCTAGATTACTGGCTCTTGCAACCGAGGTCGGCGCGGGATCATTGGTTTTAAGTATTACCAACAAAGTTTACGCCGCCGATTGCACTCCGGGTAGTGAGCCTTTAGGCAACGGAATTAGCTGTGCCCAGCCAAGCGGCAAAGCCGGCAGCGCCCACCTGTTCGGAGCTGGCAGCGTATTCCAAAAAGTAGCCAACATCTTGATTTTCCTAGTCGGCGCCATTGCCGTAATCATGTTGATCGTTGGTGGTCTGCGCTACGTGTTGTCTGGCGGTAGTAAAGACGCCGTTGAGGGTGCCAAAAACACCATTTTGTACGCGATTATCGGAATCGTCGTGGCCATCTTGGCCTACGCCGCTGTCCAATTCGTCGTCAACAACGTCGGCTAAAGCCCTTAGAAATTCGACTTTAACTAAAAAAGCCCCACCGCGGGGCTTTTTTAGTTACTTAGGTGCTAAGTACTAATAGGTGTGACTTTGATCTTTTTGACTTTGTCTTGAGCAACCTTCGGAATCGTAATCGTTAACACGCCGTCTTTGAGCGCAGCTTGCGCTTTTTCAGAGATCGTCGCGGTTGGCAAGATTACCGATCGGGAAAACGAACCCCAGTAGCATTCCTGCACGTAGTAGTGTTCGCGTTCAACGGTGTTTTCCTCTTTTCGCTCACCGCGCAAAGTTAAAACATCTTCAGTCAAACTAATGTCGATATCATCCGGCTTAACACCGGCAATCGGAGCCTTCACCACAACGCTGTCTTTGGTCTGGTAAACGTCAACCGCTAGTTGCCCCTCTACGTCTTCGCCCAGCCAATCTTCAGCTGCAGTTTCTTCGGGTGCATCGAGAAATTCTTCCTGCACGTCCTGCAAAATATCTTCGCCACTGTCTTTTTTGGCCATGGACTCTCCTTAATCTTTTCCGTATTATAGCCAACTTTCTTCCTGTTGCGCAAGAAGCACATGCTTGCGTCAACCGCCCCGGATTGGCTAATCTCTAAAATCTGATGCCAATACTCGAAAAAGTTATCGCCTTGGTTGCGCCCCATGGCTGCGTCAAGTGCGGAGCGACCGGTAATTTACTTTGCCGGACTTGTTTAGACGAGCTGAGGATCGCTTCGCGCCCAGCTTGTTTTGCTTGTAATAAATTTAGTGCTTTCGGCCGAACCTGCCAGACTTGCCGAAAAAAATTTAGGCTCGACGGTGTGACGGTTGGGACTTACTACGACGAACCAGTCAAAGAGTTTATTGCCAAAGTTAAGTACGAACGGTCTGGATCCCAGATTAAACTGGGTACTCAGCTCATTACCGGCAGGCTGTACGAGGAAGATTTTGACGTTGTCACTTGGGTTCCAGCGGCTCCTTCCCGGGGGCGTCAGAGAGGCTATAACCAGGCTGAGTTATTGGCTAAATCCCTGTCTCGTGAGCTTGAGTTGCCGATGCAACGACTACTTTACCGCTTCAACACCGGCACCCAGGTCGGACAATCAAGAGTTTCGAGGCTCAAACGGGTTCGCGATCAGTTTTATCCGGCCACCAAAGATTTAAAAGGGAAGCGAGTTCTAGTCGTCGACGACGTACTAACCACCGGAGCGACTTTAAGTGAGTGTGCCCGCCAGCTCAAAAAATCCGGCGCCAAAAGCGTTTGGGGCGCCGCTTTAGCCAAGCATTGAATCTGTTAAGGCGAATAAGTATAATTGCATGGCTCAAAAAACGGAGGGGTGGCCGAGTGGTTGAAGGCGGCAGTCTTGAAAACTGTTATGTCGGCAACGATATCGTGGGTTCGAATCCCACCCCCTCCGCCAGTTCGTTTTGTACTCCAGCCTTCACGAGACCGCCTACTCGTTCCGGCTTGCGTACAAAGCCTCACTTTAGAAATTTCAAACAGCCTTCGGCTTCGGTTTAAAATTTCTTTTTGAGCTACAGAGCCGATGCCAAACCAGCGCAGCGTTTGGCGAGGCGAAGGAGAAACGCGATGTAAGTTGGAGTAATTCTTCCGAATTGCGTAAACTGAAGGCGCGTTTGGACGCGGAGAGGTACCCAAGTGGTTGAAGGGGCGGGTTTGCTAAACCTGTAGGGGGGAG
>CAYZIN010000011.1:0-27852 GCA_964478595.1 uncultured Candidatus Saccharibacteria bacterium | reverse complement strand
AGCGAATTTACAGTGAGGACATGTCGCTGTCCGACCGGCAAAAGATTGGGCATGGGCTGCAAGATCAGGCCCAGAAGCTGGGAATTTGGGAGGAGAAAACCTACGGGCCGATTATTGAGGATCGTGGCACGCAGGTGACTTTTTCGGGTTTGGGCCAGGAGGCGCCGCTTAACGCTAAGCTGCAGTGGGATCCGGACGAGAAGAAACGCGAGGCGCTGGCGCAGTCTTTTATGAAGTCTATGCCTGGCTTTGAGGCGACTGTAGCGGGCGAAACATCGGTGGATGTTACCAAGGCCGGAATCGACAAGGCTTATGGCTTAAAGAAGCTGCAGGCGGCTCTGGAGGTTATGCCTAACGAAATGCTGTTTGTGGGAGACGCCCTGACTCCGGAAGGGAATGATTACCCGGCCAAGGCCGCCGGTTACGAGACGATCGCAGTCAGGGACGACATTGAGTGCGCTCAAGTTATCCGCAACTTCCTATCTTGATTATCTGAAGTAAATCTGGTTTAATCCCTCTGCCCAATCCTGAAGGGAGTATGTGTGACAAGTCGACCGAGGCTGGTCCATGAAGTCCCATCGATCCAAGGTCACGGCCAAGTGCCTGGCACGCGCCACGAGCTGAAGAGTTTGGTGGAGTTGCCACTGGTACGGGCCTGCGAGATCTTCTACGACAAGAACGTCCGCACCGTCCACAGTGGCGCTTGTGACTTCGAGGTTCACCAGGGCCAAGCTTACTTAGTGATCGACTTCACGAGTCTGTCGACGGCGAACCAGACGATCGCCCGGAAGTTGGCCCAAGTCGTCGAGCAAGTGGCTGGCGGCCAAGGCGAGATAGCTGGGTTCACCTATCAGCTGACTCATCAGACAACCGTCGATGAAGTCGAAGCCGTGTTCGTACAGATCGCCGACCAGTTCCGGCCGCAAGCCATGAACTGGGTGCCGAGGCTGACGATTGAGGAGGCCCGCCAGAAGCTCGGGGCAGAGTCGGACAAGCAATACTCCGACTCACAAGTCATTGCAGAGTTCGTGCGCAAGGGCTACTACTGGGCCCACAAGGACAAGATGTTTTATTTCTCCAAGGAGCACTGGAAGAAGTTCCACGGAAAGGAGTAGACATGGCCGAGATCGCTAGAGTCTGGGCGTACCAGGTGGGTCAAGGTGACCACATTGTTACTCCACGAGGGCCTGGATTGATCCGAAGGTCTCATCGTCTATACGACGGAACTTTCATACGTCTGTATCTTCAGTTTCCGGGAAGGCGGAGGAAGGTAAAAATGGACGTTGCGGATGATGAGAGGCTGGCACTGATCCGCAGATGACGACAGGCACCACAGGCGGCCGGGGAGAGATCCTCGGCCGCTTTCACTTGACGGGCAAAATTCATAACGCTAAGATATTTTGGCACTCGGTGAGCTGGAGTGCTAATTTAAGGAGAAATTATGAAGTTAAAACCGCTGGCCGATCGGATTGTGGCCAAATCTTTGGAGGCCGAATCTAAAACCGCTTCGGGCATTTACTTACCCGATTCTGCTAAAGAAAAACCGCAAATGGGCGAGGTGATCGCCGTTGGCAGTGAGGTTAAGGAAGTTAAAAAGGGCGACAGGATTTTGTTTACCAAGTATGGCCCGAACGAAGTTAAATTAGGCAGCGACGAACTGCTCGTCTTGAAAGAAGAAGACGTGCTGGCTGTGGTGGAGAAGTAATGGCTAAGAAAGTTTTTTACGAAGACGACGCCCGCGCTCGAGTTTTAGCCGGTGCCAAGGAGCTTTACGACGCCGTTAAGGTGACGATGGGGCCGAAGGGTCGTAACGTGATAATCGAAAAAGGCTATGGCAGTCCGACTGTGACTCACGATGGCGTAACGGTTGCCAAGGGTGTTGAAATTGAGGCTAACGCCAAAGATAAAGACAGTTTGGGTAAAGGCGTGGGCGCCGAACTGATTAAACAGGCTGCGAGTAAAACCAACGACACAGTTGGTGACGGTACCACTACCGCCACGATTTTGACCTATCACATTTTAAACGAAGCTCATCGGCTTATCGCAGCCGGCCACAACCCGATGGACCTTAAAAAGGGCCTGGACGAGGCATCCGAGCAGGTGTTAAACAAGATTGATTCGCTTACAGATAAAATTGCCGGCAAAAAGGACAAAATTGCTCAGGTTGCCACAGTTTCGGCTGGTGATGCCGAGATTGGTACGTTGATTGCCGACGTGATCGACGCGGTTGGAGGTGACGGTTCGGTTACCGTTGAGCAGTCGCAGACTTTGGGTATGGAAAAGGAAATCGTTGAAGGTTTTAAGATCGACCGCGGTTACGTTAGTCCCTACATGGTGACCGACCCAGCTCGGATGGAAGCCGTTTACGAAAAGCCGGCCATTTTAATTACCGACAAGAAGATTAGTTCAATTCAAGAAGTTTTACCGTTGCTGGAGAAACTGGCCCAAGCCGGCAAAAAAGACTTGGTGATCGTTGCCGAGGATGTTGATGGTGAGGCGCTTGCCACTCTGATTTTGAACCGATTGAAGGGTGTGTTTAACGCTTTGGCGATTAAGGCACCGAGCTTTGGCGACCGACGCAAAGAGATCATGGAAGACATTGCTATTTTGACCGGCGCGACGGTGGTGGCCGAAGACAAAGGCTTAACGTTTGAGAACGTCGGGCTTGAGGTGCTTGGTTCGGCTCGCAAGATCATTGCAGACAAAGATAATACCGTCATTGTCGAAGGGGCAGGAGACGCTAGGGAGGTTGCGAAGCGAATTGGAATGCTAAAGGGCCAAATTACCCACGCCACCAGTGAGTTTGAACAAGAAAAAATGGAAGAGCGATTGGCGGCTTTAGCCGGCAAGGTTGCTGTGATTAAAGTTGGCGGTGCGACCGAGACCGAGATTGAAGAGAAGAAATTTCGAGTTGACGACGCTGTTCACGCCACCAAAGCGGCCGTGGCCGAAGGCATTGTGCCGGGTGGCGGAGTGTCGCTGGTGAATCTTAGCAATCAGATTGGCAACAAATCCGTAGCTTCGGAAATTTTGAAAAACGCTTTACTGGAACCTTTTAAGCAGCTCATGGTGAACGCCGGCTTAAATGCCGAAGGCCAGTTGGCCAAAGTGGTCGACGCCAAAGCGGGCTCGGGTTTTGATGTTAACTCGCCCGACAAACTTGTTGATATGAAAACGGCCGGAATTGTTGATCCAGCCAAAGTTACCCGCGAAGCGATTCAAAACGCTGTTAGTGTCGCCGGTACAGCCATGACGATGGGTGGCCTGATTGTTGATGTGCCCGAAGACAAACCAGCCCCAGGTGGTATGCCACCCGGCGGCATGGGCATGGACTACTAAAGAGCAAGTCGGCCCAAAGTAAAAAGATGAAGGGGCCGGTTTTTTGGAACCGGCCCCTTCGTATTGCGGGGTGGGATCTATGAAGCTTTGAGATCTCGGGCGAGACCTCGTTCGACGAGCAGTTCGTGGATGATGGCGTTGTGTTCTTCTTCGTGGCCAAGATCTTCGGGCTGGATGTCGAGGAGGTGAAGGTCTGAGATCTGCGAAAGTTTCTGATGAAGCTTGATGCGCTCCTCTGGCAGCGCTTAAGCTTACCTAACTCCGGTTTACCATAAGCGTTTTTATCTGTCAAGACGGTTGCGGTTAAAAAGTCTTGACAGACCTGACAGGCGAGCGTAGATTTATCGACAACGATAGCTCAACCGCTTTGTGGCGCGGAGCATTGAACCTTAGCAGCAAACTTGTGATTCCGGGGTCCCATGGGACCCTGCATCGACGGAAGCGTCGCACGCGCTTCTAAACCACAGGCCTCGATAGGCCTTCCCCGGGTGGGAGTGAGAACCCCGCAAAACTGCTTGCCAGAGCAGATGCCTGGGTTTGACTCCCGAGAGGGAAACCGTGGGGGAAGAGGCTGGAGAAGCGAGCTCAGGCACGCAATCTGAGAACGTTTCTCCTCCACCTCCCCCGGAACCACAAGGAAACATCGCAGAACCATCGGCCTCAAACAATCGCTGCAGGCTACCTCGTCTGGAATCTAAGAGACGAGCCCTGGGCGAACGGCGATTCCCAAAGAGGTACGGCTCCGTCGAGCAAGTTGAGGCGGGCAGATTCCCTCAGGGTGAGATCACCGATGGCGCAACACCTGCAAGTTTGCTCTACCGCCACGCGGCCAAAGACCAAAAGCCCAAGTGGGTAACGCTGGCGTGAGTAGATCAAGACTTCGCAGGGAGGCACTTACTTCCGGACAGGAGGTCGTAAGTGTAGCGCTTTCCTGTTAAGGATTCTGACGATGTACCCCGGGGGTCGTTGGTCGCATCGACGACCCCCGGGGCGTCCCAAAAACGAACGAGACTCTGATAACCGGAGTCTCGTTTTGCGTTAGAATAGGCTTATGCTCGACGATGCCCAATTTGTTAGCAATATCGACCACGGCAATGCGTTAGGACTTGTGGCCGCTCAAGCGACTCAGCTGCGCCAACATTTCGACATCAAGCTGAATCTTCCAGAGATTAAGTCGATTGGCCTGGTTGGTATGGGCGGCTCGGCTCTGGCCGGTGAGTTTATTCGCAACTGGCTAGGTGATCAACTCAAAGTCCCGTTCGTAATAATTCGTGACTATCACTTGCCCGCGTTTGTTAATGAAAATACTTTGTTATTTGTCTCAAGCCACTCAGGCAATACCGAAGAAACCCTATCCGCCTACGAGGAAGCCAAAGCGCGCGCTGCTCAACTTGTCGTCATTACAGCAGGTGGCAAACTGCTCGAAGACGCCAAAGCCGCCAAGCTGCCGGTTCTTGAAATCCCGGGAGGTAGTCAACCAAGGTTGTCGGTTTATTTTATGGTTAAGGCGATGGTTACAGCACTTGAGAAAGCTGGGTTGGCCAACAATACCTCAGTCGAATTAGAGAAAGTTGCCACTTGGCTGGAATCGAAGGTGGGCGCGTGGGCACAGAGTGTACCGACCTACGAAAATCCGGCAAAGCAGCTGGCCGAGAAACTACTGGGCGAAAGTGTGGTGATCTATGGTGGTCCGACTCTGGCAGCAGCGGCTCAAAAGTGGAAGATTAGCATCAACGAAAACGCCAAAAATGTGGCGTTTTATTATTTGATGAGTGAGTTTAACCACAACGAATTTCAGGGGTGGTTGAACCCGCAAAATAAACCATTCAAAGTCATAGAGTTGAAGTCATCGCTCGACCATCCGCAAATCGCTAAGCGTTGGGACATTTCTAACCGGTTGTTGTCCGGCAAAATGCCATCCCCTATCGAGGTTACGGCAGAAGGGGAGACTAAGTTGGATCAGTTGCTCTGGACCCAGGTGTTTGGGGATTTCGTTGGCGTCTACCTCGGCATTTTAAATAAAGTTGATCCCGCCTCGGTCGATTTAATTGAAAAGTTAAAAAAGGAGTTAGGATGAACATTCCTTCTTGGTTTAACGTCGTTGTGCCCTTCTTTGTGCTCTACGTTGGCATTTGCGCCGGACTAATCGCCCACAAACATGGTAAGAATCCGGTTCTTTATGGCCTGGGGGCTGTCATTTCGCCGATCAACTTGATCATTCTCGGAATCTGGGCGTTCGGCAAATTCGAGTCGAAAAAAGACTAACGCTTTACTCGTAGCGCAAAGCTTCCATGGGCGATTTGCGCGAGGCTTTAATGGCCGGAGCAAGGCCGAAGATAATGCCAATGCCCACTGCAATGCCAACGGCAGTGATAATAATTTGTGAAGTAAACACCGGTGTGATCTTGATAGCCCGACCGGCCGCGCGGCCCAGACCAACCGCCGCCAGCATTCCTAGCCCGCCGCCAAGCAGGCTAAGCACTGCAGCCTCCACCAAAAACTGCAGCAAAATCATCGTCCGTGTGGCGCCAATGGCTTTGCGAATGCCGATTTCGCGGGTCCGCTCCGTGACGGCCACTAGCATGATGTTCATGATACCGATCCCGCCGACCACCAGGGCAATGGCGGCAATAGCGGAGATGGCTTTGGTCAATGCGTTTAAGATTGTATCGACCGTTGAGAGTAGGTCTTTTTGGGTCAGCACGCTAAAGTCTTCTTGTCCGCCGTGGTTGGCTTTCAGCTCGGCTTTGATTTTATCGACCGCCGGATTGATGTCGTTTTGGTTGTCGATTTGGACGCCAATGCGAGTAATTGAGGGTTCGGTTCCGGTCAGTTTTTTAGCGGCATCGACCGGCATGTAGACTGCGTCGTCTAGGCTCGGACCGCCAATTGACGTCGCCCCGCTACCTGAGGTCTGCATCACGCCCACAACCTTAAATTGAGCTCCTCGGATCATGACTGTTTTGCCTGCAACCTCAGTATTTTTACCAAACAAAGTATCTCTAGCCGTGCCCCCCAACACCGCCACGTAGTCGGATCCGTCACTTGATTGAATAAACCGGCCCTTATCGATTTTTTGGCTTTGCAAAACATCTAAATAGGTTGGCGTAGTGGCCAGCAGCAGCGCGCCGCCGTCTTGAGTCGATCCTTGGCTGACGATACCTGAAATTAGCGAAAAATAAGTAACGTTATTGACGGTCGGTGTATGTTTAACGGTCGTAACATCCTGCTGGGTAAGGGTTGAAGTGCCGACGCTGGCGCCCGGATTAAGCCGCTCCTTGCCTGGACCACCGGAAATAATTTGGCCCGGCACCACAAAGACTAAATTCGCCCCCAGCTGGTTAACTTGCCCGGCGACTTGTTGTTTCAGCCCCGCCCCCACGGAGTTGATGGCCACTACCGAAGAAATTCCGATAATAATGCCGAGCATAGTAAGAAAGGAACGCATTTTGGCCGAGCGGATGCTGCCAACCGCCATTTTAATCGACTCCCAAATCATGTCGTGATCTCCCCGTCGTGTACTTTGATAATCCGCCGGGCGTACCTAGCCAGGTGAGCCTCGTGAGTAATTAAAACAACGGTATTGCCGGCTTTGTTGAGTTGTTGGAATAACTTCATGATCTGCTCGCTGCTTTTGCTGTCGAGGTTGCCGGTGGGCTCGTCGGCCAAAATTAGACTTGGGTTGTTGGCTAGTGCTCGGGCAATCGCCGCCCGTTGCATTTCACCGCCAGAGATTTCGTTGGATTTGTTTTTCAGCCGATGGCCCAACCCAACTTGCTCAAGAAGCTTTTTGGCTCGGTCGCGGCGTTCTTTGCGGGAATGCCCAGCATAAATCATCGGCAACTCAACGTTTTGGAGTAATGACAGCCGGGGGATAAGGTTAAAGCTTTGAAACACGAACCCGATTTTTTCACGTCGGAAGTGCGACAACCAGCGGTCACTTTTTTTAGCCACACTTTCACCGGCAATCGCATAAGCTCCCTTGGTGGGGGAATCAAGCAAACCAATAATCGAAAGCAAAGTTGATTTGCCCGAACCGGACGGGCCCATTATTGCCACAAACTCGCCTTGTTTAATAACCAAGTCGGCGTCTTTAACGGCCAATGTTTTGGCATCGCCTTTGCCGTAAACTTTGCTGATCCCCTCAAGCTCAATCAGGTTCATCGACTTATTGTACCTTGCGCTTAGTCTTTAGCTTTCAGTAATTTTTCGAGTTTGGCGTTGGTCTCGATCAAGATTTTTTTGATTTCGGCCGGTCCACGAACCTTAATAACCTGTTTGGTTAAGCCAACCGTCTGGGCAGCCAACATCTTTAACTCCGCGAAGTCGCTTTTACCTAGCTTTTCCCAATCGTGATAGTCTTTTTCGGTTTTTGCCTGGGCTTTGCCTTCCTTGGTTAATTCATAGACTTTCTTGCCGTCTTCGTCGCGGCTTTTAACCAAACCTTGCTCTTCGAGCATCTGCAGCGTTGGGTAAACCGAGCCCGGGCTCGGTTTCCACATGCCCTTGGTGCGGTCTTCAATTCTCTTAATGATCTCGTAGCCGTGAGCCGGTCCGTCGGCCAGAGTCTTTAGGATGAGGGGACTAATATCGCCGCGGCGGGCACGATGCCAGCCACCCCAATGCCCATAATTTTCATAAGAATCATTCATAAGTTAACGATATATCGCGATATATCGTTATGTCAAGACCTAAATCAAGTGGATGGCTTGGCCGCGGGCTAGCATATCAACCATTTCTTTGATCTTGGCTGGCAGGTTTTCTGGCTTGGTGTGATGGAGCCTAAAGTAAATGGCGTATTGGTTGGCTTTGGCCAACGAATCGTAAAAGCTTTGAGCTTTCGGGTTCTTGGCTAACGCGTCGATGAATTCATTAGGCATTACGAAAGTTGATTGTGAATGGTAGGCTTTGTCCCAACGGCCATCGGCTTTGGCGGCTTCGATCTGAGCCTGCCCACCCGGCGTCATCTTACCTTCTTTAATCAGCCGTTCTACCTTTTCAATATTCACTTTTGACCACATACTTTTAGCTCGCCGCGGAGTGAATTTTTGGACGTATGATTTTTCGTCCTTGCCCTTCATTTGACTGTCGATCCAGCCGTAACACAGGGCGATATCAACCGCTTCGGCGTAGACGACCGTCGGCACGCCGGAGCCTTTCTTGAAAAACTCCACCCAAACCCCATCACTCTTATCGTGATTCTTCGCCAACCATTTTTCGAAATCCTGAGCTGATTTGAAGTACTTCTCGATCACAACTCGGCTGCTTTCAGGATGGTGTTGTAATTGCGGGTGGTGATTTCTTTGCCGAAGTGTTTGTCCCAGTATTCCATGGCATTTAACGTGCCGCGACCACCCTGGCTGCGGTCGATATACCAGCAAACTGCGTCGTCGGTGACCCTCACCAGCGTAAAGTTTTTGGGTTGCTGAATCTCAGGTTTATGTCTAAAGAAGGTGACGTAAAGCGTGACGCCATCGGCGACCTTAACTCCTTTAAAGGGGTATTCGGCCACAATTTTTTTCAAGCTGTCTTGCGTTCGAACTAGTGTATCGACCGAGAAGCCGAACTGCTTTTCGATGATTGTGCGGATGTCTTTATCGTCAGCCGCACTGGCATCAAAAGCGACGTTCCCAGAGTTAAGCAAGGTTTTAACGTTCTTAAATCCAGCTTTCTCCAGGCAGGATCTTAAATCGGCCATCGGCACTTTTTTATTGCCCCCAACGTTTATGCCTCTTAAAAACGCTACGTATCTCATGTGGCAATTGTAACGTAGATTTAGCGGCTCACGAGGAGTACAATCACGGCCTAACAAAGGAGAACGCGATGACGAAATTTATATTGCTTTACAACGGTCCGGCCACCCCATCTGGAGAAATGAGTAAAGAACAGATCGATAAGGTAATGGGCGGTTGGGACACCTGGATGAAAAAAGCCGGCGACGCGATTGTAGACATTGGCCTGCCGATGGACGATCAGACAGCTGTTTCGGTCGTTGACGATGGCTCGAAGGGCAAGGCACCCGATCTGAATGGTTACACGATCATTCAAGCAGAGAACATGGACGAGGCCGTCAAAGTTGTTGATGGTCACCCATTCTTGTCCGAAGGTTCTGGTAAGTTCAGCGTCGACGTCTTCGAACTGCTCCCCATGCCCGGAATGTAAGCTGGCATTTCGCCCTGAAAGGGCTCGTCAGTACAAATTAGATTTGTAAATGCCTAGAAGGGGGAGACTTTGTGTCTCCCCCTTCTTTGGCGAAGAGCGTGTTACGAACCTGCGGCTGCAATCCCACCACTTTTGACGTTTTTCACGCCGCCAGCAGAAACGCTGGGCTTGGCGGTCGAAGCGTCGTAGGTGATGACCGGCTTGGTCGTGAAGTTCAGCGGTGAGTCGGTCTCAAGATAAAGACCGTTCCACTTGATCTCTACGCCCTCGGTGGTAAAGAAGCCAATGCCATCTGGCTCTGGCCCCCACGTGCCGTTATCACCAGGAGCAGCAACCGTCACATTGCCACGATCCGTGCCATCGGCACCACCACCATCGGTTACGATGTCGGCCGTAGTCATCTGGCTGTTCAGCGAGAAGACCATGCCTTGGATCGTGAACTGCTCGAGTGGTTGACCGAGGTTGTTGAGCAGAATGACGTAGGCGATCCGGTGCGGATCGTTTTGGCGCAGGAGGTTTTCCTTCAGCAACCGCCGCTCCAACCAACCGCCAGCCCTCATCTGCGACAACGGGTACGGCACTGTTCGGGTCGCCGATCGTTGATAGGTTTCAGTCGTGGCCTGCGAGCCCTGTTGCGTGACCGAGGGTGTTGTACAGCCCACCGCCAGGATCGCCAAAACCGCAACCATCACCATCCACTTCCATTGCCCAATTGCTTTCATTGCTTTCCCTCCTTGTTGAGTTGCCTAGGTCTTGCAGTCGAAGTTCGCGAAGTCCTCGTTGCCGCTGGTAAAGACCGGGTCACTTTCCCGGATCTTGTACGGCAAGTCGGCGTCGCGGAAGTCGCGCAAGGTGTAAGTTTCGGTGGAGGCGTCGTAATCCGCCACCGCAATACGGCACTGCTGTTGCAAACCCGTAACGTTGCGTTCGAGATTGGCCTGTTGCTCCGCTTGCGGGTCATAGGCCGATCCGTTACCAACGCTTTGGTGCTGCTTGTTCCAGTCGTCCAGAGCCTTCTTCGCGTCGGACAGCCGCTGATCCAGCGACCGGATGGACTCGAAGTTGGTGTGGAACTGGGCTTGGGCCTGGATGCGGTTGGTGGCGTCGTTCTTTTGCTTTGCCGCTTCACCGCGCCCGAAAATGCCCGAAGTGCCAACGCCAACGCCCCAACCAATGGCGGCGATAGCGTAGCCAAGCACGATGATCCCAAGGACCATCGCCACAACTCGACCGAAATAAATCCGGTCGTTTGTTTCGTCGTACAGTTTCACTTTGACTCCTTTCAGAGAGTCTTGGACGGATACAACCGGCAAGCCTGCAGGTACTACACCCGTGCTCCTTTCGTTGCTCTTCGCATGTGAACGATCAAGCATTCGTGCTCGTCGTGAGAGGGGATCCTCTCATTTCCGGACTCAATTGCTGAGTCGCTAGGATGAAAGGATAAACTTTTGGGTAAAAAAATAGCCCTTGCCAGCGGGCCCTAAGGCTTGCCCGTGGAAAGGACTTTTCGATACCTATAGCTTATTAAATTGTAAAAACATGATAGGACATTATTCTAAACTTGTCAATAGGTTTCTCGCACTAATCTGGCGGAGAGGGAGGGATTCGAACCCTCGAAGCCCTTGCGGACTTACGCGCTTTCCAAGCGCGCGCACTAGGCCACTATGCGACCTCTCCGAGCCAACATATTTTACTTATCTAATTTAGATTAGTCGATTGGTTTGTTGGCGATGGCGCGGTTGGCAACGCAGGTTTCGCATTGGCAGTTGACCACTTGGGCCAGCATGGCCAGTCGTCGGCCCAAGACTTTGGCGACTTCCTTGTCGGCTGCGCTCATTTTGAGGTCGCCTTTATGGCCGCTGGTAAAAGTGGCGCCGTAAGGGCTGCCGGCATCAAAATCAACGCCTTCACCTTGGATCGGGTAAGGAATGCCAACCGGCAGCATGCCGAGGTTTAAAAGCGGAATGATCATAGAAAGCAGAGTGGCCTCTTCACCGCCATGGATCGACCCGCCGGAGCAAAATACTGCAGCCGGCTTGTTGGCCATGGTGCCTTTAATGTAAACCGGCGAGAGTTGGTCGATAAAGGCTTTGAACTGCGAGGCAAACGAGCCGAAATGGACCGGCGAACCGAATGCTACGGCGTCTGCGCTGGTTAGGTCATCGATCGTTGCTACAGGGAATTCCTTTTCGAGCGCCTCTTTGGTCGGCTTAAACTGCGGATGCTCATCGAAAAAACTATTCGGAATATTCTCCGGTACACGCTTAATTTCCACTTCGCAGTCGCTCACCATCTTGGCGCCAGCCGCCACTTCGCGAGCTACGTCGGCGGTTTTGCCTGAGAAGCTGTAAAATAGAACTAAGATCTTGTGATTGGCCATTTCCGCCCTCAAATTAACTAACCTAAGTATACTAAATAAGCATGAGCGATATGAAAAAAATGCCCGAAGTGGAGTGGAAGAAACGGCTAACGCCGAATCAGTATCACATTTTGCGTGAGAAAGGCACCGAGGCGCCGTTTTCCGGCAAGTTGGTTAGCAATCATGACACTGGGATGTATCAATGTGCCGCCTGCGGCCAGGATTTATTTAGCAGCGATGCCAAGTTTGATTCCGGCACTGGCTGGCCGAGCTTTGATCAGCCGGTAAACCTCGAACACGTGGAGCTTCGTGACGACAACAGCTTTGGCATCCATAGGAAAGAAGTAATTTGTAAAAACTGCGGTTCGCACCTTGGCCATGTTTTTCCTGATGGACCGAAAAACACCACCGGCCAACGCTACTGTATCAACTCCGCCGCCCTGGCTTTCAAGCCCAAAGATGACAGCCAAGCAAGTTAGTTCTGAGCTAAAAAAGATTGCCACGCCAAAGAAGGCTAAATCCTCGGCGTGGTTTTTTAAATCCGGTCCGGGCCAATACGGCGAAGGTGATCTATTTATCGGTGTTACGGTGCCGGAGCAGAGAGTTGTAGCTCGGAAATTTAAAGATTTGCCGCTAGCGGAGGTCAAAAAATTACTACACTCCAAAATCCATGAAGAGCGGCTGACTGCGCTGATCATTTTAGTTGCTCAGTTTAGTAGGGCTTATGAGCCAAAGCGCCGCGAAATCTTCGGTTTCTATCTGGAAAACCTCGACTGGGTGAACAACTGGGATTTGGTGGATTCCTCGGCCCATTTGATCGTTGGACCGATGATCAGTGATACAAAATTGTTAGAAAAACTCGCTCGATCACAAAATTTGTGGCACCGACGAGTTGCGGTCTTGTCCACTTTTCATTTCATCAGGCTGGGCGACCCGAAGCCTGCCCTGAAAATCACCGAGATTTTAATCGACGATTCCCACGACCTAATCCAAAAAGCCGTCGGCTGGATGTTGCGAGAAGTTGGTAATCGAGATATTGAGGTCGAGGAAGACTTTCTGAGGAACCACTACAAAACGATGCCGCGAACAATGTTGCGCTACGCCATCGAAAAATTCCCCGAACCCAAACGCAAAGCCTATTTGAAGGGTACAATTTAATTATGAATTTTGATGAAATCGCAGATGAGTTAATGAGTAATTTTGCTGAAGCCGAGAAAGGCAAGATGTTTGGCATGCCGGTCTGGAAGCTAAACGGTAAGGCGCTGGGAGGCGAGTGGAAGGGCGACATGGTGTTTAAGTTAGTGAACGAAGACGACCGTATAGAGGCGCTCAAACTCGACGGCGCGGAATTATTCGACCCCGGTATGGGCCGACCGATGAAAGAATGGGTCCTGGTCCCCGCTAAACACTCCGACCAGTGGCTGGGCTTAGCCGAAAAAGCCGCTAGCGCCATGAAACACAAAGCTAATTCCTGATAAACTAGCTCTATATTAGCCATTAGGGGTTTATGTGTCGGGTGAAACACCAAGCAATCCAGGGGGGTCCGAGGCGGACAAAACGAATCCACTCGTTAGCGAGTTAGAAGCTATAGCCGCCGGGAAGCTCCGGGCCCAGACTTCCGAGCAAAAGGAGACGAATCGCTTTTTTGATCCGGAAGCACCGGATGTTCCCGCAGAGGTAATCGGCGTTCCAACCAGACCTTTGCTGGATTTGGGCAATGCTCTCGGTAGCTTAGTTATGATGCGCGGCGTTGGGAGTAATTACCAAACGCATAGAGCCGGTTATCACGCTAAGTATTCGATGGAGCCCGGTCTGTCGCTTTTCCCCTTAATCGCTCGAGTTCAAGCTGGAGAGCAGATTAAACCCGAAGAAGTTAGGCCGTACCGGAAATCGATCAAACAGCTTTCGACGACGCTATCCAATGTAGATAAATTGGCAGCAGCATCGGCTGCGATCGGCATAGGAATTCCGGCAAGGCGAGCCATCAATCGGCGCATCGAAAATGAATTTCCGGAACGGGTTAAGCCTCTGCTAGAGCAAGCCAAACAGAACCTACCTAAAACCGAGCCGTATGTGGAGTTCTTAAGCCAGTTCGAAAGACCTCGTCATCAGTTTTTGAACGAGGTAGCGACGCTAGCCTATAGCGTTCGCTATTATGCACGCGAGCAGGCCAAGCGTTATGACGACAACTCGGTGACCGCCGAAGATGCTGCGATGGGTATCCAGATCACGATCGAAAGCATTACCGGTCATCCGGAATGGTCGCAGGAGCATATCCCAATGCTTAAAAATCTGGTGATAGATCGGGTGCCTGCTCGGACTCCCATGCCCTCAGCTGAAATGCTGGCTATTGCTGCCCCTGAGATCATTAAGGCTCTTGAAGTCACGCTCCCTGAGGAGCAAAGAGATCCTATGTTCTTAAGGAGTGTAAAAAATCACCCTCACTCACGTAGGGGTTTAGCCGAGACCTTTAAAGGCGAGCAGCTTAGGCAGATTGACCGGATTGCGAATTTACTACTTCCGAGTATCCGCAACCTGTTGCCTGAAACTGGGCAAGAGATTAAAGATACTTACGATAAGGCTAAATCTTTTCTGGGGGCCTAGGATGAGTGGGGTGGACAAAAAGTTATTAAAGTTTCCGGCCGGCTTTTTGTGGGGGGCCAGCTCTTCGGCGCACCAATGCGAGGGCGGCAATCATAACAACTGGACCGAATGGGAAAAGCAAAACGCCGAACGCCTAGCTCGGCAAGCTTTTAAAGTAGCGAAGGTCAGCCCGATTTGGCGGGAAATCCAGCCCCAAGCGACCTCGCCGGCTAACTACCTTTCGGGTAGAGGCGCTGATCATTACAACCGCTATGAAGAAGATTTTGATTTGGCCCGCAGTTTAAATATGAACACAGCCCGGATTTCGATTGAGTGGTCAAGAATTGAGCCGGAATATGGCAAAATCAATCAGGCCGAGATTGACCATTACAAAGCCGTAATTAAAGCGATCAAGCAGCGCGGCATGGAGCCGTTCGTTACTCTTTGGCACTGGACGCTACCGCTTTGGGTATCCGACGGCGGCGGCTGGGAGAACGTCCAAACCGTCGATCATTTTGCTCATTACACCCGGATTATGGTTGATGCACTGGGCAAAGATGTGCAGTTTTGGCTGACCCTTAACGAGCCGGAAGTTTTTACCGATTTCTCGTATCGCCGGGGGCTGTGGCCGCCCCAGAAACGGGGCATCAAGACCGCCTATAGGGTAGCCCGAAACTTAATAGCGGGTCATGTTAAGGCTTACCACGCCATTAAAGAACTTGAGCCGAGCGCATGGGTGGGTGTTTCCAAAAACAACATCGATTTTGATGTGCGGCGTCACTGGCTGGTCGATTATTTAATCCGTAATGTGGCGGAGGCGATTTGGAACGGTTACTTTTTGAATCAAATTTCGAAGTATCAGGACTTTATTGGGCTAAATCATTACTTTCGTTATAAACACAAACACAGAAATGACATTCGGCTCGACCGCCCCCACGTTTATTATTCAGACATGGGTTGGGAACTTCACCCAGAGTCGATCTATTTTGTATTAAAAAACCTAAAACGCTACAACAAACCTATCTACATTACCGAAAATGGAGTGGCGGATATGAAGGATAATTTTAGAGGTTGGTTTATCGAAAATACCTTGCGGCAAGTGCACCGGGCGATCAGTGAGGGCGTGGATGTGAAGGGTTATTTGCACTGGTCGCTGACCGACAACTTCGAATGGGACAGCGGTTTTTGGCCGCGCTTTGGGCTGATCGGAATCGATTATCCAACCGGCAAACGAACGGTGCGGGAGAGCGCCAAAACTTATGGCCAGATTATTGCCCAAAACGGCGTCACCGACGCTTGATTGGGTAGCTTGGTGGAGTTAGACTAGTTCCACTCGCTCTTTTGACAGTCTACTGAGGAGGTAGGGGTGGCGCGTAAATTGCGGCGGTGGTGGCACCGGACGTTTGATGTTCAAGCGGCGCATCCCGAAGAGATCTGCGTGCAGCTGCGGCCCAGTCTTGTTAGGGCCCGGCCGCTTTTGAGGCTTGGCCGACGTGGCTAAGCGCCGCGCAAGCTGGTGCCGGATTTTCCGATTGCCGCGAGCTGTTCATGGTGTTCTGGCGAACTTGAGCCGGAGTGAGGCTCGAAAGTTTCGCCGCGACTGGCGTCGTTTCGAAGCGATCGCCATAAAACGCGGGCTCAAGTCGTTATCGACCCAGACAACAACTCGACGCCCTGATGGTGCGCTCGCGTCCCAGCCGCTTCATCGCGAGCATAAGGGGATCGAGCCGGTGTTGTCTGAGGTGATGCGGAGGCGTCTTGACGAACAGTCTCTCAAGATGAACACTCCTGAGGCCCGAGAGCTTTTCCGGCTCGCATTCGAAGCGACTCCGGAAGAGATGGGTAAAGCGGCGGTTGAGGCCGCACGCGAGCGCAAAGAGCGGGGGCTGCCACCGCCATGACGACACAAGCGAGGTGATGGTGGTTGGCGGCGACCAACAAGAAGGACTGCGAGGACTGTGGTGGTTCAGGCAAATGCCGTGGTTGCAAAGGCGATCCAGACCGGATCAGCAACCGTGGCGGTGTCTTCACCACCAACTGCAAGCGATGCAACAAGGGCGTATGCCCGACCTGCAAAGGGAAAAAGAGGGTTTCTAAGTAAGCTTTTGAGAAGCGCTCCCGGGAAGGATTCCGGGGGCGTTTCTGCTTTTATCAGATAAAATATAGGTATGGACGAAGTAGAGGAGATTAAGCGGCGGCTGGATATTGCCGACGTGATTGGCGGCTACATTCAGCTCAAGCAGGCTGGCCGCAACCGCAAGGGGGTTTGTCCGTTTCATCAGGAAAAAACGCCCAGTTTTATGGTCAGTCCAGAAAAAGGGATTTGGCATTGCTTTGGTTGCGATCAGGGCGGTGACGTTTTTGGTTTTGTGATGAAAATGGAGGGCCTAGAGTTCCGCGACGCCCTGGAAATGCTGGCCAAAAAAGCCGGCGTTGAATTAAAACCGCGTTCGGGTGGCGGCCGAACTGGCGATTTAAAAAAGCGATTATACGAAGTTACGGAGCTAGCCGCTAAGTACTACCAGCAAACTCTAATTAAAAATGCTGAGGCACTAAATTATTTGAAGTCGCGCGGGATTACCAGGGACGGTATTAGAAGTTTTCAAATTGGTTATGCGCCCGATAGTTGGGAGGCGCTAACTCAGTTTTTGCTGAACAAACGCTTTACGCAGGAAGAATTAATCAAAGCAGGGCTCGCCAGTAAAAACGCGCGTGGGTTAAGAGATCTGTTTCGGGCGCGGATCATGTTGCCGATTTGCGACAATCAGGGCCGACCGGTCGGTTTTTCGGCGCGATTACTCCAGGACGACGGCAAATCTGGCCCGAAGTATCTCAACACCCCCGAGACTCTTCTTTATAACAAGAGTCATTTAATTTACGGGCTGCATTTGGCTAAAGAAGCGATTCGCGAGAATGATGAAGTGGTTTTCGTGGAAGGTAATTTGGACGTCATTGCTTCCCACCAGGCAAATTTAAAACAAGCAGTGGCTTCTAGCGGCACGGCGTTAACCGTTGATCAACTGCGAACGGTGAGTCGGCTGGCTAAAAACGTGAAGATCGCCTTCGACAGCGACAAAGCGGGGCTGGCGGCTACACAGAGGGCGATCGAACTGGCGCAGGGGTTGGATCTAGTAGTGAAGATTATTGACTTAGGCGACGTTAAAGACCCAGATGAATTAATCAAAAAGGATCCGAGTTTGTGGCAAAAAGCAGTGTCTTCCGCGACCTACGCCATGGATTACCTGCTAGATCATTTGAGGACCCAGTTTGATTTGTCGACGGCAATCGGGAAAAAGCAGTTTTCGTCCAAAATGGCTACGGTCATTTCTCGACTGACCGATCCAGTTGAACGTGAGCACTATGCTAAGCAAGTGGCGGAAATTACCGGGGTTAGTACCGAAGCCGTGAACAAAAAACTGACTCCGTTAGAACAACCTGAAATCCAAAATCCGAAATCTGAAAAAACCGACGACAAGCTTGGTCAAATTGAAGAGTCGCTGCTGGCGGTCACCTTGGCGTTTCCGGGTACCAGAGACGGCATTAACCACTTGTCTCGGGTGTTGTTTAGCAGCGAGCCACGCCGACTGATTTGGCAACAAGCAGCCGCCTCGACTGCAACCGATATGGAAATCGCCAAAGCCTTGCCAGAGCACGCCGACTATGTCAAAATCCTAGGACTACGCGGGGAGGAAGAATTTACCAACATGGCACCCGCGAACCGCAGCGCCGAGGCATTTTATTTAGCCCGCCGCCTGCAAGATATCGTAACCAAACGGCTCCAACATCAACTATCACAGCAAATCAAAGCCGCCGAAGCTTCCGGGAATTCGGCCCAGGTGGCTGCGTTGCTGGCCAAACACAACCAAATAAGTCGAGGAGAATTTTAGATGGCAAGAGGATTAAAGAACCCAGACCCGAAGCCTAGGGCTAAGAGCCATACCAAAATGGCTAAGCCGGCAACAAAAGCGAAGCGGACATTATTTAGTAAAGTTGCGTCCAAGGCCCGGGGACAGCAAAAACCAGAGCCCGTACCCAAAAGAAAGCCTGTTGCCGCAAAAGCCCAGCCCAAAAAACCCTTAGCCAAAGCGACGGTTAAATCGCCCGTGAAAGCCGTTAAGCCCAAGGCTGAGGCTAAAACCAAGGCACCCAAAGTTAGTCCCGCCGAGGAAGAGGTTAAGGTTAACTATCCTCCGGAAATTGAGCGGTTGCTAACTAAGGGTAAGGAACAGGGATACGTTACCCAGCAGGAAATTACCAATGCCATTCCCGACGCCGAAGAAAGCCTTGAAGAGCTCGACGAACTTTATACGGCGCTGCTCGATCAAGGCATCGATATTGTTGACCAAAAAGAAAAGTTAATCTGGGAGGTCGAACCGGACGAAGAGCTCGAAAAAGTGGCCGACGATGACTACATTAAGGATATCGCCGACGATTCGGTTCGGATGTATCTGCGGGAGATCGGCAAGATTCCTCTGTTAACCGGCGAACAAGAGGTCGAGTTGGCCAAGAAAATCGAGAAGGGCGACAAAAACGCTAAGGATAAAATGGCCGAGGCTAACATGCGGTTGGTGGTATCGATCGCCAAGCGCTACATTGGCCGTGGCTTGGATTTGCTCGACTTGATTCAAGAGGGCAACACCGGACTACTACGCGCCGTTGAAAAGTTCGATTATAAAAAAGGCTATAAGTTTTCGACCTACGCCACCTGGTGGATCCGCCAGGCGATTACTCGCGCCATTGCCGACCAAGCTCGCACGATCCGTATTCCAGTCCACATGGTTGAAACGATCAACAAACTGATTCGCACCCAACGCCGGTTGGTTCAGGAGCTAGGGCGTGAGCCGCTGCCTGAGGAGATCGCTTCTGAAATGGAAATGGAAGTCGAAAAAGTAAACCATATTCTAAAAATTAAGCAGGATATTGTGTCGCTCGAAGCTCCGGTTGGAGAGGAAGATGATTCTCGCTTAGGCGATTTTATTATGGATGAAGACTCGGTCACGCCGGAAGAGGCCGCAACCTATCAGCTGCTGCGCGAGCATGTTGGAAATGTTTTGGCGTTGTTGTCTCCGCGTGAGCAAAAGATTCTGCGCATGCGCTTTGGATTAGAGGACGGCCGCAGCCACACACTCGAAGAAGTTGGTCAGGAATTTGGTGTCACCCGCGAACGCATTCGCCAAATCGAAGCCAAGGCCTTGGCCAAACTACGTAAGCACCGCGAATCCAAAAAACTCAAAGACTACCTGCGGTGATACAATCTGACACATGAGCGAACGAACCCCCTCCGGACAGGAGTCGGAGTTTAGCGGGCAGGAACTTTCGAAGGAAATGTCTTCGATGGACACCCGTGAAAAGCATTATTGGGACGAGCTACCACGAGAGAGGCTGACGCCTGAGCAAGAAGTGGAAATAGCCTCTCAAATCCAAAAAGGTCTAAACGCAGAGAAGGAGCTAGGAGCTCAGAAATCCGCTGCTAGCCCCGACTTAAAGAAAGAGATTGAAGCTGGTCGCCAGGCCAAATGGCAACTCTGCCAGGCAAATCTGCGCTTGGTCCCCCATATACTTTCGAGCTATTACCGAATCTATCCCGATACAGATCCCAGACCCGGTTTATCGTGGGGCGACTTGGTTGGCGAAGGGAATCTAGGGCTCATTAGGGCGGCTGAGAGATTCGATCCCTCTAAAGCCAGGTTCAGTGGTTTTGCATTGCACGAAATTCGAGGTGCAATTAGCACGGCTCTTGATACCTACAGTTACAACGTGCCGATCAAGGCAGCAACAGAAATGCGACAGTTCTGGAGGTCGCGCGCTGATCTGGCATCTTCGCTTCGCCGCGAGCCCACTAAGGAGGAAATAGCCAAAGACATGGATGTTCCTTTCCACAAGGTCGACAATTACGAACTTTGGGAGGGATTAAATAACTCTCTAGAGGAAGTAATGGCCGCCGAAGCAGTATCGTTTGCCCGTGAGGAAAACTTGGCCAAATCATTTCAGGAGTTACTGATTGATGCCGATTCGCTTACCCCTGAACAAAAAGTTGAGCGTGAAGATGCCAAGCGAGCAGTGAATCAGGCTCTCGAACACTTAACCGAGCGAGAAAGAGAGATTTTGGAGTTGAGGTATGGCTTAAAGGGGAACGAAGGCCCGTTAACCCTAGAGCAGGTCGGCAAAAAACTAAACGTTACTCGTGAGCGTATCCGCCAAATCGAAACGCGCGTAATCGCCAGGCTAGGACATCCAACGATCGGCCAAAACCTGCCAGGGTACGAACCGTTTGAGGAGAAGTCTAAAGCCAGAATGCACCGCTCCCTTTGGGAGACAGAAACTGAAAAAGCTGAGCAATTGAGAAAAAAATATGGTCAGCCCGGGCCACCGCGGGAATTGGATGATAAAGATGAAAGCTAACAAGAACCAAAGCCCCAGCCCTGCCAAGATGATAATTGGTTTAGTTGGTACTTTTGCGGCTGGTAAAGATGTGGCTGCCAGCTATTTGGCGGAAAAGGGCTTCAACCACATATCGACCGGTGACACCTTACGCTCGATTATTCAAACCGAGAATCTAGGCGGGGGCAGTTTGGATCGCGATAACTTGCGGGTGCAATCCAATAAGCTGCGCAAAGAACGAGGTGGAGACTTTCTGATTAAATTCGCGCTGGAACAGGGAGGTAACAAGCTAGCCATTAGTGGCATCCGCGCGGTTTCAGAGGCTCAAGCTGTCATCGACCGCGGCGGTGTAATTATCGCCGTCGACGCCCCTGTGACCTTACGATTCAAACGGCTCAGAGATCGAGGGCGTTTGGATGACGACATCACTGAAGAGAAGTTTGTGGAACAGGAAAAGGCGGAGATAGGCAATGATGATCCTGATGCTATCAATTTAACGGCTGTGATAGCGATGGCTAATTACGATATCGCCAACGACTCAACGCTGGAAGTTTTTCATCAGCGTCTGGATGAAGTTCTGAAACGACTCAAAAAGTCCAACGGTCAAAAAAGTTAATCGGCACTGACATTATTTGGCTTGTCTGAGCCAAAATCCTTTGTTATACTCGCAGTGGCTTAGTTCTGGACAGGGTCTAGACTGGAATCGATCAAGGGTAGGTTTATCGCTCTTCGAATCCAGGCCCCGTTCAAAATGCTGAGCCTGTCATTGCCACCAATTGTCATGGAGGTTAAGTAAAGCTGTGACAAGACTGGGGAGTACCTAAAAAGGGTTGTGTCGCTTTCGAATCTCGTTAAGGTCCATGTGACCCGAAACCGCCTATCGTAGCGGCGATTTCGCGAGAGCACGGCAAAAGTGGCCGCCCGCACCTTCCGTCACCGGAAGCCCGTTAAATCCTGGGGAGGGATGAAAACGAGCGAAAGGGAAACGAAAGAATGCGGACGACAAAACTGAACGCTCTGGCTAAGGCCGGAGCGGTAGCTGTGGTAGTGGTTTGGTTGATGTCGCTGTTGGCGGGCACGGCTGTGGCAGACATCAGTTTGCCAGCCGATCTGAACGCCAACTCATCGTCAATCACGATGCAACGCGTTCGGGAACCGGTCGCGGTGCGAGCACCTGCCGTGCCGCGGCCAGCAAGGCCGCCAAGGGTAGCAACACCGGCCCGTAAGCCTGCTCCAGTGAGGGAGGCCCCTCGCTTGGCCGCAACCCAGCCATCAAGAAGCTGCTCCGGCGGAGAGTACATTCGGGTAATTCATTACCCGCAGTACGCCCACGCTACGCAGTCGGGTTGTGCCTCGAACTATTCCGGTGGAGCTGGTGAATGCGCTAGCAATAACGCCCCAATTGGCACGATTGTGAAGGTCACTAACACCGACACCGGTGCATCGACTACTTGTCGGGTGGCAGGCACTGGACCTTTCGTTAGCGGCCGTCCGATCGACCTCACACAGGGAGTGTTCGAGCGGTTAGCTCCGCTAAGTCAGGGAACGTTCCACGTCCGCGTGAGCTGGTAGGCGCCAGCTCTCGCAAAATTTTTAGAGAGCTCCTCGGGAGGCCCCGGGGAGCTCTTTCCTATATAATTATAGACTGTGGCGAAGAAAGCGAGATTAGTTTTAATTGATGGGAAGGCGGTGTTTTACCGGGCGTATCACGCGCTGGGTAATTTGAGTTCGCCTGAAGGAATGCCCACCGGCGGAGTTTATGGCTTCGCCCAAATGACGCTCAAAGCTTATCAAGATCTAAAGCCGGACTTTGCCATTTTATGTTGGGACAAAGCCAAAACGGCGCTCGATAAACGGCTGGAAATGTATAGCGCCTACAAAGCCACTCGCAAGGTGATGCCAGATGACTTTAAAGCTCAAATCCCGTATGTTAAGCAGTTTGCTGAAGCTTTGGGTTTGCCGCTGGTTGAGCTCGATGGTTACGAGGCCGACGACATTATTGGCACGATCATCCAGCAGGCCGATCCGAATCTGGAAATTATCGTCGTTACCAACGACCGCGATACCTTTCAGTTGCTAGACAACCATCCTAATGTAGTGGTTTACACTCAGCGCAAAGGCATGACCGATACGGTGATTATGGATTCAAAGGCCGCCATCGAAAAATACGGAATTACGCCCGGCCAAGTGGTGGATTATAAGGCACTGGCGGGGGATTCGTCCGACAACATTCCTGGAGTTGCCGGCATTGGTGACAAAACGGCGGTCAGTTTGCTTAACACTTACGACTCGCTGGACGGAGTTTACGAGCATCTCGACGAAATTCCCGGCAAAGTTGGCGAAAAGCTGCGGACCGACAAGGACATGGCATATCTGTCGCAGCGACTCGCCACGATTATCACGAACGTGCCGTACAAACTGCGGCTAATGGATACAAAAACCGGCAATTACGACCGGCAAGCCCTACACAATCTCTTCCGGCAATTGGGTTTTAAGAGTTTACTCGATAAAATTCCCGGCGCGACGAGTGAAAGCGGACAGGGCACTTTGTTTGAGGATCCCGACGCCAAAACGGCCAACCGCGAGCATATTGAACACTCAAATTACATTACGATTTCCGACGAAAAGGCCCTATCTGAGTTAGTCAAAAAACTTGCGCAAGTTGGTGCGTTTGCGTTCGACGTTGAGACCACCGGGATCGATACGCGAAAGGCCGATTTGGTTGGCATGGCGGTTAGTTTTAAGGAGGGAGAGGCGTATTATATCCCCGTCGGCCACAAAGACGGTCAGCAAATTGAGCTGGTCAAAGCCATCGAAATTGTTAAGCCGGTTTTAGAGGATTCGAAGAGCCAAATCGTGGGCCACAATCTCAAATTTGATTACGAAGTCATGCGCAAGCACGGCGTCAAAACCGCCAATCTAGCGTTCGACACTATGGTTGCTGGATTCATCCTCAACCCGCTTTCTCGTACGCCGACTCTCTCCGACCTGGCTTTTCGCGAGCTGGGCATTGAGATGATTCCGATCGAGGAACTAATCGGCAAGGGCAGAAATCAATCAACGTTCGATACGATTAATATTGAAGACGCTACGCGTTATGCCGCTGAGGATGCCGACGTGACCTGGCGGATTTACGAAAAGCTCAAGCCGGCCATCGACAAAGACTACAAGAAATTAGCAGAGCAAACCGACTGGCCACTCATCAAAGTTCTAGCGGAAATGGAGATTGCCGGGATTACGCTAGACGTCGATTTCCTAAAAAAACTCAACAAAGATGTTAGCGGGCGGATCCTTGCTCTCGAAGAAAAGATCTTTAAATTGGCCGGCCATCGTTTCAACTTGAGTGCTCCCGGCCAGATGTCGGATGTGCTCTATAACAAGTTGGGTCTGACGGTGCCGGGAGTGAAGCGCGGAAAGACTGGGGCGCTTTCCACCGCTGCTCGTGAATTAGATAAACTCCAAGGCCAACACCCGATCATCGATTTAATCATGGAACACCGCGAGCTGATGAAGCTTAAAACCACCTATATCGACGCTTTGCCCTTGCAGGTAGCGGATGATGGGCGGATTCACACCAGCTTTAGTCAGACGATTACCCAAACCGGACGGCTGAATTCAATCAATCCCAATCTGCAAAACATTCCGGTCCGCACTGAGTTGGGCAAACAAATCCGCCACGCCTTTGTGGCGCCCAAAGGACGGGTTCTGGTGGCAGCCGACTATTCGCAAATTGAGCTGCGAGTCGCCGCGGCTTTATCGAAAGACCAAGACATGATCAAGGCTTTTGAGGAGGGCATCGATATTCATGTCCAAACCGCGGCGGAGCTGTTTGGTGTTCCGATCGATAAAGTCACCAAGCAGCAGCGCTACGCCGCCAAGACCATTAACTTTGGCGTGCTTTACGGCATGGGCGCGCACCGGCTGACTCAAGAAACGGAGATGGATCACGAGCAAGCCACCGAATTCATCGGTCGGTATTTCGGGTTACGGCCTAAGCTCAAGGAATTTATCGACAGAACTCTCGAGGAAGCGCGCAAGAATGAGTATGTGGAGACGTTGTTCGGCCGTCGCCGGCCTTGCGCTGAGATCAATTCCAATAACTACATGCTGCGTAGTGGCGCCGAGCGGATGGCGGTGAATGTGCCAATTCAAGGCACTGCCGCCGATATTATGCGCATTGCCATGATCAAGGTGGCTCCGGCGATCGAGGGCAAAGCTAATTTACTATTGAGCGTTCACGACGAACTAATCGCCGAGTGTGACGAAAAGGACAGCAAAGCCGTCGCCAAAATCATGAAAGACACAATGGAGGGCATCTACGATTTAGGCGTGCCGTTAGTCGCCGAAACCGCCATCGGTAGAAATTGGGGCGAACTGAAATGATACCGAGCTGGCTGATTTTATCCGTTATCACTGCGGTTTGCTGGGGAATTATGGTGACTTTATTCAAGAAGTCCTACGCAAGCTATCCGCCGGGGACGATGACTGTTTTAGGCACAATCACTGCTCTTGTAGTCTTGTTCCCGTTTGCTTTGATGAATCATGCCCATTTAATCTTCTGGCCGCTTATTCCAGTTGCTATCCTGAACGCGCCCAGCTACGTTTTTTATTTCTACGCGCTAGAAAAGGGGAAGCTGGCTCTGACTGGCACGACTTTGGCATCCTATCCTCTGTTTACAGTAGTTTTAGCGGTGGCCTTCATCCATGAGTCCCTTGCCGTACTCACCGTAGCTGGCATTGCAGCGATCGTTTTCGGGTTAGTACTGCTTTCAACGGAGAATCCAAGCAGGCTCTTAAAAACAAAACCTGGTACTTGGTTATGGTGGGGTTTGGCCGGAGCGGCACTTTCCGGATTCGGAGACTTTGTAGCCAAAGTGATGGTGTCTAACTACGACGTCTATTCTTATCTGCTGGCTTTCGTTGTCGGTTGGGTTGTTGTCGGGATTTTGGCTTTAGCTTTTGATAAAAGGCAATCGTTCCCAACGACTATCGATCGTGGGTTCATCTATCTTGTTTTGGCCGAGCTGTTGTTGTTTGTGGGTTATATCCTATTGTTTATCGCGCTGAAAACCGGCAAGGCATCGATAGTGACCCCAATCTCGGCGTCTTATTCCCTGATCGCATTGGCTTTAGCCTTGGTCTGGCTGCGAGAGAAAATATCAAGATATCAAATGCTAGGAGCGTTTGGAATTATTCTTGGTGTAATTTTAGTGAGCAGGGGCTGAAATGAAGATTCATTGTGACATGGTGATTTCACCGAATGGCTATATCTCCAGGTTAGATGGCACCGAAGATTGGTTGGCGGAGGCAAACTGGGATGATTTTTTAGTCAAAGCCAAACGGTTCGGCAATATTGTTATTGGACGGGAGACTTACGAAAACGTGATGAAATTCTATAAGGATTACAACTTCGACAACATCGATACCGACCACAAGATTATTGTCACCCGTAACCGGGATTATGTTTGCCCGAAAGGTTATGAGTTAGCCCACGGCCCGGAGGAGGCCATCAGATTTTTAGAGCGTAAAGATACTGCCACGCTCTTTTTATCCGGCGGTGGCAAGCTGAATGCCGAATTTGCCCAACTCGGTTTAATCGACGAGCTGGAATTAACGGTTGAGCCATATGTGCTCGGTGAGGGTCGGCCAGTCTTCGCTTCTGGAGACTTCGAATTTGAACTAGAGCTTGTCGAAACTAAAGCTTTGCCCGACGGCCGCGTAAAACTACTTTACAGGGTTAAGAAATGAAGTACGTTTTTATTCATGGGTATACGTCGAACCCTAATGCTGATTGGTATCCGCAGATTCGAACCGAGCTCGAAAAACTTGGTCACGAAGTAGTGATCCCGGCCATGCCAGGGCACAAGCATCCGCCGGCCGGGGAGTGGGTTGAGATTGTAAAACATGAAGTTGAGTCGTCTGATGAGCTAGTAGTTTTGGTTGGGCATAGTTTAGGGACAAGGGCAGTAATCTTTTATCTTGAAAACTCCGATGTCAAAAACATCGAAAAAGTTTTATTAATCGCGCCACCCGACTTTCCGCACCGAAAATCCGACAATATGTGGCAAAGACAGATCGATGCCAAGAAGCTGCAGCGGTGGAAGAGTAAAGTTACGGTCTTGCTGTCCAAAAACGACAGGATTGTGTCGCCGGAATCCGCTAGGGCTGTGGCCAAAAAGATTGATGCAAAATTGGTCGAAGTTGACGGCCACGGGCATTTCACAAAGCCGCGTGACGCGGAAATAGTAAAGTCGACTTTACTAGATTTATTGCCATCTTAGGTTAAGATTGGCGCATGAGTTTAGAGGTAAAAATCCACGCGGCTCAGACCAGTATTTTACGCGAGTTGTTGTTTTTGCCGCAGGCTGGTTACGCCGAACTGCAAAAACCGACCGGGCTAACCAGCGACCACTTTAGCTTTCATATTGCCCGACTAGTAGATTACGGACTGGTGGAGAAAGTGGCACGCGGCAAGTATCGGCTCACCCCGAAAGGCAAAGAGTACGCCAATAAGCTCGATACCGACAGCAAAACAATTGAGAGACAACCTAAGGTCGCGGTGTTGCTGGCGATCGAAAGAGAGTTCCGAGGGCAGCGTCAGCTTTTGTTCCAAGAACGGTTAAAGAATCCCTATTATGGCTACTGGGGCTTTCCAACCGGCAAAGTCCGGTGGGGTGAGACTTTGACACTGACTGCTGCAAGGGAACTGATGGAAGAAACTGGGTTAAAAGCAAACTTCAAAACGACTGGGCTTTACCACGAACACACCTACCTCAAAGAAACCGGCGAAAACATGGAAGACAAAATGTTCTTCGTGGTTCATTGCACCAATGTGGGTGGCAAACTGGTCGAGAAGTTTGAGGGCGGGCGCAATAAATGGATGAGCATTGAACAAGCTCGTAAGCTCAAGAAACGTTTTGCCAGTTTCGAAACGGAGCTAGCGATGATCGAAGGCAAACGGAGTAAGTTTGTGAACGAAGAGCACTGGTACTCCAAAGCCGAGTTCTAGCTACTCTTTAGCCCAAGTG
>CAYZIN010000010.1:0-30297 GCA_964478595.1 uncultured Candidatus Saccharibacteria bacterium | reverse complement strand
GCGACGATGCCGTAGGCAATAACACCTAGGATCGTCAGACAACCCGCCACTGTCACGACAATCGCGGTCCACTTCATTAGGGTGAACAACAACTCCGGCATTACGGGTCCTTTCGGTCGGAGAAACATGGATATTGAAAAGGTACAGCTAGGAAACTTTTGTTTCCACCCTTAGGTCCTCAAAGAGAGTGATTTTGAGAACCTGAGGATGGTGCCGGAGGTTTAGAGTCAAAAGACTCGTTTGCCCTCCGGCACGATTGCGCATTGAGCGCTAGAGGTGCCGAGGTGCGACCCTACGTCTGTTCGGCTTCGGCTTTCGCCTTGGCATCTTCTTGCGCCTTGGCTTCTTTTCGACGCTGTTTGCCTAGCAGTCGGAAGCCGAGAAGGAACAGAAGCGCATAGCAGATGAGGTTCCAGCCAAGCGGACCGGGGAAGCCGTGGAGGATCCACGAAACTCCCAAGATCGCGGTAATCACCAATATGACGATTCCGATTTTTCGGGAAATCCCGACCACTCCCTTGGGCTTGTCAAACTCCAATCACCTTGATTGGATGGCAATTATAATACCAAAAAAGCTTATGTTTGTCAATGGTAAACGACCTTATTCCTATCTGGAAATAGCAAAAAAAAGGAAGGAACCCCGCAGCTGCGGGATTCCTTCAATGAATCCTGGCGCCGCGAGGCTTAGTGTTTGATATAACCCACAATCAACCAGATTGCGATTGCGGCGATGCCGAGGATCAAGATCGCCCAGGCCCAAGCCTGGCCCTCCAGCCGCCTTGCTACTTCAATCGGGATGCCCATTTACACCTCCGAAAACATCAGACGTTGATTAAATCGCCGATCGCGCCGATCAGCCAGTCGAACGCCAGGAACAACGCCGCGGCTGGACCTAGAACAATTGCCAGCCAAGACGAAACCCGCAGTTCCTCGAGCGGATTGGGCTTGCCGAAGCTTAGTCGGTTTCGGAAATAGAGCAGAACATGACTGGTCGCCAACCATGCGACGACCGGTAGCCACGGGCTTACCAACGACGCGGCTCGGACCAGCAAGATCAGCACAGCCATCGTAATGCCTGCTGTTAGGGCGTCATCCCAGACCGTGCTGGGTAGCCTGGAACGGATGTTGACCATGAACTCCTTCACTGCAACCTCCTTTTGGTCGCAATTGGCAAAGGTAGTATAAAACTCTTGCCAGATAAGCGCCAGATCGATATAATTCTTAAAGTCTAAATACGGGCGACTACTTTTAATTTGCCCAAAATAACTAATCACTTATAGGAGACCGAAAGAGAAATGGCCGAGACATTTACCAGAACTAAACCCCACATGAACGTGGGCACCATTGGTCACGTTGACCATGGCAAAACCACTCTAACCGCCGCCATGACCACCGTTTTGGCCAAGGAAGGCAAAGCCGAGGCTTCTAGCTACGCCGATATCGACAAAGCGCCGGAAGAAAAAGCCCGCGGGATTACCATCGCTACCACTCACGTCGAGTACGAGAGTGACAAGCGTCACTACGCCCACGTCGACTGCCCGGGTCACGCCGACTACGTTAAGAACATGATTACCGGTGCCGCCCAGATGGACGCCGCTATTTTGGTGGTTTCTGCAGCCGACGGTCCGATGCCCCAAACTCGCGAGCACATTTTGCTGGCCCGCCAAGTTGGTGTGCCTTACATTGTGGTTTTCATGAACAAAATGGACATGGCCGACCCCGAGCTTGCCGAGCTAGTCGAAGTGGAAATTCGCGAACTGCTTTCTAAATACGAATACGACGGCGACAAAGCCGCCATTATCAAAGGCTCTGCGTTGAAAGCGCTTGAAGGCAACGCCGACGACGAAAAGGCGATTAAAGACTTGGTTGCAGCCCTGGATGAAATTCCGGAGCCAACCCGAGACGTCGACAAGCCTTTTCTAATGCCGATTGAAGACGTTTTCAGCATTAAAGGCCGCGGTACGGTTGTAACCGGTCGTATTGAGCGCGGTAAAGTAGCCGTGAACGACGACGTTGAAATCGTTGGTATTAAAGCCAGCAAAAAGACCGTCGTAACCGGTGTTGAAATGTTCCGCAAGCTCTTGCCCGATGCCCAAGCCGGCGACAACGTTGGAGTTTTGGTACGCGGTATTGAGCGCGAAGACGTTGAGCGCGGTCAGGTTTTGGCCAAGCCGGGTTCGATTACGCCCCACACCGAGTTTGAAGGCGAAATCTACGTTCTGAAAAAAGACGAAGGCGGACGCCACACCCCATTCTTTAAAGGCTACAAGCCCCAGTTTTACATCCGCACTACCGACGTAACCGGTGAAGTTGAACTGCCAGAAGGCACCGAAATGATTATGCCGGGCGACAATGTGAGTGTTAAAGTTAAGCTGATTTCTCCGATTGCTATGGAAGAGGGCCTAAGATTTGCCATCCGCGAGGGCGGCAAGACTGTGGGCGCCGGAGTCGTAACCAAGATTTTAAAATAATTAGGAGATAAGTTACTCCTCGCACCTTTCACACTATGAGCCCAGATAAGAAGCCCGAAACCACCAAAGAAGAGCCAAAGCAGCGCATCAGGATCCGCCTGAAGGCCTACGATAATAAAATTATCGATCAGAGTGCCAAACAGATTTTGGATACCGCGATTCGCAATGGCTCTAAGGTGGCCGGGCCGATTCCGTTGCCTACCGAAAAAGCCAAATACACCGTGCTGCGCAGCCCGCATATCTACAAAGATTCACGCGAGCAGTTCGAAATGCGCACACACAAACGGCTAATCGATGTAACTGAGTTCAACCAAAAAACCATCGACTCGTTGATGGCGCTAAATCTTCCCGCCGGCGTCGACATCGAAATCAAAACAATAATGTAACCATGACCGATAACTACGTTGCCGAGGTAGTCAAGATTTATAACTACCAGAGGCAATTAAATGTATTTGATTTGCCGTTAGCCGACGTGATTGGTGGGCTTTCGTTCTTTGTCGTGTTGCTGACACTTTACGCTTCGTTGCGTGCCGCACGGGAATCCGCCAGGGCTAATATGCTAAATTCACTGCCTCTAATAACCCTCGATTATGACCATAGTAAGGACGAAGTTATTATTGAAAATTTCGGAAAAGGACTTGCGGTAAATGTTCAAGTGGATAAATTCTACAACTGGGTAGCTGATAAGCACTTCCATTTGTATGGCTTACAGAAGGTTGTCTTCAAGAAAATTCCTATCCTGAAGCACAACGAGAAAATTATCTTGCCTACCATAGTAAAGGGTTCCGATCCCTTCGGCCTCGCAAAGTTTACTATTTTTTCTGTTAACCAAGCTCCTTTAGTCTTCGCAATCAAGTTCTCTGATCTGAGTGGTAAGCGTTTTTTAATGAAAGTGTGTATAGAGAAAGGCACCGCGGCGGTTTCATCTTCTCCCAAAGAGCTGAATCTAGCGACTCGAATGGGACTTTTCGCCATGAGAGCAACTGAAGCTGGTACGATGGCGAAACTTTTCACCAAGGTTCAAATAAAAAAAATTAGAGACGGTCGCAATAAGTAATAAGTCGCTTTTCGAATAACCCGAGCATATACTCAAGGCGAGGGTGCAAATTTTATTTTCAATTATCGTGTTCGGCTCAGTAGTCGGCCTCGTTGTGGGGCTCATTAAACCGACAGCGTTTAGTCGCTATCTTAAATCCTGGGCAACCCGCGGAAAAATCGGCCTCATCATGGGGTCTATTTTAGTTGCTTCAGCATCAGCAGCTAACGCAATTGGAGGCTTGCCGCCCACGCCACCAACTCCACCAGCACCTCCCCGGATGGAAACGAAAGTGGTGACCGAAAAGCAGACGATTCCGTTTGATACGCAGAATGTTGATGACCCTACGCTCGACAAGGGTCAGACAAAGACCAATCAAGAGGGCAAAGATGGCGAAAAGACTTCGATATACCAAGTCACATACACTGACGGTACGGAAACTGACCGTAAAAAAGTTTCGGAAACTATTTCAACCCAGCCCGTTGCAAGAATAATTGCGAATGGGACTAAAGCCCCCTACGTTGCTCCGAAAGCTCAGTCGAATTGCGATCCTAATTATTCAGGAGCCTGTGTGCCTAATGTCTATCCGTCGGACGTAGATTGTGCCGGTGGCAGCGGCAACGGCCCCTACTATGTCCGCGGCCCAGTCTATGTAACGGGCACTGATCGTTACGGTCTAGACCGCGATGGTGATGGTGTCGCCTGCGAGTAGGTGAAGTTATAATTAGACAATGAAGTGGACGACGATCGTTTTTCTCGTCAGGCATAATTCTATTTTGTTGGCGATGAAGAAGCGAGGACATGGGGCTGGCAAGTGGAACGGTGCTGGCGGCAAACTTCTGGACGATGAGACGTCGGAGCAAGCTGCTACTCGAGAATCCAAAGAAGAAATTGGCGTGACGCCTACTAGTCTGAAAGAAGTTGGCGAGATTGAATTTATTTTTCCCCCGGAACTGGGTATCGACCACGTCTCGACCGTTTATCTTTGTGACAAATGGGACGGCGAACCAATCGAATCGGAAGAGATGTTGCCGAAATGGTTTAAGGTCAGCGAAATTCCGTACGACGAGATGTGGGAGAGTGACGCGACTTGGTTGCCCAAGGTTTTGCAAGGCAAGAAAATCAAAGCTCGCGTCGTATCGGGCAAAGACAACGAGCTAGTTTCCTATGAGGAGCTACCATCGAAGCCATAATCACAATTTGCTCGCGGGCCAAGCGAGAGGATAAGCGGCCATTGCCAGCCAAGGATCGCTATCTTGGCGATCACATTAAGCTCGCGATTGCCGAAGGCAAGAAGCTTGGATGGCCAGTTTATATTCTGTCCGGCAAGTACGGGCTGCTCAAACTAGATGATGAGATCGATTGGTATGACCACTTGATGACGACCGAGGACGTGCCACGCGTTACCAAATTCGTCGAGAGTCGGCTAAAGCAAGGCGGCGTCACGGCTGTGACTTTTTACGCCAAAACCAAAGCCGGCAACTGGATTCCCTACCACAGCGCCATTGAAGCCGCCTGCCAAAATCTTGGAATTAGGGTTCAAGTTCGAGGAGTCGAATGAAAATTCCAGAGATTGGGTTGGGGACGTGGCAGATGGCGGACGACCAAGCGCGCCAGGCTGTGGAGTGGGCACTTGCGGCTGGCTATCGGCATATCGACACGGCCTCGTATTACAAAAACGAAACTGGAGTAGGGCAGGGGATTAAGAATTCCGCCATCGATCGCGACAAGATTTGGGTAACGACTAAACTATTCCCAACCCAGTTCTTAAATCCGGCTGGAGCTCTTAAGGCTTCACTCAAACGACTTGGCACCGATTACATTGACCTTTATTTGGTGCATTGGCCGCCACCGGTTGAGCCGGGCCACCACATCTGGCGTGTTATGGAGCAGCTACACGCTAAGGGACTCGCTAAAAATATTGGCGTCAGCAACTACGGACTCAAGCGGCTGCTGGCATTGCTGGATAAAGCCAAGCTCAAGCCGTTTGCCAACCAAATCGAAGTCACGCCTTATCGTTACAACCAAGAACTTATTAAATTCTGCCAGGATCAAGGCATCGTCGTCGAAGCTTACTCTCCACTAACGCGAGGACACCGGCTGCACGACAAAAAACTCGTCGATATCGCCAATGGGTACAAAAAATCAACGGCTCAAGTTCTGATTCGCTGGTGTATCCAACGAGATTTGATTCCACTGCCGAAGTCGAGGCATGAGGCTAGGATTAAAGAAAACTTCGACGTTTTCGATTTCAAGCTAGCTGCTAAAGATATGGCGACTCTCGATTCCCTAAACGAAGACAAATCTTACCTGCTTGACTAGAGTTGGCGAAAGTATCAGAATCGTTCTGCGTTAGACCAACGAGACAAGGTGGGGTCATGACAGAGAGCAATGTTTGGATTTTTCAGGGCGGCGAAGCAGTTCATGCGCACGACGATGGCACTGAACACGAAGCCAAGTTGAGCAACGGCGACTACGTTTGCACTGCGTGCGGCGATTCGCTGGGGTGCATGGCTGAGGAGGTGATCGAAACCTGATGTTGCGTAAGGAACGCATCAAGAAAGCTGCGCCAACCCGCAAAGCTCACCGAATGGGCCTGGACGGCGGGTCGATCACCTACGAACAGGAGATCTTGCCTCCGCCCAGACACTCTCCAACCCAAGTGTCCGAGCGGGCTCACGCGATGTCGAACGACGAGCTCAAAGCCGGTTTTGCCCGACTTGACCGCAAAGACGAGCATCGCAAAGTCTTCGAGGTCCGGTTTGGCTTCGGCGGTCGAGGTGCTCTAATGAGCTACCACGAAATCGCAGTTGCCCTGAGGAGGCAGAAGAACAAGATCTACACCGGAGAGGACATCCGCCGCCTAGAGGCCGAGGCGGTCCAAATAGTTCGTCGCAAAAGCTCCTAACGAAAGGTTATGCCTATTTGTTGGGGGCCTTTCGTTTTGGCCCGGGATATTGACTTGCCGAAGCTCAAGCGGGATAATGCCGCCAACGTATCCATCTACAGGAGGTGTGGGGATGGGTTACAAGTACCTAGTCAGGCTGACCCGGGAAGATGGCCGAAACGTGTTGTACGTCGATCCCTTCACGTCGTTCATGCCGGAGTGCCGGGCAGAGATCGCCATGGCCTACAGCAGCGAACGAGCTTTGGAACCCGGCGAGCAGATTATGTTGAAAACCGATGGCGAGCTTCAGGCGTGGCTGATACTGTTTTTCATCCACGCCGAGCTCGGTGAGGACAACGCCCGGAATTTGGCGGCGGAGATGATGCGAAGGCTCTGGCGGGTACGCATTCGTCACAACCTCGGCATGCCCCTTTGCGCCGACCGGGAAGAAGAGGAGCGGCAATGAACGATTGCACGTTCATGCTGCAACCAATCGAAGTTCTCCCCTCCCTGGTCATCTTCGTAACCGAGCCGATGCGGGTACAGCCAGCCTTGGTGAGCCCAAAGGCGATTTGCCACGTCGTTGGCTCCGAAGAGGGCATCGAAGAGGTAAGATACGGCGATGTCAGCCCCATTTTTAACCCGAGGCGCGTCATGCAGTACTTCGACTTCGGGTACGATCTGAAGATGGAACTCTGGTTGTACCGCTACTTTGCAGGCTACATCAGCCACGAAGAAGCCGCAGCGCGATCTAGCGAGGTAGCAGAAAAAGTCCACAAGTTCGTCCGCGAAGCGGCTTAGGCTCCGAACGAAAGTCTTTCGACTATTCGTCGGAGCCTTTCGTTTATTTGGAATTTTGCACAATGGTAAATGCCTGATTTAGGCGTACTTTGCGCAATAAGGAGAAACATTATGAGAAATAAACTCGCTAAGTTATTAATGGCTTTTGCCCTACCTATCGGCTTAACTCTGGTGCCCGTAGCAGCGCATGCTGCCGAGACTCCACCGCCCAGCCAGGTGGTACAGTGTGCTAACGCTAAAGCCCAGCTAGCTTCACTACAAGCTCAGTTAACCGCCGACCAGCGTCTGGTTTCCGGCTACCAAAACACCATTAACTCTTTGGTGACAGCAAGATCAAAGGTTAATTCAGAGTCTGCGAGCTACGCTAGCCTGACGACCCAGATTAATTACTACCAGAATTTGATTAACGGTCTGAATGCCCAAGAAAGCGGGTTGTTTGGCCAAATCATTGGTCTTGAGTTCTACTTGTTCTGTAACTGCGGCGGTCCGTTCCCGTTCGCTCCATAATCAAATAAACCTAATCGTTAAAGCTCGGCTTCGGCCGGGCTTTCGTGTACCGTAAGCGGTTTGACATCTGATTCGAAGCTGGCAGAATAAGAGGAGTAATACGGAGCGTGATGAAGCCAAAAATAGCCTTAATGATCAGCGGTTTAGCTACCGTTGCCTTAATCTTTACCCCCGCTGTGGCGGTGGCACGAGACGGGTCTAGTTCAGATGATTTCACGGGTGCCACTATGGCCAGTGCGACTCAAACCGAGACCAATGAGACTCAGCTAGAGCAGCAACGCCAGGAGCGCGAGCAAAAGATAGCCGAGATTAAAGCCGAACAGCCCGAAAAGCTTGATGCGGCCAAATTGAAATTGTGTCAGAAGCGCGAAGGTGTGATAACTCAGAATATGACCAACGCCGAAGCAGCCGCTACTAGCCATCTAGACGTGTTCACCAAGATCGCCGACCGTGTAATTGCCTTTGCTAATGACAACAACCGAAAACCAGCCAATTTCGATGCGCTGGTGGCCGATGTAAACGCCAAGAAGACGGCCGCCCAAGCAGCGATAGACGCCGCCAAGACAGTTGACTTTAGCTGCAGTGGTGACGGTCCGAAAGGCCAGATTCAAGCCTTTGTGACGACGATGCAGGGTGTGAAGTCGGCGCTGAGAGATTACCGAACATCGATTAAAAACTTGATTGTTGCCGTTAAAAACACTCAGCCGACCAACACCTCTACAGAGAATCAGCAATGAAAAGTCAAAAAGGCTTTAGCGCGATTGAGGCGGTTGTCGTTGTCGCCGTTTTGGTTATCTTGGGCTTTGTGGGGTACAGGGTGTATAAGGCTCACCAGAAAGCAACCCCGGCTCCCACCAGCCAATCAACTCCTCAGGTTAAGACGGCTGCCGACCTAGATAAAGCCTCCAGCTCACTTGATAGCTCCAATGTCGATAACCTCGACGGTTATAACAAAAGTCTCAACAACGCTTCGACCAGTTTCTAGCTTTAGCGTTACAATAAGGTTATGTTGCGCCAGAAATGGTTAATCTTGACGCTGGTTGCCGCTTTGGCTGCTGCTGGTGGCCTTAGCTATGGGTACTATGCTTATCATCCAGTCATAGCAGAGGTTATCTCTACCAAACCTGTCTTGCCAGCTAAGGTCGCTGCGAAACCCGCGGCCACCGGTGTGCCGGTGGTGCCCCTCAACGGCGGGCAAATCGTCAAACCAACCGATGGCACCGTTTCGGATGGCTGGACGTTTAATGCTTTGGGCGACGTTATTATCGGCCGGGATGTTTACCTAAAGGTGCAACAGCGTGGGGTAAATTATCCTTTTGAAAAAATGGCCGATCAGACTCGCTCGGCAGACCTAACCATTGCCGACCAAGAAGGCGCGATCTCGGACTCTCACACCATAATTTGCTCGACCTGCATGCAATTTGCTTCGCCGGATAGGGTGGCCGACGGTCTGACCTTTGCCGGAATCGACGCCATGAGCGTTGCCAATAACCATAGCTTCAATGCTGGCGGCGATGCTTTTGTTGACACCCTAAATGCGCTTGATAAACGGGGCATTAAATACTTCGGCGGTGGACATAATTTTACCGAAGCCCACACTCCGCGGATTATGACGGTAAAGGGCGTAAAGGTGGCACTACTAGGTTATAACACCATCGTTGGCGGTTCCGATGCGACCGAAACCGCTGCCGGTATGGCTCAAGTCGGCATTGCCCCGTGGTTTCCCTGGAATGAGAGCCAGGCTCAGCAAATGGAAGCCGACATTAGAGCCGCAAGCAAGATGGCAGACGTGGTCATTCCGGTTTTTCACTGGGGAACCGAATATACCCACCTGGCCAACGACGACCAGCGTCAGTTGGCTCACCGCGCCATCGATGCCGGCGCCACGATGGTAATTGGTTCTCACCCTCACTGGGTCCAAGGCGTTGAGTGGTACCACAATAAATTGATTGCCTACAGCCTGGCGAACTTTGTGTTTGATCAAGAATGGTCGCGCCAAACCAAACAGGGCATGTATTTGAAGGCCCAATTTAGTAAAAACCAACTACTTTCAGCCGAGCTGGTGCCTTACCGGATTGATGATTACGCTCAACCCCACCCAACCGACTCAGCCGAAAGCGCCGAAATCCTAAACAACGTTTTTAGTAACAGCTGGTGGGTTAAATAAATTAGCGTTCGTAGATTTTGGCGCCGGAATCAAAGCCGCTGATGTTGGCGCAGGTTTTATGTTGGAAGACTTCGAATTTGATCAGCCGGGTCGCCGTCATTTGGGCGATGGCGCAGCCGAACGGTGAGCCGGTTTCTATTTCCGCCTTTGGCGCTAGCGTGAAACTCATTTGATCCCACTGCGTGCCGTCGGACTTTAAATAACGCCACTGAACCAGATCGTATTTCACTAACCCGCTAGAAATGGTCACGTCTTTGGGGTTTGGTGAATTGGATAGCGTCATATGCTGCATGTCGGGGTCGTTTTCGACCTGGCCATAAAGTGAACCGATCGAAACGATAAAGCGCGAGGGATCGTATACGTCGGGCAGGAATGAGAGTTGGTTTTTGAAGTAGTCTTGGCCGTAGGTCGGGCCGCCGCCGGTATCGCCACCGGTGCCCTGGACAAACCAATTGCCGATTAGCCGCCCGTCAACGTCGTAGTCGATTTTGCCTTGGATCGGCGCGGCGACGCGCGGGTCGCGACTGATAACCAGTTTTTTCAAATCGGCAGCCATGTAATCAAGCGGATTAGCCACGTAGATTTTCCAGGATTCGCCTTTGTAATGGTTTGGCACGATGAAGCCGGGCAAAGGTTTGGTGGTGTCCCAGACCGCGAAATCCAGCGTTTGCCCGCCGATGTAGCCGATTAACTCGCCGGCTTTGACCTTAACGTTGCCGTCGGCAAAACCATCCGCGTTTTTGGTTTTGTCGTAAGCCGTTTTGACGTTGCCGGTCAGTGAGGTGAGCAAGTCGTAGTAGTAGAAAAAAGTGCACGACTGGGTAAAGACCAGCCGGTATTCGGTGCCTTGGTTTTTGTTGCGCGGTTGGATGCTGGTGACGGTAGCATCCGCCATGGCGTAGACGGGATAAGCATCGCGGGGAGAATAGTAATCTTTGGGCGTCCAATATTGGTGGTCGATGGGTGTAACGTGCCCGCCAATAACTTCGCCGTAAGGAATTAAGAAGCCGAAATCTTCGGGCTTCATCGGCGAGACGCTCAATTGGTTTTTCACGCCGCTGCCAGTGCATTTTCCGCCGGAAAGTTCCTGCCCGGCTTTAGTCGCCTGATTAAGGCCCTGGCTAGGTTGCTGTAATACATTATTTACTGCGTGATTTTCTGCACGCTTGTGAAGTAGACCGAAGGCTCCGACGCCGATGACCGCGATCGCGGCGACTGCGATCAGTAGGCCTTTTTTGTGAATGCGTAGCCGAATCTCGAAATGGGTTGATTTGGAGGGTTGTTCCACTCCGCTTAGTCTAGCATAACCGTTATTGTTCACGGTTTGTTCGAGTATAATAAAATTATGGATTCTTTGTTTGCCGGCGAAGCTTATCGTCCGTTAGCCGACCGGGTTAGGCCCGACTCTCTGTCTGATTTTATCGGTCAGGCCGATATAACCGGTCCAGGCCAGTTTTTGCGCACAGTGATCGAAAAACAGCAACCGGTTTCGATGATTTTGTGGGGGCCACCCGGTACCGGTAAGACTACACTGGCTAGAATCATTGCCAACTCCAGTGATTGCGCCTTTGATGAAGTTTCGGCCGTCACAACTGGCATCGCTGAAGTCAAAAAGTTAATTGAAGCCGCCAAAGAGCGCCAGCGGCTAGGCCAAAAAACCATTTTGTTTGTGGATGAGATTCACCGCTTTAATAAAGCCCAACAAGACGCCTTTTTGCCGCACGTAGAGGCGGGCACCATAATTTTAATTGGCGCTACCACTGAAAATCCCAGCTTTGAAGTGATTGGTCCTTTGCTGTCGCGTAGCCGAGTAGTGGTATTGAAAAACCTGACCGATATCCAAATTGGCGAGATTATCGATCGGGCTGCCGTTGAATTCAAGGACAAAAAGCTAACCACCGAGGCTCGTGACTTATTAGCCAAACTCTCCGCCGGTGATGCCCGCGTGGCGCTCAACGGCCTAGAGGCAGCGGCTGGGCTAGTCGATAAAACCATCGATTCCGAGACGATCAAACAGGCTATGCAAAAAGTTGGGCTCAAATACGACAAGAAAGGCGACTGGCACTACGACTGGATTTCAGCCTTTATTAAAAGTATGCGAGGCAGTGATGTTGATGCGTCGTTGTTTTATTTGGCCCGAATGATTGAATCGGGAGAGGATCCGAAGTTTATCGCCCGGCGGATGGTGATTTTTGCTTCGGAAGATATTGGAATGGCCGACCCAAGGGCTCTGGAACAGGCTACAGCGGTTTTCTTGGCGGTCGAAAGGATTGGTTACCCCGAGTGCCAACTGAATTTAGCCCAAGGCGCAATTTATCTCGCCCAGGCGGCTAAATCGCGCTCGGTGGCTAGCGCCATTGGCAAAGCCAGCCAAACGGTTCGCGACAACCCGACGGCCCAGGTTCCCCTGCACTTACGCAATGCGCCGACCAAGTTAATGAAAAACTTGGGCTATAACAAAGACTACGAATGGAAGGCTAATTTTCAACACGAGAAGGGTTTTTTGCCAAGTGAGCTAGCAAAAGATGTGTTTATTTATCGTAAAGACCAAAAAGATTAGCCGCTGCTGTTGGTGGTCACATTGGTTGCATTGCCGTGACGAGAAGCCTTAATTTCAACTTTATTGCCGCCGCAAGCAGCACTTAGGGTCAACTCGTCGCCGTCGACGAGCGTTAGGCTTGCCGAACTAGGCAGTTTTCTTTGGCCGGGATTAATCTCTACTTCGTTGACGCCCGAAATTTGCCAGCTAAAGACAAAGTCATTGATTTGGGTATGCGTTACGCTTGGCCCGTTACAGGCCGCAGGGGGTTTAGTTATTGGTTTTGAGATGGGTTGAGTTGTCGACGTTTTGATGGCAGTCGACTTTGGTTTGGTCGAGACGTAGGCATACGCCAAGTAGCCGAGCACCAATAGGGCAGCCGGATATAGAAGAATTTGTTTCATGCACCGATTTTAGCTTAGCCGGCATATAATAGCTTTGTTAAGGTTGCCAAAATGGATACCAAGGCGATTATCGACAAATTCAACGAAGCGTTCGGTCGCGGTGACGTCGATGGCATTATGGCTATGATGACCAAAGACTGCGTGTTCGAAAACACCGACCCGGCTCCAGACGGGACTAGACACGAAGGGCAAATCGCCGTAAGGGATTTCTGGAACAGCTTTTTTAAGGAAAACCCAGGAGCGAAGTTTTTGACCGAGGAGTTGTTTATAGCTGACGACCGCGCGGTTGTGCGGTGGAGATACGATTGGGGTGATGGACACGTTAGGGGCGTGGACGTTATGAAGGTTAAAGACGGTAAAGTCGCCGAGAAATTATCCTATGTTAAGGGTTGAGTCTTATAATGTGCTTATGTCTGATAAGAAAAGCTACGTTTTAGCCGCGACGATTGGTTCAGTTGCCGGGGGTTACGCCCCAACCCTGTTTCACCTCAGCAGTTTTTCGCCCTGGACGCTCCTGACGGGGCTAGTTGGCGGCATCGTTGGTATTTGGCTGGTTTACAGGTATTTGCATGGCTGATTTTATTGAACTTTTCGCTGGCGCTGCTGAAGTTTTTGATGGTTTAGTTGTACAACTTAAAGAAGTAGACTGGCAAAACCCAACGCCCGATGACGACTGGAGTGTACGCGATCTGGTTAACCACGTTGCGGTTGAGGATTTATGGGTCCCAGAGATGATGAACGGCAAAACCGTAGCCGAGGTTGGCAATAAGTTTGATGGTGATCAGCTTGGCGGCAGTCCCAAAGAGGTCTGGTCTAAAGCTTCAGCCGATGCCCTAGAGGCTTTTAAAGCTCACCCAAACGGGGTGGCTCACTTATCGTTTGGCGATACACCGGGTCAAGCCTACGCTGCTCAGATGTTCATGGACCACTTAATTCACGCATGGGATTTGGCTAAAGGGGCAAATCTAGACTACAATCCAAATCAAGAACTAATCGAAGCTGCCTTTGAGGAAATGAGTAAACAAGCCGAAGACTGGCGATCGGGCGGAGCGTTTAAGGCTAAAGTCGAAGTTAACGACGAAGCGTCTACAGAAGATAAGCTGTTGGCACTAACTGGCCGCGATCCAAAGTGGAGCGCCAAGTGAAAAACAAGCTGCATGTCATTTTACCGTTAGCGGTTGGGTTGGCGATTCTAGCCGCAGCAATCTACCTGCACAACAATGCTGCAGCTCCCAAACCCTCAGATATCGAGCCAATTAAAGCTACTGGCAACGTCGATGATGCCGTCAACGCCTTAAACCAAGGTGCGGCAGTCGAGGATTCGATAATGTCCGAGTCCGACAACGATCTTAACTACACCAAGGCCGACGCCGCCGACGCTCAAAACGTAACCGGAGCCTACGATGGCAACACTTTCTAGGCGCGCCAAATCGATTATTTTTATCTTGATCGGTATTGGTTTATTGATCGGTTTGTTTTTACCGGCTTTTATTCACGGCGCGGCCGATGATAGGCAGATTTGCCAGCGGCTATCGACTGTTGCCGACAAGCAAAACGCCGATTTCGCTAAGCGTGAAGAAGACTTATCGTCTCGTCGGGAAAAACGCGATCAGGATCTGGCCAACCGCATCGATCAACGAGACGCCAGGATCGAGGCCAATCGAACCAGGTTCGACAACAACCTAATTGATCATCTAACTAAGCTTAATGCCCGGGCCACAACTACAGATCAAAAAGCTGCTGTAGATGATTTCTCCCAGGCAGTTCATGCTGCAGTTTCGGCAAGGCGCAGCGCGGTTGACGTTGCTCGCCAAACGTTCCGCAGTGGTGTGAAAACCGCTATCGCTGATCGGCGGACGACGTTAGACCAAGAGCTGTCCGATTTTCAATCTTCAGCCACAGCGGCGATAGCCAAAGCGCAGTCCGATTGCTCGGCCGGCGTTGATGCAACCACCATTAAGTCTGATCTTCGTACCGCAATTTCCGCTGCCCGCTCCGAATTTCAGCAAGACAAGGCCGGCACCGAAAAGATCGGGCCGGAAGTCACCGCTCTGGCAACTCAGCGTCGTGATACGGTTGAAAAAGCTCGTAGCGAGTTCAAGTCTGCCATAGACGCGGCCGGTACTAAACTTAAAGACGTTTTAGGCGTTCGCGCCGGCTAGTCGAGAGGTTTGCCAAAGCTTAAGCGCTTTGATAGTCTTTAAGTATGCCAAAAAAGAAAGCCGTTCGCGAAAGTGACAGCACTTATTTTCTCAAAATCCTGCTTTATTTAGTTCTTGGACTAGTTTGGCTGCAATATAACGGCAAAACCATTTTTCCTCTAGGTATGCTGGTGGGCTTTTTCTTGGCCCAACATGAGCACTTTCAAATCGACCGTAAGGTTGAGTATGCAATTTTACTAATAGCCGCTATAGTTGCCGCCATCGTCGGCCGCGGCTTTTTCCTAAATATTTCAACCTTAAGTCTCTAATGCCTAACCGCAAAATCAACAAAAGTTATAAATTAACTCCTAGAGCATTGCTTATCGCCGCTGCGTTAACCGCTGCGGCGTTTGGCGTGTATCTTTATTTTAGTCACGCTGCGGTTGCCAGTTGCGCAACAGGTGTGGTTCAGATGTCGGCAGGAGATACTTGTTCAGTTCAGGCCGTCGGACAATATGAGTTTGGTTACAAATCCTCCGGTCCAAGTTCTCACTTCGTCACCTACAACGGTGCGACGGTCTCCAGTGGCCATGACATCTCGCCGACTAGCGGGTGCTGGAAGGGCACGGCCGATATGAAATCTGGCACCTACGTCTTTACCGTTCAGACTGGAACAATGCTGGTACGTGGCGGCAGTTGCGACACGGGCATTGCTGCTTCGGGCAGATTAACTTGCGCTGTGATCAGCCCCATTTCAATACGCTGGAATATGAGCTGGCAAAATGCCAAAAGCGGAAATGTGGTGTTAATGCGCGGTGGTAACGTCATTTATCGCGCGGGTGGGGCGCCAAGCGGCAGCGCGGTCTATTCGGAAAAGAACCTTGCACCCAACACCTATACGGCCAGCCTCAGAGACGGAGTCGGGGGTCCTTTGCTAGCTGGCGCTAGCTGCCGAACTTAGCGGGCTATTGGAGTGTTCATTGGAAAACCCGGGCGGACATTTGCTCGTAGGTGGTTTGATCGACCCGGTAAATATGAGCTCCGGTCTGTTCCGAGTTCGGTAGCTCGTAATTCTTGAGTTTAGACTGGAAGTCGGCGTAAGGAACTTGCTGCTCAGCGTAGGCCATCGCCAGACCCAGGCCGGCGGTAATATTGTTTTCAGCTGCGACCCGTTCGGCTTCGAGCTGCCCGCCGGTCACAAGAACCGAAGACCGCGCCGCCTCTATGAAGGCATTCACTCGGTTTGGCGCGATTTTATCGCTGCCGATTGTAGACTCAGACAGACCGGTCTGTGGTTCTAAGTGGCTGCGCTTAATTAAAGTAACGCAAGCTGTGTCGCCGCATTTAGTGAAAGCCTCGCCCGTCGCGCTACTTTGAGCGATTCCGGGGTCTAATTTGGTGAAATCGGTGCTTTCGGGAGCGAAAATGAAGTAACGCTCGGTCTGGGGGCCGTGAGTAACCGCGTAAGAATTAACTTTAGTCTCACCATTCGGGTTAGTTTCGTAGTTAATAGTTAGCCCCTTGCTGGTCATCTCACTTAAGACCGTATCGGTAAAGAGGAAGGAATTAAGATCAATTCCCGGTTCAGTACCATCTAAACTGATACCTACGAAGTGCGAGTTACCTGCGCCGGCTTGTCGCTGCAGGACTTTCAGCCCTTTGCCGACGCTTTCAAGGTCAACCACTTTATTTATGTTCTCCAACTCGCCGGGAAGAAACTGGGCTTCGGGGTTTTGAACTTCGGCGGTGGCGGTCGGTCCGGGCGTTTCTGGAGCCGTTGACGGTGTTGTAGCGTGTTCCGGTTTAGATTGTTGATGCGACGCTAATTCTGCTCCGCCCGCAACTAGGCCGCCAATCCCGGCGACTACTGCAGCATTGCGTAGAAAACGGCGAACCCGTCCGTCCTTCGCTGGCTCAGGTGTAGTTTGGCTTTGCTGGTGGATTTGTTCTAACTGGTGACCTAATTGCTCGCTAGACGAAGGCTGGTTTTGTTCAGTTGGACCTGGTTGTTGTTCTGGACCCAAAAATTACTTCCAGTTTTTAAATAAGTTAATTAAGACAAGTAGCGACAAAGCAATCCACATGCCAAGTTGGACGTAGGTTAAAACCTGGCGAGTGTTTTCAAACCTTTCCGGCAGACCGATTTGAATTAGACTCATCGCAAAGTAGACGCCAATTGCACCCCAAAGATGATAGTTGGTGATCTTTCCAACGATGACTTTTTTCTTCAGCATTAAATAGATTCTAGCACTTAACGTTGTTGCGCGTGTGAGAGTTCATATAGCCGCACTGGCCTTCAAGCGCCCCCCAAGTATATTGACCCGCCACACCATCGGCAGTGAGCTTAATGCTGGTTCCTGCCTGGTAATGATGTCCTTGGAAATATTTCAAAGAGTTATAGGTGTTACTCCCGAAGGCTCCGTCGGTAACCTGGCTTAAAGAGGAGCTCGAAGGTCCTGGGTATTCCGACCAGGTGCCCTCGTATAAGGCGGTTTTAGCCAGAATGTATTGCACCCGTTTGACACAAGTTCCTGAGGTTGTGTAATTGTAGCCAACGGTTGGGTGAGACGAGCAGGGGTAGGAGGCTTGGGTCGGTCCGCTACTAGTACCACCCGTACCACCGCCACCGGTTGAGATTCCAGTGGTAACGTCTCCCGAACCCCCACTACTTGAGGTTACATGCACGTAACACGCCTTGTGATAGTAAACTGCTGGGTCGGGTCCGAAGCTTGAATTATTACAATTTACTCCATTGCTAGAGATGGCATATTGGGAATGGATGTTGGTTCTGTAGTTGAAGTGGCCATTGGCCCCGAAAGCAATGTTGGCTGTTCCAGTAAAGGAACAGAAGCCCCCTTCGCCGGCGCAAACTTTGTACCCGCTAGAAGGACCGGGGTAGGTATAACAGTAGTTACGATGTCCAGGATTGGGATCGCCGCCAGAAAACCAACCAGCACTGCAAGGAATACCGTTATAAACTGCCGCGCGATAGCGGTATTTGCCGCTGGAGCCGTAGACTACGTCCCGATAGCCGCCAAAGCTACAGTGGCCGGTTTCACCAGTAGCACAGTAAGTAGTTCCTGGGGGCCCCGCGGCGACCACCGCACAGTTTTGATCGGCTAATGCGCATGCCGGGAGAGCTGGCGCCTTAACGATTTGTCCGCCATTGCTCCAACAGTGATAAGAAGCCGCCCAGGTGTTGGTGTCGTTACCGCCGTAGGCATTGAAAAGCTTTAAGGCAATTGCGTCTTGTTGGGCCACACTGGCGTAGCGCGCTTCGCTTGCATAGGCCGTACCACCGTTTGCCTTCCACGTTCCCGAGGTAATCGAATATGCGCCGCTGGCGTGTCCGCTCGTGGTGTTTTCGGGGTTATAGTCGGAATAATTGGATTGACCATAGACAGTACCACCACTTTCGCAGGCTTTAATGCGAGGTTGCCAAACACCCCAGTTTTGGGTTGGAAAAGATTTGGCGTGTGACGAATAGATTAAGTACCCAGCTCCAGCTGCCAGCAGCAGTAGTAAGACGATCTGGATCCTGTTTAATTTACGAAAACCTTTGACGAGAAGAAATCGTTTTTTCTTTGGCATTTGAACTTACGCTATAACGCTTATGGTTGAGTGTCAAGCCAATTAAATATGTTCGCCGACGGTGTGGCGGATGTTGGTGTAGGTTTGGTGGTCGACTGGATAGTAATTAGCACCGAGAGCCTTGTATTGGTCAAAACCGACGCCATTAATGAAACTACTATACCCGGCATAGTCGAAACCGGCTTCCGCAAAACGAAAGGCATAGCCAAAACCATTACAGACGTTTTCTTGCCCCAACGTTGGAAACTCTGGGTCGTAAGACCCGGTTACCTCAATTTCAGCCTGGCAGGCTTCAATAGAAGAGTTAACCTTATTCATATTTAGTCGTTGGTCGAGCTCCTCGCTACCCAAGGGAGTGTTGCTTTGTTTTAGGATCGTGGCGCACCCTTCGGCGCTGCATAACGAAACGGCTTCAGCCCTTGGGTTGGCATAAGTTAGGCTGGAGTCGATTTGGCCAAAATCTTGGTCTTCGGGGGCAAAAATAATAAATCTTTCCCTCCCTGCCCGCGGCTGCAGTTGATAACTTACCGTTTTTTTCTGACCGCCGGGATTGTAGGTGTAGTTAACGGATGTTTCTTTGTGAGCCAACTGGTCGAAGTAATCGTGGGCTCTCGCCAGTTCGTTAAGGTCGACCGTCGGCTCGGCGCCATCCAGGCTTAAAGCGGTGAGCTCAAGGCCGTTGTTAGTTTTGGCTGTACCCAAAACGTCGACCCGATGATCCTTCAGAGACTCAAAATTGGTAATCGAAATTACTTTTTCTAGCTCGGCGGTACTAATTTTTTCCGGTTGAGCTAGCTTATTAATTTCAAAAGGCGGAACGACTAATTCCGGCCTAGCCCCTGGCTGCTCAGGCAGTTCATGATGTTGGGCAACTCCTCCCGACGGAGAACCGAGAAGCCCGGCGGCTCCAAGAACTACCGCTGCTTTGCCGACTGCTCGAGCTAAACGCGATCGTTTCGAAGGTTCGGGAGGGGCGGAATTATATTGCTCCTGACTTGGCTGTGGCTCGCTAACGAGATCGTCGCGGTGGGAAAAGCCGGTGTCTTGCTCTGGGGGCTGGGGCTGCTCGGGACTCATCCGGCAAGCATAACCGGATTTATATATAAAAGGAAGTATTTGGTTGACAGATAACGCTTATGCTTTTAGGCTACAAAGGTATGGCCAAGAAAACCGCTCGGACAAAGTTATATCTTCGGCTTTTTCTAATATCTGCAATTATCATAAATTTCGCCCTGGTTTCCTACTACTACGCAAAACGGACTGGCCATACTAAGTCTGTGCCATTCGATGTTAATAAGACTGAAGTAAATCAAGTCCAATGAAACGCCGTTGGAAAAGAATCATCAAGACCCGGCAAAAGTTCCAATTTGAGTTGGTGCTTGGGGTTATTGCTCTGGCGGCGACTATTTTTACGGCCTATTTGTACATTGCTAACGCTGGCGGCAACGACATTGTCAGCATCGCCAACAGCCAGGTCGGTTACGCCGAAAGCCCGATTGGATCAAATTGCACGAAGTACGGCCCCTGCCAGGAATGGTGCGCCGACTTTGTTAGTTGGGTCTACAAACAAGCCGGCCAGCAGTTTTACTTTAGCGAAGGCCAGTATGGCACCGATAATGGCACCAATTGGCAACTGGCCAACGCCTTTTCAATCGAGAACTACCTAGTTGATCACGGCAAGTGGCATAGCGGGGTAGACTCCTCTCATTATCCAAGTCCCGGAGATGTTCTGGTGACTCGCGGGCAAGGAGGGGCGGGTCACGTTGGTATCGTTACCAGTGTTAATGTTGGGACTCAGACAATTTATACCGCCGACGGAAACTTTTCGGACCACGTAGTGGCAACCAACTATACTTTCGGTTACGTGAATGACTTCGGCAGGGAGCCCTCGGGCTATGGTCGGGTGGCCGGTTTTGCCAGGGGATTTGCCGCCGAGCCCGACACGTACGGACGTATCCACGCGATTGCCACCGATATCTCAACCGACAACATCATTGACCGTTATCAAACCACGGCCAGCACTCAAAGCTGGTCCAGTCTCGCAAACCTAGGTGGTGCAACAAAGTATCGGCCAAGTATTGCTCGCAACCAAGACGGCCGATTAGAGATTTTTATTACCGGGACCAATGGCGATCTTTATCACAAGTGGGCAACTTGTGCGACATGCGGCTGGACCACTTCCTGGGCCGACATGGGTGGTAATGATAACTACTCACTTTGTAGCAACGGTAGCTGCCATCCTGCTGCCTGGAATTCTGGACCGGCTGTAGTGCGAAATGCCCAAAGCGAGCTCGAAGTGTTTATCCGCAGCAGCGTTGACAACACCCTTTACCACGCCTGGCAGAGCTCTCCGGGCGGAGGATTTACTCCCTGGTATAAATTAGGTTCTAACAATGTTTCAAGTAACTCCGCCGTTGCCCGAAACAAAGACGGCCGGATGGAGGTTTTCTACCGCGGTAGCGACCTGGCTTTGTGGCACCTTTGGGAGAACTCGGATGGTACCTGGTCAGGCCCGACCAGGATTGGGGGGACTCTAACTTCCAGCCCGGCCGCTACTACTGACCCGCAGGGCCGGATATGGGTATTCGTTAAAGCCAATAACAATTCGATCGACTATATTTATCAAACCAGCCCAGGGCAGGCTTTTACCGGCTGGAAAAGCTTAGGCGGCGGATTGTTGGTCGATCCCGGTGTTAGCGTTAACACCAACGGTGAAATCGAAGTCTTTGCAATTGGTTATGGTCACACGTCTTATCAAAACCACCAGACCTGTAGTGGCTGTGATAGCTGGAGCGGTTGGGGACGTTACTAAAAAAATCTTATCCAACGGAAAAGGCCCCGGGAAATCCCGGGGCCTTGCCTCTTTACTGCTAGTCGCACTTGGTGTAACCGAACGCTTGCATGGCGACATCGTGTGAGTCGATTACTACCGCAGCCAGTTGACTGCTCGGTAGCTGATCGTGCGTCGCCCGAACGTTGGGTCCACGGCAGACATTGAACGCGTAGTAAGCGTTCGTCTGACCCTGGGTGACCAAGAGTACGGGGTTGCCGTTGATGTCGATTTGCGTCGCTTTCGGATACTCCACTTCTGCGTCGGCCAACGATTCGCCGAAATGAAGCTTTGGGAAATACCCCAGCTCCTTTGGCTCCTCGCCTGCGTCGAACGCCGAGATCGCACCAATGGTGCCGTGGCCGTAGACGGTGATGTTACCCAGCGGTCCGTTTTGGTCGGACGCCGAGCATGCGTCGGTCGCCGAATTGATCTTCTGGCACTTGTCGAACTTGTGCCGATCAAGCGGCTGGCCGAGCGACAGCATCGAACCATCTTTCAGGCACATGGCCGTCAGGGATGGTTGGCAGGCCGGCGCGGTAGTTTCGACCGCCGAAGCCTTCGGTGTAGCTATCGGCGTAACTCGAGCCTTGCCACACCCAGCCACGACTACTCCCAAAACAACTACAACCGCAACCATTAGGCGGCGGTTCATGTGTTGCCCCTTTCGCTAGAACTCTTGTAAAGATCTCTTTGGCAATTCTTAATCACCTAGAAGAGGCAACTATTTTATAATAAAGCTTATGCTATGTCAAGACCTTGTCGGCCATTACTTATACAGCATGCCTGACATTTGCTCATAGGTTTGCTGGTTAATGGTGAAGGCTTGGCCCTGGGCAAACGTTTGATACTCAGAATATTGGGTGTTGCTTTCCACAAACGCCAGGGCTGTGCCGTAGCCGGAACTAATGTCTTCAAGCCCCACAGCATCCTTCATTTCATTGTTATCAACTATTTCAATCGAAGCCTTAACCCCGGCGGTAAAGGCATTGATGCGATTCGAATTAACCCTGGAAGCCAACTCGGGAGAAGTAACCGAATTCGGGCTGTTTTTAATCATTGTGACGCAGTCACTCCCGGTGCAATGAGTGAAAGCTTCCGCGTTTGTACTGGCGCCAGGTTCGTACTGCGAGAGATCGGTGCTATCTGGAGCGAAGATGACGTAACTATTTTCCAACGAGCGAGTTTTAATTTGGAAGTTGATCGTCTGCTCGCCGTGCTTGGTATTTACGCTGGTACCGCCGCCGGCCAGCTCGCCCATAACCTGTTTAGCGAAAGCGAAGTCGTTTAAATCTACGGGCGGCTTCTCGCCGTCCATACTAATGCCAGTAAAGGTTTCGCCTTGAGCACCTTTTACTAGGTCGACGACTTGCAGTTGGTGTTGCTTCAAAGCCTCGTAATTATTAACCCTCACAATCCTGTCGATATCCACCCGCTGGCCCTTTGCCTGCTCGGCGGTCTGCTTACTTTGCCCCGGGCCGCTAGTGTTCTCGGGTGTCGAGCTCGGCTCGGTGGTTGGGGTAGGAACCTGCTCGGGTTTTTGCTGCTGGTGGCTGGCAACCTCCGCTCCGCCGCCGATCAAACCGCCTATTCCAGCCGCCACAGCTGCACTGCGGACCCAGTGCTTTAGGCGTGACTGTTTTTGCTCACTGGCTTGGTGCTCGTCGCGGATTTGGTTTAACTGGTTGGCTGTTTCTTGGCCGGAAGACTGATTCTCCGGTTCAGGTCGAGACGGGCGCTCTGGGTTCATTAATTTCCCCAATTATATTGCCAAGCATAACCGTAAATCACCCCAAAATAAAGAGGCTCCTATCCTTGACAGATAGTGCTTATGCTTCTAGGCTATATCTAGATGCCTAAGGCAAAGAAAAGGAAGATGGCAAAACGCAAAGCGTCGGGACGAGTTAAATTAAGCGGATTTTCTAGATTTAGCAGCCGCCGTTCGCTAATTGCTATTGCAGCCGTTGCTGTAGTCGGCGGAGCTGCTTTGTTTTTCGCCAACGCTGCCACTCAAACCAGCAGCTATCAGTCCATACTTTGCCCCATCAGACCCGCCGGCCAAGGCGGATCAGCTATTAGCGCCGGGGATCTTAACCATTACGAAACCGGGGACTTTACCAATGGACCCGGGGCGGTCCGACCAGGCAGACGCCATCTTGGTTTGGACATCACCAACCACCCACACGAAATCGTTGAAGCTGTTGTGAGCGGTACCATCGCCTTTGCCGACCAGAAGTCCGGTTATGGTGGGACGGTCATCCTACACGAAACCGGTTATGACATCACCGACGTATTTAATCATCAAGGCCACGAATTCCTTTACGGGCACCTTAACCGTATCGATGTTCACTCGGGACAGTCGGTAAGGGCTGGTGACCAGCTCGGAACCATCGCCGTCCAGGGTGATCCTGGTGCCGGCAACGAGCAGGGTACCGCGCTCCATTTCGAAACCTGGACACCTCAAGTAGATTACGCTTTCCCGGCCGCGGACGGACATGCGCCGGCCTACAACTTCGGCGATAGTACGGTACTTTATGGTAATCACGACGGTGGCCCGTGGATAAGATCGTCGGACTATAATCTTGAGCCGCTTTCTTTTATCAAGCCCTGCGAAACTAGACTCTCCAAATATATCAACATCGTTCGGACCGAGCCGCGCCCCGGCGTGATGTCGGCATTTTCAATTGGCGCTACCTTTTATATTGACGGTGTTAAGCACGTTTCCAACTCGTACTTTCCTGGCGACTTCGACAAGATCCTGAACATGAACCTCAACGCCTATAATGTACCCGGCACGGTTTGTCATCCCGATTCAACTGGACAATGTTCGCCTGGACATGGCTATTGGCAGGGGAACTTTATCCAACATTCGGCCACAGCAAGCTATGCAGTTTGCACACCTTACGGGACAACTTGCGACCCTCCTTTTATAAAGATGGGCAAAGTCGACCCCAGAACGATTCAAAACATGACTATCTCAGTTAGCTACGTGTTTAACGGGTACGTCCATCACGCCCAAACCAATATCTTTACCGGCAGCGATCAATGGAATCGGACAGCTAATTTGTGTCTGAATGGGCAAAATGGCACCTGGACGCCCTATCAGAGTAGTGGCTACTGGCAGGTGCATCTCAGTACCACCTGTACACGGTACTAGCTCTTGACACCATAAGCCTTTTTATGGTAATATAGTACCACTCAATTGGTGAGATCTGCGCCGGTTTGGGCGGACCTCAAAGTGAAAGGAACTAAAGATGACGCGTCGCATGTTTGCGGCGTCTTTGCTTTTCGGGGTTTTTACGGTGGCTTGTGCGAAGCAGCCAAAGGTTGCTACGCTCGCCGCTACCCCCACCACTGCTCCGAGCGCGACGCCCGTTGTCGCAACGGCGCCAAAGTGCGATTCCAGCGTGAATCGCTACCGCGCTTGCCTACCCGACGGCACCGAGGTCAAGCTTGGTGCTCCGATCGTTCCCATACTCAGTGAGTTTCGCTGCTATGGGGCGGTACCGCAAGCCTGTGCTTATCCCAAGACCAACCAAGAACTGACGGTCTTCCAGGATAAGACGGGTACGATTGTGGCGATCGTCGGCGCCGGCGAAGGGGCTCACGCTGATTACGGCTTCTACGGTGATCTCCAGTTGGGGATGCCGATGGAGCTTGAGCGTCAACACACCGGCGCTCAGGTAACGACGAGTTACAGGAGTACTGATGGCGAAGCGGCGATTGCCGACAAGCTGTCAGGCGGTAATGACGTCGTCTTCTACGTCGCCAACGGTTGCGCCAAAGAAAAGCTGTACGGCATTGGCCAAGCCCAGGGGGCCGAAGGCATCAAAGATGTCGAAGGCGCTTTATCTGGCGGATCCGCCGGATGCGGCCAGCAGTAAGTACGAATTGCAGGTCCGAAGGCCCGGGATTTCGATCCCGGGCCTTCTTCTTTTGTCTAATCTGTTGACAGGTGGAGTTCAGATTGCTAATATCGTTCGGTAGCCAAGTCGGGTGCGCTTGCGCCCATCTACATTGTTCGGAACAACTGGCGGGAGGAAAAGTCCTTTTTGGAAACTGACTTCTCACCAGCATTTGTTTTGTAAAAGGAAGGTTAATTTTGAAGGCTTTGCTCGGACGAAAACTCGGCATGACAAGCATCTTCGACCAAGACGGTAACTCTGTCCCCGTCACGTTGGTTGAGGCCGGACCGTGCGTGGTCACCCAAGTTAAAACCGCCGAAAAAGACGGTTATAGCGCCGTTCAGCTCGGTTTCGGCAGCGCCAAGAAGAATAATCGCCCCCAGATGGGCCACCTCAAAGCCGCCAATGCCACCCCTAGTTTTTTGCGTGAGATTCGCCTTTCAGAAATAAATTTGGAAGTTGGATCTCAGGTAGGAACCGAACTGTTTGAGGCCGGTGATAAGGTAAAAGTCACCGGTATTTCTAAGGGCAAGGGCTTTGCCGGCACCATTAAGCGCCACAACTTCTCTAGAGGCCCTAAGAGCCACGGTTCAAAGAACTACCGTAAGCCCGGCTCTATCGGTTCGATCTTTCCGATGAGGGTCATTAAGGGCCTTAAGATGGCTGGGCACAAAGGCGCCGAACAAACAACCACTCGTGGCCTAAAGATTGAACAGATTGTTCCAGATAAGAATTTATTGGCGATTAAAGGTGCTGTGCCCGGGCCAAACAAAGGTTATCTGGTTATTCGGGGTGAGCATGAGTAAAGCGGCAGCATTTAGCGCAACTGGAAGCAAGAAGGACCTCGTGAGCCTGCCTAAAGAAGTGTTCGGGCTAGAAGCCAATCACGAGCTGCTTTCGCTGTCTTACCGCGCGTCATTAGCCGAGGACCGCTCAGCTGGAGCCAAGACTTTACGCCGAGGTGAAGTTCGTGGCGGTGGGAAAAAGCCATGGCGCCAGAAGGGCACCGGCCGAGCGCGGGTTGGTTCGCGCCGTAACCCGGTTTGGACCGGCGGTGGTGTGGCATTCGGGCCGCTAGGAATTGAAAACTACAGCATTGGCATGACCAAAAAAATGAAACGCATCGCGATCGCCCAAGCTCTGTCAATACAATCTGCGGAAAATCGCGTCGCTGTTATCGAAAGCTTTGACGTTAAAGACGGCAAAACGTCTTCGGCCGCAAAGTTGCTCGCAAAAGTTGGTGAAGGCCGAATGCTGATTGTGCTTGACAGCCGGAACGACTCAACCGATCGAGCTTTGCGCAATTTGGCCAACGTTGTCGTGGTTAGCGCAACCTACCTAAATGCTCGCAATATTTTGGACCCTGATTTAATCGTTTTCACCAAGGCTGCACTTGATAAAACTGTGGCTTGGCTGTCCGGGAAAGAGATTAAACCAGTGGCTAAACCGGCCCCCAAAGAGAAGGTGGAGGCTAAGAAATGAAGCTAATGCCTCGCATTAGTGAAAAATCGGTTGATCAAACCGGCCGCGGCGTGTATGTGTTTGAGGTTTCGACCGATATGACTAAACCGATGGTTAAAAAAGCCGTGACCGATACCTTTAAGGTGAAAGTAGAAGTAGTAAACATGTTGGTCCAAAAAGGTAAGGTAAAGACTTTTCAGCGCAAAGAGGGTCGTCGCAGCGACACCAAAAAAGCCTACGTGAAGCTACAAAAAGGCCAAAAGATTGCGCTATTCGAAGAGGGTAAGGAAGAGGAAAAGGAAGAGGAAAAGAAGTAGTGGCACTTAGAACTTATAAACCAACTACTCCAGCCCGCCGCAAGCAGGTGATTTCGACCAATTCAGAAATCACTAAAAAGCAGCCGGAAAAGTCGCTACTGCTTTCGCAAAAATCGATGGCTGGACGTAATAATCAGGGCAAAATTACTACTCGCCATCGCGGCGGCGGTGCCAAGCAGCACTTACGCTTGGTTGATTTTCGGCTTCAAGACGGCTTGGTCGGCAAAATTGTGTCTATCGAATACGACCCGAACCGCTCGGCCAACATTGCCCTACTGGAACTCGAGGGTGGTGGGAAAGCCTATATTCTAGCCGGGTCGGGCATGAAAGCTGGCCAAACCGTTAAGTCCGGGCTTTCTGCCGAGGTTCGAGTTGGCAATCGCTTGCCGCTTTCGTCTATTCCGGCTGGTATGAGCGTTTATAATATCGAACTGACCGCCGGCAAGGGCGGACAATTAGTCAGAAGTGCCGGAGCTAAAGCTCAAATCGCCGCCAAGGAAGGGGATTGGGTGCAAATTCGGCTCCCAAGTGGAGAAACTAGACTTGTTCATTCGAGTTGTATGGCAACCATTGGCACCGTTGGTCGTGAATATCATCAGAACTTAAAGTATGGCGGTGCGGGTCGGGTGCGCCACTTGGGCCGCCGGCCGCAAGTTCGCGGTAAAGCCATGAACCCGGTCGATCACGCACATGGTGGCGGTGAGGGTCAAAACTCGATTGGGCTGGTCAATCCGAAAACGCCGTGGGGTAAACCGGCCTTAGGTCTAAAAACCCGCCGCCGGAAGTTGACCAATAAGTACATTGTGCGTCCGCGCAGTAAAGCGAGAAGGGGCTAAAGATGAGTCGATCACTCAAAAAAGGACCGTTTGTCGATCCGAAGTTAGCAAAGAAAATTGCCGCCTTAAGTGCTGGCGACAAAACCGTGATCAAAACTTGGGCGCGCCACTCCACGATTTCCCCAGAGATGGTCGGCTTTACGATCGCTGTCCACAACGGAAAGGTTCACACACCGGTTTACGTTTCCGAAAACATGGTTGGCCATAAATTAGGTGAGTTTTCGCCAACTCGAAAATTCCGCAAACATGGCGGCAAGCTAGCCAAGGAATCCAGTCCTGGCTCGCCACCCCCTAGCGCACCGGCCGGAGCTAGCCAATGAAAGCCATAGCCAAAGCTAAATCGGTGCGAATTTCACCCCGCAAAGTTAGCCCGGTCGCTGTTTTGATTCAAGGTAAAGGTGTGGACGAAGCTAAGACGATTTTAGAGTTCACACCGCACAAATCCGCTGGGATTATCGGTAAAGCCTTGAATTCGGCGCTGTCTAACGCCACCAACAATCATGGCCTTAAAACCGCCGATTTGCGTGTGGAAAAAGTGTTGGTTGGCCACGGGACTACCTTAAAGCGCTACCGCCCACGAGCTCGCGGAGCGGCCTATCCGGTGATGAAATATTCCAGTCATATAACAGTGGTTTTAACCGACGAGAAACCGGTTGCTAAGCAGACCAAGGACGATAAGACTTCTACTTCAGGGGACAAAAAGTAATGGGTCATAAGATAAATCCAAGAAGTTTTCGCTTGCAGGTCGACAAAGACTGGAAGAGCCGCTGGTTTGCCGATAAAGACTACGCCGCTTACTTAGTTGAAGACATAAAAATTCGTGACGCCATTGAAGCCAAACTAGGCAAACGGGCTGGGGTTGCCCGCATCGATATTGAACGCTCGCCGAGCCAGGTTGAAGTCAGCATTCACACCTCAAAGCCAGGTGTCGTGATTGGCCGCGGCGGTTCAGGGGCGGAGGAATTGAAAAAAACCGTATCCAAACTAGCAAAATCGCCGGTTAAAATCAGCATCGAAGAGATCCGCAAACCCGACACCAACGCCCTATTAGTCGCCGAAAATATTGCCTCTCAGCTGGAGCGCCGCATGGCGTTTCGTCGGGCAATGAGAATGTCGATTGAAAACTGTATGAAAGCCGGCGCCAAAGGCGTGAAGGTTCGGATGGGCGGCCGCCTGGGGGGATCGGAGCTAGCCCGTGTTGAAACTTCTTCGGCCGGTTCGATCCCGCTGCACACCCTCCGTGCCGATGTAGATTTCGCTCAAGCCCTGGCCCACACCACCTACGGGGTAATTGGGGTTAAGGTTTGGATCTACAAAGGCGAGAAATTTAAGACTAAAACTGGCGAAGCTGTCGCAAAAACCACCGAGGAGACCGCCTAATGTTGATGCCAAAGAAATCTCAGCACCGCAAGGAATTCAAGGGCAAGATCAAAGGCGTCGCACCGCGCGGTTTTGAGCTGTCTTTTGGCCAGTTTGGCCTAAAGGCCGAACAAGCCGACCGTTTAACCGCTCGCCAGATTGAGGCTGCCCGCAGAGCCATGACGCGCTACGTTAAACGCGGCGGCAAGATTTGGATTAACGTTTTTCCTCACACGCCAGTCACCAAGAAGCCGAACGAAGTCAAAATGGGTGGAGGCAAAGGTTCACTTGAGCACTACGCTGCCCGGGTTCACCCTGGTCGCGTGCTGTTTGAGATGGATGGCGTTGAAGAAGACGTAGCCCGCGAGGCCATGCGCCTAGCCAGCCACAAGCTGCCGGTTAAAACCAAGTTTATTGTCCGGCACACACCAGGAGAAAAGGAAGAATAATGAAAGCTAAAGATATTTCAGCCAAATCGATTAAAGAGCTTGAATCGCTTGAAGCCGAGTTGCGAGGCAAAATTATCACCGCGCGGTTGGATTTATCGAGTCGCAAAACCCCGAACGTCAAAACCGTGAAGAACCTTAAGGTTGATTTAGCCCGCACCCTTAGCTTTAAACGGGCCAAGGAACTGGAGGCCAAAAGTGGCTAGACGACTACAGGGCACGGTGGTGTCCGACAAGATGGATAAAACGGCGGTTGTGGCTGTAGTGCGTCAAAAAACTCATCCTTTGTACGGTAAAAAGTACAAAGTGACTACCAAGTTCAAGGCCCACGACGAGAAAAACGAGTTCAAGGTTGGAGACGTGGTTGAAATTACCGAAACCCGGCCAATCTCGGCTACTAAGAACTGGAATGTTACCAAAAAGCTTAAAACCGGTGTCGTCCTCGAGAAGCCAATAGGAGCTGAAGAGCAGGACGAGCAGCCGAAGGCTAGTAAAAGTAACGTTACTGAACCGGGGGTGAAGTCATGATTCAAGCTGAAACTTGGCTAAAAGTAGCCGACAACTCCGGTGCGCGTCAGATTGAGTGTTTTAAGGTGCTT
>CAYZIN010000009.1:0-34823 GCA_964478595.1 uncultured Candidatus Saccharibacteria bacterium | reverse complement strand
TTCATCGAGCCACGCGGGACGATCCTCGGGCTCTAAAGCCCATTCAGTCCACCGCCGATCGTTGATGCGCTCGGTGCCGCTTCGTTCGTCAGTAGTGCCCTGCTCGACATGGAGCGGACGAGCCGGCGACACTTCGGGATCGCCTATAGACCTTCTCATCTCACACCTCCTCGCACTCTTTCAGGGTCCACCTGAACTGCACGCTTGCGTGACTTTTCCGGGAGGGTGGCCGTAGCGTCGAACAGCCTTTGAGCGGCATCCTCGATCGTCTCCAGCAGGAATCCGATCGTTTCGTGAGGAATGGAGTCACCTCGGCCGTTCGCAATGCGGTTTCGAACAATCTGCAAGCGACGCTCGGTGTCTTGACCGAAAACCACTGCTGCCGGAGTGCTTGGGTCGTAGGAGTGGATAGCCCCTACGAAATACCCACCGCTCAAATCCAGCCATCTCGGCTCTTGGATCATCTCACGCCTCCCACTAGAACGATTCGGTTGACGAACTGGCGGTCGTGTTCGTCGCGTTGCCGGACCGAGCTGTCGGTGGCTCGGGGTACGGCTCTCCGCAGATAGGACAGAAAACAGCTTCTCCTGCCATGCGAATGTCGGCCTCGGTGAGACAGTTAGTGCAGGAGTACCTGCGGGTGTAGCTCACCTGTTGACGCAGCGTTGCAGCTTCCTTCCGCAGCCTGTGCGACTTGAAGCTGGTGCGCCCTACCCAGACCAGCAATGCCGCGAAGCCTACGACTAGAAGCCCAAGTACCACCAGCAACACTGATGCAGCCAGAGATCCGAGCTGAAGTGTGTATCCCATTCCAACGTCCTTTCGCTCGACCAGCCCAAGCACGCACGCGTGGCTGAACAGGCCGAACGACAAGCGATTGGAAAGAACGCGCAGGAATGCGCTGTTTTCCTTATACGCCGATCAAGGAAAAATTCAAGCTGCTATTGAATTTCTTTGTCATTCCTGTACAACGAAGATACGGCAATCCGCCGCTCTTCGGCTAGGAGCTGAGCGCTCCTCAACAAAGGTTCTTGAAAATGACACCCACAGTTACTCATCTTTTCTGCTACCCGCTGAAGTCAGCACGCGGGTTTTCGGTCGACGCTATGGCGATTGATCGACTCGGACCGAAGTTCGATCGTCAGTGGATGGTGGTTGATGAGCAAGGCATGTTCGTTGCCCAGCGAAGCTCTGGAGGTCTCGGGGTCGGGATTCGTGAAATGTGCTTGGTCAAAACCGAATTTCGCGGCGATGAACTGATACTGGATGCGCCTGACATGCCGTCCATCTCTTTGCCGCTCAGTGGCAGTCGCGGTGAGACGGCGGAAGTTCAGATTTGGAAAAACCAAACGCTGGGCATCGACCAAGGCAATGAAGCCAGCGAGTGGGTCACTGAGTATCTATCGCACTTCAGGGCCGGTAAATACCGGCTAGTGCGCATGCCCGACGACGGAGACAGGCTGGCAAAGCGTGGTGATGCCAACCTGGCCTTCGCGGATGGATTCCCACTGCTGGTCATCTCACAAGCCTCCCTGGACGACCTAAACCGCAGAATTGCGGAACGTCAGACTCAGGCCGACGAGAAGATCACCCAACCACTTGGCTGGGACAGGTTTCGCCCAAACCTCGTTATCGATGATTGCCGGGCGTACGAAGAAGACAGTGTCGGAACGCTGTCTAACGACACAGGTGTCGTATTGGAGGGCCAGACCTTCTGCATACGGTGTCCAATCCCGGCTACAGACCAAGAGACAGCAAAGCTAGGTAAGGAGCCGCTGAAGACGCTTGCCACATACCGACGTAATCCAGACCGCGAGAAAGGCGGGGTCGTATTTGGGCGGAACTTCAATCACCTGTCAAATGGTGTGATCAAAGTTGGAGATCGACTCCGAGTTAGCTAGTCGATCAAGTTCCGTCGCAACCCTCCTCGGGTCACCGGGGAGGGTTGTTTCTTTTTGGTTAGAGTATTTTAAGAAGAGCGATATCGCCTGCAATCAAGGCGTCTTTTTTAGCTCTCGTCCATTTCTTGAGTTGCTTTTCGCGTTTCATTGCTTCAGCTCGGTTTGGAAATCGCTCAGAATAAACCAAATCGAAGTTTTCACCTTGGTCCCTTACATACTTTGCCCCAAGACTATTGCTGTGATCTTCTAGGCGACGAGCTGGACTGTTGGTGTGGCCGATGTACAACTTATTATTTTCGATGCGTAATATATAAACGTAATAATTCATTTTGTCCTTCGACTTCGCTCAGGACATTCAACTCGGCCGAAGGCCATGAGCAAGGCCGTTGGCAAACGGCCGAGTCGAATGGCTGGGGTTACGGGATGATTATAGAACTTTACTCGATCTAACAGAAGTCGACAGCGAGCAATCCATCGACAAGTCTTCGGGTACAATTAGCGAAGGGGGTGAAAAGAATGTCAAGGGCTGATACCGACTTCGTATCATACGTAATCGTCGCTGTGCTCTTGGTCAGCTTATGGACTCACCGCGTCGCTGTTTTGCAGCCGTTGCACGCCGCTATACCTTTTGTGCCCGTCATACTTCTATTCCTGGCGGCGATGGGTGCGGTGAAGATTTATCGGAAGCTGCGTAGACCCGACGCCACGATCAATACCATGACCGGCTTGGAGTTTGAGCGCTATGTTGCTGGGCTCCTGAAAAATAGCGGCTACACACAGGTTAAGCTAACCGAAGAATACGATCTTGGCGTAGATATTGTCGCCGAAAAGAACGGTATCACCTGGGGCATCCAGATAAAACGCTATTCCGGACTAGTTGGGGCTGATGCTGTCAGGCAGGTGGTAACCGCTTTGCCCATGTATCGTTGCAATAAGGCGATGGTCATAACCAACAGTACATTCAGCAGGCCAGCGATAATGCTGGCAGATGCCAACAATTGTTTGCTTATAGACGGAAGCCAGCTGGCTAAAACGGCAGCAGGCTGGACGAGCTGACACCAAGAGCCTTGGCGATCTTTTCCAGGCTGTTCACGGTAATAGAAACGTCGGCCCGTTCAATGCGGGAGATATAGTTCGTGCTAAGCCCGGCCTTCTCCGCTAACTGCTTCTGCAGCAGACGCTTATCTTCGCGGATAGCCCGGACTTGTTTGGCAATGTGTTTGGCCGTCTCGTCTGACATATCGGTATTATAGCTGACTACAGCAAGCCGATGAGCTTTTTCAGCATCTCAGGGTCCTTGGCAAGATCAACCATAACGAAGTTGCCAGTGGCGTTGTTGTCTTCAAGGACCTTCATTTCGTCAGGCCATAAGTCATCATCCAGCCAGCGGAAGTCCTGCTTAAAGTCGATGGCCTCGGTTTTGAGCGTGTTCCATCTGGTCGGTTTGATTTGCTTGAGCAACTCCGCCGTCTCTGGTTTTACGAAGCGTCCGACCAGCTCGCAAGCCCAGGCCCCATCGCCATCCATGCAGTGAGTCGATAGCCAATGAACGTCGTGGTTCTCGACCAGATATTTAATAAATTCGTCGGCGTGTAGTGCCGGCTGCTTGTCGTTGGCTAAAAGTACGCCATCAATATCGAGATAAATCTTCAAAATCGTACACCCTCGTTCAACTCATAATGCTCAATCATTTTAACCATAGATTAAATCGATCGCTTCCTGCATTGACGGGACATATTTTTCTGGATGGCTTTTTACATCCCTTATTAACTCGGGCCTTGAAGCCCAAGCGACTTTTTCAACTTCGTCTAACTGGATTTTAAATTCACTGGCTTGCTTGTCCAATTCAGCGCTGAATAGCTGGATAAAGTGATTGTGTGGGGTGGTACTTCTTAGCTTCGCGACCGGAGAAAAATCAACACCAGTTAAGCCAATCTCCTCCTCGGCCTCTTTGTAAATATTTGACTCATACGTTTCACTCTCTTCAACTGTGCCCGCAGCGGCGGGGCCCCACTTGCCGGGATCGTTTCTTTTGGTAAGCTTCCGCTGAGCGATCAGAACTTCGTCTTTCGAATTAGTCAGCCATAGAGCTGCTACACGGTAAATCTCGCCGGGCTTAATATCCTCCCGCGCCTTAGCCCCAATTACATCATCTTGTTCGTTCACTATCTGAATTGGCGGCTTCAGAAAGTTCAAGATTTCTTTTACGACTACCTCTAGTTCGTTTTCATTGCCGGGCTGCCAATAGTCGTGACCGATGTCCAGTTCTTTTGCCGTTACGTTGAGGTTGCCTTTAGCTAGTTGCGTAACGCCGGAAGGGTCAACGGTGTCGTCGGTTTTGCCGGCAATGAGCAGAGCGGGGATTTTTAATTGTTTGGCGGCCGCTTCGACGTCATGCTTTTCGGCTTCGTGCAAAAACGAAACCGGGAGGCGATAGTGGCGGATTGTGCCGTCGTCGTTTTGACGATCGGATTCGCGAATCCCAGTCCGCTCCCACTCTTTGTTCCGCTCTTCGTTATCGATCCGCCGCATCGAATAGGCAGGGGCCGTGGCAATAATTTGAGTGATTCGCTGGTCGCCAGCAGCTGCCAAAATGGCGTTAGCTCCGCCGTAACTATGGCCGATTAAAACTACTTGCTTCGAGTCTTTGCCAAAATGGTCGATGAGATTTTTGATGTCGTCCAAGAAGTTCGCTCGGGTGAATTCCTCGATTCCACCATCGCTTTCGCCTGAACCGCAAGGGTCGAAACGGACGACTTTAAAGCCCTCCTCCACCAGAATTTTCGAGAAATGCTTGAAATGGGGATAGTTACGAGTATCCAGCAGACCGGGCAATAAGATTGCTAACTTCGAATTCGAATCGCCCTCAACATCAACTGCCAACGCCCCAACTCTCATTGCAAATATTTCTTGACGTCCCAAGTCCAAAACTCGACAACGTGTCCGTCTGGATCCGTTACGTAAATTGCTCGGCCTCTTTTGTTCTTGAACTCATGCTCGTGTGGCGCCAGACCCGAGCTAACGAGCTTTTCTAATATGCTCTCGTAGTCTGGTTCATCGATCTTAAGCGCGAAGTGCACGTGTTCGCCACCTTGGCTGCCAGCGAGGCCAATTTGCTTCTCCCATAATCCAATTGCAGTTGAACCAGCTAAAATCCAAATGATTCCGCGATCCTCCCATCGATCAACCACCGGGAACCCAAGTTTTTTCGTATAAAACTCTTCCGACTTTTTTAAATCGGCAACCTGCAAAGCTAATTCGCTGACGCCATTTACTTTCATTTCAGCTCTCCCAAAACCTCGGGGAGCTCTGTAAGCTCGTCGAAGTGTCCTTTGCCCTGCTGCACGATAACCTTAGCACCGAGCTCTTGCTCAAACTTTGCTCGGTTTTTCTCGAGTGGCACCCATGGGTCGTCATCGCTAAAAAAGCAAACCAGCTTAGTTAAATGCGACCGTACCTTGGCAAGATCTATCGGAGTTTCAATCCAAGGTTTGGCAATGGCCTCAGATTCCGGACCTTCCAGGTTTTCGAGCGTAAACCATCCCGCTACAAATACAACAGGCCCGACTTTCACTCTCTGAGGCAGTGTTTCCAGGTAACGCATGATGGTTTGGCACCCGATGCTACCTCCAACAAAGCACGTTCCCCGATCAGATTGTCCAACTACGTTCTTGAGATAGGGCACCCACTTTTCAATTACCGGCTCGCCAGTCTCAGGCATTGAGGGCGCCTCCACTTGATAACCCCTCGCCTCAAGTTTGTCTTTAAGCCAAGGGAACCACGCTTCATCTGGAGACCCGTCCCAACCGTGTACTAAAATTGCTTTCTTCATCTATTCCACTCCAATTCGAACTTACCGTGGGCTTCGCGAGTATCGAACACATACCACTTACTAACGGACACTTGATAGAACTTGTTGCCATCGGCCGTTTTGGCTTCGGTTAAATCCTCTTTGTTTATTCCGAAGCGCTCTTTGTAGGCGACATAAGCCGGATGATGTTCGTCAACATCGGTGAGCAGTTCTGCTCGACCCTCAAAATAAACCCCGCGCGGTTTCTCGCCTTGTTTGTGCTGAGTCACGATATTGCCGGCCACGTTTGGATTCTTAGAAATTTCTTGGCTATGCCGAGTAGATTCAAGCGACATCCAGTACAAATTTAACTTCTCGTCGTATGCATAGTGGACTTCGCAAACCCACGGTTTCTCGCCGGCGCAAGTGGCTAGCGACATATGAATAATGTTCGGAAGGTACTCGCGAATCGTTTTTTCGACGTCAATCATGAGCGCCACCGTAGCCACCATCGGCCACGATCACCGAACCGGTGACAAAGCTGGCCTCGGGCGATGCTAAAAACAGCGCACAAGCCGCAATTTCCTCTGGTTCTCCGAACCGCCCCATGGCAATCTTGGCGGTTTCGCTTTTGACGTAATCGGCCGGTAGGTTTTTGTTGATATCGGTATCAATCCAGCCCGGTGCCACGCAGTTAACTCTAATTTTCGGTGCAGTTTCTCGGGCTAGAGCTCGGGTAAATTGGATTAAACCGGCCTTAGTGGCGTCGTAGTCGATTGAGTCGGCATGAAAGCTGTCGATGCCATTGGTGGAAGAAATATTGATGACGCTGCCGCCCTCCGCCATATGTGGCAAGCACGCTTTAACGCAAAGATAGGGGCCGGTCAGATTTACATCCAGCGTCCGTTGCCATTGCTCCAAGGTGCGGTCCTTAAACGGCACATCAAACACAATACCGGCGTTGTTGACCAGCACATCGATTTTGCCAAATGCTTCGACAACTTTCGCAACCATCGATTTGACCTGCTCCAGATCCGACACATCACACTTAACCGTGATCGCTTCGCTGGTTTTATTTATTTGTTCGGCCACTTCGGTAGCGGCTTTTTCGTCTTTGGCGTAATTAATCACAACCTTGGCGCCTTCTTTGCCGAAGGCAAGAGCAATAGCCCGACCAATTCCTCGGCCCGCGCCTGTCACTAAAACAACTTTGTCTTTAAATTTCATACGCCAATCATACCAAACGAGCAGGTAAAGCTAACCGTAAGAAGCTTGTGCTAAACTAAAAGGGCCACCGTGAGGTGGTGGTACATCTTTCGTGGAGGTACCTGAACAGGAGCCATCTCGGCTCCTGTTTGTTAGTTTCCTTGGCAGCGTCAATAGGATATAACGATCCTTGCTATTTAATAGCTTTGAAAGCCAAGTAGATTTGGAGTCCTACCCCTACCGCCATGGCAAAAGTAAGCCATACTAGAACGCGAGTAAGTGATACCAACTGATCATTGTATTTTTCAGTAGCTTGAATGTTCTTTTTTGTTGCTTCTTTGAGATCATTCAGAACAATCTTTAATCTACGGTCGAGTAAAGCTTGCGTGACCTCTCTTTCGGCAGTAGTGCCAGTTCCTTTGTCCAAATGTTCAATAAGCTCAATATCAGATAGATCGTCGAGTCTTTTTGGTCTTTCTTCGGTAAATTCTTTCTTTGACATAATAATTCCAGACAACACCCACCCGACGTCTCGGGTACGGTATTACTAAGGTTTAAAAAGCTCGCCCCTATATATCTTGGACACTATATCGTTGACTGTCTCCCCGTCATTTGAAGTAATTTTGTATTCGCCATCGGCTTTGCCTACGTGCTTGTCGTTGATAGCTCGTCCAAGACGCTCAAGTATCGGCTGCACTTGATTCACCATCGTGGTCCACATACCGGCCACCGTACCTGAAATGCTGACAATAAACTTTTTATGGGTCTCTACATCCTCAACTTGTAAGCGATGACCATCTCCCGTGTTGTCTAAAGGAGTGAATATGGGCCTAGGGCGTCTTCGTGGTATTGCTTCAATAAGAAAGGGATTTGGGTCAATCCTAGTTAGATTGAACTGCTCGTCTGCTCGATTCTCTAGTACCATTCTCTGATGTATTCTGAAGCTTTGATTTAAGCGACTTACTACGAAGCTCAGTCGCTCCACTCGTTTTTGATAGGGTGGCCTGGGGATGCTGCTCGTATGAATATTCATCGTCTTATCCTTTGCTGGCAGACTCCTTGAGACTTCTTCTTCTACGCCGTCTACTTCAATAGCTTCAATTTGATAGGTTGCGTCCTCATCGTTATATGCTGCGAAGCCCATTCCCTCACTACCGTGTGAAGATAGCTCTAGGTAAATATAGGGGCCTGATGGTTCGTCTGGAATTGGCGTGTGGGCTGATATAATTTCTCGAAGCTCGTTGGCCAATGCTGTTTTATTGTTATTAAACTCCAAAGCAATTATTCGTCTGTTTCGGATGTCAAAAGGCAAGTCAGCAATTTTTGTTGTTTCGCTATTAGCCACCAAAATTATGGGTCCTTCACCTTTTTTGCCTACTGCATAGCCAAGTTCATAAAGAACATTCGGATTAGGGGTTTTCCTGCTTTCGCTCTCAGGATTTATGATGCTTATATCGGCTAGGAACATATCGGCTTCATCAATCTTTTTCAAAATAGTCTGGGCTATATCAACAGCACCTTTTGAATTGCGTGTCGCTGTCTCTATCTCATAATTTGGCAGTTCCTTGAGGGCCTCTTCAAGACACGTTTGTATAAAGTTTCGATGCCCAGCTAGATCTGATTGCCACGAGTAAAATATCTTATTCATGTAACCATTTCCTGCCGTGCGTTGAAATAAAGACAGTAGTCGCAGCTTTTTTAAATTGATTCATTGTCAGCTGAAACCGCCGCTATCGGCAGATCCTCTTGTGCACGGGCTAGTATTTCTTCATCGCCGGCTTCTATTACGGCCTCTTTCCTTTCGGTATCGAAAGTCACTACGACGTAGTCATCCTTTTCGACGCCCCACTTAGAGAAGAAAGGTTTTAGTCCCCACATATTATATTTCTGTACTGTGAGCGTACCAACTGGCTCGCCGGACCCAGTGACCAATCTATAGGACCCTTGGATAAGCTGTGCGAGAGCAGCCGGGACGCTCAAAACGCCACTCATGACTGACGAGTTTGAGAGCTTGTAACCGATCCACAAATGCTTGTCTTTTGTGACGAACTCGACCGCCAGCTGCGAGAGTTCGCCGTCCGTCAACTTTTCGACAAAACCCCATGAGGTGAGGTCGAAGAAATTGGTGATCGGCTCACCGTTGAATTGACTCGGGTGGGTCTCGTCGCCTTCGAGGTAGTCCGCCACAGCGCGCTCGTAAACTTCTTGCAACATCTTATTTCCCTTCGCTCGATTTGAGGGCCGCGATGAGCGCCTGAAGGTCTTCGGCAATCCCGATGAAGGATGGCTGAAGCCCTGTGTACTGGCGCCTGTCGTAACGGTTTACTTCCCGGTTACGGCCGGTCCTTCTTTCAACGACCACCGCCTCTGCTTCGGAGGTGTAGAGGTTGTCCCCAACGACGAGTTGCCCTCCTGCGGCCTCAACTAGGTTCCGGAGGACTGGCAGTAGCTTCACGCCGGCGTCGGCGAGACGTCCTCTTTCGTGGCCGCGTGGCTCCAAGCCGACCAGCCATGAATGGTAAGTACTTTGCAGATGCAAAGCCAAACGCGCGAAATCGAGCAGCATACCTGCATCAAGCTTCGTCTTAGTTGCTACCATGTCAAAACTCCTTTGGTCTCGACGGTCGCCAAATACTCTACGCCTGCAAAACCGAAAAAGAAAGAGGTCCGCGTGTGGCGAACCTCTTTCGAAGTTCTCACGCGGACCTTATGTTCGAGGCGAGCGGCCCTCCGTACCTGGACTGGCCATAGGCCAGTTCTCTGCGATGCTCCTCGTGACCAATGCGCCCGTCATCACGAGCTAGTCGCAAAAGGGCAAGGTGGGTCATCTTGAGGACCAGAGCCCTGAACTCTCCTCCATACAGTTCGAGCTCGCGCATGATGTTGCGGTCGATCTTGCTGTCTTTTGTGACGAACTCGACCGCCAGCTGCGAGAGTTCGCCGTCCGTCAACTTTTCGACAAAACCCCATGAGGTGAGGTCGAAGAAATTGGTGATCGGCTCACCGTTGAATTGACTCGGGTGGGTCTCGTCGCCTTCGAGGTAGTCCGCCACAGCGCGCTCGTAAACTTCTTGCAACATCTTATTTCCCTTCGCTCGATTTGAGGGCCGCGATGAGCGCCTGAAGGTCTTCGGCAATCCCGATGAAGGATGGCTGAAGCCCTGTGTACTGGCGCCTGTCGTAACGGTTTACTTCCCGGTTACGGCCGGTCCTTCTTTCAACGACCACCGCCTCTGCTTCGGAGGTGTAGAGGTTGTCCCCAACGACGAGTTGCCCTCCTGCGGCCTCAACTAGGTTCCGGAGGACTGGCAGTAGCTTCACGCCGGCGTCGGCGAGACGTCCTCTTTCGTGGCCGCGTGGCTCCAAGCCGACCAGCCATGAATGGTAAGTACTTTGCAGATGCAAAGCCAAACGCGCGAAATCGAGCAGCATACCTGCATCAAGCTTCGTCTTAGTTGCTACCATGTCAAAACTCCTTTGGTCTCGACGGTCGGGAGGTAGTTTACGCCTGGCGAGCTGAAAAAGAAAGAGGTCCGCGTGTGGCGAACCCCTTTCGAGGTTCTTACGCGGACCTCAGCCGTAACCGAGCATCCGAGCGATCTGAACGTATATTGCGATGAGCACAAAGTAGAACATAACGATCGGTCCAAACATCACGATCGGCGCGAGCATGACAGCCGGATGATGTCTCGACGGCTCGTTGAACTTGGCCGCTTGGTGCAGGTGCAGCTGGTAGCAGTTCAGCCCCGCCAGCACCCATGTGATGGCTAGCCACGCATACCAGGGCATCAGAACGCGCTGCCGAACTCGGGGACGATCTCCATGATCCGCGCCCAGCGTTCTTCTGCCTCCTTGGTTGCGGCGAAATCCTTGATCTCCTGAATCTTTTCTGCCAGTCGACCTTCCGCCTGGGCCTTCAACAGTTCGCGCCTGCCGTAGCTCACCACCCGGAAATCCTGAGGGTAGTTAAGCATATCGCGGACAGCCATCGCCAGATTGATTTTGAACGGCCCAAAGTTCTGTGCCGCCCACCCCTCACCGTCACCGGATAAGGCACACATCTCCATCATGTAGTAGAGATAGATAATGCCCTTGATGACGTAATAGGCGACGGATACCACAACCACTAGCAGGCCAAAAAGAACATTAAACCAAAGCAAGGTGCGCTCCTTTGCTCGAGTACGATAAGTATACTACGCCTAAAGCCCAGCGAGTTTCCCGGGCTCATTAACATCGCTCCAGATTTCGGGTTGGCTGGCGGTTTTTAGGGCGTTTAGGGTGGTGGTTAGGATGGTGAGGTCGTCGATGCCGGAGTTATCGAATATTTTTACCGATTGGTCTTGGAGTTTTTGCTCCGTCCTGGCATCAGGTGCGACTAAAAGAATAGTTGGATACTCCGTTTCAGCGCCGGCTTCCCAATCGCCGGAGTCGAAGTGCTCAACTAACGCATCGAGGCGTTTCTTGATCACGAAGAACTGGGTGTCGGGGAATAATTCCAGCATGTACTCATTCGGTTGTTTTGTGGCCCGCTGCACCCGGTTTAAGTACAAAGTGGGTCTGGGTAGTGGAAAGTAGCCGTAGGCGGCGAGTTCGGGCTTGGTGAAAATATGGAAGGTTTCGGGGTAGGTGTTCCTTAGGGATAAATAGACCGACAACGCATTGAGGTTTTGGTCGATAAAGGCAGAGCTGGCGGTTTTGTTCTTGTACTGAGCGTGCAGGACGTTGTCCTCAGTCGTCTCTAGGTCTTTGAGTAGGGCCAGGGATTTGGGCGTGAGGTAGTAAACCGCGCCTTTGCCTTGTATGCGGTAGTCCTTGTCGTATTTACGGCCTAAGTAACCAGCGTCAACCAGTACCACTAAAGATTTATTAACCGCACTAACTCTAACTTTCTTATACCTAGCTAACAATGCAGCAGTTACAAACCGGAACTTGTAACACATCTTAAGTAAGTGCCACTGCTTTTGATTAAGTCTAAGTTTATGGGTCTTGGCTTTTTCCGGCCTGCTCATCTTCGAACACTCCTTGCTACTCATACCACCCGTCTCTTTCGCCTTATATATTATATATAAAGAGGGAGAATATATCTTGGTAGTTTGTATCTGTTGGGATTGATTGGTTTGGTAGTTATCGACTGCTACAAAAAGTGATGCTCTAGGAACGAAAAAACCCGAACCGTAGTTGGACCGGGTTTTTCGAGATCTGTACGAGTGCAGCCAAATGCGGCTGGCTAAACTTGTCGCTCATCTTTCGACTCTTGCATCCGACTTACGCCGTGTCGAGTAGCCGATATACTCGACTTTAGGCTCCCTATTTATCGCTGGGCTTTGTTGCTCTGGGCCAGTACGCCGCGCGCCACGTGTTGTACACGCAGGTGACTTACGCGAGTGGTTGACCAGAGGTTTTTGTACCATCAGCGGGGAGCTATCGTTTGCCCATTGGAACCACCTCTTTCGGTCGAGGGACGCTAGCTGCGAATCTTAGCTAGCGCTCGGGCTTCGAGCTCGCAGGCCCAGCTCTTGCTGATCCCCAGCTCTCTTCCGATGGCTCGGAAGCTCCACGGCTTGCCGTCTTTCAGGGCAAACCGCAGCTCGATGACCTGACGCTCAATCGGCGATAGCTTCGCCATCGCGGTCTCGAGGTCTTGCTCTACCAGCTGCTGAAGGACGTTGTCGATGGCCACATCGGCCGTCGGGTCCTCGGCGCTAGGCAGGTCGATCTCTACTTCTCCCATTTCAAGCCTCCTTGATAGTTTGGGGAGAAAAGCAGGCGTATACGATACAAAACTTAAGCGCTTTTGTCAATATCTAGCCAAATGAAAAACCGGCTTCGTGATACAAAGCCGGTTCGTCTTTTCCCCGAGGGGGAGTGAGTTTGGAGAATGGGCTCGCGTTAGCCCAATCTTGGGTGCAGTCCGATGCGCTGTCGGACTAACTCTCGGCATTTCTGCCGGCACCCTTGCTTCGATCCACGCTGCTGCCGAATCTTCGGCGAGCTTCGTGCGACCGGACGGGTACTGCTCCGAGGAACGCGCCTCGGGAGAGAGTTTTGCAGGCATTTGCCTGACGCCTTTCTCTCTCGCTGCCCCGGCGATGGGGCTCGCTATCGATGTACTGCCGGTAAGGCCGTGAATCGACTTTGGAGTGGGGTCATGCACCCCGCGGTTTCCTGTCCCGCGGGGTGCAGCCCCGAGCTTGGTCCGCGCGCAGCAAGGGCAGGAACCCCCACTGGCCTCTCGCTTCTCCCACAGTCGGCGTGCACACCGACTACCGCACCCGAGAGGTCGGGCGGCTGGGTCGCGTGTTGCTAGCTACCGAAGGTTGCGATGGACTGCTAGTACTTCTCGAACTTCAAGTTGCAATCGAACTGGCGCATAGTATAGCAAGCATAGCCGTTTTTGTCAATACTTAAATAATCCACCCGAAAAACACTTGCAAGTAACTCCATAGAGTTAGTATAATACCACTATAGAGTTAGTTCATGGAGGGTGCATGAGCGAATCATCAGATAAAAACCGGGCGGCGGAAGTAATAACAGATTTCTTTTTGCCGGATGAAGCTCAGATCGAACGGCTGAGATGTATTATCCGGTCCGAAACCGGGTTTAAGTTTACCTACAAAGATACCGAAGAAGTCAGCTACCAGCTGATTACTCTGTTTGAATGTTTGGCGCGCGGAAGAACCATAATACCGAGGCGAGTGGATGGACAGCGGCAGTAGAGCGGTCATTCTAGCCCGGGTATCGAGCAAATCCCAAGAGGACGAAGGCTACTCCCTAGATGCCCAGGTTAAGCTGCTGGAAAGCTACTGCGAAAACAAGAACCTGGCGGTCATGAAGGTGTTTAAGATTACTGAATCAGCCTCCAAGTCCGCGCAACGTAACATTTTTAAGCAAGCCCTAACATTTATTGAGCAACACGACATCAAGCACCTGATCATTGAAAAAGTCGATCGTCACGTCCGTAACTTGCACGACGCCGTCGAAACGCACGACTGGCTGGTATCGGACGAGAAAAAGCAGGTTCACTTCGTTAAAGACTCTTTGGTGCTGCATAAGAACTCACGATCCCAGGAGTGGCTGAACTGGGGTATCCGCGTGGTAATGGCGAAAAACTATATCGATAATCTGCGCGAGGAAGCGATGAAGGGCTGGGCCGAGAAACTGGCCCAAGGGTGGCTACCGGCTCCGCCGCCGGTCGGCTACATGACGGTGGTTGAGGGCGGCAAGCGCATCCACGTTCCCAATCCGAAAACTTATAAAACCGTCCAGAAGCTGTTTAAGCAGTACCTGGAGCCCGGGCAAAACATCGCCACCATCACCGAAGCAATGCGCCGGCAGGGGTTAACCACCAGTAAAGAGCGGCCGCACAGCAAGAGTCATGTCCACCGAACGCTGCAGAATCCTTTTTATATCGGAATCAACCGGTTTGACGGCACCGACTACCCCGGCGCTCAAACTCCCATCATCCCTAAAAAGCTCTTTGACGCGGTGCAACAAAAAATGCACAGCGGGCGGCCGGTTAAATACCGCAAACACAACCCGATCCTTAAAAACCTGATTGTCTGCGCCCACTGTGGCCGGGTGATTACTTGGCAGAAGCAAAAAGGTCGGCTCTACGGGGCCTGCCAGCGTAAGTCAGCTGCCTGCAAAGCCCAAAAATTCATCAAAGAACTAGAGGCCAACGCCGTGGTTGAGAGTATGCTGCAGGACCTGGTCAGCCCATCCCAGCAGGTTATAGCCTGGCTGACCGAACTGCTACGAGACGACTTTAAGGCCGAGATCAATAACCGGGAAGAAGCCGTCAAAGCTATTAAACAGCGGATCAACCGGATTAAGGCGATGGACGACATGCTCTATGACGACAAGTTATCGGGAGAGATCTCGCCAGAACGCTACAAGGAGAAACATGAAGCGTTTCAGCAAGAGATTAGCGAACTAAACAATAAGATTGGAGGTATAGACGAGCAGTACCGGTCCAAATATATGGAAGGCATTTCCATAATAGAGTTGTCGCAAACCGCTAAAGCGCAGTTTGCCAATCCGGAGATCGATAATGAGGAGAAGCGGACGATTTTAACCAAACTGTTCGCCAGCATGTCCCACGATAACGGGGTTCTATCTGTTAAATACACTAAATTAGCACAGGCCATTGCTCGAAGGAGCGGCCAGACAAGGAGAATATATGCCAATGCGCAAACAGCCTAACCAAACCGCTAAAAAAGGGACCAGTAACAGGTATAAAAACGATGAATTGGCGCTGTCGCCGGAGGTTTGTTCTATATGGCTGGGGAGGAGGGATTCGAACCCCCGAATGCATGGACCAAAACCATGTGCCTTACCGCTTGGCTACTCCCCAATAACGACGCCTTATTGTATCTTAATACAATTACCCAAGCAATTTCCTAGTGTAGAATAGTTTGTCTAACGAAAGGAACAATTATGAGCAAACCAAATCCAGTAGTGCATTTTGAGATGGGGTACAAAGATCGAGACCGAATGGTGAAGTTTTATGAAACCGCCTTTGGGTGGAAAACCCAGAGCATGGGGGAAGAAATGGGTAATTACGTGGTTGCCCAAACCACCGAAACCGACAAAGACGGCATGATCAAAACTCCAGGCAACATCAATGGCGGTTTCTACGAGAAAACCGATAGACAAGACAGCCAGGCGCCATCGGTAGTGATTGCAGTCGACGATATCAGTGAGGCTGTGAAGGAAGTTAAAGACGCCGGCGGGAAAATTCTGGGCGGGATGAACGGGGAGGGTGAGCACACTATGGAGCCGCAAATGATTCCGGGCGTCGGACTATGGATTTCAGCTAAGGACACCGAGGACAATCGTTTTTCGATCCTCCAACCGCTGCCAAGACAAGGGGAGTAAGTCTCCAAGACCAGCGCTTCTTGGCAAAGGGTAAGAATTATGTCATAATTGGCCGATGTCTAACGCGACTCAGTCTACCCAGGATCCTAGTAAGATCCGCAATATCGCAATCATCGCCCACGTCGACCACGGCAAAACTACACTGGTTGACGGGCTATTAAAGCAATCCAAAACCTTCCGCGATAACCAGGCCGAGATGGGGCAGTCGTTAATTATGGATAGCGGGGACCAAGAAAAAGAACGGGGAATTACCATTACCGCTAAGATCACTGCGGTCCAGCACGGCGACTACCGGATTAACATTATCGATACTCCCGGCCACGCCGACTTTAGCGGCGAAGTTGAGCGGACATTGGGGATGGCGGACGGCTGTTTGCTGATAGTTGATGCCCAAGAGGGCCCGATGCCGCAAACAAAGTTTGTTTTAACCCAAGCTCTGGCTCGAGGCCTTAAACCGATCGTCGTTATCAATAAGATCGACAAGCCGGGTAAACGCATCACCGAAGTCGAAAGTGAATTAGCCGATCTTTTCTTAGAGCTGGCAACCCACGAAGACCAGTTGCACTATCCGGTTTATTACGCTATCAGCCGCGAGGGCAAGGCCTGGGCAACGGTCCCGGAAAGCATTGAAATAGACGGTGACCTCGAAGTTATCTTCAATGCAATCAGTGATCAAATTCCCGCGCCGCAAGTCGATCCAGAGCAGTCGTTGCAAATGCTTGTGACTGCTTTGTCGTACGACAGCTTCAAGGGTAAGTACGCCGTTGGTCGAGTCAGCCGCGGCAAAGTTAAAGTTGGCGATCCAGTTACCGTTTGCAAAAAGGACGGCAGCTTTGTTAAGGCCAAGGTTGAGGGCGTCTTCATGAGCCACGGTGTGGCCCGATTCCCGGTGGACGGCGGAGTGGCGGGAGATATTATTCAGCTGACCGGAATGGGAGACATTCAAATCGGCGAAACGATTGCTGACCCTATTAATCCCGAAGCTTTGCCGGTTTTAGCCGTTGAGGAGCCGACTTTGCAGATTTACGTCGGTCCAAATACTAGTCCGTTTAAGGGGAAAGAGGGCGACCAGGTTACCGGGAACCAAATCAAAGCTCGACTTTACCAGGAACTTGAAACCAATATTGGCTTGCGCGTTGAAAGTGGCGGGCTAGGCTTTTTGGTGTCCGGCCGAGGCGAGTTACACTTAAGCGTTTTAATTGAAACCATGCGCCGCGAAGGTTTTGAGTTAGAAGTTGGCCGTCCGCAAGTTATTACCAAGCAAATCGATGGCGTAGAGCAAGAGCCGCTGGAAGAATTAATTATCGAGGTACCGGCCGAATATATCGGCACGGTCCAAACCGAAATGGCACGCCGGAAGGGTAAGCTGACCGAGCAATTCGTTAGCCCTAAAGGCGTCACTAAGCTAGTTTATGAACTACCGACTCGGGCGCTATTGGGACTGCGCAACATTTTGCTAACCCAAACCAAGGGGACGATCATTATGAACTCAGTGATGCTAGGTTACGAGCCCCTGGGCCAGGCGCTATCCCAATTACGCAATGGCGCACTAGTCGCCTTCGAATCAGGCGTCACCACTCCATATGCCCTGCAAAATGCCGAATCCCGCGGAATCACGTTTGTTGGTCCGGCAGAAACAGTTTATGCCGGCCAAATCGTGGGGCTAAACTCTCGCCAAGACGATATCGAAATTAATGTGTGCAAAGAAAAACACCTCACCAATATGCGTTCATCTTCCAGCGACGGCGTCGTTCAGCTGACTCCGCCAACGATCCTCAGCCTGGAAGAGTGCATCGACTTTATCGAAAACGACGAACTTCTGGAGGTAACGCCAAAATCACTTCGCCTGCGCAAACGCGAACTCGACCTCAACCTCCGCAAAAAAGCTGCTAAGCAGTAACCGCTTATTGACCGATCAGATCGATGGTGGCACAATATGTCAACTTCGCATCTCCAAAAATTCGAGAGGGTGATGATGCTTGCGAGCAGTCGTAGTGGTTTTTGCGTACGCGGTCGAGCCGTACGAGCTTGACCAGTACGAGAAGATCGTCCAGATGGATTTGGATCGGCTGCCACGGGATTATCGTTCCAGCAAGTGCAACCTGAGACTGGCACAGGCTGCGGCAGCGATCGTCGAACGATATTCGGAAGAGGAGAGACTCAGCATCGTTACAGAATGGGAGCTTGCGCCCGATCTCGCGAGGATGGGTTGCTACCCAGCAGTTACCGTCGGCCTCCAAGCAGGACGCCAGATGACCGAGTCCATCGTCTCCGCCAGTCTCGAAGAGGTAGGCCGAATCCAGGCCGACGAGGTCCATGTAGTGTGCCAACGCACACTCCACGCTTGGGCGGTCCAGCGCGAGTACAAGAAAAGGGGAGTGAAGCCGATCATGCATCCGGTGCGGATCGGTCACAATCCACGGTCGGTACAGTGGCGGGACCGGCACGCGATCAACCTCGCGCTGTACGTGCCCTTCCGGATTTTGCACCGACTAGTCACCCGAAGCGCTTAGCGCCTCGCCGAAAGCACCTACGCTTATTGGCGAGGCGTTTTCGGTTTTATACGTTGAAGCGGAAAAGCATGACGTCGCCGTCTTTGACGATGTAGTCTTTGCCTTCAGAGCGAACGTTGCCTTTTGACCGGGCCTCGGTCCAGCCACCGGCGTCGACTAATTCTTGCCAGTGGATAGTTTCGGCACGAATAAAGCCTTTTTCAAAATCGGTATGAATCACGCCAGCTGCCTGTGGCGCCGTCGAACCTTCGCGCACCGTCCACGCCCGAACCTCCGGCTCACCGGCAGTAAAGTAACTAATCAATCCAAGTGCCGAGTATCCAGCCCGCGCCAGCTGACCCAAACCTGAATCTTTTTGACCATACTCAGCCAGCAGCTCTTTGGCTTCGTCCTCATTTAAGTTACTCAGTTCGGCCTCTAGTTTAGCTGAGACGAAAACAGATGGAGCTGGTGAGACGATCGAAGAGAGCTCGGATTTTAGCTTTTCATCATTTAACTGATCTTCGGCTAAGTTAAAGACGAACACGAAAGGTTTAGCTGTTAGAAGTTGCAAGTCAGCAACTTCAATTAATTCTTCGGCCGATAAAAACGACCCGGCTAGTTGGCCGGCATCCAGCTGATCGCGGATATGGCGTAAAATTAACCGCTCATCTTTTTTGGCAATGCGCGCATCAACCGTTTGGATATCGGCGAGGATAAGTTCGGCGTTGATGGTTTCAATGTCGGAGCGAGGATCAATTTTATTTTCAACGTGAGTTACATTTGGATCCTCAAACGCGCGAACAACCTGGCAAATCGCATCGGTCGAGCGAATATGACTCAAAAATTGATTACCTAGACCCGCACCCTCGGCCGCGCCCTTTACCAAACCAGCGATGTCGACAAAGGTGACCGTCGCCGGCACTTTTGACTTCGGCAGGAAAACTTCGGCCAGCCGGTCAAGCCGATGGTCGGGCACCGGAACAATTCCCGTGTTCGGATCGATCGTGGCAAATGGGTAGTTGGCCGCCAGAACATTGTTTTTAGTTAAAGCATTAAACAAAGTCGATTTACCAACGTTCGGCAAACCAACAATTCCGATCTGTAAACTCATGCCGTCAATCATACCAAACCGGGCTATAATAAGTCTCATGAAAAAGCTTTTAGCGCTTTCGGTATTTTTGGCACCTTTCGTCGTTGTTACCGGGATCTTTATCACAATCTATTCCACAGTTCAGCAAGATCAGCGCAGCGCCGCTAACGATCCACAAATTCAAATGGCGGAAGACACGGCGGTCGCGCTTGATCACGGCAAGCAGCCGGCAGATCTCGTCGGTCAAAGCGTTAAAGTTGACGAAAGCTTAGCGCCTTTTCTGATTATTTACGACGGGCAGGGCAAAGTGCTAGCCTCCTCAGCTTCTCTTAACGAGCAAACCCCGGCTTTGCCAGATGGGGTTCTAGGTCAAAAGGGGGCCGATGGTCTGTACTGGTTCAAACTTAAATTCGAGTCTTGGAGTAATGACTACCACACCCTCACTTGGCAGCCAAGAAACGACGTCCGAATCGCAGCCGTAATTACTCACTACGAGAACGGTTACGTTCTGGCGGGGCGGTCGCTCAAGGAAACCGAAAAGCGCGAATCGAAAACAGCCCTAATGGCTCTTATTGGTTGGGCCTTAAGTATGCTGGTCGTTGCTGGCTACTTGGTTGTTCGACCAAAGACAAAAAGCTAGCTCCGGGCGCTGCGGCACCCGGAGCCAAGTGGCGGAGATGGACTAGGAGATCTTAGGAAAGTCTGCGAGCGGTGGGTACGGCGGCTTGTAGGTCTCAGTGAGATAGCGGTGGCTGTTGAGCCCCCTGGCCAACACTTCGCTGACCGATTTCTTGGTGTTGCTCAAAAGCTTCCGCTCAATCCTCACCCTGAGCTCACCAACCTCGACCAGGCGAACAAGATCGTCGAAGGTTTCCGCTTCGGCCTGTGAATCTTCGAGTTCAACCTCCGGTTCTGCCGTTTTTGCAGGCGTCATACCCGTCCTTTCTCCTCGGCGCACCTTGACCGATTCTAGCCCAATCAAGGGTAGGTGGTAATGTTTACACCGCCAAAAAATCCAATTACACAAGCGAACGGTTTTGGTAAATTCGTGAGACCATTCCAAAAAAGTCAGGGCATTATTGCGCCTTTGTTGGCGAAAGCGCTAATGACCAAAGTTGGGGCCTGAGACTATGCTAGGGGCTATCTAAAGGAGGTTGCGATGAGCTACGATTTCGATAGTGAAATCTGGCAGGAGAAGCGGCTCGAGTCGATCTTGCTGTCCGATCTAACGCCAACCGCCAAGGTTCAAAAGATCGTGGCACTTGGCATGAACGAAGAGGAGGCTGAGGAGGTAGTCAGACGCTATCAAATCGGCGAGAAGATGCCGGTTTACTACGAGCAACTCGAGTTCGTTGACGACCTCGATTTAGAGTAACCACAACTCAACCCACACCAAAGCGCATGCTAAACTTTTAGGCATGCGTTTTGGTATGCATCTTTCAACCGCAGGCGATCTAGTGGGCACACCTGCCCGGGCTAAGGCCATGGGAGCCGACGTTTTGCAGATTTTTGCCGGCAGTCCGCGAACTTGGCGCCAAACGGTTTACACCGACGAAAAGGCTGCCGCTTTTCGCGATGCCTGCAAAGAACAAGACGTAGAAACTTTTATTCATATGCTCTACTTGGTTGCTTACGGTACAGCCAACGAAGATATCCGCCAAAAATCTATCAACGCCATGACCGATATGCTTGGCGTGGCCGACCAGCTTGGCGTAACTGGTGTCGTCACTCACATGGGTAGTCACAGCGGCATGGAAATCGATGAAGGAACCGATCGTGTCGCCGAAGCTTTGAGTCAAACTTTTGCCAAAAGTAAAAACAGCTATCTGATTTTAGAAAACTGCGCCGGGCAGGGGAGCGTGATCGGTGACACGTTCGAGGAGTTGGCGGCAATTTATGAAAAGATGGGCAAGCCCAAACGGGTGAAGTTTTGTCTGGACACCTGCCACTTATTTGCGTCGGGATATGACGTTCGGAGCAAAGAAGATTGGGATAGGGTTTTTGAGAAGTTCGATAAATTAATCGGCCTAGAGCACTTGGTCTGTATGCACTTAAACGACTCAAAGGGTGAGTTCGGCGGCCATCTCGACCGGCATGAAAATATTGGCGATGGCAAAATCGGTAAACCTGGCTTTGCGGCACTCGTGAATCACCCAAAAGCTAAAGATCTGCCGGGGATGCTGGAAGTTCCGGGACTCGACGACAACGGACCAGACAAGGCCAACTTAGACAGGCTCAAAGACTTAGTAAAATAATGGACTTTTTGCGCCAACAAGGCGAACCGTTGTTCCCCAAAATCTTATGGAATCGGCCAGTCGGATCCAACCGTGCTGGACGGTTGTTATTGGTGGGCGGACATAGCCAGGAATTTAATGCCATCGGCAACGTTTACGCTGCAGCCCAAGCCGCTGAGATCGGGGAGTGCGTGGTGGTTTTGCCAGACGTATTACAAAAATATCTGCCCGGCGACGGTTCACGCGTTTTTGTGGCATCCACTCCCGCCGGTTCGATTGCCAGATCGGCCATGGATCAGATTTTACACTTAGCCAAAGAGTCCGACGCCGTCGCGCTGGGCGTAAGTCTTTCGAGTAATTCCGAAACCGCTGCGGTGGCTGAATCTGTTCTAACTAAAACCGAAAAACCGGCAATTATTTTCGATGAAGCCATCGATTTAATGAAATTCCATCCTGAAACGCTCGTGGGGGAAAGCCGGTTGATCATAGCGACGATGCCGGATTTGTTCAAACTGGCCAAGTACCTCAAAATCGGCATCAGCGTAACCGAACCTAGTCTAGTGGGCAAACTCAACTTAATTCGGATGATTGCCACCGTTACAAAAGCACAGTTCCTAGTTTATGGGCCAGAATTAATCGTCGTCGCACAAAATCAAGAAAGTGTAACACCCTGGAAACCAGTACCGGCAACCGTGGTATTTGGCGTTGCCAGCGTGCTTTGGCTGCAAAATCAAACCAAACAGTTTGAGGGCTTAACGACAGCGGCCTATTTGATCGCTAAGGCATCACAAGAGCTGCCGGAAGAAAGATTAAGTCAGCCGGAACTGCTCAAAGTCATCGGCAAAACCATCCGCGAATCCTCCGACCAATTCTAGGGCTTGGCGGTAGCAGAATCCTGAGAGAAGGAATCGAGCACTTTGATGGCCTGCGCATAATACCGTGGGTACTTGTCTAGATTCTCATTAGAGATTGTGTAGGTCCGGCTATCTACGCCATAGAAGTAGCCAAAATTGCTATATCTGAGATCTCCACTTTTCCAAGTCAGCCTCTTGCCCAAGAGTCCGTTGTGGCCTAGATCGCTGACCGTTCCGGTAACATGGCTTGCTTCGAAGTTGTTGGCGGCTTTAAACTCGTCGATCGAGTGCTCTGGACTACCTGAGTAAATCTGGTAATCAACAGGGCAAAGGTTAATCTGGACACAGACACTGCCGGCTCCATCAACGAAACCGGAGGGGAAGCCGACTGAGTCGTTAAACCCACTCGGCATCCAGCTGGGAGGATACTTAAAACTGAAACCGTATTTTGAGTTCTCATAGGTTTTCCAGCCGGCGTAGGGGTCGGTTTTGCCCGGATTTTTCACCGGAAGTTCCTTAACTTGGGCGAGCTGGCGGGCCTGCCAATACCTTGTGCCGATAACTGCAAGCGTCCCGAAAACCAGCAAAATAATTACTAGCTCGACAAACACGAACCCTTTTTGGTTTTTGGTTTTCATGAAAAGCTCTAAACTAATTATCCGATAAACATAAGCACTATGCAAGGGCGGACACTAGAAGTAAAGCGTGAGATAATGTAAACTGTTCCCGGCAAATTTAAAGTAAGGCTATGATCCTGTCCAGTTGATGCCGCTGTGGCGAAATTGGCAGACGCGCGGGACTCAAAATTCCGTGGGGGCAACCCCGTGTCGGTTCGACCCCGACCAGCGGTACCAACTGAATAGGATCCAGTAAAAATATGGCACAGCAAGACGACGAAAAAATGGGAATCCCCCAAACCCCAGACAAAGCGGCCGAGGCCAGAGCTCGGATCGCCGGTCTTTCTGATACCCATTTAAAAGGCGAACATCCGTTGCTCAAAAAAAACGAAATCCCAGCTGCGGCCGAAAATCCTGAGCCAGCAGAAATTCCGGCTCACTTAAAGGTTAGCCCTTCGCATCCGGCTAGCATGCCGGCAGAATGGGTTACGCATAAAAAGAAAGTCAAACCGTTGCCGTCTAAAACCCGGCCGATTGTGTCTGCGATTGCATCTTTCGCGCTGCTGCTAATTGTTTTCAAATCTGAAGTTATTATCAGCCAAGTTCGCTACTGGACCGGGGGTGGCAATAAGCCAACGGTTCAAACCGTAACCGATACTCAGCCGCAGCAACCGACCGTTGATCCTGCGCCAATCATCGACATTCCCAAGATTAACGTCCATGCGCCAGTAGTGTATGAACCTAGTATCGCCGAAGCCGATGTGCTGCGAGCGTTGCAAGATGGCGTTGATCACTACGGCACTACTCCCAGCCCCGGACAGCCTGGTAACAGCGTGCTTTTTGGCCACTCCTCAAATGACTGGTGGCAACCCGGCAACTATAAATTCATATTCGTACTGCTAGATAAATTAACGGTGGGGGACAAATTCAGCGTTAACTACCACTCGACTCACTACGTCTACGAAGTCACTGGAACGAAAATTGTGGCGCCTACCGATTTGTCGGTTTTGACCCAAACCACGGACCCCACCATGACTCTAATCACCTGCACTCCTCCGGGCACCAGCTGGCGACGGCTGATCGTCTCAGCTAAACAAATTAGCCCTTCACCCGAAATCGTTCACTCTGGCAACACCCCGAAGGGCACTTTTGGCCTGGGGCAACTTCCCGGTAACGCCCCTGACTTTTTAGACCAGCTCAAACAACTGTTTAACCAGATTACCGGCTGGGTGCAACACTTATTTACTTAAGGCGCTCAAACACAACTTGACTGCCCGACCCGGCGGCTGCTAGACCAAAAATGCCGGTGTGATCGGCGGTCGGAAAAGCGTTATCGGTGAGTCCGCCAACCAAAGGCGTTCGATTACCACCATCAAATTCAATTAGGTTAGGGATGCCACCTTCAACTACCAACAGATGATACTCGTCGTACCAACTCACGCTTTGAATATTTTTAAACCCGACCTTAAAGTCGTACCGGTGGCTTTTTTCGAGGTCGTAGGTAATGACGTCGCTTTGGCCGTAGGCCACTACATAGCGGCCGCTGGGACTGCGACTTAAATGAGTAACGTTGTTGCCAATAGCCTTGGCGATTGGGTGAGCACCAAAAATGTCTTGGTAGAGCGTGGCGGTGGTTGAGTCGGCCGGTGTTACCATCAGCAAGTCTTTACCGTTTGCCTTTGCATAGAGAATCTCGTAAGTCGAACTCTGCGCCAAAGACTGAACCAATTCCTGAGAGTGACCGGCCCGGTCGAGGCTAAGAAGTGACCGGCCCAGCTTGGTGGTCGTCACATAAAATACTCGGCCGCCGCCAAAGGCAAATGAGCTAACATTTTGGGCCAAAACCGCCGAGATCGTTTGATCGTTCAAATTTAGCCGCTGCAAGCTTCCATCCGAACTGATGAAATAAAGTAAGTTTCCGCTAGTTGGGTCGATCGCAGGAAGATTAAAATCCTGGTTAAACGAGTCGGTAAGATCCTGGACGGGCGTCGTCGAACCGGTGGTTGCCACCAGCAAGTGGCTACGTCCACCAAAATCAGAAGTGATCAAAAGGTGGGTATTATCGCTGCCCCAAACCAGGTTCTTTAGCGTCTCCGCCGGGCTAGTACTAGTTGCGCGAGCGGTGTAGATTTTGCGGCTAGTGCGATTACCGGTGTCAAAAATCCAAACATTAGCTTCGGGGTCGGTTGACAAATAAGCCAAGTGCTTATGGTTCGGGCTGGCCACCAAATCGGCAGCCTTAACGTTAAGTTTGGTCTGCTCAGTTTTAAGGGTTTCGGGTACTAGCAACACATATTGGGCAAAGGTGACTTCGGAGGCGTTGATCGACAGGTGCTTACTCCAGCTCCGAAAGCCGTCTTTAATCAGAGTAAAATCATAGTCGCCCGCCTCGATTGTGGAGTGGTAGGGCGTGGTTGGCCGAATTAATTTGCCGTTTACCGCCACCTCCGCCCCGCTTGGAGTTGAATCAAGAATAATCAGGCCGTTAAGCAAAAAACGATGAGCTTTAAAGTCATAGCTATAGCCGCGTCCGTACGCCACCAGTAAAACGGTTCCGCCAACGACGAATAATCCAACCCCAACGTACCCAATTATTGCCAAGAAGCGGCGCCACATAATACTCAATGATAAACCCTAAACCCTAAACTCGTTAAGTTATACTGGTTTTGATGTTTGCAAAGCGGATCGGCATCGATCTCGGGACCGCCAACGTTTTGGTCTATGTGCCAAAACGGGGAATTGTTTTTAATGAACCGAGTGTAGTGGCGATTAATCGTGAAAACAACAAGATCGTGGCCGTTGGTGCCGAAGCCAAAGAAATGCTCGGCCGAACACCCGAATCTATTACTGCCTACCGGCCTCTGCGCGACGGTGTTATTGCCGATTACCACATTACCCAAGCCATGATTCGCCATTACATTAATAAGGTGTCGTCCGGCATGAAGCTGCGGCGGCCCGATGTGATGGTTTCGATTCCGGCCGGTGCCACTTCGACCGAGCGCCGCGCCGTCATTGACGCCACCTTGGCTGCCGGTGCGAGGGCAGCCTACATTATTAAGGAGCCCGTGGCCGCAGCGATTGGCGCCGGGGTACCTATTGCCTCAGCCGCGGGAAATATGGTGGTTGATATTGGCGGCGGCACGACCGAAATTGCCATTATGTCTTTAGGCGGCGTGGTAGCTCAGTCCAGTACGAGGGTGGGCGGCAACAAGCTCGATTCGGCCATTGCCGATTTCATCCGGCGCCGCTACGGGTTGGCCGTGGGGGATAGGACGGCTGAAGCAATTAAAAAAAGTTTGGGCAGCGCCGTGGCTATCGAAAAAGACCCCACCATGGAAATTCGGGGCCGCGACACCATTGCAGGATTGCCCAAAACCATTACTGTCCACTCCAATGAAATCACCAAGGCCATAGAACCCGAACTGGAAAAAATCGTGCTAGCCATCCGCGCGGTGCTAGAGCAAACACCGCCGGAACTATCGAGCGATATAATCGACCGCGGCATGATTTTAACCGGCGGCGGGGCACTGTTAAAAAACCTCGACCGGTTGCTAACCAAGATTACCGGCGTGCCATGCGTGGTAGCCGAAGATGCCATTTTATGCGTGGCTAAAGGAACCGGCATTGCACTTGATAATCTCGACGAATACAAAAGATCGCTGGCGGGAGTCAAATGACCAAAGTCCAGAAACTGCTGGGCTGGGGGTGCTTGGCCCTCGTGGCGATCATGCCCTTCCATGCCTTCTTGGTCGTAGTTGCTGGCCATTTGTTCGGTCACGAGTCGATCTTTCAGGGGTGGAAGGAGATGTTACTCCTGGTTCTAGTGATGGTGTCAGCAGCGGTAGTGCTTAAAAGCAAGCGCCTGCAAACTCAACTCAAAAAACCCTTCAACTTAACGGCTTTAGTCTTTATTCTTGTAGGACTATTCGTCAGTTTGGTCCGAGGAAATACCGGCCGCACCGAATGGTTGTTCGGGATCAAAACCGATTACGCCATGATCGCCGCGTTTTGGATTGGACAGCTGGCCTCAAATCTTGGGCTCCGCCGCTGGCTGCTGCGCATTTTGATGGGGTCGAGTACTCTTGTGGCACTGCTTGCGATAGCTCAGGAATGGGTTATTGCTCCGTCTTTTTTGGGGCGCCTGGGTTACAACAGTCAAACGATTGCGCCAATTCAGCACATCGACCCCAGCGTCTCGACCTTGCGAGCCTTCTCAACGCTTGGAGGACCAAATCAACTCGGCGCGTTTTTAATTTTGCCGCTTTGTTATTTAGCTGCAGCCATGACTAAAAAGCTTCGACCCTGGCACATTCCAGTCGGTCTAGTTTTACTGCTTGGTTTAATTACCAGCTACTCGCGTAGCGCTTGGCTTGGGGCAATATTTGGCGTTGGAGTGACTTTATTGATTAGCCTAAGCCGCAAACAAATAGCCCGGTTAACTCCGGCCGCAGCTGTCGCCGTAGTCTTAGTCGCAATTTTGGCTTTGGGACCGCTGCACCGCCGTCTCGAACCAGTACTTAATCACAATGGCACCACAACGCTCAGCTCTAACGCCGAGCGGGCAGGAGCAGAGCAGAGCGGCTTAAAAGCCATTTTCCAAAATCCGCTAGGCCTTGGTTTGGGCACTGCCGGACCGGCATCGTTCCACTCCGACAAACCGCTTATCACCGAAAATTATTACCTGCAGCTTGGAGTTGAAACCGGTCTTCTTGGACTAATTGCTTTTTTAGCCTGGCAAGTTTTGACCTTGAAGGAATTTCTCCATTTTAAAAGTCGTGCCGTGGCCAGGGCCTGGGCCGGTGCTATTGTCGGTATTGGTGTCGTGAATCTGTTTTTGCACGGCTGGGCCGATTCAACTTTGGCGTTAGTTTTTTGGACGATTGGTGGGGTAGCGATTGGGGGTGAACGTGAATAAATACAATCTACTGGGAGTGGGGGTTGATGGTCTAACCATGAAACAAGCAGTCGACCAAATTGCCGCGACCGCCAAAAATCCCAAAAGTCCGGCTGTCTACGTCGTTAAGCCGTATGTTGAGTTTATCGACACAGCCTACAAACGACCCGCGATCGCGCAATTACTGAATGAGGCGGAGCTATGTCTTCCAGATGGAACGGCACTAGCATGGGGGACTCATTACCTTTACGGAGGCAGGCAAAACCTGGCGCGTTTATTTGGGACTTTAATCAAAATCGTGGTTTTTCCCCGCGGTATCTTAAAGCCACTGCCAGAGATTTTCCGAGGGGTCGATTTTAGCGAAAAACTGATTGCTCGTTGCGCCGAAGATTCACTGAAAGTTTTCTTCATTGGTTCACCAAAGCGCTCAAACATTGACGCCACAGCCGGGTTCCTAAAGCAAAAGTACTCCAAACTAAAGATCGTCGGCCACTTTACTGGTCAGCTTAATCCCGAACTTGAGCTCGAATTAATTCAAACGCTCAAGACTGCGGGCGCAGACGTTATTTTGGTCGGAATGGGTTTTCCGCGGCAGGAAAGATTGATGTCTCACTTAAAAAATGAGCTCAAACATGGAGTGTTGGTCGGCGAGGGAGGAACATTCGACTACCAACAGTTCGGCGGCCGAATCAAACGGGCACCCAACTCGATTCGAGCAATCGGCCTAGAGTGGCTTTGGCGTTTGGGACGCGAGCCGTTCCGGCTTCGGCGACAGCTAGCCATCCCACGGTTTATTTACTACGTTTACCTAGCCGGCCGGCGGACTGGTTCTTGAAGGAGCTTGTGCTACAATAAGCCTTAGCATTATGGCTATTGGAGGGTGCACAAACTGCGGCTCGCAGGAAAATATTACGATCGGGGGCAAGCCTTACTGTGCCAGTTGCGGCCAGCCGCTTAACGCGCCTGCAACCGAGCCGAAACCGGTTGGCCCCGGAGCGGAGGCTTCACCGGCAGCTGCCGCGGCACCGGTCCAGCCGGTCGCAAAGAGGCCGCTTATTTCCGATGTAGGCCGAGCCGCCCCGGGTCGCACCTCTCAGGTTTTGGATTTACGGAAGACTCAAGCGCCCTCACCAGTCCGCCAAGCCGCCGCTGCCCAAGTTTTAGCTCAGGCCCCAATTACCTCACCGCGCATCGACATGATGCCGCCCGCCGCTCGCTCGCAACAGCGCGTTGAAACTGCAGCTAGCGCCGAACAACATCCCCAAATTACTAAGTTCGCACCAACTGAGTCTGCGCCGCCGTTGCCTGCAGCCCCAGCACCACAAGTATTGCCCAACGCAGCTGCTACTACTCACGAGGCAATGCAAAAATTAATTACCGGTTTGCCTTCAACCGATATTGCCCCAACCGCTATCGTACCGACCCCTAAAAGTTCACCAGTTAAAGCTAGCCTCGCGGTCGCCTCCGTCGTCCTAGCTGCCATGGGCGCCTACATCTGGTACGCCAATTATCCTAAAATGGCGGTAAAAATTGCTGGCAGCCGAGCTGGACTTGCCGCCAGTTATCCTAACTTTTTGCCTTCAAGCTACAAATTAAGCGGTGCTGTAGCCTACGGTTCCGGAGAAGTAACCTACAAACTCAGCTCACCTTCGGCACCTGGCCCATTAACCGTTACCGAGCACCAAACTAGCTGGGACTCCAAATCGCTCGACGAAAACTTCGTAAAAGGCCAAAGCGATAACGCCTCAACCGTCAATTCACAGGGCCTAACGGTTTACCTTTATAACGGCAAAGCTACGTGGGTGAATCATGGCATCTGGTATACACTAGAGGGTATCGACCGATTGAATCAAAGTCAGATCCTGCACATCGTCGACAGTCTCTAACGGAGTAAAGCCATGAACGAAGCAAGCTGGGAACGCCTGGCTGACGCTATTGATCTTAAATTCGGCATCACCGACCACGGTCATTTCCAACGGCCGCTGGAAGACCGGCCAGACCTTTCCGAGAAAGTCGAATATATTCAGTTTATAAAGGGCGGGGAAGATATGCGCCTAGAACGCATTACCAAACCGGCCATCAAGGAACGAAAGGTTTTCCGCGGGCGCTCAGCCAGTGCGGGCGGTCACATCCAAAATATCTATGAGGAGGGCGAAACTACCAGCCATGTCGAGTTTTTCAAGCGAGTAGGGGAGGACTGGCAGCCGATAGACGCCGAGGAGCTGTCGCTTGGTTAGGGTCCGTTTCGCGCCGAGTCCGACCGGCTATTTGAATCTTGGCGGCATCCGCTCGGCCTTATTTAATTGGCTGTTTGCCAGCAGCCAAAAAGGTGAGTTTTGGTTGCGGATTGAAGATACCGACCGTACTCGCCTAGTTGAAGACGCCGAAAAACAGATTACCGAAAGCCTAGCTTGGCTTGGGATGTCGCCGGCCAAAAAACCCGAACGCCAATCCGAACGGCTGGAAATTTATAAAAAGTTTGCCGCCGAGTTAGAGGCAAAGGGTGTTTTATATCCCTGCTGGTGTTCGCCGGAACGATTGGCCAACTTGCGCCAAGAAGCCCAAAAAAATAAGGTCGCTTTTAAATACGAACGTTATTGCTTAGACCACCCAAAGGACAAAAATGACCCGCACGTTCTGCGTTTTAAGGTGCCGGACGAACCTAAAACGGTAGCGTGGGTAGACGCAGTAAAAGGTGGGGTCGAAGTCCTGACCGATTCGATCGATGATTTTGTGGCCATCAAATCCGACACCTATCCGACCTACCACTTCGCTAGCGTAGTTGACGATCACGATATGGAAATCACCCACGTCTTGCGAGCCGATGAGTGGCTAGCGTCAACGCCGAAACATCTTTTGCTTTATCGGGCTTTTGGGTGGGAGCCACCGGTTTTTGCACATTTGCCGGCGGTTTTGGGGGGCGGAGGAGGCAAGAAACTGTCTAAGCGCTACGGTGCCAAGTCGGTGCTCGAGTATCGTGATGAAGGTTATTTACCAGAGGCGATCATTAACTTTTTAGCATTATTGGGCTGGAACGAGGGGGACGGCAGCGTGAAGGAGATCTATGGCCTTAATGAATTAATCAAAGTCTTTTCTCTTGAGCGCATTCAAAAGAGTCCAGCCGTTTTCGATGAAGAGCGTCTCGACTGGATGAATGGGTACTATATCCGCGGTTTAACTCTTGATGAATTGCTGAAACGCTCCAAAGATTTTTGGCCACCGGTAGCCAAAACCGCGGATGAAAAGTTCAAAAAAGAAATCCTGACCCTCTTGCAGGAAAGACTGAAATTTTTAGCTGAGATTGAACCACTCAGCCATTTCTTCTTCTCTACACCCGAACCCGACGTTGATCTATTAAAGAAAACCGAGAATGCCAAAAAACTATTAGAGCAGGCGACACATGCAATCAAAGATAGCGATTTTTCGGCCGAGGATTTAGAGAAACGGCTTCGCGGTTTAGGCGAGAAGTTAGCGGTTAAAACCGGCGATTTATTTGGCTTAATTCGAGTTGCGGTGACCGGCACTAAAGTCGCGCCGCCGCTGTTTGACACCTTGGCTGTGATCGGCAAGACCGAGTCTTTAAAACGCCTAAAAACAGCCAGCGAAGCCCTAGCTTAACGCTTATGGTTTGACAAGTGAGCGTAGGGCGCATATAGTTTCAGGGAAATTAAGGAGAGAGCTAATGCAAGCTTACTGTGTCAAAGAAAAGGCCAAAAAGGAAATGAAGGACGCCAAACAGGTGACTTTGAAGAACGGCCGAGAAGCCGTGTCGGGCGTTTGCGCTTCTTGCGGCACCAAAATGTTTCGAATGGGGAAGATGGCCTAAGGCCAAACCCACTCAAAAGCGGCCCGCGTTTTGCGGGCTGTTTTTGTTTAAGCGCAAGAGGTTTGGTAAGATTGGTAGTATGCCAGACGAAACTACGATTACCGGCGAAAATCCCGTGCCTAACGAACCCAAGCAAGCTAAACATTTCAGCTTCAAAGATTTTTTTGGGCGCATCAAAGCCTGGATCAAAGCTCATCCCCGTAAAGCGATAGCGATTGGAATAGCTGTGGCCTTAGTGCTGGCTGGAGGAGTTTTTGTGGCGATTAAATACTGGCCCAAAAAACCCATAGCTTTACCGGTCGTTACCAAGAAAAAGGTACCGCCGAAGCCCACCACTAAACCATCGCCGTTGACCGGGCTAGATATTGCACCGGCTTTGGCTGATCGAACTGTTAGGGCCGTAATTATCGAAAATCACACCGACGCCAGGCCGCAATCCGGGCTATCTTCAGCGGGAGTAGTTTATGAAGCACTGGCCGAAGGTGGCATTACCCGCTACGAAGCTTTTTTTGGCGACGAAATGCCGGCCACCCTGGGTCCCGTCAGGTCTTTAAGAACCTATTTTCTAAGCTGGGGCTTGGAGTTCGACGCCCCGGTCGCCCACGCTGGGGGCAACGCCGACGCCCTGGATGAGGTCGGTCCGCTTGGCATGAAAGATATGAATGAATTTACTAATGGCAGCTACTTTTACCGCTCTACCGACCGCTACGCTCCGCACAACCTTTACACCTCTACCGATTCACTCGATAAACTAATCGCGGCCCGAGGCTACACCAAGGTGCCGAGCTTTAAAGTTAGCCCCCGCAAAAAAGACACTCCGCCGGCCAAAGGAGTAAATCCGGCTCACCCCACAATTTCGATCCGTTTTTCTTACGCCGCGTACGATGCCAAATTTCAGTATGACCCGGCCACCAACACCTATCTAAGGTTCGTTGGTGGCAAACCCGACATTGACCGCAACACCGGCGCACAAATTAGCGTCAAAAACATCATCGTCGAAACCATGCCTACAAGCTACGGAACAACCCGGATAGGGGAACAAACCGTCATTATGCAAACCGTCGGCTCGGGCAGCGCGTTAGTCTTTCGTGATGGTGATGTAGCTCCCGGTACCTGGAGCAAAGCCTCTAATGCCGATCGTACCCGGCTTGTCGACGCCACCGGTAAGGATATTCCGCTCAACAAAGGTCACAGCTGGTACGCTATCGTGCCGCCCACCGGCTCCGTCGGTTACTAGCCTAGCCATATAATGCCGCTTATGGTAAAATAGGCGCGTAAAGTTCATGAAAACCAAAACGAAAAAGAAGCTCAAAAAGCATTTATCAAAACTGGGCAAGGTCCGCCGTCATGCAGTTAAGATCAAAAAGCACTCGGTCAAACTTGCCAGTAAAAAAGTAGTCCGCAAAAAAACCGGCGCGCGACTTCTGCGGGCCTTTTTTATTATCGTTGCCGCAGTTTCAACGGGATCGTTAGCCTTTACTGTCTCTACAACCAAACCGACGATAAATCTCGAGGTTCGTACCAATATCGCCAAGGCTGTTGGTCAACTTAATCCAGCACCAGCCGAAAGGGCCCCCGACCAAGTCGGTAAAGCATCTTGGTACGCACTCGGCCTGCCGGCTCCCGACGCCCTAACCTGCGCCTCTACTACTTTTCCGCGCGGTACGTATCTGCTGGTCACCAACCTCCGTAACGGCAAAAACGTCATCTGCCTAGTAAACGACTACGGTCCCGAGGCTTGGACCGGGCGAGTCATCGACCTTTCCCGCGGCTCCTTCACCGTCATCGACAGCCTGGGCTCCGGAACGGCGCCGGTCCAAATTCGCGTGGTGCCAAAACCGCCAACGACCATCAAATTACCATTCCCGGATAACTTCGGTGCGATAGTCGGCTACGCTCGCTGCAGCGACACATTGGGCTTCGATTTCTGTAACGACAACCGTCAATCCACCAAAAAACTGAAATGACCCGAAAAAGCCTCGGATTCATTTTAGTAATTGCCTCTCTAGCATCAGCTATAGCTGCACTTTCGATAGGGAGGTCGTTCGGTTCGATAGCCGTCGCAATTGTCGGCACCCCAGTAGTTCTTATAGCTTCACTGCTAGGTCCAAGCCTACAATTTAATAATAAACTTACTAGCTCATCGGTTTTCGTTCTAAGTTTAGCCGCATCGATCTATATTGGCATTACTTACTTCGCCCTAGCAACCGCGGTAATCGAAACGAATAGTGAATCACTTGGCGCGATAACACAAAACCTAACAGCCGTGAGGGCCTTAGGATCACTAGCGTTACTTCTTTTGATAACTGGCCAAATTATTAATTTTCTCGGCTATAAGATAAATCCGTCCACAAAAAAACTGTAGTAGCCGGTTGTAGCTTCGTCGTTTGTTCGCTACGATGATGGTACTGTTGAGGCGGAGTTCATCGAAAAGGGGGAAGGGATGCCGGCGTCGACGTCCAACGAACGAGGTTGCGTAGTCAAGCTCGAGCTTCGACTTGACCCGAATGAGCTATTCAGCTTCTTGCTGTTGGCGGAGCACGACGGCGCTGACCTCGAACGGACTACGGCAGCGGCGGTCCGGTACTTCCTGCGAGTTCGCGGATTCAGCTCCGAGATCAAGGCCCTGAACCGGGCGCAACAGATCCTTGGCTTGATCGCAGACAAGTCTGGTCTCGAGGTCAGTATCTTGATCTCTGGTTGGCGAAAGCGGGACTACGTCGCCGCGCGCCACGCCGCCATGTTTCTGGTCTATGAGTACACCAGCCTTAGTTACCCGGCGGTCGCAAGGCTGTTTGGCGGCCGGGATCACTCCACCGTCATCCACGCTTGCCGCAAGGTTAGAAGCACTTCAAACTCTGACATTCTGTGGCTGGTCCGAACCGTCGAAGAAGAGCTGGGGCTTTCTCAACCAGTTTCGGCGTAATCTCAAGCGGCTCGGGACATTCCGCGGCCCGGGCGGGAATGGATGTTTTAATTAGGTCTGCCCCCCCGGGGGCGCGGAACCGAGGTAAATAATAGGGAAAAGTGGCGGCGAAA
>CAYZIN010000008.1:0-35407 GCA_964478595.1 uncultured Candidatus Saccharibacteria bacterium | reverse complement strand
ATGGTAAGGAAGGGGTCGCGAGTTCAATCCTCGCCTTGGGCTCCATTAAGAAAGGTCATCATGGCACAAAAAACTCTCTATCGATCACGTACCAACCGTAAGTGCACGGGCTTAATTGCAGGACTAGCGGAATACTTTGACGCGGATGTAAATATGCTTCGTCTTGTAGCGGTGCTGTTGATAATTTTCAGCGGGATCTTCCCGGGACTATTTGTTTACTTGGTTGGGTCTGCATTTGTGCCCGTTAAACCAGAAAGCAAAGGTAAGTAATGCCAAAACGCGGCGACCGAGCCTATTTCCAACTCGAATGCACCAGTTGTCACCGGCGCAATTATTCGACGAACAAAAATCCCAAGACGACCACCGATCGTTTGGAGATTATGAAATATTGCCCATTCGAGCACAAACAGACACTCCACAAAGAAACCAAATAACCCTTATACTTATTTAGGCGGAGGGGTGTAGCTCAGCTGGTAGAGCGACGGTCTCCAAAACCGTAGGTCGCGGGTTCGATCCCTGCCACCCCTGCCAAATTACGCTAAATAAATCTCAATATTCTAAAACAGCGAAAAAATCCCTATCAATATTTCTGGGGATGCTGTTATCTGCGCAAGATTGACTGGCTTTAGGCACAAGGGCCGTTCCTCCATGGAATGGCTCTTTTGCTTTGTCGCCAGCTGCCAGCTACTATAATGAGTGTATTCATCGGAGAACTTATGCGGCCAATTTGGAAAGGATCTTTAAGTTTCGGGCTCGTCAATATTCCCGTCAGACTGTATTCAGCCACCGCCGGGACGGAATTATCGTTTAAGTTACTCCACGCTAGCGATCACGGCGCCATTGGCTACGTCAAAGTCTGCAAAAAAGACGGCCAGCAGGTACCTCAGGAAGATATCGTTAAAGGCTACGAATACCAAAAAGGCGACTACGTTGTGCTAACAGAAGAGGATTTTGAGCACGCCAACGTCAAAAAAAGCCACACTATCGATATTCAGGATTTCGTTAAGGAAAGCGAAATCGACGATATTTACTTTGAGAAGCCGTATTACCTCGAACCAGAAAAAGGCGCCGAGAAACCCTATGCCTTACTGCGCGACGCCTTAGCTAAATCCGGCAAGGTCGGCATCGCCAAGTTTGTGTTGCGTAATAAAGAGAACCTGGCGACCCTTAAAACTAGCGAGAATGCGATCGTGCTCGAGCAAATGCGCTACCACGACGAAATTAGGCCAAAAGACGGCCTGAAACTGCCCAAGGCTGAGGCAACCAAAAAAGAGGTTGATATCGCACTGGCGCTAATCGAGCAGCTGACCGCAACCTTTGAGCCAACCAAATTTAGTGATACCTACAAAAAAGACGTCATGAATATGATTCAAGCTAAGGCTAAAGGTAAAAAGAGCGTCGTAAAGTCCGAATCCTTGCCTCCTAGCACCGGCGTTGACGATCTAATGTCTGCACTAAAAGCTAGCCTAGAAAAGCACAAGGAAACCGAAAAAGCCAAAGCGAGTAAGTAATGGCGCTCTCGGAATACGCAAAAAAGCGGCGGTTCGACAAAACTCCAGAGCCCAAAGCAAAGACGGCAAAAGGCAAGGGAATGTTACGGTTTGTGGTGCAAAAACACGCCGCCAGCTCTTTGCATTACGACTTTCGACTTGAACTCGACGGAGTTTTAAAAAGCTGGGCAGTGCCAAAAGGCCCCTCGCTAAAGCCGGGCGACCATCATTTGGCGGTTCACGTTGAGGACCACCCGTTTGAGTACCGTAACTTCGAAGGAGTAATACCAAAGGGCGAGTACGGCGCCGGCAACGTGATTATCTGGGACGAAGGCACCTACGTTGGGCGAGGATCAACGGATCGCAAAAGTACCGAAAAAGAAATTAGGCAGGGGCTTAAGAAAGGTCATATCACTTTTGTGGTACTGGGGAAGAAGCTGAAGGGGGAGTTTGCGCTCGTTAAAATGCCAGATGCCGAGAACGACGCTTGGCTACTAATCAAAAAGGGTGATGAGTATGCGTCCGACACAGACGTAACTAAATTGGATAAGTCTGTTCGTAGCGGTAAGAGCATTGAGAAAATCGGTGAGATAAAGTTACCGACCAAATCCAAAATTCCACACGATATCAAGCCGATGCTCTGCACTCTTGTTGATGAGGCCTTTGATGGCGAGGAGTGGTTGTTTGAAATTAAGTGGGACGGTTACCGCGCAATCGCCGAAGTCGACAGCGGAAAAGTTAAGCTCTACTCCCGTAACCTACTGCCATTTGAGTCAAAATTCCCAGCTGTAGTAGAGGATTTGACTCAAATTAAAAACCAGATGGTCCTGGACGGGGAAGTGGTGGCTCTAGACAAAGAGGGGAGACCCAGCTTTCAGCTGTTGCAAGACTACGCTAAAACCCAAAAGGGGAAGCTCATTTATTACGTTTTTGACCTGCTGTATTTAAACGGTCACGACACGGCAGGGTTGTCACTAGAAAAAAGGCGAGAGCTGTTGGCGGAAGCTTTGCCGAAACTTACACACGCTAAATTATCGGATGCCGTCGAAAAAGACGGCAAAGCGTTCTTTAAGGTTGCAAAGGACAAAGGACTTGAAGGGATAGTCGCCAAACGAAAGGCAAGTATCTACCAACAGGGCAAAAGGGGAGGGGATTGGCTTAAAATAAAAACCCACTTGCGCCAGGAAGCTGTAATCTGTGGCTTTACTGAACCGCGAGCCAGCCGCCAGCTGTTTGGCGCTTTGGTCCTAGGAATCTACGAAAAAGGAAGACTAGTATATATCGGCCACGCCGGCGGAGGATTTGACGGCGAAAGCCTGAAGGCTCTGCACTCGAAGATGAAACCGCTCATTGTCAAGGATTCTCCGATCGAACCAGCGCCTAAGACCAACGAAAAGGCGACTTGGGTTAAGCCAAAGCTAGTCTGTGAGGTAAAGTTTCAAGAATGGACCCGCGAAGGCACGATGAGACAGCCGATTTTTCTAGGCATGAGGCCGGACAAAAAACCCACCGAAGCTAAAAAGGAGCTGGCAAAATGAGCGGCCGCGACAAAATCGTCGAGATTAACGGACACGAGGTAAAATTCACCAATCTCGATAAGGTTTACTTTCCAAAAGACGGAATTACTAAAAGCGAGGTGTTGAAATATTACCAGGCGATGGCCGAAGTCATTTTGCCATACCTCAAAGACCGGCCGGAAAATTTGAACCGCCATCCACATGGCGTGGGCGGGGAGAGTTTCTATCAGAAAAACGTCGAGACTCATCCGGATTGGGTCGGGATCTTTGAAGACAAATCAGATGAAAATAAGACCGTTCACTATCTGGTTTGCCAAGACAAAGCCGCATTAGCCTACATGGCCAACCTCGGCTGCATCGAAATTAATCCCTGGAACTCACGCACCCAAAAGCCGGAGCATCCCGACTATATGATTATCGATTTAGATCCGGAGGATATTGGTTTTGATAAGGTCGTCGAAGCCGCCGCCGTTGTCCACGATATTCTCGAGAAGCTAGGCGTACCGAGCTATCCTAAAACCTCAGGGAAAACCGGCCTGCATATCTACATTCCGCTCGGCGCCAAATACACCTACGAGCAATGCCGTCAGTTTGGCCAAATCATTGCCACCATGGCGCATCACAAAGCGCCAGACTTTACGAGCATTGAGCGCCACCCTTCAAAGCGACAACAGAAAGTCTACTTGGATTATTTACAAAACAGTAAGGGCCAAACACTGGCTGCACCGTACTCGGTTCGGCCGGTCGACGGGGCCTGGGTTTCGACGCCGCTGGAGTGGAAAGAGGTGACCAAAAAACTCCACCCCTCGCAGTTTACGATCAAAAATATCCAAGCCCGCGTCGACAAAGTCGGGGACATCTACCAGCCAATTCTCGGCAAAGGCATCAATCTGGCCAAAATCTTAGCTAACGTTGGCGCAAGCTAGCTTCACAGCTTCGGAGTAGGTTGGAAAGGCATGTACGAGGTCGGCAACTTCGGTTGCCGTGGCTTTCAGCCGGACAGCCAGTGCAAGCTCGTGGATCATCTCTCCAGCCCTAGGGGCCACAATCGCAGCGCCAATGATCACTCTACGCCGATCGGTTACAACCTTTACAAAACCCTCAAAACTACTGGAAGTATTGGCCCTGCCAAGATCGGCTATTTCCGAAACGCCAGTTTTTACTTTAATGCCGCGTTTAAGCGCTTCGGGCTCGGTTAGACCGACGCTGGCGGCTTCCGGTCGCACAAAAATGCAGCGGGGGATCGATAGGTAGCCAGGCCTGACCTTACGCCGGTTAAAGGCATTGTGAACCGCCAGCCGGCTTTGGTAGGCCGCCGTGTGGGTAAACTGCAGCGGACCGGCAATATCACCTGCGATAAATATTCGCGGGTTGGAGGTTTGAAGAAAAGTATTGGTTTTAATTTTTCCTGCCCCCACCTTCACGCCTGCCTCGGTTGGGCCGAAACTCAAGTTGGCAGTTTTGCCCGCCGCGAGTAAAATCTGCTCGACTTTAATTTTGGTTTTGCCAGTGTAAAGGGTTTTTTTCTCGACTTTTGAAATCTTAGCGCCCGTTAAAATAGTCACGCCGTGGCTTTCAAATAGACTCTCAACCAACCTGCCAACCTCAGCTTCTTCCTTGATTAGTAAACGGTCGGCAGCTTCGATCAAAGTCACTTCTACACCTAAATCGCTATACAACTGGGCAAACTCGCAACCGACGGCGCCACCACCAATAATAGCGATCGATTTAGGCAGGTTCTTAAGTTCGGCTGCTTCATTTGAGGCGATAAAACCGGACTTTTCGAAGCCCGGAATCGAAGGAACAAAGGCGGTGGTACCGGTGGCAACCAGATACCGACGGGCTCGGTAGCGTTTCCCGCGAACTTCAATTTGATCGTTCGATGTGAACTTTGCTCGACCGCGGATTAAATCAATGCCTTCCTCGGCAAATAGCTTTTCGTCGTCTCGAGCGTTGGTGCGCGACACAACCAGATTACGATATTTTCGCATCTTTGCGGGGCTTACTCGGACTTTGCCGGTCTCTACTCCAAAATTACCCGCACCGACGGTCGTTTGATACGTTTCAGCCGCCTGCAGTAGCGCTTTGGTAGGAATGCAGGCCCAGTTTGGACATTCGCCGCCCAAGACCTTGTCGGCCTCCACGATCGCAACGGTTTTGCCAAGTTGCCTGGCGTAGCTTGCCCCAACCGCTCCGCCCGCACCACTGCCGATTACAATCAGGTCGTAATCAAACTTCTCAAACATTAGTTTCCTTTAGCACGCATCTCGCCGATATGGTGCAGGTGATCCTCAACGTTTGCTAGCGACTTACGATGCAAATCAACGGCGCTATGTGCGAGAGTGGCTAATTTCAGGTCGTTATGTTCTTCGGCACTCCCCAAAATCAAGAACCAGTGCACAATCGCCGCGCCTTCAAAAAAGCCAAGCCATTCTAGTACTTCGGTGGGGTTGTTCCATTCCTCCCCTATATAGGCCTCCCTCAAGCCGCGCAATTTAGTGGCGGTTTTCTCGGATTTTGTCCGCGATAACTCCGTAGCCATTTCACCCAAAGCTGCCGCTATTTTAGCCAACCTTTCACTATAACGATGCACTTTTTCGTCGCCAATCAAGTCAGAGAGCGGTTTGCCGGCTTTTACGACCGTCTCCTGGCCGACCAAACAAAACGCCAGCACTTCGCCGAGTTTTTTTTGGACAAACTCCGTCATGGCACCAACCTTTGCATATCACGGGGGAATAAAGTGGCTTCCTTTACGCTGTTTAAGCCGACTAGTTTTTGGATTAAACGCTCTAGTCCCAAGCCAAAGCCAGCATGGGTCGGCAGACCGTATTTAAAGGCCTGTAAGTAGTATTTGTAACCGGGGTGGTTGGGATCACCGCCCATACCCCGAAGCTGGTTTAAAAGTACCCCATAGTGATTCTCGCGCTGCGAGCCGGTTGCGATTTCGGTTCCGCGAAAGAGTAGGTCGGAGCGAATGGCCAAATTTGGGTCGTTTGGGTTTTTCTTATGATAAAACTTCATCGACGCCGCCGGCCAGTCCGTTACAAAAATAGCCTCTGAGCCGAGCTGCTTTTCGGCGTACTGACAAATAAATCGCTCTTCGGCGGGGGATAAATCTTTCTCCCGGGTAGTGTCCTCCCCGGTAGCCTTAGTGTAACGCTCGTGAATTTCACTCATCTTCACCTTAGGAATTTTTTTCGTTAACTTCGGTTTTTTAGCGTCAAGCGACTTCAACTCCGATTCGTTGTGCTTCCAAATCATTTCGACCACAAAATGGAGCATTTCGCCGAGTAAGTCTTCGGCTTCGGCATAATCAGTAATAAAACCCATCTCGAGGTCAACGGAAGTGAATTCGCTCATGTGCCGGGTGGTCAGAGACGGTTCGGCGCGATACGCCGGTGCGATTTCGTAAACTCGCTCGTAGGCTCCAACCAGCATTTGCTTATAAAACTGGGGGGATTGGGCCAAAGTTGCCAGTCCGCGATCGAAATATTCCAGTTTAAAGACCTCAGCGCCGCCTTCGGTTGCTTCGGCCAGAATTTTAGGCGTTCGGATCTCGATAAAGCCCTGTTCCGATAAAAACCAGCGGATGCCGTTACTGACTGCGCCAGCAACTTTAAAAATATTTCCCTCGGTAGGATTACGCAGATTAAGGGCGCGATTTTCAAACAAGGTGTCGTAATTTTCACTTTTGTGGTCGATCGGCTTATCGATTTCAATCGGAGGGGCTTCTTCTACCGGCACCTCAACGGTGATTTTGGGTGAGTGGATTTCGGCTCCAATTTGCGCTCGTGGTTCGGCTTTAACCTTGCCAGCGATCGTTAAAACCGTGCCAATTTGCATGCCGGTCAGTTTTTCCTGTTCCGCCACATCTTCGACTACCACCTGAACAATACCGGTGCGGTCCCGTACCAACACAAACATCAAAGCTCCAAGGGCCCGCTTTTTGTGCAACCAGCCAGCAATTGTGACGGTTTTTCCGACGTAGGCTTTAACTTCGGCGGCGAGGGTTCTCATGAAGTAATTGTATATGAACGCTCCGATTTTGTCCGCCTAGGGTCTTGACAATTTATAACTCTTATGCTAAACTAGTCGCCACTCAGTGAAATTTGTCATGAGTGTTCCTCGAGAAATAGGAGGAGGTGAAATGAAACTTTACCTCTGGTTCGAGAAGATGATCGCTGCGGTCATCGGTTGGGCAATGCCTGGCCGTAAGACCAAGCGAGGCGAGAAGGTGACGACCTGGATGTCGTCACTCATGCTGCTCGGTCTTACCGGCTTCGTGGTCAACTACCTCGAAGTTCACGCCGGCATCAACTCGCTGAAGACACTCGGCTTCGTAACGGTCGCCCTACTGCTCGCGGTCGCCGGAATCATCCGGTTCGCGGAGCTAGTGGCCCCGAAGCCAACCGATAACCTGCGCCGCAGGATCACCGATCTCAAGGCGTAGCGCAACTCGAGGAAAGCGCCCCCATACAGACCACACGGTCTGCCAAGGGCGCTTTTCCATTTTTTGGTATTATAGGTTCGAATGATTGCCAACGAGCTAACGAATTATCCAAATCTACAGCCGAAGTTCACATCACCTTGGAATTTTGCACTAAAAAACTGGGGAAAACTGCGTTGAGAAAGCCTTTTATCGAACGTATCAAGCGCGGGAGTGGTTTTAAATACATTACCTCAGAGGGAAAACCGATTAAGGATGGACGGGTTCTGGCTTACGTTGAAGATTTAGTGATCCCGCCGGCCTGGAAAGACGTCCAGATTTCACCAAACTTAGGCGCCAAGATCCTGGTGATAGGAATTGACGACGCTGGCCGCAAACAATACATCTACAATCCAAAGTTCCGGGCCCATCAAGAGAGAGAAAAATACGACAAGTTGGTCGATTTCGGTCGCCGCTTGCCCCAGATGCGTAAAGTCACATCTGGCCACCTAAGGCAACAAAAACTCGGACGCGAAAAGGTGCTGGCAGTTATGGTTCGGTTGATCGACCAGGCTTATTTTCGGGTTGGAAACGAAATTTACGAAAAAGAAAACCAAACCTATGGTTTAACCACCTTGCGGCGCAAGCATTTGAGGATCGAGGGCGATCGGCTGCTGTTTGATTATGTCGGCAAAAGCCACAAGGAGAATGTTCGCGAAGTAGTCGATGCGCGCCTAGCCAAAATTGTAGCCGAGCTAGATGATTTGCCGGGTTATCGAATTTTCCAATACTACGGCGAAGACGGCCAGTTGCGTGACGTGAACAGTGAAGACCTAAACGAATATATTCAGGAAATTATGGGGCAAGACTTTTCCGCCAAAGATTTCCGTACTTGGGCTGGAACCTTGATTGCGGCCGTTGCACTCGCGGAAATTGGTTTAGCGAACTCTATCAACGAAGCTAAACGTAACGTCACTGAAGCTGTGCAAATGGTTGCCGAAAAACTCGGGAATACCCCGGCCGTTGCTCGCAGTTCCTACATTCATCCCCGCGTGGTTAAACTTTATCAAGACGGTAAGATTATCGGCGTCGAGATAGAGGTTGAGGAGCTGCCAGAACAAGAGATGTTGGGCCAAGCCGAAGTTGCCGTGCTCAAATTACTGCGCAGCTGATACAATACGCTTATGGTTTGTGAGAATTGCGCCAGTGATCGTAGCACCGCTTTTAAGGGCGCGCGGTACTGTTTAAATTGCGGCCACCAGTACGGTCGTCAGGTGACAAAAACAACCATACCGGTTTTTCAGGAGGTTGCGATAAAGGCAAGTTCGAAGTCAAAACGGCCTGCCGCCAAGGTGAAAATCGGGTCCTTAGCCAAAAAAGCCGCGCTTTTGGCATTGCATCCCGACGTCCCACCAGCCCATCAGCTGACAACAGCCATCATTGCTTCGGTTATATTCTTGCCGATCCTGATTTGGCCTTTACTTGGGTCTCTTGGGACAAATTTTAGTCAACCTAAAGTTCAGTTAGTTGCGACAATCTGGTTATCGGCAGCTCTTATAGCTTTACTAATTCGGGCATGGCTATCGGGCGCTGCCGTGATTGGCTTCGGGCGGGCACTTGATCGCAGGCACATCACCAAAACTTTATCGCTTCGGCTTAGCCGCCGAGCTGGCGCCAGAGTCTTGGCTGTAAAACTGCTGCAACTAGTTGCGATGGCAGCTATCGCCGGGGTGGTTGGCTGGCTAATCCTCAATTATTCAGGTCTTGGGTGGTCACTCAGCAGCCGTGTCTTTACCTGGCTATCGATCGCCTCCGCCGCTATTTTAGGAGCCTTAATCTGCACAGCTTCTGGTTACGCTATCGCCGCAATTTTGGCCGACAACCACCGCTTAACCTCCGCTTACCACCAAGCCTTTAATCTGAGTCGCTATCAAGTTCACCGTTTACTGCTGGCCGGAACCTTATCGATTGGGGCGCTGTTTTTGCCGCTAATTGCGGTTTTTAGCGTGTTTGGACTGGCCAATTGGAGTAGCCAAGCCTCCAATTCGTTATTAAACGGCCGGCCATTTTACTTAGTCTTGGCGGCTTTGATATTGTTGGTGGCGCTGCTTTTACACTTCGCTTTAATGTTTAGCCAATTTCTGTGGCTGCTAATTTACCAAAAAATATCGCGCAACTAGACAAAATCCAGAAGAAATGCTAGAGTTGACCCCACAAAGCCGCCCGGCTTTTTTAGATTCGATTAGATATGTTTAACAAAATCGCCGACTATTTTAAGGATTCATTTGCCGAGCTAGCTAAGGTCAGCTGGCCAAACCGCTCGCAAATTATCAGCCTCACCACGATCGTGATCGTTTTTTCACTGGTGGTTTCTAGCTTTGTCGGTGCGGTCGACTGGGGCTTTTCCCGATTGATCGAAAAGGTCATCACCCATGGCTGATAAGCAAAGTCCAGCCCCCCAAGAGGCGACCGAACCTCAGAAAGCACCTTCAACCGACCAGAATTGGTACGTTATTCACACTTATTCCGGCTATGAAGACCGCGTGTCTGAAAATTTGCGCCAACGAATTGAAACTATGGGCATGGCCGACAAGATCTTTGATGTCATCGTCCCCAAAGAGAACCAAATTGAGATCAAAAACGGCCGGCGCCGAATCGTCGAAAAACGTATTTTCCCCGGTTACGTGCTGGTCCAAATGGACGTTGACGAAGATTCTTGGTACGTCGTCCGTAATACTCCGAATGTAACCGGTTTCGTCGGCTCCGGTACCACCCCAATCCCCATGGACGCAGACGAAGTCCGCCACATCCAAAAGCGGATGGGCGTTGAGGAGCCCAAGTTTAAAATCGACTTCTCGGTTGGCGAATCGGTTAATATCACCGACGGTCCCTTCAAGGGCTTTGACGGTCAGGTTAATGAAATTGATGAGAACAAAGGCAAAATTAAGGTGCTGGTTAACATGTTTGGCCGCGAAACGCCGGTTGAGCTCGACAGCTTACAGGTAAAGAAACTGTAATGGCAAAAGAAGTAAAAAAAATTAAAGCGAAGGTTAAGTTCCGGGTTCCGGCCGGGAAAGCTACGCCTGCGCCGCCGGTTGGTTCGTCTTTGGGTCAGCACGGCGTTAACATGATGGACTTTATTAACCCGTTTAACGAACAGACGAAAGACCTGGGCGATAACATAATTCCGGTGCAGGTCACGATTTACGAAGATCGTACCTTTGATTTTGTTGCCAAAACCCCCCACACCGCCAATCTTATTCGCAAAGCGGCTGGCATCGAAAAGGGAAGCGGTGTTCCGCACAAAGAAAAAGTCGCTAAGCTAACCAAAGCCCAAGTTAACGAGATAGCGGCCGTTAAAATGCCCGACTTAAATGCTAAGGATCCCCAGGCGGCTTTTAAGGTAGTGGCCGGCACCGCCCGCAGTATGGGTGTAGAAGTTGAAGGCGGGACTAAGTAGTGGCCACCAAGAAAATCACAAAGCCAGAGGACGAAGAACAGAAAACGGAAGAAACTAGTCCGTCATCCATCGTCAGTCCTCCGACACCCCAAAAGAGGGGCAAAGTTTCAACGTCGGAGAAGGCTAAAGCTAGCGCTGCGAAAAAAACGATTTCGACTTCAGAAAAGGCCAAGGTTGGAGCGGCTGTTAAGGCAGCTAAGAGTCCGCTCGACGCTCGAGGCAAAAAATACCGCAAAGTCTACGAACTAATTGACCGCGCCCAAGCTTACGATTTAGAGGCTGGGATTGAGCTGGCCAAAAAAACCGCTACCACTAAATTCGATTCCAGTGTCGATTTGCACGTTAATTTAGGCGTCGACCCAACTCAATCCGATCAAATCGTCCGTACCAGCTTAACTTTGCCAGGTGGCAGTCCAAAAAGTCTAAAGGTCAAAGTCATCAAAACGGGCGCCGAGGGCGAAAAGGCCATGGCTGAAATCGAAAAGGGGAAGCTCGATTTCGACATTTTAGTCACAACCCCCGACATGATGCCCAAACTGGCCAAACTCGCCAAAGTCTTAGGACCAAAAGGTTTAATGCCGAATCCAAAAAGTGGCACTGTGACCCCAGATCCTGACAAAGCCGTTAAGGAAATTCAGGGTGGCAAAGTAGAGCTGCGCATCGACAAGCAGGCAATTATTCACCAATCGATTGGCAAAGTCAGTTTTGCCGATAAGAACTTAACCGATAACGCCAAAGCCGTAATTTCGGCCATCCAAACCGCTAAACCGTCCGGCGTCAAGGGAACCTACATTCAAGCTATCACGCTCGCGACCTCCATGGGTCCGTCCGTTAAGCTCGACACCCAAAAGATTCTGACCGAACTCCACAAGTAAACATTCTGTGCTAATCTAGTCGCAGCTAGAGGCGGAGTGCTGATTTGACATGGAGGCGAAATGGATCCGATCGAAGAGGCGAAACAGCGCTTAGAGTCCAAGCCAGACAAGCGGACTCACGATTCGGTGCTCAAGGACATCAAAGAGCACCCCGAGAATCACATGCACGACTTCGAGGGATTACAACGCTGCATCATCATCGATGGCGTGATAGACAGCCGTCTGATGGAAGCTCACGAAGAGTGCGTCAATCTGGGCACTAACGGCGGACGCCGTTGCGATGTTGTTTCCGGACCTTGCTCCTGCGGAGCTTGGCACTAGCGAAAGGGAGTTAATGAATTTAGTGGATTACTTGCCGTACGAGCAGCGAAAGCCCGACTGGCAGTACCAGAATTTCCTGCGTTACATCCTCGAACACGGTTACGGCGGTCCTACTAGGCAGGGCGTGCCGGTCTGGACGATTCTCGGCCAGACAATGCACTTTCCGTTTGCCAACGGCTTTCCGATGATCACCGAACGTTCCATCAGGCGCTTCTGGCGAAAGCCAATCAACGAACTCGGGGTGTTCATTAATGGCGGCCGCAACAAGATGGACCTCGAAGCCGCCGGCGTCACCTGGTGGGGAGAGTGGACCTCGCTGGCCAAGACAGAGAAGCGAGGTCTGGCGGCGGGGGACATTGGCCCGGGTTCCTACGGCGCTGCTTTCCACGATTTCCCAATGCCTAACGGCGGAGGGTTTGATCAGTGGGCGGCCGTCATCGAACAGTTCAAGACCTACCCCCACGAGCGGCGGCATCTCGTCAGTCCTTGGGTGCCATACTTCGTCTACCGAACGAAGGAAAACCCCAACTCGGATGTCACTATCGCGCCCTGCCACGGTTGGGTCTACCTTCGAATGCTGGAGGACCGGATCCACTTGGTCCACATCCAACGTTCGTGCGACATGCCGGTGGGAGTGCCATCGAACATGGTGCAATACGCCGCGTTGGCGCTTTTCGTCGGGCATCTCATGCAGCTGCCGGTCGAGCAGTATGTGCATATGTTCGTCGACGCACATATCTACATCAACCAGAAAGAGAACGTCGAGACGATCCTGGAGCGCGAGCCGCGCGCCTACCCGACGTTAGTTCTGAATGAGAAAGGGCTGGCAGCAACGGACATCCACGAGTTCTCGGGTGATTTGTTCGATCTTTCGGACTATCATCCGCACCCGGCGATCAACGGCATCCCGGTGGCGACATGATCGCGATCGTCGTTGCCCACAACCAAGATCTGGTAATCGGCAGGGACGGCGATATCCCGTGGCGCGGTAAACTACCGGCCGACATGGACCACTTCGTCGACCTCACGGAGGGTTCGACGGTCTTAATGGGTCGAACGACCTGGAAATCGATCCCGGTCAAGTTTCGGCCATTGTCGAACCGACGCAACGTGATCCTCAGCCGCGACGCAGCCTTCCAGCCTAACCTCAAAAACGTCGTCGTCTACAACCAATTCAAAGACGTGGTCAAGTTCGAACCTTTTCCCGGGGAAAGCAACCTGTTCGTAATGGGCGGTTCGCAGATCTACACACTGGCCCTCGACCGAGTGGAGCCGTGGGTCGAGCGAATGTATGTCACAGAGGTTCAAACGGAGCGAATCGTCGGTGACACCTACTTTCCGCGAGTCAATCCGAACCGCTGGGCGGAGATCGAACGCCTGGATTACGAACCCCACGGCAAAAACGAGTTTCCGTACTCGTTCATTACCTACGAAAGGAAAGAGCCGTGATTGAGTGGCTGTATTACCTGGCAGCTGCTCGCAAGCCCGAGCAGCTAAAGCAAATGCAGTGGCTTCAAGAGAATCAAGTCTGCGTGTTCTGTAAGGAACACTTCGACGAACACCACACAGCCCCAGTCGAACTGGAGTCCGATCACTGGGTTGTTACTCAAAACGACTATCCCTACACGGGCCTGCGAGTACACTTGCTGCTGGTGCCTCGAGTGCACGTAACAGACATCAGCGAGCTGCCGCAGGTGGCCGGGGCTGAGCTCTTCCAGATCTACGGCGCCCTCAAAAAGCGGTATCAGCTCGAAGGTCCGGTGTTGGTGATTCGAACCGGCGACATGCGGCGTAACGGCGGATCGATCGCTCACCTTCATGCTCATCTCGTCGAAGGTGACATAGACGCCGCTGAACACGAGCCGGTCCGGCTCAAAGTCAGCTCGGTCCCGAAGGACTGGAACGCTTTGCCTGAATGGGCGGAGTAAAACAACATGGGCCACCCCCTCACCGGGGGTGGCCCATTACATTTGGACCCGAACTACTTTGACGCCTTGCTGGCGCAGCAACCGTCGGCCGTCGAGCATTGCGTAGCCGTCGGCGTAAAACAACACGCTGATTCCGCTATAGGCGACCAACTTGGCGCAAGGAGGGCAGGGGAAGGTAGTGACATACATTCGCGCACCTTCGAGCCTTGGCCCGCGTTTGGCAGCCTCCGCTATCACCGCCGCTTCGGCATGTAGCACAGTTGAAAGCTCAATGTTCACACCTCGGCTGAAGTTCCCACGCGGATCTCCCTCATACTGCACCAGGTCGTCATTGGGAACTGTACGATTGTAGGCACAAAGAACGATCTCATCGTTTTGGACGACCAGCGCGCCGACTTGGCGCCACCAATCCGGGCTCTTTGCACTGAAATCGATCAGCTTTGAGATAAGCAACCGGTCGATGTCCGCCACCGAAATCAATTCGTCTGGATCTACCGACAGTTCAGCTTCACTGGCGTGGCGATCCCAACGCAGGAACGTCGCGACGTACTCCACTTCGAGGTCGGGAAAAAACTCCTCGGCGATCTCGTGAGAGATATCCTCGTCCGGCATCACCAACTTGGCGTTTTCCCGGCGAAGAAACTGAATGGCGTCGTCGTTTAACACACCGGCCCAGACGAACTGGTTCAGTGCATCGACAGCCTCGGATGGCTCAAGCGCCCTCATGTCCTTTTGCAACGAACGCAGCCGATAGGCCTGCCCCCGAGACAAGACGTAGACCCGGTCGGCGCGCTGAGCATACAGGAAGTCGAGGTAACCGCGATGGATTACCGGCACGTAGCCCACGACCGCCTTCACTCTGAGTCTCCGTGATCTCCGTCGACGTAGGAGCGAAATACCGCGTCGATCGCACTGCTGACTCGCTCTTTGAGCTCGCCAGCGCCTTCGATCATCATCAGGCGAATCCGGCCAGTAGTTGAGACTGGCGCTTGCCGCTCGACGATGACGATCTCGCCGCACCACTCCTTAAGAGCCTCCATATCTTCGGGGCTGTAGGACTCCGGCACAAGTTCATTGTTCGGCCCACGCTCTTCGAGCGCTACAACTACCAAGACATCGGGCCGCACCGTCTTTATCAGCAGCCGACGTTCATCGGACAACTGCTTAAGGGTGACAATGTCGACGTTGCGGTTGTGACAAAGGACTTCCAGCCGCTCTTCCTCACCGACCGCTACCGGCCGCTTTTTGCGGTCGCGGATCTTCTCGTCGCTTTCCACCCCGACGATCAGAATGTCGCCATGCGCCTTCGCCTTCTCCAGGTAGCGCATGTGGCCGCGGTGGATCATATCGAATGATCCCGAGACCAAGGCGACCTTCAGGCCAACTCCCCTGTAGTGCTCAACCAGCATCGCCAGTTCCGAAAAATCCGGCACGTAGCGAGCCTCAAAGCTTGAGCGGTTGCTCAAGATTTCGGACCGGTCCATTAAATTCCCCCTAGCTGTTCAAGGACAATCTACCGCCTCACAGACTGCAATCAATTTAGCATAGGGGCCAACGCAGTCAAATCTGTTGACGAGTAATGTCTTGTTTGCTAAGATTTCTTGGTTGCCAAAGACAGTCGCTGGCGAAAGCCTTAATTCGCGGCCGAGGTGATTCATCTAGAATCTTTCGAACAGTCTTTGGTTTTTGCCAAGGATTTTTTAATGGCTAAGAGTAGAGAACAAAAAGAGCAATCTGTTGAGCAGCTGTCCGGAGACCTAGGCCGGATTAAATTGGCTGTTTTGACGGATTACCGTGGATTGACGGTCTCAGAGCTTGACGAGTTGCGCGAGCAGCTGTCGGGCGAGAGTATTCCGTACCGCGTGACCAAAAACACGCTCTTTAAGTTGGCGCTGAAAAATTCCGATGCGCTCAAAGAAGTTGACCCCTCGACCCTTACGGGTCCGCTAGCTATCGCCTTTGGCTTTGACGACGAAGTAGCCGCTGCGCGGTTAATTTACAACTTTGGTAAAACCCACGAAGCGCTCGAAATTACCGGCGCATTGACCGGCGATGGGGAATACCTCGAGCCAGCCCAGGTTAAAGCCCTAGCAATACTGCCAACTAAGGACCAATTGCTTGGCCAGCTGGTGGCGACAATTTCGGCACCAATCCAAGGCTTCAACCGAGTTTTGGCCGGCAACTTAAGTGGATTAATTAACGTTTTAAAGGCCACCACGGCCAAATAGAAAGGAATAATCATGGCAGACGAAAACGAGAAAAAAGTAGAAGAGACTAAGGAAGAAGTAACCGAAGCGGTTGAGGCCGCCGAGGAGGCTGCCGAGGTCGCTGAGGAAAAAGCTGAAGACACCCCGGCTGAAGCCGCGGCTGAAAAAGCCGAGGAGAAGGTGGAGGAAGTTAAAGAAGCCGTTGAAAAGCACGAAGCCGCAGAGGCTAAAGTCGAAGACAAAAAAGCCGATAAACCAAAAGGCGAAGTCCCGGCTAAGTTTAAGGACCTAGTTAAAGAAATCGAAAAGCTAACCGTACTCGAATTGTCTGAGCTGGTTAAAGTCCTGGAAGACCACTTTGGCGTTTCGGCCGCTCCGGTTGCTATGGCTGCCGGTCCGGCTGCTGCTGGCGGCGGTGAAGAGGCCGCTGAAGAGAAGAGTGCCTACACGGTGGTACTCTCAGCCTCCGGTGACCAAAAAATCAACGTCATTAAGGCCGTCCGCGAAATTACCGGGCTAGGCCTTGCTGAATCGAAGGCGTTGGTTGACGGTGCGCCCAAGACCGTTAAGGAAAATCTGCCGAAGGCCGAAGCTGACGAGGCTAAGGCCAAGCTCGAAGCTGCCGGCGCCACCGTCGAGCTCAAGTAAACCAAGGCTCAATAGCAAAGACTCCTGTTTCGCGCAGGAGTTTTTGTTTATCTGATTTCACCTCGCTCTTGTTGGCAGGGATGTTTGCTTTTTGTTTAATCAATGGTTATGATTGGCGCAACAACCGGAAGTTGTTGGGTCTTTGTTTTAAACAAATATAAAAGGAAGTTGTAATGGCGGAGCTCGCCGACAAACAGTTAAAAACGCTCAAAAAATTGATCGAAAGTGCCGAAACAAATCTGCTCGGTGCCAAGGAATTATTGGTTAGTTTGGTAGGGGAGACCCCAGCCGGCCCAAAAGTCGCCGAAGCGCCGCCTACTGGCAAGGTTATAGAGGGCGCGTTTGATGGGCAAAACATGCACGGCCCCGACAGTAAAGTTTATCCAGTCCCTGCCAACTACGCCTCAAAATCCAAACTCGTTTCCGGCGACGTGCTCAAACTGACCATCGCCGACGACGGTACTTTTATTTATAAGCAAATCGGGCCGATTGACCGCAAAAAAATGATTGGAACACTTACGCTTAAGGACTCACAGTATTTCGTTGAGGCAGAGGGCAAGAGCTATCACGTTTTGTTTGCCAGCGTCACCTACTTTAAAGCTCAACCCGGCCAACAGTTAACAATCGTCGTCCCCAAAGATCACGAATCCGAGTGGGCCGCCATCGAAGCCGCCATAGCTTAAATTTGACCGTTCGATATTTGTTCGCTATAATTGATGAGTGGAAGTTTTCCGCAGGTGCACTATAGATGTCCACACAGTTTCTGATGTAATCCCCGAAAAATAGGGTAGATTGGGATGCCGATTGGGCTATACTTTGTAAGAGCTAATGCATAAGCATTACGGGTAGGAGGGGAATGTCCGAACTAGCGCTTTATCGTAAATATCGCAGCAAAAATCTAGATGAGGTTGTTGGCCAACCACATGTTGTGACAACTTTGGCTTCTGCGGTTAGGCAGGGTCGAATTAGCCACGCTTATTTATTTACCGGCCCGCGCGGCGTCGGCAAAACCTCGGTGGCTCGAATTTTGGCCCGCATGGTTAACTGCGAAGGCCAAACCAAACCTTGCGGCAAATGTCCACAGTGCCTCGCCGAAACCCACCTCGACATTATTGAAATTGACGCAGCCTCTAACCGCAGTATCGACGAAATCCGGGAGCTGCGAAGCAAAATTCATTCAGCCCCGTCATTTGGTAAATTCAAGATCTATATCATCGACGAAGTTCACATGCTTACCAAAGAGGCCTTTAATGCTCTGCTTAAAACACTGGAGGAGCCGCCGGCTCACGCCATTTTTGTGTTAGCAACAACCGAAGCCCAAAAATTGCCAGCCACGGTTATTTCCAGAACCCAGCGCTTTAACTTCCGTCCGCTGTCGATTAACGATTCGGCCGCTCAGCTCAAAAAAGTTGCCGCGGCCGAGAAGCTCAAAATTGATGATGAAGCCATTCAGCTTCTGGCCCGCTATGGTGAGGGCAGTTTACGTGACAGTTTGAGCCTGCTCGACCAAGCCACCTCAAGCGGGGAGGCAGTTGACGCAGCAGCGGTCAGATCTTTACTCGGCTTTAGTGACACCGCCACTATCGACCAACTGCTACTGGCAATCGGCCAAGGCGAAATCGGGGAGGCATTGAAGCTGCTCGATCGACTGAGTGGCGGCGGCAGCTCACCCGGACAAATTGCGGCGCAGCTTAGCCAGCGACTGCGGGAGCTTTTGCTTGTCGGGGCGGGCGTTAACCTCAATGACGAAGCCGGCACCAAAATTATGAGCCAGCTTAGTGTTGCCCAGGTTGCCCACCTGCAAACCGGACTAATTACTACCTCCAAATCTCCTCAACCAGCCCTGGCCCTCGAAGCCTGGGTGGCGGGGTCGGCAGCGACCAATCAAACCTCGGCGCCCAAGGCTATTCCGCAAATCGTCCAACCAGTCCAGGGGGCCCCAAAACCCGAACCAGCCACAATAACCGCCAAACCCCAACCTAAAATCGAGCCGACCGAGCCCGGCCACGTTGAGCCAATCCCCGAGCAGGCTTACGATCTACTCAAAGCCGCTAATCACTCGCTTTACGCGCTGGTTAGAACCTGCGACCTTACCTTGTCAGGTAACCAGGCGCTAATTAGCTGTCGATTTAATTTCCATTACGAGCGGCTCAAAGAGGACAAAAATCGCCGAATTATTGAGCAGGCCCTAACCGAAGCCGTCGGACAAGACGTAGTGGTCATTATTGAGCACAACCCAACCGCCGGGCCATCGGTCGAGAAAAGCACCGAATTAGTTTCTTCGGCTCTAGAAATTTTAGGCGGCGAGGTGATTGGTGAATAAGCTCTCGCAAACCCTGAAGGCCGAAATGTTAGCCAAATCGCCGCCTCAAAATATCGAGGCCGAATCCGGCCTGCTCGGCTCAATCTTGATTGAAGGCGAGAGTATGGATAAAATCGCCGACCTCGTACATATCGATGATTTTTACGTTGAAAAAAACCGGCTGATTTTTGAGTCTATGCTTTCTTTGTACGAAAAACGCGAACCGCTCGATATTTTGTCTCTGTCCAACAAACTTGAGTCGACCAACAACCTAGTTAAAGTCGGTGGCGCCAGTTACTTAACAGAGCTGGTCGAAGCCGTTCCAACCGCCGCCCACATTACTCACTATGCCGGGATAGTCGCCCATAAAGCCACATTACGGCGGCTAATTAGTGCAGCTACTAACATTGTAGGGTTGGGCTACGACGAAGACACTCCGCTCGAGAATCTGCTCGATAAAGCTGAACAAACTCTATTCCAAGTCTCCCACAAAAACTTTCGTCAAAACTTTATTCCAATCTCGACCGTCTTGGCCGAAAGCTTTGACCGGCTAGACGATCTACACAAAGACAAGCACAGTCTGCGCGGCGTCCCGACGGGCTTTAAAGCAATAGATAATATCTTGGCCGGTTTGCAGCGTTCGGACTTAGTTGTACTGGCAGCTCGACCTAGTATGGGCAAAACCTCACTGGCTTTAAACATTGCCACCAATATTGCGGTTAAATCCGGAATTGCAGTCGGTGTTTTCTCGCTGGAAATGAGCAAAGAGCAGCTGATCGATCGGTTACTAGCCTCAGAGTCGGCGATTGACTCCTGGAAGCTGCGCACCGGTAACCTTGAGGACTCCGATTTTCCGAAGTTAAACAACGCCATGGCCCAGCTGTCGGAAGCACCGATTTTTATCGACGATTCAGCGGTAAGTAACGTCATGGAAATGCGCACCAAAGCCCGGCGTCTAATGAGCGAGCAGCCCTTAGGGCTGATCGTGGTCGATTATTTGCAACTGATGAGTGGCGGCAACTCCGGCGGATCGGAAAACCGCGTTCAGGAAGTGTCAGAAATTTCTCGCGGACTTAAAGCCCTAGCCCGCGAACTGAACGTTCCCGTGCTGGCGTTGTCCCAGCTGTCGCGAACGGTCGAAACTCGCTCGCCGCAGATTCCGCAACTAGCCGACCTGCGAGAATCTGGTTCGATCGAGCAAGACGCCGACGTCGTTATGTTTATTTACCGGGAAGACTACTACAACCCCGACACCGACAAGCCCAACATCGCCGACATCCTAATTAAAAAGCACCGTAACGGGCCAACCGGTCAGATTCAGTTATACTGGCACCCCGAGCAACTGCTGTTCCGTTCGCTCGACAAGACCAAAACCAAAACCGCTTAGCAGCAATTTACAAGTTGACAGATTAAGGTTATGCTTGGATCGATGGCTAAGGGTTCCGAAGTTGAGCGAGTTGGTCGATTTGGCTTAGTTGGGATTACTAACGCCCTAATTGATTTTGGCATTTATAACGCGTTGACGCTTGGTGGCCGATCATTGGTTGGCGCCACCTATATTTCGGGTACAGTTGCCATGATTTTCAGTTTTTTTGCTAACCGCTATTTTGTCTTTAAAAGCCACGACCAAAATCGCAACCGGCAGTTGCTGGTTTTCTTTTTGGTCACAGCCTTTGCGGTTTGGGTTATCCAGCCAGTTATGATTACTCTTTTGACCAAATATTGGCTGACACCACTAAACCTCGGGGTAAAGCTGGCCGACTTGTTGCATATTACCAAATTCTTGAGCCCGGATTTCCTACGCAAAAACGGCGCCAAGGCCGCTGGAGTGCTAGTCGGTTTAGTCTGGAACTATGGTTTTTATCGCAGCGTTGTCTTTAAGAAATGAAGCTTAATTCCAATCAACTGACCAAGCGAACGGGGCTAGTCATCCTGGCGGTTTTTCTGCTGGCGGCTTATTTACGCTTTTCCGGGCTCGGTCAAGTTCCGCCCGGTCTGCATCCGCTAGAAGCTAGTTTAGGGCTCAAAGCCGCGGCGTCTAACACCCTACGGCACTTTAGTAATATCCAAACTTTGCTCTCAGTCTGGGCGATCAAATTTAGCGGGGTTTGGTTGAAAAATAAAACCTTAGCCCTGCGCCTCCCAGCCGCCGTCTTCAGTTTAGTGGGGCTGGTCTGCTTTTGGCTGTGGCTAAAACATCTCTTTGGCGGACGAGTGGCGCTGATCGGGGCAGTATTAGCCGCCTCGACTCCTTGGGTGCTGAACATTTCGCGCTTCGGAACTGGCTACAGTTTAGCGTTGAGTTTTATCGCGGCCAGCTTGCTCTTTTTGGCAAAAGCCTGGGAAAAACCGACCGTTAGCCGCATTACGCTGGCCTTTATCATCACAGCACTAGGACTTTATAGCGACCCAGTCTACAACTGGTATATCTTTGCATTAATCCTGATCGGACTAGCCGCCAGTCCGCTCATTATTAGCCAATATCGCCGCGGCAAACTGCCGCAACTTTCAATCGGGGGTTTGTTGTGGTTACTAGTAGCCGCCCCCGCGGCTCCAGCGGTGGTGACAAATGCCTTTGATATCTTCAAATCATTACCGCACCACTTCCTAAAAGGGCTGGGCGACGTCTTTGCGGTACTTTGGCTTAAAAGCCCCAGCGGATTTGATTTCAATTTGTCGGGCCTACCACTCCTAAACGTTTTCTTGGCCTTAATGCTGCTTTTAGGAATTTTGGCCACCTTTACTCGTCTTAGGCCCAAGAATCACCGGCTGGTGATTGCACTTTTTGCAGCGGCTTTAATTCCGGGAGTGGTACTGGCCGGGAGCAACAATCTGGCTACTCAAACGCTGCTGCTGGTTTGGCCGACCTTTGCCTTAATCGCTCTGGGCGCCGAGTACTTGCTGGGACAATGGCTCAAAACCTTCCCTCAAAACAACGCCGCTCGTCAGCTTGGTGGCATTATGCTGCTAGTTCTGATTTTGCTTTCCGTTCGCGAAGGCTACAATCAATATTTCTTAGCTTGGCCAGCTTCGACCGAAACCAAGCAAGCTTACCGCCAAGGCGCCGTCTCTGCCCAGAGTTACTTGGTGGCCGACAAGTTTAACGGAGCACAATTTTTGGTAGGAGAGTCCGACGACCTTACAGTTGTTAGCTATTTAGGACTAAACGGCGCTGCGGGGCTAACTGCCGAGCAGCTAAAATCGCTGACTAAAGATAAAAAACCTCGTCGGTTCGTCGTTTTGCCGGCAGCCAAATCTCAATCGTTTAAAGTGTTTGCCGACAAATATCCGGGTGGCAAGCTGGAAGCCAAACTTGATCAAAATGGGGCGGAGTCGTTCCTCGTTTACACCTTCCAGCCGTGAGCGAAATCGATCTTTCTATCATCATCCCAGCCTACAAAGAAGCCGAAACGGTGGGCCACACGCTCGAACGCTTAGCGGCATTTCTGGCTGAACGGCCCAACTACGGCCAAGTTGAGGTAATCGTTGTCTCGGACGGAGACCGCACCAGTGGCGAGGCAGCCGAAAAGCAAAAGCACCTATTTAAAAATCTGCAAATTATCTACCCCGGACGCCGCTTAGGCAAGGGCGGGGGAGTCAGACGCGGAATGCTAGTGGCCAAGGGCAAATACCGATTGTTCATGGATGCCGATCTGGCTACGCCGCTGCGCCATCTTGACGACGTTCAAAGACTGATTGATCAAAACGCGCCGGTTATTATTGCGGTTAGAAATCTTTGGCGGATCCACAAAACCCTTAGCCGCAAACTAGTTTCAAAGGTGGCTAACTTGGTTGTTCAAATCGTCGTATTGCCGGGAATTCGCGACAGCCAATGCGGTTTTAAAGCTTTTTCAGCCGATGCAACCGAAGCGATTTTCCGGCGGCAATATATGACTAGTTGGAGCTTCGATGTGGAGATTTTGGCTATCGCTAAATCTCTTGGTTATAAAATTTACTACTTTAACGCCCCGGACTGGCACGACCCCAAAGCCGACACCGGCGGCTTGTCGGGGGAATCGGCACTTAAAATCGCTGCCAAGCAAGCCATAGACCCGCTGAAAGTGCGCTGGAATTTACTCCGCGGAACTTACAAACATCCGCATTACCGAGAAGAGTAAGAATCGGTTAAAATATTAGGATAAGAGGAAAATTTTATGTTTGAAGGAATACGCCAAAAGGGCGCCCAAATTAAAATGGCCAAGGACTTAGCTAAAGAGCGAGTCGAGGTCCAGGTCGGTGACGGAGCCGTTAAGATCGAAGCCAATGCCGCAATGCAAGTGACGAAAGTGAGTCTAGACGAGGAAAAACTAAAGGACGTCGACAATTCACAAATAGAGAAGTGGTTGGAGTCGGCATTTAATCAAGTTATCCGCCGCAGCGTTGAAGCGATGGCCGACGTGGCTAAAGCCAGCGGGTTTGATCCGGGAACCGGCCAGTAATACTCAATGCAGCTGATCCCACCATCAGTTCAGCGTCTTATCGACGAGCTATCAAGGTTGCCAGGCGTAGGCCCTCGCACCGCCGAACGACTAACCTTTTACTTAATTCGAAGTGAAGGGGATGACCCAAAGCGTTTAGGCGAAGCCTTACTGGGCTTAAAAGAATCGCTTAGCCACTGCCAGATTTGTTTTAATCTAACCGAAGGCGAGGTTTGCGCCGTGTGCGCCAGCGGCGATCGCGATACCGAAATAATCGCTGTGGTCGAGGAACCGCTCGACGTTGTGGCGCTCGAAAAAACCGGCTTATTTAAGGGCCGCTACCACGTACTGGGCGGCGTGATTTCACCAATCGACGGCATCGGCCCAGACCAGCTGCAGGTTCAATCGCTAATTAAGCGCATTGACCGAGACCAAATCAAAGAAATAATTCTTGCCACCAACCCATCCACCGAAGGGGAGGCAACGGCCATGTTTGTCCGTCGGGCACTCGGTGATCGGCCGCTTACGGTCACGCGACTGGCCAGAGGGCTGCCGGTGGGCGGAGATCTTGAGTACGCCGACCAAATTACTTTGGGACGGGCTCTGCAGGGGCGGCAACAGTTTTGAAAAATCTATCCGAGTTTAGAAAGCTGGCCGACGCAGCTAAGACAATCCTGGTTTTGCAGCCCGAAAAACCCGACACCGATTCTTTAGCCTCAAGCCTCGCCCTCGAAACTTTCTTGGGTGATATTGGCAAACAGGTTGTGATGTACTGCCAGGACCCAGTACCCGAGTACATCCGCTTCATGGCTGGATGGGACCGAGTCACCGACGCGTTCCCAAAACAATTTGATCTGACAATTCTAGTTGACGCCGGCGACCCCCAAATGATTGCCAGGACCTTAGAGAAACATCAATCAAGCATCACTAAGAAGCCCTTTGTAGTCATCGACCATCATTCATCCCGGAAATCGATGCCTTTTGAGTCTCTGGAATTAATTGACTCGACCTCGGCGGCCAACTGTGAGTACTTGTTCAAGATCGCGGGTGAGCTTAAGTGGCCGGTCAACGCCGCGACCGCCGACATCTTAATTGGCGGAATAGCTGCCGACACCCGCAACATGGTTAATCCCAACACCACCGCCGACACCATAGAAACGGTGGCCAAGTTGGTCCGTTTAGGCGGAGACACCAACCGGGTTTACGTCAAGTTTAAAGATACCGAGTCGCCCGACCCAGACATAATCAACTTCAAGGGCCGCCTTTTGCAACGAGTTGAATTCCTGCACGACAATAAAATCGCGATCGTCACGGTACCTCCGGAAGAATTAAAGCTGTTTGCGGACCGGTACGATCCCGCCGCGCTAATCGGACCGGAGTTGCAGTACATTAGAGGCGTTGCGATAGCTGCCGTCATGCGAGACTACAAATCGTCGATTCACGGCAACAAAATAAAAGTTTCATTCCGTTCCCGACTGGAAATAGCCGCCAGGGCCGCTGAGCACTTTGGCGGCGGGGGGCATCCCCAAGCCGCCGGTTGCACTATTACCGGTCAACCGATCGAAGAAGCCAAAAAAGCCGTCATTAAGGTGCTAGCAAAATTAGTGGACGAAGATGAAACTCTACAACACGCTTAGCCGAAAACTAGAAGCACTTAAGCCGCTGAATCCGCCAACGGTGACGCTTTATAGTTGCGGACCGACGGTTTACCAGGAGCCGCATATTGGCAACTGGCGAACGTTTATTTTTTACGACACCCTGCACCGGGCACTTAAATACAATGGCTTCAGGGTGGCTCACGTGTTAAATATTACCGACGTTGGCCATCTTACCAGCGACGCCGACGAGGGGGAGGATAAACTCGAAGCTCAGGCGCACAAAGAGCACAAAACAGCTTGGGATATTGCCAAAGAATATACCGAAAAGTTTACTGAAGGCCTCCAACAATTAAACATTGTGCGACCCAACGAAATGCCAAAAGCCACCGATTTTATCGACGAGCAAATTAAATTAGTTGAGCAACTTGAGACCAAGGGTCTGACTTACAAAATCGACGACGGCGTTTATTTTGACACCTCCAAATTCAGGAACTACGGCAAGCTAGCGGGCATTAAAGTCGAGGGGCAGTTAGCGGGCGCCCGCGTTGAACAAAACCCGCAAAAAAAACACCACACCGATTTTGCGCTCTGGAAATTTTCTCCGGCTGACAAAAAACGCGACATGGAATGGAATAGTCCCTGGGGCAAAGGCTTCCCCGGTTGGCACCTGGAATGTTCGGCGCTAGCGATGGAATTCTTGGGGGAAACGATCGACATCCATGCCGGCGGAGTGGACCACATTGGCGTGCATCATGTTAACGAAATTGCCCAGTCCGAAGGAGCCACCGGCAAAACTTTTGCTAAAATCTGGATTCACGCAGAACATATGATGTTCAACGGCCAGAAAATGAGTAAATCACTTGGCAACGTCTACTTGCTTTCCGATATCGAAAAGCGCACTAGTTTAATGGCGTTCAGGTTGCTAATGCTCGCGTCCCATTATCGGAGCCAGCAAAACTTCACCTGGGAGGCTCTGGAAGCAGCCGGCAATAACTTGTTAGATATTTACGCCTGGGCCGATTTGAGGTTTCAGCAAAAAACTAAGCCAATTGGGTTGGGGCCGGTTGAAACGGCAATTAAGGATGATCTCAATACCCCTCAAGCCTTAGCCGCACTCAATGAAATTATCGGCGCCGGCCAAGCACCCGACCACCAAACTTTAACTAAACTCGACGAGTTGTTTGGCTTTAACCTGGGCAATCGGCAAGATATTAGCTCGATGCAAAAAGCGATGATCGAAGACCGTGAGATAGCCCGAAAATCCAGGGATTTTGCTAAGTCCGATCAAATTCGAGAACGCATGCTGAAAGATCACATTGCCGTCGAAGACACAACTTCCGGTCCGCGGTGGCGACGAACTAAGCTCTAGGGTGACGAACGAAGTAGTCTTTACCTAAAATTTGCAAACTTGCTGCCGCCGGTATAGCAACAATCGCTCCCAAAAGGCCCGCCAGAGCGGTACCTAAAATTACCGCAATCAAAACCAGTAACGGCGACATTTTTACGGTCCGAGAGTAAACAATTGGCCGGAGTAAGTGATTTTCAAGTTGTGAATAAACTACAAAGAAACCGAGCATTACGACGGTTGCGGTACTGCCAGCGTAGGGTAAGGTCAACGCCGCTACAACGACCGCCGCAATCGGGTGGCCAATCAACGGAATCAGGTCAAACACCCCAACGATAATCGCCAGAGGAATCGCAAAATGCATACCTACTGCCGTTAGGGCGATGGCGGTGGCTACTGCGGCAATAAGACTCGCCAGCAAATTGCCCGTAACGTACCCCGAGACCGCCCGGTACATATCCTCGGCCAGCTTTTGGCGATGGCGACGCCGGTTGTCTGGATGCAGTTTCCAGAACTCCGCCAATCGCTTGGGACCCTCAAGCAGCATAAAAAAGGTCAAAACCAACACAGTTAAAGTCGCGATAATGCTATTAACGACGCTTCGAGCTATAGCTGCAATCGGCAAAGACAGTGAGGTCAGCTTGCTCGCCAGCTGCGTTTGTTCTGAGCGAATAAAACCTTGATGGTTGCGGGCTAGCTTGCCAATAAAGCCGCCGGAAGATTCCAGTCGATCAGCCAAGGTTGGCAAACTGCGGACCAACCCTTCAGTCTGGCTCACAAACAGCGGCGCCAGCCTAGCCACCAAAAAAGCAATTAACCCGATAGCTACCAAAAAGACAAACCCCACCGCCAAACCGCGTTTACGCTTCGGCATAAATTTAGCCACCGCCTCCACCGCCGGGTTAAGCGCTAAGGCTAAGAAAAACGCTGTTGCCAGCCAAACCAGCTCTCGGTGCAGACGAATACCCAACCAGCCCAGGCCGATAAAGGCCGCCACCATCAACAAAATGCGAAAAACTGTTCGGTTGGAGAGATTATTAATATCCATTTAGCTTAATTAGATAATAATTAAACGGTTTTGGCAATGCTAGTTAACCCTGTAACGCCGGATTTCCGAGGTTGGGGAGGTGATTGTACTGACCTTGGTCCAGTTGTCTGGCACGTTGTAGTAATCGTGCTGGCCAGGTTTGCCAACCAGCCAGACGTAGCCGCTTTGGGGATGCAAACTACCATAATCCCCGACGACAATCTCGTCTTGGCGGTCATAGAGTAAGCTCGATTCGCCGTATCCATCAAGTCGGCCTTTGTTCAGTAACTTTGGAGTAACTCCGGAACGGTTGTAGTAGGAAAAGTCGAAGTAAACGTAAAGCTCACCACAAATAACTTCATCGCCCGGTTGGTACTGATTGTTAAATTGCTGGGTAACGGGCCCCATTTGGTGGCTTGGTGTTGCGTAGACTTGGTGGATTCCGTAAAGGCAGGTCAAGGTAAAAATAACCACCAGTACTTTGGCCCACTTAGTTTGAAGGACTACTAGGGCCAGCCAAATAGCAAAAACAGCGCCTGCAAAAACAAAATAGCGATCTTGGTAAATTGGGCGCTTCAAAGATAAGACAAACACTAAAAGCATCGGTAAAAAGGCGTAGGCGGTTACAAACGCCACGTTCAATCGATCGGAGGTCTTCGCCTTCATAAATAGCCAAGCGCTAACTAAAGCCAGTAACAACAAACTTACTAGGTGGAACCAACTAGGAGCTGGCCCAAACGCCCGATAAACTAAAAACTGGTAGATCGTGCCGGGAATAGTTTTAATATTAACCGGGCCAATCCAATAAGCCGCCTGGACTCTCGTGAACTGCCTATACGCCACCGGCACCCAGGGAACAAACAGTGCACCAATTGCGGCGACCGCAGCGTAAATACGCCAGTTCAAAAGACCCTGTTTTTTCTTTTTCCAATCGGTTTTTAGTAGGGCATAGATTGCGTGAAGCAGTAGAACGAAAATTGTGTAGTAGTGCGTATACAAACCGGCTGTCATTAGAGCCGCATAACCTATCCACCATCGCCAGCGGTTTTCCTCGAGTGCGCGGACAAAACAGTAAGTCCCCCAGGTGAGCAGCGCCGCCGTCATGGAGTACATTCTGGCTTCCTGGCTGTAGCGCACCAAAAACGGACCAAGCGCCGCCAGCCAGGCCGAAACCACAGCAACCCGCCGGTCAAATAAGTAATTAGCTAGGTAATAAACCCCGACCGCACAGACCAGACTAAACATTAGCGACATCCCCCGTGCGGTTGCTGGGGTATTCCCAAATATTAGAAGCCAAAAGTGCAACGCGACGTAATAAAGCGGAGGCAAAACATCGCGGCCGGTGCGGCTAATAATCTGACCCACGGCTTGAGGCACCAACATCATGGTGTAGCCTTCGTCGTGCCAGATACTGGATTTTGCAATATCGATCCAACGAACAATAAACCCAATAACTAAAATCGACGGAAGAGTTAATTTACTTTGCACGATTTGTCGAGCAAATTTCACCGAATAATCCTAACTCGGTAAACACCGTAAAGAGGTTTGCCGTCAGCAGAAGATTTCCCAATCGATATGGTTCCGCCTGGATATTTTTGCTGCAAGACCGGTAATACATGATCCTGCCAGTAGTCACCGACCACAAACTGGTAGGTGCCTTTCGGCAAACTTAGTGAGGAAATCTTTTGTTGGTCGACCCGCTCGTAACTGACGCCGCTGTTGTGGGTCAGAAATTGAACCGTTTTGTCGCCATAACCGCCAATCACCAGTACAAACCGGCCGTCATCCGGATGAGCCCTAACGTAGCCAGCAATTTGAACCATGTCTTCCGAGTAGGCCGCGCGCGTCCCCGCGGCGTTGGCCCAGTCGACAAACACCCGGCGGTAATTAATTAACCCCGCCATCAGCAGTGCGACGCAAACAGTTACAAGACCAAGTTTTTTAGTGACCCTAAAAGTCTGATGCCAAACCCTAAGCAGCCAGCTAGCCCCGACGCCAGCCAGCATAAAAGTAGCCGGAATCATCCCGACCGCTCGCAGACCGTGCGGAATTCCCTCGGCGGTTAAGACCATCGGTAACGCCAAGGCACCGAACCAGGAAAGCATTATAAAGTAGCGAGCTTTAAGCAGCCGAATCAGCGACACAATCACGCCCACGAAAAGAAACAGTCCTGAAAAAATGTCGAGCATCGGCGCACCGCCCAGATTCTGCCGATAGTTGTCATCCCCGTGGGTGTAAAACATCAAAGCCGTTTTCTCTAAATTTCCCACCAGCGTCCCGATCGGGCTTCCGTGGTTTAGACTTTTGTTAAAAATCGACACCGAACTACGCGTTCCCAAAACCTCACCCGGCTGTTTTAGTCCGTATAGGCCTAGTGGAACCAAGATAATGGCAGCAACCAACCAACTGATTAGTACCGGCTTTTTAAACTCGGCAAAGAATTTGCGGTTTTTAAAGAAAGCAAAGGCGCCGACTAAACCAATTATAAATAAAATCGCCCGGTAAGAGGGGTAGGTATAAAAGCCCAGCCCGAACAACGCTCCGGCGACAGCGAACTGCCAGGTTTTTTTCGACCGGAAAGCCTTGGTGTAGGCATAGAACGTCCAAATTAAAAAAAAGGGCACTAAATTGGCCCGAAAACCGTCCCGATTAATTATCGTTGCCCAGCTATTAACCGCCATTAAAAAGGCCGCAATAAGCGCTGGGCGGCGGCTGAACCACTCTTTAGTTAGTAAATAAACCCCCAGTACCGAGCCGACACCAAACAACGCCGGCGCAATCCGCAAAGCTAAAGCCGTAAATCCGAACAACATAACAAAGATAGCCTGGAAATAGAAAAATAGTGCTTCGCGCGGACCATTGGTGTTATAAAGGACCCGAAAGTCGTGACGTTCGATCATGCGGATAATATCCAACCCATTGGCCGCCTCGTCTGGATGCAGTCCCGGTGGCAAACTGGACAAATGATAAAAACGGAAAAAAGCTGCAATCGCCAAAACCGCTAGCAGCAACCCGGCTGCCACGTAGGAAGACTGGGATTTTGTTAGCTTAGCCCACTTCATATCAGAAATTGTAGCATAAGAGTTATACTCGGGGAGAGTTACTGACCGTCTATAGGCTAAGCGGCCCGAGTTGTTGTAGAATCTAAAAGTCGCTTTCGCGCCATTATTGCGCCGGTGATAAAGAATTTGTTTGTTTAATAGAAGAGGGTTCATGGCGGCTGCTAAAAAAAGTGCTGATAAATACTACTTCTTACTAGCTGGGTTACTCGCAATTTATGCATGGCTCAGCTTAGCTATCCCGCCAGACCCTCAAAGCTTGGCCAAATACCACTTAAGTGTTAGCCAAAGCCACTTACTTTCTTTGCTCTTCGTCCCCATAGTTGGGTTGCTCTGGTTCACTTTGTTTTATGGCTTTATTAAGGTAAAAAACTACGCTTACCGGGTTGCTCGCAGTAAAGAAGGCAGGGGTTATAACATACTAGCCAACGGACTTGGTGTCTTTGCCGTCAGCTCGACATTGAATTCTCTTATCACCCAAATCTTAACCTTCTACTCAAGATCGGACGCAGCCAGGGTACCGCTGGCGGTCAATGTGACCAACTACGTTACCGTTGCAGTCTATTTGGCTTCATTCGGACTAATCTACTGGGGCGCTAAGACTCTGGGAACAAGCGTGAGTAAACACAAACCCGACCCAATGGGTGCTAAAGCAGTAATTTACTGGATATTAGGGATGGGTTATGGGTACTTGTTGCTCACTAAAGCCGAGAAAAACACGCCACCCAGGGGTTTAACCCACGCGGCCTACTATCTTTCCGATCCGGTTATTGCTATTACGATTATTTTCCCGTACTTAGTGGCATGGTACTTTGGCCTCGCCGCGGCCTATTATTTGAGCTTTTTTGCCAAAAACGTGGAGGGGCTAATCTACCAGCAGGCACTTAGGCGATTGTCGGTTGGGGTAAGAACCGTTGTAGCAACCTCGATCGTACTTGAGCTGTTTACCTTGTTTGGATCGAAGTTTGGCAACCTCAACTTGGGTCCCATTTTGGCTATAGTTTTTGTACTAATTGCCGTCATCGCCATCGGCTACGTCTTGCTGGCCACCGGTGCCAGAAAACTAGACAAGATCGAGGAGGTAGTGTGACGGAAGACACCTCGTCGCCGCTTTACGACGAGGTTGTAAAAATCACTCAGGAATACCTCGGTCCGGCGGCGGAACGTTTTATCTCCCGGCAAATTCAATCTCACCTCAATAAAAAACCCGAAAACATCACGAAGCAAGATATCCCGGCCCTAACCAACTGGGTTAAGATTGCGATTTCGCTTTTAACCGAGGACACCGCCATGGTCGATTCCTACACCCAAAGTCTATTGAGGCTGGCCAAGTAAATGTGCCGGAACATTAAAGTTTTATTTAACTTTGACCCGCCGGCCACCAAAGCTGAAATTCACGAAGCGGCCCTGCAATACGTCCGCAAAGTGTCTGGTTACCGTGAACCTTCTAGTGTTAATCAGGCAAGTTTCGACCAAGCCGTTGCCGCTGTGGCAGCTTCAACCCAAAACCTAATGCACTCCTTAAACACCGAAGCCCGACCCAAAAACCGAGAAGAAGAAGTCGCCAAAGCCCACGCGCGAGCCATTAAACGCTTCGGTTAACTCTTTGCTTTATCGAACGCTTCTTTGAGCTTCGGGCCATCGAGTTTAACCATCGGCATCATTGCCGCGGTTAAAGCTTTTTTCTGCTCGGGTGTGGCTTCCGGGTCGCTCATCATTTCTCCTAAAACTTTCGGAGTAATTTGCCAAATGGTGCCAAATTTATCGCTAATCCAACCGCACTGCTGAGTTTTGCCACCGTCCAAAAGCTTTTCCCAGACTTTATCGAGCTCGTCTTGAGAATCGAACTCAACTAGCAGAGACATATTGCCGCCCGGTTTAAAAACGTTCGAGGGACCATCCAAACACATCATCTTCAGGCCATAAACTTCGAAAACACCGGTTAAAACTTTGCCTTTTAGTTCGTCCTCGTTCGGAATTCCCATCCCCAACTCATAACGCTCAATCTGATGAATCTTCGAGTTGGGGAAAGTGTCGACATAAAAGTTCATCGCCTGTTCGGCGTTACCCTCAAACCAAATAAATGGAGTTACTTTTTGCATTAACCTTCCTTATAGTTTTAATAGTCCGAGCACGCGATGAATCACAAACGCCGGCCAGACTAAGGCTTTTAAAATACCGACCACACCGCCCCAAAAACCTACGGAATGTTGCACAAAATAAACCGCCGCGCCGATGAAAGTCACAAAATAACCGCCAAATGGGCCGCTTTTGTGCATCATTTTCATTTTTTCTCTTGCCATAATTGCTCCTTACGCTTTATTCCGTAATTTAACCACTTACCTCGAGTTCTTGCTATGTACAAAATGCCAACGGATTAAAAGCTGTCTGGCGTGTTTATCTTGTAGACGAAGTACGAGAAACCGGATCGTCCATCTCTTTTGCCGACTTGTTTAATATTATATCCGTGTTGATCGGCAAGCTCTTTTAGTAATGTTGGGCTGCCAAAGCTCGACCAGGCTACATACGCGGCTCCATTACCCTTGAGGTAATCGGACAACCTTCTGAAAAATCGCCTAATAACAACATTACCCGCATCAAGGAAACAAGTTGCGGTCATATCGAGGGCTGGGCGATCGGTGAATGGTGGATTGATGGTAATGACTTCGAATTTTGAAATTTCTATTGGAAATACGTCAGCCTCGATGAAACTTACGTTATTCAAACCTAGCTCGTGAGCATTCTTTTTCGCATTTTCTACGGCTGCCGGATTGTGGTCGGTCCCAGTAACTTCAGCCGCTCCTTCTTTGGCCGCTTTTAGGGCAACTACGCCAGTTCCCGTACAAACATCTAAAACTTTATCACCCGGGCCAATGTTCATAGAATCGCAGAGTAGCTCGCTGTCTGTACCTCCGCGGTAAACGCGAGGCATGACCCATAGATTCATACCTGCAACTTCTCGGCGGTACGGCTTGGCCAGCTGGCGGAACTCATCGATCCGGCTATCTTGCAGTTCTACTAACTTTGGGTCCTTTATACTCATGAGTTTCTCCAGTTTTCACCTTCAGATACTGTCTTCGTTGGCATGGACTTATTTTATAATAGGATAATGAAAAAAGAGCGACTCTATGCATTGCCCTTCGCCGATGTGTACCCCCACTACGTTAGGAAAGTGGAAACCAAAGGACGCACCAAAGCCGAACTCGATGAAATCATTCGCTGGCTAACTGGATACGGTCAGCCAGAATTAGAAGATCACCTGGAAAAAAGAACCGACTTTGAAACCTTCTACGGGAGAGCCAAACTCAATCCCTCTCGAAAATTAATCACCGGCGTGATTTGCGGCGTCCGGGTGGAGGAGATTGAGGATCCACTGATGCAGGAAATTCGCTATTTGGATAAATTAGTCGACGAGCTGGCAAGAGGTAAGCCTATGGAAAAGATTCTCCGGAAGTGATACTAAGGAGGTAGTTAGCCAACCGGCTTGAACCTTCAAGGGGGAGTTAATGAACGCCCATGAGCTGACGATCGACACGTACAATCGGTCGGCTCCAAAGCTGGCCGAGTATTTCCAAGGCATTGGGCCGCGAGTGGACGACATCGAGCTAGCACTTGAGCTATCCGGCAACCCCAAGCTAGCGCGGACGGTCGAGGTTGGCTGCGGCGCGGGCCGAGACGCAGTCGAGATCATCAAGCATGTCGGGTGGTACGAAGGGTTCGACCCATCGGCCAAGATGCTGGAGCTCGCCCGTAAGCAAGTGCCAGGCGGCAACTTCGTCCTGGCCGAGGCCTTGAGCTACCGTTACCCCGACAATCTGGATGTCATCTTCGCCTTCGCCTCGCTACTGCATGTCGACGACGCTGACCTGTCGATCGTCCTGCAAAAGTTCGCCCGCGTCTTGCGTCAAGGTGGAATCGCGCTGATTTCACTCAAGGAGCGCAGCAACTACTCGGCCGAGCTGAAGCAAGACGACTACGGTGATCGGATGTTCTACTACTACACCGCCGAACTAGTCACCGAACTTGCCGAGCCGTTGGAGCTTGTCCACGAAGACCACCAGCAAATCGGCAGCAGCAACTGGTTCACCCTGGCCCTACGAAAAAGATAGGAGAGATCATGAGCTACTGGGCTCGCCGGGCGGCGGAGATAAGGAAGCTGCATCGGGAGCTGATGGACAAAGGCGTCGACGTGCGAGGTCTCTGGGATGGCCCAGAACTTCAACGACTAGCCGAAAAGGATAGACGCGGCCAGCCGGTCCCACTACTCAAATGGCGACGGAAGAAAGAAGGCCTGGCCTGAAAGCGGATTGGCCACCGCATGAAACACACAACCCTCCTCGGTCACCGGGGAGGGTTGTTTCTTTTTGGTTCGAAAATAAATTCTTGGCTGGCCTGGTTGGACCGCTTTCGAACCCTGATTGGCAGGCCGCACTTACCAATTTGGCAAATTCACTGCCGAAGTCAACCAAAAAGCGCAAAGAGAAAGGGCGCTGACCTGGGTCAGCGCCCTTCGTTTGACGAGCAAGCCTACTGCTGGCGCCGTTCGACAATGTCCTTGAGAACGTCTCGCTCGTTCATGATCTCCAGTAGATGGATAAAACCAATCTCGTCGAGGATTCGTTCAGCTACCTTGGCCGCGTCCTTGATCTGGCTTTCGGCGAGGATTGTAGTAACGAGCACTCTCACTCGGGTGAGGCTCCGGTCTTCACTGCCGTAGAGCCCAGCGAAGATTTCATCGAGCCACGCGGGACGATCCTCGGGCTCTAAAGCCCATTCAGTCCACCGC
>CAYZIN010000007.1:0-39811 GCA_964478595.1 uncultured Candidatus Saccharibacteria bacterium | reverse complement strand
AGTATGCGACCTTCCCAAGGTCGAGAGACGGGTTCGACTCCCGTTACCCGCTCCAGGATTTATCAACATGGTGATCATGCCAGCAATTTAAAACACAAAGCGAACCGCTGCCACGGTTCGCACTTCTTTGGCCGATCTAGCTATTGCTTGGACTTAGGCTTGCGCCGTTCGTATCGTTCAGCCAAATACTCGTACTTGTCGGATATCGCCTGCTTAGCCTCTTCCAGGCTCATCCAGAAGACGTCCGCCTCCATCTCCGCTTCCCCGACTAACTTGACTCTTTTACCCCTCGAGCTTGACACTTGGCCGCCCTTTCAATTAATTGATCCTATTGTGATGTAATCCCAATGACTAATCATTAGCATTAATTACAAAGCTAGCGTAGTTAAAAATGTTAGTTTTAGAGAATAATACTTAAGCTTTTAAACTGTTGGCTTCTTGACGAAGAAGTACCAGTAAGCAGCGGCCACTGCAGCCAATAGCAGCAAGATGATAACGGTGTAGAGCAGGCCCCTCCAGAGTCCTCCGCTTTTCTTGGGAGTAGCGGCCTTAACCGGAGCTTGAGCAGCCGGAGTAGGCTCAGAGACCACTGGTTCTGGCGCTTTTGTCTTTACTGGAGCCGGCTTAGCGACAGGGGCTTGCGGAGGTTTGGCAATGCGACTCGGCGGCCGAATGTCGCTTAGGGTTCTTGGGGCTTTAGTGGGTTCGTTTGCCATAGATAAAGAGTATTGTAACGTATCAGGAGTATATCTTCTACTTACCCGGTTTCCATTCGGTAAGCTTAAGGCCTCGGTTCAGCCATATCTTCTGTGGTATCAGCTTATAGAATTTGTGCTTGCGTTTGTCCGCCGTAAAATCCTCAACAAATTTTGGATCGTGATGAAATTTAGCGTGGTATAGCTCGGCCGATCCCCTCAACTCAGCTGGATCAGTGATGCGCGATGCGACGCCTTCGATCTGGATTCCAACGGTCGGTTCGCTTTCCTGAACCGAGATGGCTACTGCTACTTTGGGATTCTTAGAGATATTGCGGCTGTGATGTTTGTCTGTCGTAGAAATCCAATACAAATTCAAATCATCATCATTAACGTAATAAACCGTGGCGTTCGCTGGTTGATCCCCATTGACTGTGGCCAACTGCATCGCCTTCGCCTGCTTTAGATAATTCCTAATTTCTTTTTCGATCATAATTCTTGGCGGGCCCGACCGGGCTCGAACCGGCGATCTCCTCCGTGACAGGGAGGCGTGTTAACCACTACACTACGGGCCCCTAAGTAACTGTAACCGAAATATACTAGCAAATCCGACTTACTTTAGCTAGAATACCAGGCGCTAGGGGCGGACTAGAGCAAAGGTGGAAAAATGAGCAAGCAAAGGTCGGTCGAAGATGAGGGGGGCGAGTTGTTGCGGTTGGCACAGCAGGCCGAAGACGAGAGTAATACGTTCAAGGCCGGCATCCTGCGCAACGAAGCCACCAACACGACGACGCGTCGAACGATGCATCGTTTCCACAAGCCAAGTTTGGGCCCGTATCACGAGAACAATCCCATAATGTGCGTCCACTGTGGCGTTCGACTCGACTTCGACGGCTGGCGCGATGACGCCTGCATCCCTCAACGATGATCGTTCCGGAGCGGATGCAAGGTCTTCCGCAGTACAACGGACAGCCCATCCCATGGCTCGTCAACCTCGACGACAAAGGTGTACCACAATTCAGCCTCAACGATGAAGTCAGGCGTCGCCAAGCCATCGAAGAGCGTTTTTGCGGTCAATGCGGTCAGCCGTTCGACTACTGGATCGCATGCATTGGCGATGAGGTCGTCCTGCGAAGCAGGATAACGCCGGAGCCGGCGATGCATGAAGAGTGCGCAAGGTACGCTTTCGCGGTCTGTCCCTACTTGTACGCCAAGAATTACAGCGTCAAAGCCCGCCCGCCACGAGCCAAAAAAGCTATCGTGGCACCCTGGACACAGATCAGCGTTGATCGCGAGGGCAGCGCGATGGGTATCTTCGTCACCCGCGGATACCACATCATTCACCGGGGTCAAAACCTGACCATCAAGTTCAACCCGCCAAAAAGAATCATTTGGCAGCCAAAGCCTTCGGGCGACGAAAGTCACTAAACCCGAGGGCTTTCGTCGTTATTTAAGCAACACTGCTAGTTTTTCTCGGTAAGCGGTTTGGTTGTACTGGCCTGGATAATCGACCAATGCCTTATTCAAAACATTAAATCCTGCTTCTTTTAACGGTTCGCCCGCAACGGCAAAAGGATTCGATTTGATCAAAATTATCTTCGTGTCTTTGTCGCAAATTTCTTTGAGACGTTCGATTAGTCGAGGTAGGGCTTCGCTGATCAACTTCTGCCTCTCGGGCTTTTTGACGGCATGGGGCAGCGATTTTTCGAGTGCTTCGGTCATATAAAAGCCATCGGATTGAAACCGGCGCAGCCACTGCTCTTTTTGCTGTTGTAATTCGTTCTCCGATAGCTCAGCCGCTTCCGGATAAAGCGCTCGGATTGTGTTGCTAAATAATCGATCATCCTGCCTTGGCTTGCTACGATAAAAATGCCGGCTACCTCCAGCAAAATCCTCCGGTGGCGGCGACTCAGCCACCAACAAAACCTTGATTCGTTCCGGCCAATACTGTCGCCGAATCTCCTCATATGAACTCATTAACTCATCATAACTAAAAAAGACCCGCGTAGGGGTCTTTTTTAGGAAGATTACTCCGCCTTAGGGCGGGCTTCAGCGACGGTGATCGGGCGGCCGTCGAGCTCTTTTCCGTTGAGCTCGGCAACAGCCTTGTCGGCATCGGCGTCGTTTTCCATTTCAACGAAGCCGAAACCTTTGGAGCGGCCAGAGTCGCGGTCGGAGATCACGTTCGCAGAAGCGACCGGACCGACAGCTTCAAAAGCAGCCTTCAAACCGTCATCGGTAGTGGCCCAAGCCAAGCTACCAACAAAAAGTTTCTTTGCCATTGGTATTCCGTTTACTTTTACATGAGCGTAGGGGTCGACCTTCTTTTGCCTTCGCTCACGGACGAACCGGAACACGAACGGGAAAGAAACCTACGCCGGCAACTATACACTAAATCAGCACAAACACAATGTTTGTGGTTCTCTCGGTTGAAATGCGCTATATTTTGACGTAAAATCCCTAGGTCAAATCTTCGAGCGAGGGGTTGAAGCAATGTTTAACATTCCAGGCGAAGTCGAGTGGCTAATGCTTGCCATTCTCGGAGTCTTGGCGTTCATCGCCGTAGCAATCTTGCTGACGGTCCAGCACCTCAGCAAACGCAGGCAAACTCAGGAAAGCCGGCGGCGGACTCAGGACCTTGAGACCATCAACCGTCGGCTTCCCCAAATCCTTGATGAGCGATGAACCGCCCGCGCCGATTCACTCGGCTCAAACGGATCATTCGCGCCATCATCGAAAGCTTCACTCAGCTGTTTGCCGAACTAGGCGGTTGGCGCTATTAGGAGCGCTCAGTCAAGAGACTGGGCGCTCCTTGCCGTTAGGGCTTTAGAAAAGTTTTAACGTTAGACTTAAAGACCAGTTGCTTAACGTAAGAGTCAACATCAACGGTCTTAATAAGAATGTGCGAGGCTCGAATCTGGTCATCTTTTTTGTCGGTCACCTTGATGACGTGGTATCCATACTGGCTTTTCACGACATGATCAACGATCTGGCCAGGCTGGACGGCAAATGCTGCAGCCTCAAAGGCCGGATCCATCTTACCCTTACCGAAAAAGTCCAAATCTCCACCGTTTGAAGCTGTGGCTGTGTCTTGAGAGTACTTCTTGGCTAGCCCGGCAAAGTCGGCACCAGCTTTAGCTTGTTTCAAAATGTCCTCGGCTTTAGCCTTGGCTGCCGCATTAATACTTTCGTCGTTACCAATCTTAGTTTTCAGATCTTGGGTTGCCAGCTGGAACTTGAGTTGGTCTATAAAATCGTTGTAACTCCAACCATAAACGCTAGCAAGGGTAGTTGTTAGCTTTGCTTTACTCCCAGCCTGATCCACGATTTGTTTAGCTGTAGCATCCAGCTCTTTCTGAGTAACCTTCACGTCATATTTGTCGATCAACCTTTTAATAACGGCTTTTTCCTTGAGCTGATCAAGCGACCACTGGCGTGACTGTTTCGCGTCGGTACATACCGGATTTTTTAGTTTGTAGTAGGCGCAGTTATGCTGCAAAAAGGATAAGGTAAACAAAAACTCGTTGTAGCTCACAAAGCGGCCATCAACTTCTTCGGCTGGAAACGGCACCACTTTTGAAACAGCTGAAACTACTGGGCTTTTGCTTTTGTAGTGATAGATCAAAACGCTAAAAACCAATAAAAAGACCACGACGGCTCCAACTACCGCTCCGCCAACCAAAAACCAGGTTTTGCGATCTCCGCTTTCGGGTAGCCAGCCTTTTAATTTGGCCCAATAGGCCGCGGTGCTTTGCTGTAATTTATTGGTCGATTTAGCCACAGTACTCCTTCGGTAAAAACACTTTAACCATCATACACTAAAGATCCGGCGGCAGGGCAGCCTGAACGTCGTGGACGATCTTTAAGATCTTGCTGTGGATCGGCACGGGCTTATAGATTTGCGGCATTATCAGGTCTCCAACGTAAGTCTGGATGGTGATTTCGCCGTACTGAAACATCACAGCCTGCAAGCCCTTGATGTGGTAGTTTACGTTTTGAACCTTATCAATGCCAAACTCGGTGACTTTTCGGTTAAAAAAGCCTTTTTGCTTAATCTCTACTGCCCGCTCACTGGTAAAAATATAAATGCTGTAATACCAACCTATCCATCGGTAAAACCAGCCGATTGCGACCAAGGCAAACGTCACCCAAACCGGCGTCCAGACCCAACTTTGAAGTGGCCAAAAGTAAGCTGGGACAACCGATGCCAAGATAAGAAGCAGGCCGAAAATCAACGCTTTGCGCATAACCAATGGGTGCTGATGAAAAACCAGCAACACCTCTTCGTTGTCGTGCTGCCCAGGAAACCTGCGTTCCGACTTTTCCTTCTTCGCTTGCTTAGCCATAAGAGTATTCTAGCAAACTACAGGCCAGCACTGGCTGTACTGGCCTAAAGATACTTATTGGGCTTAATGTTCTGAATCCTGTCATCGTCCTCCTGTCTCATGCGTTTCCGGTAGATGTTGCCATTGAGCGGGTTGCGATCAAGGATCTTGAAGTGGAAATGGTACTCCAGCCAATCCGCGAGGTAGTCGATGCCTTCCTGACCAAACTTATCCTCGACAATATCATCGATTTCGCGCTCGTTAACGCCGCTGACAGTAGCTTCGATCCGATAAAAGAGCAAGCGCTTGAACTGGTCAAACAGCGGATTCTCCGTCACGGCTGACATCTCGCCTCCAATTCGTCGAATGGCGCCCCCGGAGAGATTCGAACTCCCGACGCCCGCCTTAGGACGGCGGCGCTCTATCCACTGAGCTACGGGGGCAGGGCTTACAGATTATACTGGAATCAGACTATTTTTTCTTCTTAGGCTGCGTGAAATGCTCGTGGGCAGTGGTGTAATTGAACAACTCAGCCTCACTGAACCAGTGGGCAATCTCGGCTTTGGCTTCGTCCGCGTCGCCCGAAGCGTGTATTAAATTAGTAACCGCGACGTCCTGCTCATCGCCGTGGGCGATACTAATATGGGCGTAATCACCTCGAATCGTCCCCGGCAAAGCTACGCTCGGATCTGTTACGCCAACCATTTTACGAACCAACGCCACGGCCCCGATCCCCTCAAGCACCACGGCAACTACCGGACCTTGCTGCATTAGTGACAACGCTCGCTCAAACTGAGCCTCGCTGCGCCGGGAAATCATTTTGCCGATGGTTTCGTAGTGGTGGTAGTAGTGATCTCGATCGGGTGCGATCATTTTTGTAGCCGCAATCTTTAGGCCAGCTTTTTCAAATCGAGCCAAGATTTCTCCAACCAGTCCTCGCTGGACGGCATCCGGCTTAAAGACAATCAACGTCCGCTCCATTAGCCCTTCACCAACTTCTCGAAGTTTTTGATTGCACCCTTTGTGTTCGGAGCAATAATTCCTAAGCGCAAATTTTTGGGATCGAGCATATCGCTGGCCACGCGCAATGCGTCTTCCATGGTTACCGCTTCGATCTCCTCCATTTGCTCATCAACCGAGCGAGTCTTATCGAGCAGAATGAGTTGGGTTCCTAGCCGTTCAGCTACGTTCGTGTTGTTTTCCAATGCCATTTCTAGTTGCCCGCGCAGTTGATGTTTGGCTTTGGTTAATTCTAGCGGTGTAACCGGCTGCTCGCGAATTTGCATTAACTCCTCCATAACCGCCTCCATAGCCTCTTCGATCTTGTCGAGGTTAACGCCAGCGTAAGCCTCGAAGTAGCCGGTGTCGACGAAGTTCTGCAAGTGGGCGTAGACATGGTAGGCCAGTCCCTTCCGTTCACGCACATTAATAAAGAGTCGTGAGCTCATGCCCCTGCCCAAAATGCTAGTAACAACCTTGGCAGCGGCATCGTTTTTATGCATGTAGGGATAGGCCCGCGAGCCGATAATAAAGTGCGCCTGAGCAGTGTCTTTTTCAACCGAATTAATCAGCTTAGTCGCGCTGCTTTTAACCGCCCTCGTATGCTGCTTTTGAGCCGGACCCTTCATGTCGCCCATCAAATCCTCGAGCTGCTCAACAATCTCCTCGTGCTTAATTTTGCCGGCAACCGAGACAACTAAGTTTTTCGGGTTGTAATAGCGCTCCTTATACTCAATCACCTTGTCACGCTTAATGGTGTTGATTACCTTTTCGGTACCAATAATGTCATAACCCAAAGGGTCGCTCGGCCAGATGAGTGGTGGAACCAGTGTGCCGACAAACCGCGCTGGATCATCTCGGTAAACATTCATCTCCTCAATAATCACGCCACGCTCTCGATCCAACTCTTCGGCGTCAAACAAGGGGTGGCGAACCATATCACACAAGATATCAACGGCTAGTTGGCTGTAACGCTTGGGCACTTTGATGTAGTAGTTCGTCAGGTCGTTAGAAGTGTAGGCGTTGTTATAACCACCGACCGCATCGATTTCCTCGGAAATAATCTTGGCCGACGGGCGCTTTTCGGTGCCCTTGAAGAGTAAGTGCTCGAGGAAATGCGACACTCCGCCGTTAGCACTAAAGTCTTCGTAGCGACTGCCAACTCCAACCAGAATCGAAGCCGTCAGGCTTTGCGCCCCCGGCATCTCAGAAGTTACAATCCGTAATCCGTTTGAAAGTGTAGTTTGGTTTTCGCTCACAGTTAGGCCCTTTTCAGATGGCGTCTAACATACCAGATCACAGCCGCAACTAGCAAGACAAGCACGATCAAATTAAACCTCCGGAAGAGATGATCGAGCCCTAAGAGTCTCGCGGGTGTTGCGAGACGTACACCAAGTTCAGTTAAAAGAAGCGTCCAAAAGGTTGACCCAACTACCGTCGCTGCCAGGAATTTCTTGAAGTCCATCTTGGTTAAGCCAGCCGGATAGCCAATATAAGTGCGCACCACCGGAACACATCGCCCAAAGAAGGTTAGCCATTGGCCGTAGCGGTTAAATGCCCTTTCGGCGATCCCTAGTTCATGTTCAGAAAACAACACGTACTTGCCATATTTCTTTACCAAAATTAGCCCGCCGGTGGCTCCGATCCAGTAAGACAGCACCGCACCCGCGGTTTGGGCCAAGATTCCAACGATAACCACTGCCGCCAAACTAAAACGCCCGCTATTAATCAACGCGCCCGAAATCGGCAATAATACCTCGGAAGGAATCGGTAACCCGGCACTATCGAGCACTAAGCCAAAAGCCAACCCGCCATAGCCCAAAGACGAAATTAAATCAGTCGCGACTCCAGTTAGACTGAAAGCACTCATTTCTTAAGCACAATTAGGAGTACAAGCAGTCCAAAAATGATCCGGTAGTAAGAAAAGAGTTTCAGGCCATGTTTGGCCAAGTAATCCAGCATGAATTTGATTGCCCAGTAGCCGCTAATCAGCGCCGCCAGGTTCCCCAGGATGAATAGGCTTGGATGGGAGGTAATCATTTTGACCGAGTCGTGCTCAAGCAGAACCTTCACCGTCGCGCCAGCGATAATCGGCGCCGACAGCAAGAACGAGAACCGGGTGGCGCTCACCCGATCAAAACCCTCCGCCAAACCAGCGCTAATAGTGATACCCGATCGTGAGACCCCGGGGATAAGCGCGACTACCTGGGCCAAACCAACGCCTAATGCTTTAGGGGGAGTCATCTTATCTAAATGATCCTTTTTTTTGCCGTATTGATCGGCCACCCACAAAATCACACCAACCACGATCAAATTGACAGCTACTAACGCATCACTGCGGAAAACGGTTTTAGCCGCATTCTCAAGCAGCACTCCGCCGATTACTCCTGGAATCGTCGCCAATAACAGCAACCAGGCTAGTTTTGTATTCTCATCTTTAACGAATATCGATTTAGCTAGCATCACGATGTCCTTCCAGAAAAAAATAAGCAGCGCCGTTAGCGTCCCCGCATCCAGCAGCGTATCAAAAGCGAAGCCGCCGGCCGAAAAGTGTAAAAAGTGATCGAGTAGGAGTAAGTGTCCCGAGCTTGAAACTGGGATAAACTCGGTCAGACCCTGCACCAGGCCCAAAACGATCGCTTTAAGAATTAACATCCAATCAATATTAACCTATCGATCCAAGCTGTATAAATAGGTTGTGGCAAAATTTCCCTTAGTTTTGGTGGCCGATAATATTCGCAGCGCCTACAATGTCGGTTCGCTCTTTCGAACCGCTGACGGTGCCGGCATTGAAAAACTAATTCTGTGCGGAATTTGTCCCCATCCTCGGGTAGAAAATGATCACCGGCCGCCCTACGTCATTGAGCGCGCCGAAAAAGCGCTCGCCAAAACCGCACTCGGAGCCGAAAAGACTTTGCCGTTTGAGTATTTCGCCGATACGGTTGATGCCATCAATAATTTAAAACAGGAGCGACGTACGATTTATGCATTGGAGCAGTCTAAGGCTTCGGTGAATATCTTTAAAACTCGGCTCGAATTCTCCGCGGCGTTAATAGTTGGGCAAGAGCTTGGCGGAGTGAATAATGAAGTTTTAAAACATTGTGATGCCGTTTTGGAGATCCCAATGTTTGGACAAAAAGACTCACTAAATGTTAGCGTTGCAGCCGCAATTGCTCTATTTTGGTTCCGGTCACAGTTGTGATTTTCCCCTACATTAAGCTATTTTAAACAAATTCGAATAACTATAATGTTCAAAGTGACTTTATAAACCGTCCACATTTTTTGTTCTAAAAATAGTTATCCTTTTTCCCATTTTGCGACACAAGCTCTAAAATCAAAGTATGAGTATCAGCGAGCTTTTGACCGACTTTTTGGAACACTTAGAAATTGAGCAAAATCGGTCACAGAAAACCATTGAAAATTATCATCACTACCTCACCCGCTTTATGGAGTTCTCCGACGACGTCGACGTTTCGAAAATCGACAACGAGATGATTCGCCAGTATCGCCTTTGGCTTAACCGTCTAAAAGACCAGACTGGACAAGAGATCGGTAAAACCACTCAGAACTACCACTTAATAGCTTTGCGGGGCTTTCTAAAGTATCTGTCTAAAAGAGATATCAAGACCTTAACCAGCGACAAAGTCGAGCTAGCGAGCGTCAAACGACCACAGGTTGGCTTCCTCGACCCCGAAGAGGTAAAACGCTTAATTGAAACGCCCGATATTACCAGTCCCTCCGGTTTGCGAGACCATACGATCCTAGAGCTGCTCTTCTCTAGCGGGTTGCGGGTATCGGAATTGGTATCGCTTGAACGAGATCAAATCAACCTGGATCGTCGGGAGTTTGTAGTCCGCGGCAAGGGCAAGAAAGATCGTCCAGTCTTTATCAGCCAAGAAGCGGCCGATTGGCTCGCGAAGTACCTAAATGCCCGTAAAGATAGCTTTAAGCCCCTCTTCATCCACTACAGCGGCTCTAAAAGCGATGCAGACGATGGCAAATATACCCGACTGACACCGCGCAGCGTTCAACGAATGGTAAAAACCTACGCCAAACGGGCTGGAATTACCAAAGAAGTGACGCCGCACACTCTTCGTCATTCATTTGCGACCGATTTATTACGTAACGGAGCCGATTTGCGCAGCGTGCAGAGTCTGCTTGGTCACGCCAATGTGGCAACAACCCAGATTTACACGCATTTAACCAATCCTCAACTCAAAGAAGTCCACGACAAATTCCACGATAAGTAATCTATTCGTCGGTGTCGGGATCGCCTATGCCATCTTCGTCTTGCCTGCAATTAGGGCCCGTACCGAAAAGTCCCGAAACTTTTCCGGTGGCAGAATCAACGCTTATGTCTTTGCAGATATCCTGTTGGGTGAAAATGACGTAGTCTAGACCATCGGTTAAGGGCTCGGCATTGCCTCCGGCGGTCGCCACGATACGCCTAAAGATATCTCCAGCTCGAGCGGTCACATCAATTCTGACTCCGCCGCCGCCTGGCGTAATATTCTGGTTATGATCATTGAAAAATTCTGCCGCATAAGTCGCCGCATGATAACGCGGGCGGAACCTCACCACGTAACTGACGGGGTCGGTTGGGTTAGCTAAAGGCGGGAAGTTATTGATTTGAACGGCACAGGATAGGCCAGTCTTGTGTTCGCACTTTACCGCTTGGACCTGATCTGGACGCGCGGGCATAAAAGAAGCAACGGAAGAACCATTAGCGGACGGTCGCAGATAAATCGTTTTGGCCCGCACCCCATTCGGCTGGATATTAGTAGTGGGGAAGTAATAAACCGTGACCTCCATCAACGCGGGAATTCCCCACGTACCTGTCGCTGGCAAAATTGCGGCCGAACCAGCGTACAAGCCATGCGCGCCACCGGTAGTCGGCACGTAATCGTCGTAAGGCACTTCTCCTGGGTCGTTCCAGTTCAGCTGCATCCTATAAATACTCGGCTGGCCGCTCAGGTCAATTTGAGTAGACTCTTCCTGCTTTAAAGTGGCTCCCGATTTAACGCTGTTGGGCTCAACTTTAGCGCAGGTAATTTCAAGACCGTTAGTACCGGACAAACTGGGAATTATATTGTTGTCCAAACAGGTACCTGGAGGAGTTTTGTATGTATTGTTCGACGATAAGTAAAAAACAGCCTGCTCAACTCCCGATTCAGCTGCATAGTACGATCGGATTGACTGATCGGCATCGGTGGACTGACGCAGCTCCTTAGTCTGGGCCAAAATTGTACCCAGCGCGATAATCATCACCAAAATACTAAAGAACGTGACGGTTAATATCGATACGACTCCTCTCTGATTTCTCAACACTAGCCTCCCCCGCCACTACCGCGCGTGGTGGCCGCGGTGTGAATATGATCTTCGACATTACCCTGACCGTGCAGTCTCAAGTCAATATCAACACTGAGACTCTTTCCAGTCCCATAATCAACCATCAGGAGTACCAAGTTGCTAACGGTTACGCCGTTAGAGGTTAATTGGGTGACGTCGGAGCTGCTACCCGGCGCCGGTACGGATCCGGCCGAACAGGCGTCGCTGGGTGGACTACTCCATTTTTGCAGGGTTTTATCGCTGTAAACGAAGTACATGGTCGGACTACCATTATTTACAACCAAAGCACTGCCCGTAACGCCGCCAATCGGATTAGTGCAAACTTCAACCGTGCCCGATGAACGAATGTCGCCAACCATGCTGTCGATAATTCTGCGGCCATTCTCTAGGGTTGCTCGGTCAGACGCTGCGCTGCGTTGGATTCTCACCAAGCCGACGAAACTGATGGTAATGACCGACAAAGCCGCGGCAAAAATCGCCATGGCGATGATTAATTCAACTAACGTAAAGCCTGCCTGCCGCCTCATGGCCCACCCGAAATAGTTGGATTATTGATTTGATAAGTAGTTAGTACCGATTTATTAACGACCTTTGAGCCCTGGGAAGGCCATTGAACGAAAATGTCGAACCGCATATGGCTACTATCGGGGTCTGGCCAGTGACGCACTACACATCCGAGAAATATTCCATCGGTCAAAGTTCCGTTGTTAATTTTCCAGAGACCGCTTGATGACCGGGAGATATAGAAACGACTCCCGGGAGGGATTTTGTCCAAATCGTTCGGATCGTTGGAGCAGGGAGTAGCGTAGTCGGTTTTGGGCGGTCCACTCACTACCGGTACTCCGGCATTGAAAGCCTGAGGGCCATTAATAAAGTCTGGATCCCAGGTCAAATTATCGTGCAGGCTGCGCAGAGCTTCGGCCTGGTATTGTTGCAAATTAGCGGCGTAAACTCGTTCTTTAGCGTCGGTCGAAAGCCTAATTGCCCGATTACTTATGGCAAAAGCCGCAGCGATAACGGCGCCCAAAATGGCCATGGCTAGCGCCACCTCAATTAGGGTGTCACCATGTTGGTCAGACCTTAGTGACATGCCACGTACGCCCTATTGATTACGCCATTGCTAGGATTGGTCGCGTCGACAGTTATATCGGCACAGTGATTTCGGCCATCATCCAACTCTATTGTCAGCTTGGCCAGTATGTTACCGCCATCGTAGTTGCTGAAATCCAGAATCTCAGGATCGGCTAAATTACCATCAAGGGGGTATGTTTCCGGCCTGCCAGTACTCCGGTCTCTGGCAAAGACTACTGACACAGCAGTTGTACTTAGCTTGGGTTTTACCCCGTTGGGGATTTCGAAGGTTGTCACCGGATCGGGTGTGCTAAGAGTACAGCCAGGATCGCCGCTGGCTACACAATCGCTGTCACCGTGCCAAAGTGGCGTAATCGTTACATCACTACTCCCACCGGTAAATTTGACCAACTCGCCAAAAAAAACCTGGGTGTCGTCGGTCCCCCTGGTTGCTGGATCAGAGCTGTCGTTTCGTGTGGTGTTGGCATCGCTTTGGGCTTTAGAAAGAGTTACGACCGTTCGGTCGACAGCATCGGTTAGTCGGGCGCGAGCACGAATTTCGCCCTGGCCAAGAAATGCCAAAATCACCAGGGTCGCGATGATCCCCAGCACCAGAGTAACTTCAACTAAAGTAAAACCAGGGCTTACCATACCCTCCACATCAAACATAACCATTTTGATTGTACCTGATAGCCCTATGAGTTAAAAGAGAGAATTTAAGCCGAAAGCACCAAGGTAAAGGCTGATAATGTGGTGGCCGTAAAACAGCGCGATAAACGTTGCGGCAATCAGAAACGGACCGAAGGCAATGTAATGCGTTTTAATTCTCTTGGTTAGAATCAGGATTCCGCCAACGATCGCCGCCGAACCAGTCGCCAAAAACATCGTTAAAGAGGTTAGTTGAATCCCGAGAACCAATCCAATCAAAAAGACCAATTTAATATCGCCGCCGCCCATCCACTTACCTTTTGAAAGCAGTGCCATGGAGTAAAATAGCGCACCGACCACCGCCGCCGCGATCAACGGCCCCCGAATAATGCTAAACGGTTGGTGAAAGATGAAGAAAAGAATCGGCAGCCGCAGCAATGCAACAACGATCATCGGTAATAAAATTAAATCCGGTATCAGCATCCACTTAAGGTCATAAATCGCTAAAATCACGAAGCTAACAGCTAAATACAGCCAAAAAACCAGTTCAAACCAGCTAAGCGGTGTGCTTGGACGAATCATGGAATAAATCCCGGCAAACAAAACGCCAGTCAGTAGCTCAACCAATGGGTACTGGACGCTTATCGGCTTTTTGCAGTAACGGCATTTGCCTCTTAGCCAAATCCACGACAAGACCGGAACTAGATCTTTGGCTGCCAGTTGGTGTTTGCAGTCCGGACACATCGACCGACCGCGTACAAAGGATTTCTTGTTTTTAATCCGCCAAATAACGGCGTTAGCAAAGCTGCCTAAAATTAACCCTAGACCAAAAAAATACGCCATAACCATAAGCGTATTATATCTAATAAGTACTAGTTATGTATATCGCAATTTAAGTCGTCACCGGTAGCCGCCCAATAGCAAACTGTGACGGTAGTACCATTTAAGGTATAACCAAGGTGACTAGACTCGCCTAGGTTCGTTGGGTTACTGTCCTCACAGGTAAAGTTACCACTGCTCGTTCCACCGTTATAAAAGTATTGATCCTTAAATACTTTACCGCCACTGTCTACATCACCACAGTTGGCTGGGTACGCTCCGTTGTTGTTGGAGGCAAACTGTTCTGCGGATGCAAGCAGCCGCGACGCAGCTGAACGCGCGGCGGTGTCTTTTTTGCCTTTGTTGGCAGCGGCAACGGCCAAGAAGACGATCACGAAAATAGCACCGGCAATTGCCAGCACCAGCATGATTTCAATCAGGGTAAACCCCTTTTGCCCGTCTTTTCTTGGTAAGAACACGCCCATATCTATCTCTAGATTATTCTACTTATGCTTAGCCGTCAACCCTAGCCTAAACTCTGGCCGACTAATCCGTAGATTGGCAGCAAAACGGCAATTAAAATCGCGCCGACTACTACACCCAAAACCACCATTAAAAGCGGCTCAATGGCGGTCGATAAATTCTTAACGGCCTCGTCGATCTCATCCTCATAATATCCAGCGAGCTTATCGAGCGTGGAGTCGATTGACCCCGAATCTTCACCAATCTTGATCATTTGCGGCACAATCTTTAAGAAATCTGGCTCATTATGCAGTGCAGTAGACAATGGTTTACCACCTCTCACCTCTGAAGCGGCAGCGTCCAACTGCTCGGCAATAATCTCATTGCCGATCGCGCCGCGGGTCGTTGCCATAGCGTTCAAAACCGGCACGCCGCTAGAGAGCAAGGTTGCCATACTGCGCGCAAACCGAGCCATATAAACCTTCCGCAGTAACTTGCCGAATATCGGAAGATTGAGTTTAAAACGATCCCACTGCCTCCGACCTTGGGTAGATTTGATGTAGTTACGAAGCGCGTAATAACCGCCGCCGAGCAGTACGATAAACAGCCACCAAAAATGCGCGACGAAACTGGAAATAGACAGCAGCATCCGCGTTATAAACGGTAGTTGCCGGTTAAAGTCTTTATACATTTGGCCAACCTGCGGCAACACCACGAGCAACATGAAGGTCAAAACTCCCAATACTACTGCTACGACGATGGCCGGGTAAAAAAGTGCACTGCGGACTTTTGAAAGAATCTGCGCGTCTTTTTCAATCTGGTGCGCCAAACGAGCCAAGGCTTTGTCGAGCGATCCAGAGGCCTCACCAGCCGCGATTACACTGACGTAGGTTTGGTTGAAAATCTTCGGCATTTTAGCCATCGAGGCCGCCAAACTGGAGCCGCCTTCAACATCGGCGATAATATTAGCCACCGCAGCCTTTAGGGCCGGCGAATTAACCTGTTCCATCGCTGAATTGAGCGACTGCATAATCGGCAAACCGGCATTAATCAGCGTCGAAAGCTGGCGGGTAAAGAGAATTTTATCTTTGGTTGGAATGTGGTTTTTGAAAAACGGTAGCTGTTTGGCGCCCCTTGCCCCAGACTTGGCTTCAATCGTGATCGGGTAAAGATTGCGACCGATTAAAACCTGCGCAGCCGCTTGTTCGTTGTCGGCCTGGACTTCGGAAGAAACCTCTTCGCCGGTCGCCTCCTGTTTAGCCGTAAAGACGTAAGTCTGCACTTTAGCCTCTCATCAACCGTTCTAGTTCGTCGAGGTCGACGGCGTAGATTTTGGCGTCGTCGTAAGTAATCTTACCGGCTTGGACCAGCTCAACCAAAGTTTTGTCCATCGACTGCATCCCCCGCTCTGCACCGGTTTGAATAATAGCGTCGAGTTGGTGGGTTTTGCCTTCGCGAATAACGTTGCGGACTGCCGGCGTGGCCACCAAAATTTCGGCACCGACAATTCGGCCGCCCCCAACCTGCGGAATCAACCGTTGGGAACATATGCCTTGGAGCATGCCGGCTAACTGAACGCGAATTTGCAACTGCTGGTAAGGCGGAAAAACGTCAACGATACGGTCAATCGACTGAGCGGCCGAGTTGGTGTGAAGCGTAGCCAGCACTAGGTGGCCGGTTTCGGCAATAGTAATCGCAGAGGAAATCGTCTCAAGGTCTCGCATTTCACCAATTAGCACAACGTCGGGGTCCTCACGCAAACTGGATCTGAGTGCAGCGCCAAATGAATAGGTGTCGTAGTGGACTTCCCGCTGAACTACGATAGATTTTTTGGCAGAATGAGTGTATTCAATTGGGTCTTCGATCGTTACGATATGCGCCGCGCGTTCGGTGTTGACCTTATCAATCATGGCGGCCAAGGTAGTTGATTTACCCGAACCGGTCGGGCCGGTAATTAAAACCAAGCCTTGCTGTAAATCGGCAAAGTTATTAATGACCTTTGGCAGTTTCAGCTGTTCGATGGAGCGGATTTCCGATGGAATCAAGCGCAGCGCCGCAGCCAAATTACCTTTTTCGTGAAAGGCGTTAACCCGGAAACGCCCTAACTCTCCAAACGCAAACGAAAAGTCGAGCTCTTTGTCTTTGAGTAGGATTTCCTTTTGATCCTCATCCAGCAAGGAAAAAACCAGCTTCTCAACGCTTTCAGCATCAAGCTTTTCGGTGTTGGGGACCGGCCGCAATACTCCGTCGACACGCAACATCGGCGGAACGCTAACCTGAATATGCAAGTCGGAGGCTTGAGATTTAACCACCTGCTCTAGCAAAACTTCAATTTGTGGCAAGGTTGCTTCCATTACATATCCGCCGCCACGCGCGCCACTTCCTCTAGGGTTGTGATGCCCGCGAGCGCCTTTAAATAACCATCTTGCTTCATAGTGATCATCCCGTCCTTTACGGCCTGGGCATGAATTTCCGAGGTAGTTGCATGGCGCACCAAAAGTTGCTCGATGGCGCTATTCATACCAATCACCTCAAATATGCCAATCCGGCCACGAAAACCGTTCACACAGTTTTTGCAGCCATCTGCCTTATACAAAGTATAAGCGTTTTGGGCGCCAAGGGGCAAGCTGTCATAACCTAACTTTTTCGAAGCACTTCCTTGAGTTTCTTTATCTTTAGGCAAGACGGGTTCAAGGGTTTTCTTGATTGAAGCCACCTGCGCTTCGTTGGCTTCCAACGGTTTTTTGCAGTCCTGACAAATCTTGCGGACCAAACGCTGGCCGATCACGGTATTAATCGTAGAGGCTAGCAAAAATGGTTCGACGGCCATATCCAACATGCGCGGGAGTACCCCGGCAGCCGAGTTGGTGTGAAGCGAAGACAATACGATGTGCCCGGTTAGCGCCGCCTGCACGCCTAAATCTGCCGTTTCTTTGTCGCGAATTTCACCGACCATAATGACGTTAGGGTCTTGGCGCAAAATGGAACGCAGGCCGCTGGCAAAAGTTAGCCCGACGGCATTATTAACCTGAATTTGGTTAATGCCATCAATACGATACTCAATCGGATCCTCTAGAGTGACAATATTTACCGTATCGTCATTTAGCTCTTTGATGACTGCATACAACGTCGTGCTTTTACCTGAGCCGGTCGGGCCGGTCGATAAAATCATACCGTACGGCTTTTTGATGCCCTCTTTTAAAACGTCGTAACTTCTGCCCCGAATGCCAAGTGAGTTTAGATCAATCGCTGAGCTGGTTTTGTCTAACAACCGGATGACCACCTGCTCACCTTCAGCCACCGGGGAAACAGCGACCCGAGCATCGATTTCCCTGCCCGCACTCTTAAATTGAAACTGGCCATCTTGAGGCACTCGGTGCTCATCGATCTTCAAATTGGATAAAATTTTGACTCGCGAAACTAGGGCTGGTTCCAGCGTCTTCGGCAGCGACATGGTCTCCTGCAAAATACCGTCGATCCGGCAACGAATCTTTAAATCTTTCTCTCTTGGTTCGATGTGAACATCCGAAGCCCGGGCCGAAATGGCGTAATCTAAAACGGCATTCAGCGCTTTGGTGATTGGCGCGTCTTCAACGACGGTTTGGAGATCGTGACTTTCGGGCATTAGCCCACCCGAAGCCGCCGTAGCTTCGGCGATAGCCTCTTGAGCCGCCAACACACTTTGGGGGGTCTGCGGGGCCTGCGGCAGTGGAGTTACCGGGTATTGTTTCAGGATTTGTTCAATGCTGCCCCTCGAGGCCATAAAGATCTCCAGGGGCTTCGCGGTTTGTTTGCTTAGCGCATTTACGGCCTGAATATTACTTGCATCTAGCATCGCCACGGCCAACTTACCTTTCATGTTGCCAAAGGGCACGGCCATATAATTCCTAGCCGTCTCGAGTGAGATAGTTTTCAAAACGTTCGGGTCGACGTTGGCACTTGAAAGCGCCACGTAGGGCTTGTTGGCAGCTTGGGCCAATATTTTCGTCATCAACTCGTCGTCGATCAACTTTTTTTCGGCAACAAATGACAACAAAGGCTTCCCAGATTGCACAGCTTGCAGCTTGAGCGTACCTAACTGATCGGCCGTTACGGCGCCCGATTTGAGCAGCTGATCCTCGATGATTTTTTGAGACTGAACGGTTAACACACCGCCGCTCCTTTATTGCCCAAACAGATTTTGATTACCCAGACCGCTAAAGTCAGCTTTAACCGTAAAGTCTTTTAAGGCTGAGTCGTCGTTTAGTCTGGTAATAACCGCGGTGTTGTAATGAGAGTCGATCGGATCGACTACCTCAATCTGCTGAGCAGAGCTTTTCGAACCCAACAGGTTTTTACCGAGCAAAATAAAGATCGTGCCTAACAAAATTACCAATGTGATTGATAAATAGATGACGTCTTTTTTCTTCATTTGAGTGGTACCGTTTTGGGCGTTAAATTATATGGGCCCTGGTAGTAGGTCTTGATTGTAAGGTCAATGTTTAAAAGTGCCGAGTTACCGTTAATTTTCATCGTGGTAATACTAAGCGGGCGACTGGAAAGTTCAATGTCGTGCAAAAAGGACTTGAAGCTATCATAACCGCCGCTAATTGTGGCGGTAAAGGAGTAGCTGGTTGGACCTGAGCTTTTTGCGACGGAAGTTGACCCTTTTTCGGCCGGAGTCACCGAAAGCAGCCCAACTCCAGCGTCCCCGGATAAATTCTCCATCATGCTAACTATGCTGGGAAAGTCGGATGTTGTGGGCAGCGCGTCTAGGATCTTGTCGTGATTATCGCCGAGGTTATTGTAGTCTGACGATAAGCTGCTTAAGGCTTTGATGTTTTTGGAAAGCTGCTGCTCCGCCGCGCGTTTTTTCGACAAAATTTTGTTGTTGGTTAGCAAGTGGCCAATTAAACTGCGGCCCCAAAACAGCGAAGTTAGGCCAACGATGATAGTCAACAATAAACCCGCGCCGATCAAGGTTGGTAGATTCAGTTTGTCGGTCTTAAGTATGGCCATTACTGCGTCCCCTCAGTCGTTAGCGGAGCAGTGGCGGTAATCGTAAACGACACGACCCCGTTTTGGCCGGTAGCGGAAGTTAAATTCACACTCTTAAAACTCTTTTGCTTCATCGCGTCCGCCAAGGTACTGACCGAAGCGTAATTAGGGGCGGTGCCGGTGACTTCAAGCTTGCCGGACTGGCCGGTTGAAAGTGAGGTTACAAATACCGAGTTAGGCGACACGTCTTCTAATAGCGCAAAGAATTTGGTCAGCGCCACCCGTCCGCTATAAAGCGAGGGCAAGGCGTTGAGGTTATGTTGCAAAGTTAAAATGTCCTGGACATTTTTGGTGCTGGAAATCTGCTGCTCTTTATCATTAATACTAGACTGTACCCGGCTAATAACTAAGTGCTGGGTTTGGGTGATTAAAAACAAGACCACCATCAAACCGATTAGGCCGCCGTTAATAACGACTAGCAGAGTCAATACTAAGCTGCGCTTGCGAACATCTTTTTGCTTGTCTTGCTTGGCCTGCGGCAGCAGGTTAACGCCGGCTACCATTACAAATCCTCCTTCATTGCCAACCCTGCCGCCACCGCGTAGGTAGCTGCTTGGTTAGTCAGCTCGGCTTGCAAAGTAGCCGGGTAGGCAATGCCAGACCAAGGATTGCCGATTTCTACAGGCATTTTGGTGGCTGTCGCAATATAAGCCGGCAAACCGGGCACCAAAGTGGCCGAACCGGTCAGAATTATTTTTTCCAGAGTTGCTCCGGCCGACTGAGTTCCAAAAGCTTGGGTAACTTGGGCGATTTCAGTTACCAGACTATCAACCGCCGGCCTGAGACCCTCAAGAACCTGACCCTCTAGCTTATCCTGAGTTAAGCCGAATTTTCGAATAAACTGGTCGGCTTGAGCTTCATCGACTCCCAGATGTTGGGCGACGCTTTTAGCAAAGGTTAGGCCACCAATCGGCACGGCCTTAACAATTCTCGGCACGCCTGCTTGCAAGACAGTAATATCGGCCATTAAACCGCCGATGTCTAAAATCAGGGCGGTTACTTGCGAAGGTGCCAGCGAACGAGAGGTCGCCATTGCATTAGGCTCAAGCGCGGTCAAATCAAAGCCGGCCTTTTCACAAATCTCTACATATTTATCTGTGGTTTGAATAGGTGTTGCCACAATTAGTACTTCGATCGATTTAGCGTCGGCGTGGCCTTCTATTGGCGACCAAGCCAAGCGCAGTTTTTCTAGCGGCACAGGGATTAACCGTTCCGCTTGGTAGGTAATGCCCTTGGCTAGTTCCGCTTTGCTCATCTGAGGAACCGTCGCAACCGCCGTATAAACCTTGGCCGACGGCACACCGGCTATCGCTAACTTGGTCGAGACTTTGATTTGTCCGGCCAAATCGGCAAGTAGTTGTGCCACTTTGGCGCGATCGATTGCAGAATCACTAACGGTTACGCCGCCAGGTGCCGGCACCTCACCGTAAGTTACCAATAAAGGTTTACCGCCGCCGTGTTTTAATTGCACCAATCTGATGCCCGACGAACCGATGTCAATCCCAACAAAATTGGTCTCTCCACCCAGTAAGGCCATTACCTATCCATCATAGAGGAAATGCCTGGTGAGGTCTATAGCATAAGCTTTTTTATTTATTACTATTTCCATTTAGTGGATCGGCGGCTGTTCAGTCTGGGTGAAAGTTATGCTGGAGGTGCATGTAATGTCATTGGCCGGGTCCGGCGTACACGGAAAACCCTGCGACAACCCTGGCGGCGGTGTCCCCGCGAACAGCAGCCCATATTCCGGTCCGCCAATTTGTTCGGCCTGATTTTGGGTAGTACCTGTGCGCCAAAAGAACAACTTTACGGCCGACAGCATGCCGCGAACTTGAAGCGGATTTGGGCAGTACTGCGGTCTATTTTTCGGACTTTTCGGGCAGGTTTTGATAAAGCCCTGGAAGCTAAAGTAATGACCCTGAACAAATTGCCTAGGCTTCACTCCAGCAAAGAAGTAGCCATCCAGCTGAGTAACGCCTTTTCCTATGCTGATGTTGGCTTGATCAATCATGGCAAAAGTCGGCACATCTTTAACCGAGGCATACCCAGAAGCCGGACTGTCGTAAATGATGTCGCTGCCAACTGGGTTGGAATAGCCACCATTTGAAACAGGGACGCACGGCGCTAGTCCACCTGGACAGGAAGTGTGATACGCAATAGCTTGGATTAAGATACTCTTATGCCCTACGATCCGGATCGGAGTTGGTAAGATATTGCCACGATCATCGACGTTACGCAAAGCAAAATTAGCATCTTTTTCGATTAAACAAAGGTCGGCCGGATGCGACACACAGTAAGGGGGCGGTGGGGAATCTGGAACCGCCACGCGAACATCGCACCAAATCATGGCATCCCCCGGCGCCTTTAGGTCCCTTAGTATGCTTGGTAAATCGGCGGTGCTGCATGAATCGCCATCGTTGCCCTTGAGCGTCCCATAGTAAATTACTTTGCGGCTTCCGTCTGCGCTTGCGCGAACTACACGATGATTATCAGCCAAGCGTCCTTTCTTGGGTCGGGCAGGTACAGTCGAGGCATAGTCCGAGGCGGGCCCAAAATCATCGGCACTATCGAATTGGCAAATTGGAAAGGCGTAGTTATTACCTGGATTGTAGTTTGGTTGATCGGGATCGGGTTGAATAATAATACCCTGGTTCCCTAGTCTTATCTGGCTAGTCGGATTTTGAGATCCGCCTGCGCCAAAGCCGGAGATTGCCCCAGTAGCCGAAATCGCTGTGCTCGATCCTGAAAGACCCGATGCGCCGTGGATACTCTTCGGGTAATCATTTACATACAACTGACCACTACCATCCTTACAACTAACCACGTCTTTTTTATTTCGTTTTGTCGCAATATTGGGGGTAAACCGGTTTAAACCACCAGCGTGAATATCGCCGTAAGTATCAAGTCCCGGAAAAATCGTAGTCAAATACGGCTGAGCCGTCGCGACGGGGGTGGACGTAGTGCATTTTGCTGGACTGCCCAATGTTGCCAGACCTCCCGGCGAATCATTGTCATACATCGTATATGTCACGCTTTGATTTGGTGCCAATCCCGAATCGGTAACCGTTCCTCCACTGTCGCTCCGAGGGTTTGTCCAGTCGGCATTTCCATCCTGGTCAAAAATGTTGACACCTGACGTTCGAACAAATGTGTACTTGAGTGTGATTGAAGTATCTGTCGACGAGGCGCAAGTCAACGTCCCAGCTGGGCCTAGTTGGTTACTAGTAGAGCAATTTGTTGAGTCCAGAGTAGTACTGCCTGGATCTGTCGTGGTGGTTAATCTAGCGTGATAGGTTGTGCCCGGTGACAGGCCACTTTCCGTCCAGCCCGCATCACCACTCGCGTTGCCGTTGCCGAATTTATGGAGAAGATTCTGTCCTCGAAAGAGACTAGCATCCGCAGCCCTGGACCAGGTTGCGTGCCATCGAATCTGGGTGCTGTTCAACACCCGGCACCCCAAAGTCCCGGAAGATTGTTGGGTTTGGCCGCAGCCTCGTCCAAGATAGCCGGTTACGTGCATATTGACCGTCCCCGTATTAGAAAAGCTAGCGTTGACGGTACCATTCGACGAAAACGAGCTGCCTTGGCTAATGCACTGCGGTGGCGGCTGTGCCTCACCCGATTTGTCAATTTGACCGCCCGAACCGGTAATCGGACCAGAGATATGCAAATGCCACCCGGACGTGCCTGAGTCAGTATATACCAAGAAACTTAAGTCGAAATTGTCACCGGTCGCACCGTCGACACTTAGAGTACATGATTGACTGCCCCCCAAAGTGACTTGTTGATTAAAGCAGCTCCCCCGAGGATTAGTCAGTGCCGCCGACGCCTGATGACCGTCCACTAGTAGTAGGGCGGTGACGGCAACTAATATAGCCAGGCGCCTAATAATCATTGGAACACCAGGGTTTTGGTTACTGGCGCATGAACATTATGTCCATCAGCCGTTTTGAAGGTCGCGAGATACTCGAAACTGCCTTTTATAACACTTCTAGCGGTAACTTTGATTTCTTTAGATTCGCCGGCTCGGATATTACCTACATCAAAAGTTATCACTTGCGTTTTGGCGGTTTGGTCATAAACCGATTGCTCCATTTTAAGTGTCGTCGACGACAACCCGCCCGAGCCTTCAATACTTAATTTCACGTCCTTCCAGTCGGCTCCAGAGGTGTTTTTTAAGCTATAGGATAACTCTGGCGCTGAGTAAGCAGCGGGATTGTTTGGGGTTTTGTGTAAAAATGGCCAGATGAGAAAGACTGCAACTAACACTATCGCCAATCCAGCCAACGCGAACAGCAGCGGCTTGATCGGCCTTTTAACCGATTGCTCAACCTCTGCCAGCTCAGGATGGGTAGCTTCGGCTTTACGAAGCTTTTTGCGTAACTTCTTCCCTCGCTTCATCGGCTTTAAGCATAACAGTTTTACCGAGGAGACAGCAAATAAAAACGCTCAACGTTTCCTTCGGCCCCGGCTACTTTCGAATCGACTGATGCCTTAATCTCAAACCCCTCAGCCATCCAAGCCTCAAGTCCAGCTAAAATGCCAGCGCGTGTCTGGGGGTCTTTGATTACGCCGCGATGCCTAGACGCCACGGCTTTGTCTGCTTCGAACTGCGGTTTGGCCATTGCCACGATTTGACCGATGGTAGACAGATGACCAGCAACAAACGGCAGGACTTTCGTTAAAGAAATAAACGAAACATCGACAACCGCAAGATCGGCTTTTTCCGGTAATTCAGCGGTTCGGATGTCGGTCTTTTCCATCACCACCACCCGAGGATCATTGCGTAATTTTTGGTGGAGCTGGCCGGTGCCAACATCAACTGCATAAACTTTTTCAGCCCCGTTTTGTAGCGCAAAATCGGTAAAGCCACCCGTTGATGACCCAACATCCAAGACTACCTTACCTTCAAAACTTACTCCCAATTCAGACGCGACCGACTCCAGCTTCAGACCACCGCGAGAGACATATTTAAGCCCGGCGGCAACTTCAACTTCCGATAAAGCATCAACGGTCTGACCAGCTTTCATGATCGGTTTGCCTTCAATCTTAACCTGACCGGCCATGATAAGGGCTTGCGCTTTGGTGCGAGACTCGGCGAGGCCGCGGTCTACCAGCAATTGGTCGATGCGAACTTTAGCGGGCGCGTTCAAGATAGGCACCGGTTCGAGTATCGATCTTCAAAAGATCGCCAGCCTTAATAAATAACGGCACATTGACCTTCAAGCCGGTTTCCAGGGTGCAAACTTTAGTAGCAGCGGTGGCGGTATTGCCTTTCACCCCCGGTTCGCAGTCAGCTGCTTTGAGCACCACATTGTTCGGGATAGTAACATCGATAATTTTGTTGGCGGAAGTCTGGAGAATCACCACCGAACCCTCCATTAAATAGCTGGCCTTCTCACCAATCAGTTCACCGGAAATCTGGTGCTGGTCGTAGGTTTGCTGATCCATAAAGACAAAACTCGATCCTTCTTTATATAGATACTGCGCGTTTTGGTTTGCAACGTCGGCTGGCGAAATTTTGTCTGCGGGCCGGAAGGTCTTTTCCAAAACGCTGCCATTGAGCAAATTTTTGACACGAGTTCGCAGCGTAGCTCCGCCTCTGCCCATCATGTTGTGCTCGGCCGAAAGGATTCTAAAAGGCACACCATCAAGCTCAATCAACATATCTTTTTTGAGGTCGCTGATCGAGTACATGGGCTTATTTAACTACAAATGGAAGCAGTGCTAAATGCCGGGCGCGCTTTAAAGCTTGGGCTACCAAACGTTGGTGGCGAGTGCAAGTACCGGTGCGTTTGCGGCTTTCGATTTTGCCGTAAGAATTCAAAAATCGCTGCAAAAGTTTAACGTCTTTATAGTCAACTTCGTTGACATGTTCGACGCAAAACCGGCAAACTTTTCGTCCGTAAATATTAGCCATTAGAACGGTATGTCATCTAAGTTAACTTCGGCATTTTCATCTAAATCTTCAATCACAACATCTTTGGCTTTTTTGTCGGGCTTGGGCTTTTCGTCCGGGGGCAATTGCGAGGCTTCGGCTTCACTGGCCGCGGCCGGCGCAGAATAACTGCCAGAAGAGCTACCGCTACCTTCTCCAGGCCGGTCGAGAAAGTTGATGTCGGATGCGATAATTTCGGTCCGTTGACGCTTAACGCCGTCTTTTTCCCAACTGCGGGTTTGCAGCCGGCCAACCACCATAACTTTGCGTCCCTTGGCTAGGTACTGACTAGTTAGCTCGCCTAGCTTGCCCCAGGCCACAATCTCGTGATACTCCACTTCTTCGCGCTTCTCACCAGAGGCATCGTTCCAGCTTCGGTTGGTTGCCACCGCAAACGAGGCCACGCTCTGGCCATTTGGCGTAGTGCGCAGTTCTGGATCGCGGGTAAGATTACCCATCACGATCGCTTGGTTAAAACTCTTAGCCATTTACGGCCTCCTTTTCTTGATCAACCTCGGTCTTTTTTACCTTACGCGGTTTCTCTTCAGCCTTAGCTTCAGATTTTGATACCAGCATATAGCGAATAATCTCTTCACTTAATCGCAGCGAGCGGTTTAAGGCCTCGGTTTTGCCCGGCTCAAGCTGCACCAAAAAGTAAACATAGACCGCAAATTGGTGCTGACCAACTGGATAGGCCAATTTCTTTTTACCCCAGTTGTCCCGTTTAATAACCTTACCGCCCTGCTCAACAACTTGGTCTTCAATTTTTTTAACCGAAGAGTCCAGATCAAGTTCTAGATCCGGATGCAGTAATACAACTAATTCGTAGTCTCTTGTTTCCAACAAAAAATTCCTTCCTTCGGCCTTGCGCCTCACGTCGTGCGTGAGGAAAAAGGATTATTTAACCAAGTGATTGTAGCCGTTTTTGTCTCGAAGGTCAATCGAGGAGCTACAATGTTTGTATGTACATATTGGGCTCAAATATTAAAAACGTTCAGGTATTTAGCCTGCAAACCGGCCAACCGGTCGCTAAGGTTTTGGGGCCTTTAATCGATCCGGCCAATCTAGAGATTGTAGCTTTTTCGGTTATTACCGGCCCGAGGCGCCCAGCGGTTCTACTTTCACGCGATTTACGGCGCTTAACCGGCGACACCGCGGTAATAGATTCAGATGAGGATCTTTCAAGCCCTGACGATATCGTCAGGCTACAGGAAATAATCCGCAAGCGTTTCAATCTGCCTGGTCTACAAGTTGTAAATGAGTCCGGTCAAAAACTTGGAAAAATTACCGATTACGTGGTTGGATTAGCTAGCCGCAAAGTCACCAAAATTTACGTTAAACCGCCATTTCTTAAATCTGTCTTATCCAGCAACTTAATCATTGATCGAGCTCAGATAGTAGACGTGACACCCAAGAAAATCACTGTCCGTGATGCTTCACTCCCCGAGCCAGCTTTGGGCATCAACTCAGTTGCGGCCGAATAACGCTTGCGGTTCAATAATCCTTACGCTATAGTTGAGCCACTAAGAGGGGTTGTGGTGGTCATAGTAGTTCTGTTCGCCTTTGCGTTTGTATTAGCTTTTCGCTTACTCGCAACGAACAATTAAGTTTTAATATCACTGAGTGCCGCTTGGATTTGGTGATAGCTAAAGCCTTGCCGCAATAAGTAATCGGTGAGCTTACGTTGATCCGACATCGTCCGGATCTTTTTTTGAGCTATTTGCTTAATGGTTTCAATTTCATCGTTCGGCGAAATTTCCTCAAGAATTTCTTCAATAATTTCCGCCCCAACGCCTTTTTGCCGCAACTCCATCACCAGCTTTCGCTTACTGCTTGGCTTGAGTAAACCTCGGCTTTCAACCCAGCTTTTGGCAAACGATTTGTCATCCAAAAAACCATGACCAGTTAACCGATCGATTGCTTCCTCTACTTCGTTCACATCGATCTCTTTGCCGGCAAGGTGATCGCGAACTTCTTTGATTGATCGCGGCCGAAAGCTGAGGTAGTGAATTGCTTTGTCGTAAACCTTTGATCCAATCGCTAGTTGCTGCAATTTAGTCAGCTCGTCATCACTAATCTCTTGGCCTTTGGCGATATTGGCAGCTACGAGCTCGTAGTCCGGCAACGCAAAGCTGTACTTTTCATCGACAAAAATCGAGTAGCGGTCTTTGCGTTTCTGCTGCTGCTCGATTTTTGTAATCTTCGGCATTTGCCGGTCGTACTAAGCTTCTTTAGCTAGTTTGCGGATTTCTTTTTCCAGTTCCGCCATAATCTTCGGATTATCTTTCATAAACTGTTTGGTCGCTTCGCGACCCTGACCAATTTTTTCGTCTTTATATTCGTACCACGCACCACTTTTGAGAACGAGCCCAAACTTAACGGCTAGGTCCAAAATCTCGCCTTCGGTGGAAATACCTTGGTTATACATGATGTCGAACTCGGCCAAGCGAAACGGCGGCGCGACCTTGTTCTTTACAACCTTGACGCGCACTTTGCTGCCAATCACAGCCTCGCCGTCCTTAATCTGCTCAATCCGGCGAATATCCATCCGTACCGAGGAGTAGTATTTGAGCGCTTGCCCGCCGGCGGTGGTCTCTGGGTTACCAAACATCACGCCTATCTTCATCCGCAACTGGTTAATAAAGATGACCGTAGTCTTAGATTTCGAAATCGCACCAGTTAGCTTACGCAGCGCCTGGCTCATTAGCCGAGCCTGCAAACCCATGTGGGAGTCACCCATGTCGCCCTCAATCTCCATTCGCGGCACCAAAGCAGCTACAGAGTCGACAACTACGACATCCACCGCATTAGACCGCACCAACGTTTCGGCGATCTCCAAAGCCTGCTCACCGGTGTCGGGCTGAGAAATAAGTAAATCATCTAACTTAACGCCAATCTTGGCGGCATACTCTGGGTCCAAGGCGTGCTCGGCATCTACAAACGCAGCCAGGCCGCCTTTTTTCTGAACTTCGGCTACCGAATGCAGAGCCAAAGTGGTTTTACCGCTACTCTCCGGCCCGTAAATTTCAATAATTCTCCCGCGCGGAATTCCACCGCCCAACGCCAAATCCAACCCCAAAGAGCCGGTCGGCATAGTCTCTACATCAATTTTGTGGTGCTCGCCCAACTTCATAATTGAGCCGGCCCCAAATTGCTTTTCGATTTGCGCAACAGCCAATTCTACCGCCTTTTTGCGCTGACCTTTTTCGCTGTTGTCCTCTTTTTCCACTATTTCTGGTTTCTCCAGTAATGCTGACTTTGTCATTTTATATTCGTTCGCTCCTTTACGCTAATATGTAACAGGACTATAGCGAACAAACACCGAACATGTCAAGCTTTAATAATACGGGTGGGTTTTGCGCCAATCATCGAGCTCTTCGATCGACTTCACTCCATCGTTCATCACCGCCCTGTAAATGTCTGCCGACAAAAACTGGCCATCTTTAGTGCCCGGATAACGCCGCTGCTGCGAGAGATTGTACTTAAGAAGTAGAATCGATTCTCTCTGCTTGTCAGTAAGTTTGGCATGCCAATTACTTGGAAAGTTTTCCTGATCTAATTTGTTTTGTGGTGGCATAATCCAAATGTCTAAATTCCATTCCCGACCCTCCCAGTAAGGAGAAATTCCAAGATAAATTCCCGGGGGTCGGCCAGGAGTTCCGTCGTGGCGAGACAGGTACTTGGAAGTTACCATCACCCGATTAATACGTTCATTTTTGATATAAAACTGCGCAACCGTAGATACGTCATCGAGGTCAGGATGATCCGTCGAAACCTCGATATCGATGTCGGGCTGGACCATGAGGCCATATAGATAGCTGCCATACAATCCAACTTCACCCAGTGGCTTAAGTTTTTCGATAATCTGAAAATGCTCAAGCAGCGCCTTCGCCTGTTTCTGCAACCCGTCTTGGCGTTGTTTGGCTTCTTTGAGAGTAATCATGGCGCTACTGTATCACCGTGGTTTTGGCGAAGTCGAGGTCGCGCTTGGTCTCACCGGACTTGCCCAGCGGATCAAGCGTTTTCTGAGCGACTTGCGAGTTCGTCACAATCAACGCCGTCTGCCCGGCGTCTCCAGTCGTAACTTTTACGTCGGCCTTACCGCTAAAACTCTGGGTCGTGCCAGCTAGCATCGTCCCTCGAAACGCCTCCTGTCCATCAACGATCACCACGATCAACGTCGCCTTGTCTTTAACCTTCACGCCCACCGCTACACCATCAAACTTATCTTTAGGTACTAACGTTGCCAAACTGGTCGCCACCTGCGGAATGTGTGCCAAAATATTACGGCTAATCGTCGTTGATTTACCCAGCTTGTTTTGGGCGGTTATGCGAATAGTGTTTAGCCCATCGGCCAGCGTCAGCTTGTCGTTAAACCCGCCGTTGGCATCGGTCACAATGGCCGAATCGTTAATAAAAACGTCGGTGCCAGGCGTCGCTTTGCCACTAACATCTATCACGCCACCCGTAATCGATTCGTCGGCCACAGGCGAGTTGATGTCGAGCCTCGGCGCGGCCGCTAAAGCCGAGAATTGGTACGCCAAATACGCCACCACGCCCGCAACCACCAGCAACGTTACTCCGCCAATCGCCCAGCGGGGCGTCACGTTCAGTTTGGCCTCTTTAACCGGCTTGGGTGCGTCTCGTTTAACCTCTTCCAGCCCGCCGCGTTCCTGCTCGTATTGTTTAGCCAGTTTTGCGCCCTCGAGCCCCAAATACCTGGCGTAGGTTTGGACAAAGCCGCGAATATAAATGTCGTTGGGAATCGAATAATCGTTTTCCTCAATCTTGGTTAAATACTTGCCGCGAATCTTGGTATCAAGCTCTACCAGCCCGAGCTTAAGTTCCTGCTTCTCCCGCTCCTTCCGCAGGATGTCTCCAACCTTGTCTTCTTTCCTCGATGTCATGGCAATATTCTATCAAGGGTTAGCTATAATGCTCCTATGGAAATCAATTCTGAATCCGAGCGAGGTACTAATGACCAGTTCGAGTCTGCATCCGTTTACGCCGGACTAGACAACGAACGTGCCGACATTCCCGAGCTAACTATTTTTGAAAAATCCCCAACATTAACCCCAGAGCAATCATCCGAGTTACAGCAACAATGGGAAACTTTTTGGCGTTTGCGATCTGAAAAAGTCGAGCAGGCTGCGGACACAACGATTCCGGAGGGAGCGTTAATCCATCAGCTTAGTTATTCGTCCGAGACATTCAAACAAATCCTCGACTCAGGCGTGGTTTCGGGAGAACTGGCGTTCAATGACAAATCGGCCGTGCCGGAGGATTCGGAAACTCACTACTGTGCCGATTTTTTCGTTAATAACAAGCCTCGTTCGGTTGATGACTACGTAACATTCGCTAACGAGCGCGTCACAGTTGGCAGTCTTAAAAGAGGCCGGGCCGAACAGTTCTCTCTACCGACTGAACGAAACTCAAATATCGCTCTCGTCGTAAATCCAAACCAGCCTGAGTTAGATGAGCTCTTGGTAAAATCCGGAACAGGTGCCGATAAGCGCAGCCTTGAGGGGTGGCCGATCCGCTTTCCTAATGAAAGTGAAAATCATCGGGCTGTACTGGTTGGAATCCCGGCCAATTTCATCAGCGAGATAATTATTGGCAGCCGGCTTAAAGACGATGCGGAATCGATATCCTCGATCAAGCAACAGATTGAGCAGGCCAAACTATCTACTAAAGTTGTCGATATCGAAGGCAACCTAATCTAGCTACTCTTCGATTTGGATGTCGTCGATCATTTTTTTGGAATCCACGACGGCTTAAAGATCAAGACGATAAATAAAAGTACCAGGACTGCAACTAAGACCCCGTAATAAGTCTTCAACATGAAGCGAACTTTTTTGGCTTGTCTCATGATGTCGGAGTTGTCTAGGGCTTCAGCTTTATCAAGTGTTTGGAACAGCCAACCAGGAAACTTGGTTGCGAAGGCCCAATATAAATCACGTGGTTTTACGCTGGCGACGACTTCCGGACCTAAAGTCTCAACTAGCCTCGAGAGTTTATGGACCTGCCAGACATAGTAAAGAGACGCTCCAAAGAACAGAATTAAGACCAACCCAGCTATCAACATTATTCCTCGATCTCGATATTATCGATCGAGCTGGCTTCGTCAACGGAGCTGACGAGGACGTCGCGGGGGCGGGCGCCGTCCGGCGGACCGATAACGCCGCGTTCTTCAAGAATGTCGAGTAATCTAGCAGCGCGGGCGTAACCAACTCGCAAGCGGCGTTGTAACAAAGAAGCCGAGGCCTTTCCGGACCGAATCACCGTGTCGGCCGCCTCCTGGAACAACTCGTCGTCACCACTGGAACCGCTATCAAAATCATGATGACCGCCTCCGCGCGCACCCATATGCACCGGCTGAGTGAGCACCTCTTCGTTGTAGTTCGGCTCGCGTTGTTTGCGCAGGTAATCCATTACGGCCTTAATCTCTTTTTCACCCACAAATGCACCTTGAATACGTTTGGGCTTAATAATTTCCGGCGAAATAAACAGCATGTCACCACTTCCCAGCAGCTTTTCGGCGCCGCCTTGGTCTAAAATCGTCCGCGAGTCCACATTGCTGGCCACCGTAAAGGCTACCCGGCAGGGAATGTTGGCCTTAATTAAGCCGGTAATAACGTTAACGCTCGGCCGCTGCGTCGCCAGCACTAAGTGAATACCGGTCGCCCGCGCCATCTGAGCCAAACGCACAATGTTGGCCTCCACTTCCTGCGCCGCCACACTCATTAAGTCCGCCAACTCATCTATCACCACCACAATGTACGGCATGCCGCCTTCACCTTTTTTGGCCAAGTTATACTCACCAATATTGCGTTTGCCCTCTTCGGCAAATAGCTTGTAACGGCTCTCCATTTCCATCACCGCCCACTTGAGCGCCGAAACACACTCCTTCGGCTCGGTAATGACCGGGGCAATCAAATGTGGAATGTCTTTATACATCGTTAGCTCAACCCGTTTAGGGTCGACCAGAATCAGTTTCAAGTCTGACGGCGAGTTCCGGAACAGCAGGCTCATCAAAAACGCGTTAATCCCAACTGTTTTACCGGAACCAGTCGCACCAGCAATCAGCATGTGAGGCATTTTGGCCAAATCCGCCAGTTGCGGCTCGCCGGAAACGTCTCGGCCAAGCACAAATTCCAGTGGCGAACGGCTCTTTTTATACACGTCGGAGTTAATCAAATCGCGCATCCGCACCATGGCCGATTTTTTGTTGGGAATCTCAATTCCGACCGCACTTTTACCGGGAATCGGCGCCTCAATTCGCAACGGATGAGCCGCCAGCGCCAACGAAAGATTGCGGTCGAGGTCCGTTATTTTGTTCAACTTCACCCCGCTCTCAGGCTTGATCGTATATTGAGTAACGGTTGGACCCACGTTAACGTCGCCGAGGCCAACTTGGATGCCAAAACTCTCCAGCGTGCTCTGAATTGTCGCCGCGTTTTCTTTGATGTTGCCGGCGTCCGGTTTGGTGGTAGTTTCTTCAAGTAAATCGAGACCTGGGCCTTGCCAGTCGGGGTCAGCACCGGTCGTTACCGGCTCAAAATCTTGTTGTGCTGGCGGCCGATCACCGCCAATCGTACCCCGAATCGGCAGCTTAGTATTGGTGATCGCATCGCCGTGCACCACGAACTCTTCCTGCTCACCCGGCCTAATCAAACCGCGCAAGAATCGCCAAAGCTTGGCGAAGCTAATGTTGGTGGTTAAAAGGACGAAGATTAGAAGCAGCGCCAACAAAATTGCCACAGCCGCGGCCCGATTTAAAACGCGCAACATCCCTAAATGCACCAAGTAACCGATTACTCCGCCACCCGCTCCGTTTTTGGCTTGGACTAAAGCATCCTCCTGAGAGATCGGCAGATGAAACAATCCGCAAAGCGTGATAATAATGCCTGCGATACCTAAATAATTAGTGCTTTTGAGTTCATAACGAGAGGTTTGGAACATAAACCACGCCAAGCCGAGTGACAGCAGCGGCAAAATGTAGGCTGTCCAGCCAAATAAAATCTGCAATCCGTGGAAAATTGCGTGAGGTGCCGTTCCGCCAACGCCAAACATGGCCAGAATTAAAAGGAGTGCAAACGCGATTAGAACAATCGCACCGATTTCGGAAGCTACCTCCGGATCCAGTCTCGGTCTAATAGGCAGATCTTTTTTGAGCTTGCGCTCTTTTTTGCCACGTTTTTTACGCCTAGCCATACCTGAATATTATACCGCTTTTGGTTTGATGCCGACAGGGTTGGCGCTATACTCATACGCGTTCCACAAAGGGAAGGATCTTTGATGACCCAGACACAGGTGGCTATCCTGTACATCGTCTTGAGCGTCGCCGGCGGTTGTATTGTCGGGTGGTTGCTGCTACGACGAAGACAACATGGCAAATGAGCCGGTTTCCATGGCCAACCATCGTCAACAAGGAGGGTAAAGTGTCGGAAGTTAGCAGGCTTAAGTCACTACTGGAAGAGGCGATCGGCTTCGTAGTGATAGCTGCACCCAACCCTACAGATGCCGGTCCGGTCTATTGCCAGTCGTGCCGCCAGCTCGAGGGTACCGCCGAAGAGATCAAGCACCGCGACAACTGCATCATTAACCGCGCCAACGCAGTGATCCAACTAGAGTTCGACGAGGGCCCATGGCGGGTTTAGGCAGAGACCGGGTGGAGTCTCCTAAAGGAGTGCCGCAGCCCGTTAAGCACCGGATCACCTTGACCGTAAACAGCGAACTGTTCCTGCGCATCTCGCGGTTCGTTGGCGAACGCGGCTACGGCAAACCGGCGGACTACATTGTCGAGTGGCTCGAGAAGCACCTGGACGAAGAAGAGACCCGAGGAGATTGAGATGGCACTACGTAAACGCTGGGCGTTAATCGAGAAGCGGGAAGGCTCTCCGCCGATGATCATCGCCCGCTATCGGCGAAGCAAGGAATGCGAGCGGCAGGTGATGCGCTGCCGGTACGAGGTCTCCGACTACGAGGAGCGCATTCAGTACTTAGGTGTGAAGCTCACAAGAGGCCTAGTCAGACGACTAGGCCTCTTAGCTTTAGTGGTGGGCAGCGTCGGGTTGGGGCCTGGGCTGAATGTTACTCTGACCTTGCTTGTTGATCGTATTGATTACCGTAATCACCATCGGGTTGAGCTTAGTCTTCTTATATAGAAGCTTGCCCACAAAGTCGCGCAGGTCGAGCTTAAAGCCGTCGTCGCGGAACTTCTTCTGGTTCTTCTGGGCAAACAGCCTTACTGATTCACGAATTTCTTTCATCAAAGCCTGGCTTTCATCAACTTGGATGAACCCGCGGGTAATGATGTCCGGGCTAGTCATTAGTTCGCCATTTTCCGCTTTTAGAGTCAGGATGACGATCATAATCCCGCCTTCCATCAGACTCAAACGGTCTTTAATCACAATGCCCGGTACCAGCTTGCCGGTGTTGTCGATCATAATATGGCCGGCCGGCACCTTTTGTTTGGACAAGACCAAACCTTTTTCAGAAATCTCCAACACGTCCCCCATGTCTACCATCAGGCAATTTTTCGGTTCCATCCCAGCCTTCTTGGCAATGGTAGTGTGGTACCGACGGCTCTGAAAATCGCCGTAGATCGGCATAAAGTATCGCGGTTTGGTCATTTGGATCATCTCACCGAACTCCTCGGCCGAAGCGTGACCCGAAACGTGTAGCGGACCGGTACCGTCGATGTCCGTAAAGTTAGCTCGGTAAACCGTGGCGCCAAGACGCATTAGGCCGTCAACAACGACTCGAATATTCTCATCGTTGCCGGTGTATGGAATCGGCGTTGAGCTAAAACATACCGTGTCGGAAGCCTTAATTTTAACGTTGGGGTGATCGCCGGTGCTCATTCTAACCAGCACTGAAAAGTTTTCGCCCTGACCGCCGGTACAGACAATAGTGACCTGGCTATCGGGCAATTTTACGATGTCAGACGTGCGCATGATCGAACCTTTAGGCACCTTCAAAATGCCAAGTTTAACCGCCAGTTCAACGTGCGCCAGCATCGAACGGCCAATGATCGCAACCTTACGACCGCGTTTAACCGAAGAGTTAATGATCATCTGAATACGGTTAATGTTGGACGAGAAGCAGGAAATGATTACCCGGCCGCTAGATTTTGAGAAGATGTCCTCGATGCTCGGCTCGAGTGTAGCTTCGGTAGGAGTCCGACCAAGTCGCTGCGTGGTAGTACTTTCACTTTGGAGCAGCATCACGCCCTCCTTGCCTAGCTGTGTCAGCCGAGCCAAGTCGGTTGGTCGTTTGTCGAGCGGTTCAGGGTCGAGCCGGAAGTCGCCGGTGTTTATAATTCGACCGACGGGGGTGTCGATGACGACCGCCGAACACTCTGGAATAGCGTGGGTTACGCGCACCAACTCGATGGTAAAGTTACGACCAATCTTAATACGGTCATGGTTGTCCATGGAGAGGACAACGGTCTGGGGGTTAAATTTGAGACCCGGCATGTCCTCAAACTCCTTGTGGAGCATACCGACCGTAAAGTTTGTTCCATACATTGGCGCCGGATATTTAGGCACAACGTGCGGCACCGCCCCGATGTGGTCAAGATGACCATGGGTAAAGATGTAGGCTTTAATTTTAGATTTAATGGTTTCGAGATAAGCCGTATTGGCGATCGAATAGTTTACGCCGGGCAGCTCAATTCCCAGATTGTGGCCACAGTCAATGATGATAGCCTCGTCGTCGTATTCGTAAACGATCATGTTGGCGCCGCCACCTTTGTCCTGACCGCCAAGCGAAATAATTCGCAAGACGTTGCGTGAGGTCGGCAAATTTGCCGGCTGCGGTTTAGGCTGGCCGTTTAGTTGTTCTTCGTGGGGTCTTTTAGCAATTCGTCCGTCGGGCAAGACCACCGTATCGGTGTCTTGGCCGGGAGTGAATTTGCCGGTTTCAGTTTCCGGTAAAGTTGTTGGTTGACTCGCCCTAAGGGGAGTCGATGTTTCTTGTTTTTGCATATAGTTAGTTAATATTTCCTTTCTAAATTTCGAGTTTTAAGTTTTTTGGAGTCTCGGTCTCCGGTTTAGTTTGATTAATTTGCTTTAAAATGGCGGGGATTTTGGCGAAATCTTCGATTAAAGTTTCGCGCATGGCCCCATTGTATAAGGCCGCAGCCGGGTGAAACAAAGGGAGATAAACTCTGCCGTTTTTTTTCATCGGATGCCCGTGAACTTCGCTAATTCGTTTGTCCGGCAAAAACACGCTCATGGCGTGGCGGCCGAGAAAAACGGTCAGCTTGGGCGAGATAATGTCGAGTTGCTTCATTAAGTACGGCATAAACGCATCGCGCTCCTCCGGTTCTGGATCCCGGTTGTTTGGCGGGCGGTACTTAACGATATTGGTGATGTAAACGTCCTCGCGCTTCAGTCCGATCGTGTCCAGCATCTCGTTTAAAAACTTGCCGGCCGCTCCCACAAACGGCTTGCCCTGCTCGTCCTCGTTCTTGCCCGGCGCCTCGCCGATAAAAACGATCTCGGCCTCCGGCGACCCATCAGCAAACACCAATTGAGTAGCGCCGTCCCTTAGTTCAGGGCAGACGTTGTCGTCCTTAATCTGCTGCTCGACTGCAGCCAAAGCTGCCGCCTTATCAGTATCTAGCATAAATTCAATGATCTAGCTTTGCGTTTATTTCATCTATCTTGGCTTGAATCTTGGCAGCGACCTGGGCAAAGCCAGCCTCGCGAGCGTCCCAAAGATCTTGGCTAAGCCAATCATTCGCCACATCTTCCATGTATTCGCGATCGTTGAACCCTGCATCCACAAAAATCGTGGTCAGGTCCAGATTTTTTAGTAGCCGGGCTGCGCTGCTACCGGCGGCCTTGGCCTTATTCTCCTCCTGCTCCACCCATGCATCGTGAAGCTTGTTGGCTGCGACTACCTCCGGATCGTTTGAGTCGAGGTCGGCTGGATCAAGCCCGTCTTTCGTGGCTAATTTTCGAAATGCCGCTAGGACTTGCTCGCGACTAGATTGATCCGTTTGTTCCGGAGAACTTGGTCTTTCACTCATATTCAAGATGTCCCGTTATTTTCATCCTGAGTGAAGTGAATAATTAGGATTATTATTCACTCGGCTCAGACTGAGCTATTTTTCGACGGCTTTTTTGGAGAGCTTGAGACGCCCTTGGGGATCAATCTCGGTTAACTTAACCTTTATGATATCACCTTCCTTCAGCTCGTCTTCGACTTTTTCAACGCGGTGGTCGGCGATTTGCGAGATATGTAACAACCCGTCTTTGCCCGGCATAATCTCAACGAACGCACCAAAGTCTTTAATCGAAACCACTTTGCCGGTGTAAACCCGGCCAATTTCAGGATCCTCAGTTAGGCTTTTGACCCATTCAATGGCTTTTTCGGCGGCTTCGATGTCGTTGGAGGCAATCATCACTAAGCCAGTATCTTCAATATCAATTTCAACTCCGGTTTCGGCGATGATTTTGTTTATGGTATCACCGCCTTTGCCAATAACGATTTTGATTTTGGCGGGGTTAATCATCAGCTTATGGATTTGCGGCGCGAACTTGGAAAGCTCGGTTCGCGGCTTCTCAATCGCTTCCATCATCTTGCCCATAATGTGCGCTCGGCCTTCTTTAGCTTGAGCTAACGCATGGCGCATGATTTCAGGGGTAATGCCTTTTACCTTAATGTCCATTTGAAGTGCCGTAATACCGTCTTCGGTTCCGGCGACTTTAAAGTCCATGTCTCCGGCAAAGTCCTCGGCTCCCGCGATGTCGGATAAAATTACGAATTTATCTCCATCCGTCATTAAGCCCATGGCGATTCCAGCCACTGGTTTTTTGAGCGGCACACCAGCGTCCATTAACGACAGAGTTGAACCGCAGACGCTAGCCATACTAGTGGAACCATTAGATGCGATAGCTTCAGAGACGGTGCGGATGGTGTAGGGAAACTCCTCAACGTCTGGGATCATCGGCTCAAGCGCTCGCTCCGCTAAAGCGCCGTGGCCAATTTCGCGCCGGCCGGGACTGCGCATCGGCCGGACCTCGCCGGTGGAGTAAGGCGGAAAGTTGTAGTGGTGCATGTAGCGCTTTGAAGTATCTTCCTCCATAGTATCAATCAGCTGAGCAAAACTCGTTGAAGCCAGGGTTGTAATGTTCAAAACCTGAGTGGTTCCGCGAGTGAACAGCGCCGAGCCGTGAGTTCGCGGCAAGACACCAACTTCGCTAGTAATCGGACGGATCTCGGTAGTTTTACGATTGTCCGGCCGGTGCCCTTCTTGCAAAATAGCGCGGCGCACTTCTTTATCGATAGCTTTCTCGAACGCGACTTTAATCTGGTCGATCGGGTGATCACCTTCAAATTTAGCGATAACTTCTTTAGAAAGATTGCCCAGCGTGTCGTGGCGGGCATACTGGTTCTCGTGCCGAACTGCAGCGCCGAGCTTGTCTTTGAGGTAATCGTCGACTTGCTTGCCGAGCGCCTCGTCAACCTTGTAGAGCTCAAATTCCTTTTCTTTAACACCTAGCTCCTTGCGCATTTTTTCCTGCAGCTCAATTAGTGGCTGAATCGACTGGTGAGCAAGCTCAATAGCTTTTATCATCGTCTCTTCGTCCACTTCGCTGGCACCGGCCTCCACCATCATAATGGCGTCTTTAGTACCCGCTACCGTCAAATCAAGTTTGGATTCCTTGAGTTGTTCCATCGTTGGGAACGGCACCAGCTCTTGGTTAACCAAGCCAATTCGAATACCAGCAACCGGACCCTCGAAGGGTGCGCCTGATAGGTTCAGTGCGGCTGAAATGGCAGTAATGGCGATGATGTCTGGTTCGTAAACTAAGTCGGCGGATAATACCGTGGCAACGCCTTGAACATCGTTACGGTAACCCTTAGGGAACAACGGCCGAATCGGACGATCGATCAAACGTGCGCTCAAAGTAGCGTGCTCGCTGGCTCGACCCTCTCTTTTGATAAAACGGGAACCGGAAATTTTACCGGCGGCATACATCCGCTCTTCGTAGTCGATGAGTAGCGGGAAAAAGTCGATGCCTTCACGCGGCTGGTTGGCCACTACAACGGTGCTCAAAACCACCGTATCGCCGTAGCGGACGGTTACAGAGGCGTCGGCCAAAAAGGCCATTTTGCCGGTTTCAATTGTTAGTTTGCGGCCGCAGAATTCGGTTTCGAACTGCGCAATTTTACCCCCCACGGGGTTGGTTGAATCTTTCATGTACTCCTTTAAATAGGCGAGTAAGTTTCAGGGTGCTGGCTCCAATGGAGTCAAAACTCTGCCACTTACTTACCGTTAATACTTAATGTGCTTTAGCGACGAAGATCGAGTTTTTTAACGATACCTTGATATCGCTTGAGGTCGGTCTTCTGCAGGTACTCTAGCATACTGCGCCGTTTGCCGACCATTTTGACTAGGCCGCGGCGGCTGTGCTCGTCTTTTTTGTGGGTCTTTAAGTGCTTGGTCAGCT
>CAYZIN010000006.1:0-41491 GCA_964478595.1 uncultured Candidatus Saccharibacteria bacterium | reverse complement strand
GAACCAACGACCAACGGCTTATGAGTCCGCTGCTCTACCACTGAGCTACACAGCCGCACGTCCAAACCGACTCCGACCTCCATCGCTTCAGGCGATTCCAGTACTACGTCGGTTTCTTCTCTTGGCTCGTCAAACAGTCGCTTCGCTCCTTCGGATTGACTCGCCATAGCTTCATTTTAGCTTCTTAAGCCAAAATTTGCTCCCGACAAAAGTCAGAAGCAAATTTTGGTAGCGGGGGTTGGATTCGAACCAACGACCTCAAGGTTATGAGCCTTGCGAGCTAACCACTGCTCCACCCCGCGGCGCAGTGAAAAATAGTAGCACTTTCTATCTGTTCGGTCAATCAGCCGAATAAGAAATGCCACCATTGCGAAAAATTAGATTCCGGCTTCGCTGGCGCTGCTGTTTTAGTCACCGCTTGGACTGGCGCCGGCGTACCGGAGCTACTTTTCGGTAAAATCAGTAAGTTTTCACCCGGCTGCTGCAAGCCTAGCTTGGCCCGAGCGGCTTTTTCTTTAAAGGCATCGGTTTGGTAGTAGGCTATCTGGTAAGAAAGATCGGCTTTTTCCGAATTGAGCTGCGCGATGTCTCGATTCATCTGGTTGATTTGCGACTGGAGGCTCGAGTTGTTGCGAATCGTCTGGAACAAAATCACTACCAAATAAATCGCCGACACGAAACCGGCAATATTGATTAGTTTTGTCGTTATGCTACTTTGAGGTTTCACCGTAACAATTTTAACAGCTTTGCTACACTTATAACGCGTGGGCCCGTAGCTCAGCGGTCAGAGCAGAGGGCTCATAACCTTTTGGTCCCTGGTTCGAATCCAGGCGGGCCCACCAAAAAAGCATAAGCGATAAAAATTTTTATAAAAAAAGTTAATTATTTTTAGTAATTTTTGAAACTTCTAACGATTAACACCTACAGCCTGGAGCACTATACTTTCGCTTACGTTCTTTAAATTCCAAACATTGTTTGTAGGCTGTGATGCCAGCTTTGGCCCGTCTCACGACGAAGCCGGAGCCGGCACCTCAGCTTACGAGCTAAACGGTTCAGGAAAAAGGTAACTGCGAAGCAGGAGGAAACTCCAGGAGGTAAAACTCCCAGGCTCATCCTCGAGGGAAACCTCGGGAGGGTAGTGTCCGGACCAACGAGAGACTCTGCCGAAAGGCTCTGACTCCAAAGTTCCGGGCGAGAAGTACTCCGAAAGACGCGGATATGTCCGAGGATCCATCGGACAAAAGCAGCGTCGCCGCTGTCGTACCAGTTGGTGAATAAAGTCCGCTTGGCGGAGATTCAAAACCGGGTACGATCCGGTGAGAACCAATCCACCAAGTGTGCGAGGAGTCTGGAGCACCAGACAATTCGTGCGAAGGCAAGAAGCTCTCGGGCTTATTGCCAAGGATGTGGCCGAAAGCCAAAAGCGGGGATACCCGAACAAGGCCGAAAGCCCAGTCAACCAGATCCTGAATCCGGACCCCCCAAGCGAAAGCAAGGGGGGCTTCGGTTTGTATAACAAATTTGACATTATGCTTATGTTTATCCGATAATTCGGGCATGAGGTATTTTGGCCCAGGCAGAATCTTTAAGCCGACAGGCCTTTGTGCTCTCCGCATGCGAACTCCCTAACGAGGGAGTTTTTTTGTTCGACAAATTAGGAGGCAAACGTGCCTGCAGCGTTGGCTGCGACAGCAGAGCTGTGGACGCCACCAAGCGATCACAGTACCGAAGAGCACCATCTCATATGGCCAAGCCGGCTGTATCTGGCGAGTGAGGGCAACGGCCAGCTCAAAGACGCTTTTCGTCTGCTCGAGTGTTTTATCTCCAGCTTTACAGATGTCGCGGTACACATGGTCTACCACTCCTGCGCGAACCTGCCCGTGCAAGTCGGCCGGGAAGAGATGGAGCGGGCGATCATCAGGCATGAGCGGAAGCGTTGCAGCTGTTTTCGTGAAGGCGAGACGCAACTCGTCAATCTCCTCGACCTCGGTCGACCCCGCACCCTTGGAATTACTTGTGCAGAGATCGAGATCGACCGGATGGCGGCGCGAATCATCAAGCAAACTGCCCAGGCGCCGCGTGCCATCAAGCCCGGGAAGCGCATGCTACTCCAAGTCCGTCACGACGGGCAAGACTGCGGGTGTAGCCGGCGCCGTAGGGCCAAAGCGGCTTAGGTTTTCGCTACCTCACCCTTCCCCCGGAGCCCGTCGACGTAACAGTCGGCGGGCTCCTTCCTTTAAGGTAGAATTTAATTAATGAACATTAACTATCCGCCACCGGGTAAATATGTGGTAGCCGTATCGGGCGGCAGCGACTCGGTCGCTTTGCTTGATCTACTAGCCAAAAGGCCGGAACTTGAGCTAACGGTGGCGCATTTTGACCACCAGATGCGTGATGATTCTGCTGAAGATGCCGCACTCGTCGATTCACTGGCCAAAATTTATTCTATGCCCGTAGTAATCGGTCGGGCGCAAGAGCCGCCAACTAGTGAAGGTGACGCTAGGCAACAACGCTACGATTTTTTGTATTCGGTCATGGCTCAAACTGGTGCTGCCGGGGTGGTTACCGCTCATCACGGCGACGATTTACTCGAAACCAGTTTGCTCAACGTCGCTCGGGGCACCGCCAGACGCGGACGTGCTCCCGACTTTGAGCGAGCCGGCCATTATCGTCCTTTGCTCCAACTAAGTAAATTAGATCTCGAGGGATACGTTCGTTCGGCCGGTTTAGCTTGGCGAGAAGATTCGACCAATTCCGACACCGAAATCGCTCGGAATTTTTTGCGTCGGGAGTTGTTACCTTCCGATCACGCTACCCCCAAATTAGCTGCCCTAATGTCGCGATTATCTGAAGTAAACCAGCGGATTGAGCAAGAGATGGACCGGATGGTGGAAAAAAACCGCAATGGCCAAAAGATAGTTTTTGATCGGGCTTTTTTGCAGCGGCAGTCGCTAGAGACAATCAGTGAACTGATTGCAACTGCGATAAGGAATCTAGAGCCAGGGCTGCAACTAGACAAAAAGCATTTGAAGGAGCTAGCCCATGCGGCTAAAACCAGCCGGGCTGGCATTAAGCGGGACGTTGGCGGACGGTTGTCACTCGAAGTCGAGCGTGGTACAGTGGCAGTTGTTTTACCGCCTGTGCGAAGGGATTTCTAACCTGAAATGAAGTTGCCCAAAAAACAATTTATCTTTTTGGTCGCTGGACTTTTGGTCTTGGCGGTGCTGTTCGTTTTGTCCGGTTCGCAAACCAAAACCGAAGATGTCCCGCTGTCTAAAGTGGCCCAAGAAGCAAATTCTGGCAAAATCGATCATATTGACCTGACCGGCAGCCATCTTGTTGTGACGCTTAAAGACCAAAATGCTCCCAAGCAATCGGCCTTTAAGGAAGATTCAGCGAAGCTTTCTGACTATGGCATCGATTTACGCAAAGTCACCATCGACACCAAAAATCCCGACTCCGGTTCCGGCCGGCTCCTAGACATTATTTTAACGATCGGCCCGATTCTGTTGATCATCGGCTTTTTCTACTTCATGATGCGCCAAGCTCAGGGCAGCTCCAACCAAGCCATGAGTTTTGGCAAAAGCCGCGCAAGGTTGTTTGGCGGCGACAAGAAAAAAGTTACTTTTTCCGATGTAGCCGGCGCTGAAGAGGCTAAACAAGAGCTGACCGAAATCGTTGAGTTTTTGAAATACCCCGCCAAGTTCGAAGCCTTAGGCGCTAAAATCCCCAAAGGCGTTTTACTGTTTGGGCCTCCAGGCACCGGTAAAACTTTGCTGGCTAGGGCTGTCGCCGGTGAAGCCGGTGTGCCATTTTTCTCCATTTCCGGTTCTGAGTTTGTCGAAATGTTCGTAGGAGTTGGCGCCTCTCGTGTTCGCGATCTGTTTATGAAAGCCAAGAAAAACTCGCCCTGCATTATTTTCATCGACGAAATCGACGCCGTCGGCCGCCAACGCGGCACTGGTATGGGTGGTGGTCACGACGAACGCGAACAAACACTTAACCAGATTTTGACCGAAATGGATGGCTTCGAGCAGGGGACGAATGTGATCGTCATGGCCGCGACTAACCGCCCCGACGTTTTGGACCCGGCCCTACTCCGACCGGGTCGGTTTGATCGCCGCGTAACCTTAGATGCCCCAGACTTAAAAAGCCGCCAGGAAATTTTGGAGGTTCACGCTAAAGGCAAACCACTGGCTCCCGAAGTCGACCTCCATGAAATCGCCAAGAAAACGCCTGGTTTTTCCGGTGCCGATTTAGCCAACTTAACCAACGAAGCAGCCATTTTGGCGGCTCGCCTTAACCGCAAGAAAGTCACTCAGCAAGATTTGCACCACTCTGTAGAGAAGGTTTTGCTTGGTCCTGAACGCAAAAGCCACATCCTAAACGCCAAAGAAAAAGAAATTACCGCCTACCACGAGGCCGGGCATGCCATTGTGTCTCATATCCTTCCCAACTGCCACGAAGTTCACAAAGTTTCGATTGTATCCAGGGGGAACGCCGGCGGTTTTACCTGGAGTTTACCGGCTGAGGATAAACACATGCACTCAGTCGCCGACTTTAAAGACGATCTTGCCATGATGATGGGCGGTCGAATGGCCGAGAAAATTTTCTTCAACGAAATTACCACCGGGGCCAGCAACGACTTACAAAATGCTACCAGCCTAGCTCGCCGCATGGTGATGGATTATGGCATGAGCGCCAATAAAAAACTCAAAAACCGCGTATTTGGCTCGCAGCAAGACATGATCTTTTTGGGTCGGGATTTTAATGAGATGAAAAATTACTCCGAAGACGTAGCTCAGCTAATCGACGAAGAAGTAGCTGGCTTGATCGACGAAGCCACCAACCGCGCCGAAAAAGTTATCACGACTCACAAGTCTAAAGTCAAAGAAATTGCCGATCGGTTAATGAAGGAAGAGACAATTGACGGACCCGAGTTCTCCGAATTAATGGGCGGCCCAAAGCACCCGTCTCCAACGCAGACGGTCGGTGAGCACACGGCTGACGAATCAAAAACCGGCAAAGCCGAAGGTAAGTTGAATCAAAAACCGGCGGCGTCGTAAGGCTCGGATACAATAGAGTCGAATGAAAAAGCTTTTCGATAGGTTAAATCGCCGTAACAGCTTAGGAGCCGCGGCCTTTTTAATTTCAGGTTCGTATTTTGCCAGCCGATTGCTGGGCTTGTTGCGCGACCGTTTGCTGGCGGCTCATTTCGGTATTGGGCCGCTGACCGATGCCTACACCGCAGCTTTCCGGTTACCGGAGTTGATGTTTACCTTGCTGGTTTCGGGAGCCTTCGCGGTGGCTTTCATCCCGGTTTTATCGACGCACCTTGCTAAAGATGAGCAAGAAGAGGTTTGGCAATTTTCTGGTGCGATGATCAACCTTCTGGTTTTGGCAACGATAGTAATTGCTATCATCGCTTTTATTTTTGCCGGGCCAATTACCACCTTAATAACCCCCGGCTTCGACCCAGTCCGCCACGCAATTACCGTCAACTTAACTCGTATTATGCTAATTACTCCCACTTTGTTTGCCGTTTCGAGTGTTTGGGGAAGCATTCAGCAAGCCTACAACCGCTTTTTGTTTTACGCGCTTGCAGGTGTGTTTTATAACCTCGGAATTATTTTCGGCATCGTCGCGCTTTCTCACAATCACTCGATTTACGGTGTGGCTTGGGGAGTAGTAATTGGGGCGGCTTTGCAGGGAGTTGTTCAGTTGGTTGGACTGGCCGGATTGGGCTATAAGTATCGTCCGAGTCTGCACTTCCAAAGAAAAGACGTTCGCCGGGTCGTTAAACTGATGGTGCCGCGTTCGATCGACCAGGGCATCGACCAGCTAAACTATACCGTCCAAACGATGGTTGGCTCTGGGTTAGCTAAAGGATCGTTAACCGCCTACTACTACGCCAACAACTTAAAGAATGTACCGTTGGCAATTTTCGGCAACGCCATTGCTACTGCCGCTTTTCCCCGAATGGCCAGTCGGGCCACCGATGCAGAGCGCAATAAGCTGATCGAAGACTTCGTTTACAATAGCCGCTTAATTTTATTTTTGGTCATTCCGGCCGGAACGGCGGCGATTGTTTTGCGCGGTTATATCGTGCGGCTACTATTTGGTTTTGGCGATCCAACTACTGCGGCAACCTTAGGTTGGTTTGCCGGAGTGATTGTTTTTCAAAGTTTCTTCTTTTTGGTTTGCCGGATGTTTTACGCTTTGCAGGATACGAAAACGCCGATGGTCACGAGTATTTTCGCCATTGGCGCCAATATCGTTTTAAGTATTGTGCTAGCTCGGCACTTCGGCGTAGTTGGTTTAGCAATGGCGCAATCGATCGCGGCGGCCGGTGAAACTTTGGTTCTGATGGGAATTTTGACGCGGCGGTTGGGTAACGCCGGCCAAAACAGCATTGCCTCGGCGGCTGGCCGAATGATGATTGCTAATTTAATTATGGGCAGCGTTTTGTATATTGCCGTTGCTCGCTTTTTCCCGCTGTATGCTCACGATATTGGTTTTTCCACTATCGCCCCGAAGTTCCTGGTAATTATTGTGGCTGGCGCTGCGGCTTATTTACTGCCAGCCTATGCGCTAGATTTGCACGAGGCCCGCAAGTTTATTGAGCGGATTAGACAGGTAGCCATGCGCCCGCTTGAGCTGCGATGAATCAAGACACAATTCGTAACCTTTGTATTATCGCTCACATCGATCACGGTAAATCGACTTTGGCCGATCGCTTATTGGAGCTGACCGGCACCGTTGAAAAACGCAATATGAAGGCGCAAATGCTCGATACCATGGATCTAGAAAGAGAGCGGGGAATTACCATTAAACTCCAGCCGGTCACGATGAAGTGGAAAGATTACGTTTTGAATTTAATCGACACACCTGGGCACGTGGACTTTAGTTATGAAGTGTCACGATCGTTGGCAGCGTGTGAAGGAGCCATCGTTTTGGTCGACGCTACTCAAGGCGTGCAGGCCCAGACTCTGGCCAACATTCATTTAGCTCAAGCCGCCGGTTTAGTCCTTATCCCTGCCGTCAACAAGATCGATTTACCGGCTGCTGAACCAGACAAACGAGCGGCTGAACTTGCTAAATTGGTCGGCTGCGGTCCAGACGAAGTGATTAAGATTTCCGGTAAGACGGGGGTGGGGGTAGAAAAGTTGCTTGAGCAAGCGGTTAACAAAATCCCGACTCCGTCCGGGCAGCCGGACGCACCAACTCGGGCATTAATTTTTGATTCCAAATACGACGAGTATCGCGGCGTGACTTTGTTTGTCAGAATCGTCGACGGCTCTGTCCAGCAGGGGAGCGAGCTAAAACTGATGGCTGGCGATCGGGAAGTTTTGGCCAACGAAGTTGGCATTTTCAAACCGGATCAAACTAAAGGAAAGAGTTTGAGCGCCGGTGATATTGGCTACATCGTAACCAACCTAAAATCCGCCGAAGAGGGGAGGGTGGGGGACACCTTAACTTCTGTTGATCATCCGGCCAGTTCCCCGCTGCCTGGTTATCGTGAAATTCATCCTTTTGTGTTCGCCGGTTTTTTTCCAGCTTCAGCCGATCAATTTCAAAGCCTCAAGGACTCGCTGGAGAAGCTTAAGCTCAGCGACTCCTCGTTAATTTATGAGCCAGAGAACTCGCAAATTCTGGGTCACGGATTTCGACTGGGATTCTTGGGCCTCCTGCATTTGGACATCATCAAAGAACGGCTGGAGCGAGAGTACGGGGCCGACTTAGTCGTCACCAGCCCATCGACCGATTACGAGATAGTTTTGACCGATAAAACTATTCAAACAATCAGAGCGGCTTCGGAATTGCCAGATGCCAGCCGGGTAGCCGAGATTCGTGAACCCTGGGTAATTGGCGAAATCGTTGTGCCAACTAAGTATGTCGGTAACGTTATCCAGCTCATCAACGACGTCCGTGGCATACAAGCCGACACCGAATACCTAAACGAAGATCTGGCGCTTTTAACTTTCGAGGCACCGGTGGCTCGCGTGCTGACCGATTTTTACGATCGGCTCAAAAGTGTGACTAGCGGTTATGGTTCTTATAATTATGAGCTCTCCGGCTACCGCACAGAAGATTTACAGAAGTTAGACATTTTAGTTGCCGGCAAGATTGTTGATTCACTCTCACAAATCGTTCATCGCAGTGAAACGATGCAGCAGGGGAGAAAAATTTTAGAAAAACTCAAAGATCTTATTCCCCGCCAGCAATTCGAAGTGACTCTGCAGGCGGCAATCGGATCAAAAATCATCGCTCGTGAGGATGTTAAGGCCGTCGGCAAAAATGTGACCGCCAAACTCTACGGCGGCGATGTTACTCGCAAGAACAAGCTGCTGGAAAAGCAGAAAAAAGGCAAAGCCAAGATGAAAAAAATCGGCTCAGTCGACATTCCACCCGAAGCCTTTATGGTCCTAGTTAAGTCCGATTAAAAGCGACGACCCCAGAGACTGAAATCGTCGCCGGGGCTTTATGTTCTGCCGAAGAATGCTCTTCGGATTATTGGGATTGGGCAGGTTGGCCAGAAAGAGAACAGGTAGAGGACGCGCGCTCGCATAACGTGGGCATTCGATACTTCTGGATTCCCGATATCGACCAACATCTTTGCGCACCTGATTGCATCCTTCGCCTCCCTGCGACCACGCTTCGAATGGCCAGCCAAACTGAGGATGGCCGAGCCGTCGAGCGAAATGAACAGAATCTCACCGGCGCCGCCTCCCATCCCAAAGAACGTTGTGAGTTCGCCAGCCTCGTCGATGCGCATCAGCGCCTCGTCGTACCTCCTGAGCTGCCTAAGCAACCTCGCTTTGAAATGCAGTGTGGCTGCGACGGCGACAGGGTCGGTGTGCCCGAGTAAAGCCAACGACTCATCGAGGTGTTGGCTGGCTTGATCGATTCCTCCGTAGGCAGGCGATCGTCGCTCGACATCCGCCAAGTCGCGTAGGATGTTAGCCCGTAGCACCCCCTCGGCACCATCAAGAGCAGCGTCGAAATGCATTAAGGCTTCGCCGTAGTGGCCTTCTCGCGTCAGTTGAACGCCGGTTTGTTGGTTTCTGGTTCTAGTTGCGTCGTCCACGAATTTTTCCTTTCGTTCGAACGAATGCGCGCAATCATATCACTCCGAAAATCCTATGTAAACCAGTAGTTGGCACTCTTGACTGGAGAGTGCCAGAGTTTATAATTAGTAGCACTTAGACTATTTGAGTGCCAAAAATGACTGAAAGACAGATTCAATTACTAAAAGTTATCGCCGAAACCTACGCCCAAACCGCCGAGCCGGTCGGTTCGCTGGCAATTGCTAAAGTTTTCGGCTTCTCGCCCGCCACGATTCGATCTGAAATGGCCGAGTTAGAACATCTGGGCTTAATTCACCAACCGCACACCTCGGCAGGCCGGGTTCCGACCGACAAAGGATACCGCGAGTACATCAATAATCTGGCCGGTACCTCCCCGAACTCTCGTGATGTCGCAGCCATGCGCCGCCGAGTTAATGACGTGGAACGAGCGGATGAGGCCGTGAAGCAAACTGCCGAAATGCTGGCCCGTCGAACCGGTAACTTGGCCATCGCCACTTTGCCGAGCGGTTTGTACAAGTTCGGTTTTGCTAACTTTTTAAATCATCCCGAGTTTTTTGGTCATGGCGAGGCTCTCGGTGCGATGATGCTCATTGACGAACTTGAGGATTGGGCGAGGGCGGCGATGGGCCCCGGCGATCGACTGCAAGTTTTTATTGGCGACGAGAATCCGATCGGCCGCTCAAGCAACACCAGCGCTGTGATTACCCGCTTTGCTTCACCTTTTAGCGAGTCGAGCTACATTGGTTTGATCGGCCCAACGCGGCAAGACTATCCGCGGGTGATGAGTTTGGTGGATTACGCCGGCCGGCTGTTGGAGGAAACTATCAATGTCTAAAAAAGTTACGACCAAAGAATTAACCGAGCATTTGCAAAGGCTTCAGGCCGAGTTCGACAACTTCCGCCGCCGCAGTGAAGCTGACAGAAGCGCATTCATCGACATCGCCAAATCTGAAATCACCCGCGAAATTTTTCCTATCCTTGATAACCTAGCCCGAGCGGTTGATCATCTACCGCCCGAGTTAGAAAACAATGAGTGGGCGAAGGGTGTGCGACAAATTGCAAAACAAGCAGAATCTATCTTCAAGTCGCTAGGCGTAGAAAAATTTGAAAGCCTCTGGCATCCTTTTGACCCCGAGAAGCATGATGCAGTATCTCAACTTGGCTGGAGTGATCAAGTTATTAAAGTTTTCGAAGATGGATATCGCCTGGGTGGGAAAGTTATCCGTCCGGCAAAAGTTCAGGTCGGAGAGGCCGCACAAAAGTACAAATACGAAGAAGGGTTCACACATCCAGCCGACATTCAAAGAGCTATGCAAACTAATGAGGAGAAGTTCAAATGATTTGGATTATAACAATCGTACTAATTTTACTGGTACTTGATTACTGGCGATTTAGGCGCGCGGAAAACGAATCAATAAGTTTCTTAAACAAGCGTATTGCTGAGATTGATAAGAGAATTGACGATCAAGTTATTAGGCTGTCAAAACGAATAGGTTCCGTAGAGAACAGCGTGGAAAAGTCAAAGAAGGAAGGAAAATAATGGGAAAAATTATATCTCGACTTGCTCGATGTAATCGGATGAAAGGAGAACTTTGAGGTGGGGAAGATTATTGGAATCGATTTAGGAACGACTAACTCCGCGATGGCGGTCATGGAAGGCGGTCAGCCGACGATTATTGCTAACAGCGAAGGCGGACGGACTACGCCGTCGATTGTGGCGGTTAACAAAAACGGCGAACGTTTGGTCGGCCAAACCGCCAAACGCCAGTCGGTGATTAATGCCGAGAACACCGTATTTTCGATTAAGCGGCTGATCGGCCGCCGGTTCGAAGACGAAGAGGTTCAGCGCGACGTTAAGTTAATGCCATATAAGATCGAAAAAGCTGGCGAAGGTGTGGCGGTCAAAATGGGCGACAAGTCCTACAATCCCGAAGAAGTTTCGGCTATGATTTTGGGCAAACTTAAAGCTGACGCCGAAGCTTACCTAGGCGGACCAGTCACCGAAGCGGTTATTACGGTACCCGCCTACTTCAACGACGCGCAACGTCAGGCCACCAAAGACGCTGGTAAAATTGCCGGACTAGAAGTTAAACGGATCATCAACGAGCCAACCGCTGCGGCACTCGCCTACGGTTTGGAAAAAAAGAAGGAAGAAAAGATTGCCGTCTACGATTTGGGTGGCGGAACCTTCGACGTTTCGATTTTGGAACTGGGTGAAGGCGTGTTTGAAGTTAAATCAACCAACGGTGACACCCACCTGGGTGGTGACGACTTCGACCTGGCCGTTATTAACTTTTTAGTTGATGAATTCAAAAAGGAGCAGGGCATCGACCTTACCGTCGACAAAGCGGCGATGCAGCGGCTTAAAGAAGCGGCTGAAAAAGCTAAGATCGAACTTTCCAGCACCGCCGAAACCGAAATCAGTCTGCCATTTGTAACAGCCGACGCAGCTGGTCCGAAACACTTCACCTACAAATTAACACGCGCCAAGCTTGAACAATTGGTCGGAGAGTTAATCGAAAAAACGGTCGCACCGTGCCAGGCTGCGCTCAAGGATGCCGGCTTGCAAGCCGCCGATATTAATGAAGTGATTCTGGTCGGCGGGATGACCCGCATGCCTTCGGTTCAAGCTAAAGTCCAACAGATTTTCGGCAAGGAACCGCTCAAAGGCGTGAACCCCGACGAAGTTGTGGCGATTGGTGCAGCTGTGCAGGGTGGAGTCTTAGCCGGAGAAGTCAAAGATATTTTGCTGCTCGACGTTACGCCTCTATCCCTTGGACTTGAGACATTGGGCGAAGTGATGACTAAATTAATCGAACGCAACACTACTATCCCGACTTCGAAAAGTCAGGTTTTTAGTACCGCGGCCGACAATCAGACTCAAGTGGAGATTCATGTTTTGCAAGGCGAGCGTGAGTTCGCCAAAGACAATAAATCACTTGGCCGGTTTATTTTGGACGGCATTCCGCCCGCGCCGCGCGGCATCCCGCAAGTTGAAGTAACCTTTAACATCGACGCTAATGGAATTTTGAATGTCAGCGCTAAAGACAAAGCCACTAGTAAGGAGCAACACATTACAATTCAAGGCAGCGGTAACCTTAAGGATGAGGATATCAAAAAAGCTCAGGCCGACGCCGAAGCTAACGCGGCTGCCGACAAAACTCGCCGTGAGTTGATTGAGGTTAAAAACCACCTCGACAATTTGGTTTACACCGCCGAAAAGACTTTGAAAGATGCCGGTGAAAAAGCCGCCGAGGAAGACAAGAAAGCTTTGGAGGAAGCCATTGCTAACGCTAAAGCCAAGCTAGAAGGTGAGAACAAAGACGAAATGGAGCAGGCTGGAAATGACTTAAGCGAAAAGATGCAAAAAGTTGGCGCCGCCATGTATGAGGGGCAGGATACAGGGGAAGGGAAACAGGATACAACGGCTCCCGAACAACAGCCCGAAGCACCTGCCGCTGATTCTAAGCCAGAGGCTAAGCCAACCGACACCCAACCCGAACCAAACCCGGAAGAGCAAAATGATTAGCTGGTTTTGGTTAATTCCTATAACTATTGCCGCTTACGCATATGGCTTTATTAGAAGCGAGAAGGCCACAAACACAAAGTGGCTAATCAAGCTTGCCCGCGACGAAAAAAGCCATCATTTACGATGGTCTAATCCCACTCCAAAGGAAGCCCTTGAGAAAGCAGTTAAGGGAGATATCAGCGAGATCAAGTGGTGGAAATAATGTTATTGGCTCAGGTTACCAGAGAAATTCAAAAGCGTTTTGCTCTCCAAGGCTACTTCAGGAAGATTGTCGATGGGTGGCAGATGGACCTTCTTGAGTATACCGAAAGCCCGGCTAGACAATACTTTCTAAAATGGGACAACAGTCGCAAAGTTATTTTAAGAGCAGTTCTTAAAAGGTCATTCGGCATAAACGAAGAGACTGAGATCTTAAATGACGCCGAGACATTACGTGAATTAACTGTACTGATTAAGCAAGGTAGGATTACTGCAACCGTTTTTAATTGAGGTAACAGATGGCGACAACGCGCGATTATTACGACATCTTGGGTGTTTCCAAAACCGCGTCAGCCGACGAGATTAAACGCGCCTTTCGCAAGCACGCGGTTAAGCATCACCCAGACAAAGAGGGCGGCGACGAAACGAAGTTTAAGGAATTAAACGAGGCCTACTCAGTTTTATCGAACCCGAAGAGTCGGGAACAGTACGACCGTTTCGGTCATGCCGGAGTTGGTGCCGGTCCCCAGGGCGGAGCCGGATTCGGCGGTTTTGAGGACTTTGATTTTTCGGGCTTTGGTTTTGGCGGCGGCATTGGTGACATCTTCGGCCAAATGTTTGAGTCGGCCATGGCTAACGTCCAAGCTCAAGTTGAACTGACAATCCCACAAGCGGTGCTGGGCGATAAAGTCAAAGCCAATTTTAACGGGCAGTCACTCGATCTTGAAATTCCACCGGGCACGCAAGACGGGCAAGGCATGGTTTTTCGCGGTAAAGGCAATAAAACTCGCTCAGGCCGTCATGGCGACCTAACTGTGATATTCCGTGTCAAGGTTCCCTCGCGCTTATCTAAAGAAGAAAAAGAGCTCTACGAAAGCTTGAAAAAACTCCAGGCCGAAAAGGCCAAACCCTTCTGGCGCCGCTAAAGCTTAAGCGGTAAAATAGCGTCGATGAGTATTCCTCACGTCGGCGTTCCCCACATGGTCCTAAACGCCAATACAGTCATGGCGATCATTTTAATTCTGATCCTGCTTTATGGTCTATTTCTGGGCCAGAACAAACTCAAAACCTTTGCGCTATCTTGCTTTGCAGGACTGGTAATGGTGATGACATTTGCTAATGGGGCCGAAACGCTGCTGCACAAAACCAGTTTTGGCGGTCATTTTGGTCTGACAATGGTTAAAATTATTCTCTTTGCCTTACCGGTCGTAGTCCTAGAGTTTGGTCACAAGGAAAAGAGCAAAAGTAAAAGCCGCATTAGTATGACCGTGATCCTCGCTGTGTTAACTGCGGCGTTACTAATTTCCAGTATTATCTCGTTTCTCGATTCCGGTGCGGCGTCTAACATTTTGCGCTCGTCGATCTTAGCCGACTGGATTTACACCTTCCGCCTGGCTTGGCTAGTCGCCGTCCTTGTCGTTATCGCCGCCGAAAACTTCCTCCCGTCTAGATCCCGCTGATTGATTGGCGTAGGGTTTCCAGGTATAATTTTGCGGTTAAACTGCAGCAATGTAGCTTAATAGCCGAGCCAATCCGATTCATTGTGTTTGCAGCTAAAAGCCGAAGCCAAACCAAGCCACCTGGCTGTTTGGCGAGGCGAAGGAGAAATTGTACGCAAGCTGAAGCCGGATGTTTAGCATGCGGCGCAGGCTGAAGTACAATTTGGACGTGGGCCGTTAGCTCAGTTGGCAGAGCAGGAGCCTTTTAAGCTTCGTGTCCTGGGTTCGAATCCCAGACGGCCCACCAAGTGTCACCCTAGGTCCTGAGTATGTTTTAACCTTCAAATCCGGTAGTTCTTATAGTGGTTATGCTACAATTTCATTATGAACTTTAAATCACTCAAGATGCTTGCCACTTTTGCAATAATTGCTGTCGCTGGAATTCTTACTCAGGCTACAAGTGAGACGACCAGAAATCTGGCAATATTTATTTTGGTAGCTGCATTCACTCAAATTGGCATTTACGCTGCCGAAAAAAAGAAATCTAAATAAGTCCAAGTCCCCCATTTTATTTGCAGCAACCCGAACGAAGGCCCACCATGAATTCATTGACCCCTCCTGTCAATAGGCTTATGCTTTATCTAATTACTTATGCCCAAAAAGCGAGGGAAAAAAATGCCGCCCAAACAACCGACTCCTGAATCGGCCACCCCTCCTGATCAGCCAGTTCATCGATCGAGACGCTTTTTCCAACTAGAGCGCAAATTATCCCGCCGGGAAATAATTTTGGCGGCTGTCTTGGCGGCAGGATTGGGAATTTGGTTCATTTTTGCCAGCCACGCCGCTACCAACCCAATTAAATCCACAGCGCCTCCGCCCCATTTCGCATCTGATCACATTTTGCTGCGTTTTCGGGCCGGTGCTGATTCAACGGTTCAAGGCAAACTATTAACCCGCTATGGTTTAAGCGTAAAATCCGAAATTCCGCAGCTTGGAGTTAAAGTTGTGCGGGTTAACCCCAAAGCCCTCGACGCCGTCGTTACTGCCCTGTCCCACAACCCCGCAGTGGAGTTTGCCGAAAAGGATTTTGTCGCCAGCGCTTCCACGACCACTCCGAACGATCCTCTTTATCCAGCCGGACCTACCGGTAGCGGCCAATGGCCTCACATCGCCCAAAGAGACAACTCCGCCTGGGATGTAGCCAAGGGAAGTTCTTCGACTATTGTGGCCATCGTCGACAGCGGAATTGATACCAGCCACCCCGATTTAGCCGGAAAAACGATTACCGGCTATAACGTGCTTGATGGATCTAGTAACACAACCGATACCAGTGGTCATGGTGAAGCTGTGGCTGGCACCGTATCGCCAAATAGCAATAACGGTGTTGGTGTGGCCGGCGTTTGTTGGTACTGCAAACTAATGCCGGTTAAAATCACCGATACTACCACGGCGGCCTACTCCGCGATGGCCTCTGGAATTACCTGGGCTGTTGACCATGGGGCGAAGGTTATAAACGTTAGCTACTCCGGAACTACTCAAAGCAGCGCTTTGGATTCCGCGGTTTCGTATGCCGTAAGCCACAATATTGCGGTGGTTGGCGCCGCCGGTAATAGCGGTACCTCAGCCCTAAGTTATCCCGCCGCCAGCCCAGGCGCTGTTGCCGTAGCCGCCTCCGATGCGTCCGATAACTTAATGAATTACTCAAACTATGGTTCTTGGATTCAGGTAGCCGCGCCGACCAGTCAAATTACTACCCTACTAATCAACCCCACCGGTACTCCTTACGGTTATGGGGGCGTCGGCGGCACCTCGATTTCTGCCCCGATGGTAGCTGGAGCCCTGGCCTTAATGAATTCCTACGCCCCGAATGCCACACTTAGCCAGTTGGAAAACGCATTGTTCTCAACAACCGATCCGCTAACCGGCAAAGACCAAGCTGGTGAGGTTCGGAGTATCAAATATGGTCGGGTTAATGCCTCGAGAGCGCTAAGTGCTTTAGGGGCACCAGTACCAGATACGACCGCACCGACCGTATCGATCACGTCCCCAACGAGCAACTCAACGATCAAGGGTCAGGTTCCAGTTAGTGTCAGTGCCACGGATAATGTTGGCGTTACTAAAGTCGATCTCTACATTGACGGTGTTTTTTACGCCACCACTTCGGTTGGACCCTACAGCTTCTACTGGGATACTACAAAATACGTCGGTGGTAGCCACTATATTACGGCTAAGGCCTACGATGCTGCTGGCAACACAAAAACCACTGGGCAGTTGTTTGTAACCATTAGTAATCCCGTTTCGGACACCACTACCCCAACCATTGCCGTTACGACCCCAGCTAGTGGTGCGACTTTGAGCGGTACCACCACGGTCTCTGCTACCGGCTCCGACAACATTGGCGTGACTAGCTCCGAAATTTACATCGACGGTCTGCTCCGCGCCTCAAGCACCTCCGGCTCGGTCAGTTTGGCTTGGGACACTACGGCTGAAACCAATGGTAACCACACCCTAGTCAGCAAAGCCTACGACGCTGCCGGTAATGTTGGTACTAGTGCGACCACAACAGTGACCGTCAACAACCAAGCACCAATTACCGACACCATCCCGCCAACCGTTATGATTAGCAACCCCGCCCCGCTCAGTGTTATTACCAGTACCGCCAAAGTTTCCGCCACAGCCTCCGACAACGTCGGTGTGGTTAAAATGGAGATTTTTCTTGATGGAGGATCCAAGGTTACCTCAACGACCGGCTCCATCTCCACCACTTGGAATACTCGTAAGCTAAGTTCCGGCTACCACACAATTACAGTGAATGCTTACGACGCCGCCGGCAACATCAGTACTAGCACCGAACAAGTCGTTAAGTAGACTATCCGCCCACCTCAGATAAAATAGAGTCATGGCTGGACATTCGAAATGGGCGCAGATCAAGCACAAAAAAGCGATTACCGACGCGCGTAAGGGCGCGGCGTGGACTAAGCTTGCCAACGCGATTGCTGTGGCGACCAAACAGGGGGGTGGGGATCCAGAAAAAAACTTTCGCTTGCGCTTAGCTATTCAAAAGGCCAAAGAAGACAACGTTCCTTCCTCTAATATTGATCGTTCGATCAAAAGGGGCTTGGGCGAACTTGGCGGACAAATCGAAGAAATCACCTATGAAGGTTATGGCCCGGGCGGTGTAGCGATAATGGTCGAAGCGGCGACAGACAATCGTAACCGTACGGCTTCCGAAGTTCGCAGCGCTTTTACTAAACGTGGTGGCAGCTTAGGCTCCCCCGGCTCGGTAGCGTTTCAGTTTGACCAAAAGGGTCAGATGTTTATTGAAACTAAGGATCTTGAACAAGCTAGCTTGGATGCGATCGAAGCCGGAGCCGACGATGTATTCGAGGAGGAAGACGGCGTGCGGGTTTATACCTCGCCGTCGAATTTTGAGTCGGTCAAAAAAGTGCTCGATGAAAAGTACGAAGTTAAGGAGGCCGAGTTGGTTCTGGCACCCAAACAAACCGCTAATATCAACGATGCCAAAACCGCCAGCAGCGTCGTGAAATTATTGGAGGCGCTTGAGGAACTAGAAGATGTCACCGCTACTCACTCAAACATCGATATCGCCCCAGACGTGATGGATCAGCTTTGATAATTTTGGGGATCGATCCAGGCACAGCAACGACCGGCTTTGGCGTGATCGATTGGCAAAATAGTAAGGCCAAGTTTGTTTCGGCCGGAGTAATTACTACTCCAGCAGGAGAGGACATGTCAAAACGGCTGTTGACGATCCAGCAGGAATTACGCCAACTACTCAAAGAGTTTCAGCCCGACGAGTTCGCGATCGAACTTTTATATTTTGCCGCCAATGTCACGACCGCGATGGCGGTGAGTCAGGCTCGAGGCGTGATTATGGCTGAGGCTGCTAAAGCCAAACTCCGCTGCCACGAATACACCCCGCTACAAGTTAAGCAGGCAATTACCGGCTACGGCCGTGCCGAAAAAAAGCAGATGCAAGAAATGGTAAAAACCTTACTGGCTCTAACCGAAATTCCCAAACCCGACGACGCTGCCGATGCACTTGCGATTGCGATCACGCACGCTCATTCGAAGAAAGCCTCCCCTAAAGTATAATGACTCTATGATAGGCCGCATAAAGGGGGAAGTAACCGAAAAGCTACCGGGAACGGTTTTGGTGGCGGCCGGTCCAATCGAATATGAAATTTGGTTGGCGTTACCCGATTGGCAGGAAGCTAAAGTTGGGGATGGGGCCAGTTTTTATATTTACGAAAATATTAAAGAGGACACCTACGCCCTGTTCGGATTTTCCGAATATGCTGCCAAAGAATTATTTATGAAGTTATTGAGTGTCAGCGGAGTTGGGCCCAAATCGGCGCTGTCAATTCTCTCGGCTGGTTCACCCGACAAAATTATGCAGGCCATTCAAAGCGGCAGCGCAGAGTTATTTGCCGGAGTAGTAGGGGTTGGTAAGAAAACTGCCGAGCGAGTTTTGGTTGAATTGAAAGGTAAAGTGGCTGGCGCTGCTCCGGTCGGAGATGAAACTTATCTGGCATTGGTTGGCTTAGGTTACTCACCAGCCCAAGCAGCTGATGCTGTCTCAAAAGTACCCACGACAGTTACGGACGATGCCGAACGAGTCAAAGTTGCCTTAAAGAGTTTAGCCAAATGATCGAACGAGTTGCAGCCGAAGGGGAGATCGAAGCTGGCGAGAGTCAGTTTGAAGAAACGCTGCGGCCGAAAAAGTTTAAAGACTATATCGGTCAGGAAACCATCAAAGACAACTTGCAGCTGGCTATTACCGCTGCTAAAAATCGCGGCGAACCAGTCGATCACATTTTGCTGTATGGTCCGCCAGGGCTTGGCAAAACCACGCTGGCGCACGTTGTGGCTCGCGAAGTCGATACTCCAATCAAAGTCACATCCGGTCCCGCCATTGAGCGGGCCGGGGACTTGGCCTCAATTTTGACAAGCATGGAAGAGGGTCAGATTTTATTTATTGACGAAATTCATCGGCTGCCCAAAACGGTCGAAGAAATTCTTTACCCCGCCATGGAGGACTTTAAGCTAGATATCATGTTAGGTAAGGGGCCATCAGCTAAGTCGCTGCGGCTGGATTTGCCCAAATTCACAATTATCGGTGCAACCACTCAAGCCGGCGCAATTTCCGGTCCGCTGCGCGATCGTTTTGGAATGGTCCATCGGCTCAACTACTACACCCCCGGCGAGATTGAGCAGATTATTAAACGCTCCGCCCGGATTCTAAAAGCCGAACTCGATTCGGCTGCCGCCAAGCAAATTGCTCAGCGCTCCCGGTTGACCCCCCGCGTTGGCAATCGCCTCCTTAAACGTGCCCGAGATTACGCCGAAGTGAAAGGTGACGGCAAAATCACAGCCGAGGTCGCCGCGAAGGCGCTGGATTTGTTAAAGATCGATGAGCTGGGCTTGGAAGAAATTGATCGGCAAATGCTAGCGGCCATTATTCATAATTACGCTGGGGGTCCGGTTGGCATCGACACGCTAGCGGCGATTACTTCCGAAGAGCGCGCCACGATCGAAGACGTTTATGAACCTTACCTTCTTAAAGTTGGATTTCTCGAGCGCACGCCGCGAGGGCGCAAAGTTACCAAGCACGCCTATTCACATTTGGGAATCTCACCCAAAAACGACAATTCCAAGCAGACCAAACTGCTTTAAGTTTGCTAAGCTAGAAGAATGAAATTGGGCGATAATTATTGGTTGGAATCGGCGTACTATATAGATATTGACCACCACGGTCAGCTCCGGATTGCCGGCCCCAACAATCACCTCTACTTCGGCAGCGTGAATGTAGTGCCGGCCGACTTTGCGGTGGATCTGGTTACTTCGAATCGCCAAAACGAACTAGAAATTCATGCCCATTTCAAAAAGTCTAAACTCTTCTGGCACGATCCAGCCATGGGCCCAATGCTTAGGGTTCGCTCATTTATTGAACCGCCGGCCAAAACTAAGCCGTCGTTTGCAAAAGCAATTAAGCAAAGCCCAAGCTCTTTGTTGCCGCAATTCGTTGGTGGTAGTTTGACCAAAAAAGGCTTTGAGCTAAACTATCGTCGTTTCTTTGATGAAAACTGGTATGGCACCAAACTAATTTTTGACCCCGATGTTAAAGTGGTTCGTCAGCCGTCCCGGCAAGGCTATAACCTTGAGTCAGGCGGCAAGATTAAGTTCACGCTAATAACCGAAAACTCAACCTCATCAAAACCCGCAATTACCAAAATCTTTCCCGCCGGCAAAAGTGAGACTAAGTTGATGGGGATATTGAAATACGAAACGGAGTTTTTAGTTCGGTATAACCGGACTAGCGGCTTTGACTTCGGCACCGTTTTTCCGCGCGACTGGATGGAGGCCGCGGATTTGGGCGGCGGCGATCTTCTCCCAGCAGCGGTTCGTTATATGTATAGTCAGGCACTCAAACTGGTTAGCCCGGCTGGCGTTGGTTGGCATGAAAATATTGCCGGCGAACTCGAGGCCGAAACCAATTCCAACCAGTCGGAGTTGCCGGCTAGCCTGGAGGCTCTTTTAGAAAAAGAGAACCGTCTGGGCCGGTTGATGCAGCAGATGATGCACAAGCTCCAGGAAAGCTATGTGATTCGCAATATGATCGATATCGAGCCGCATTATATTTTGGGGCTGCAGCAATTTTCGCCAAGCGATCTTCCACGGTCCGATCAAGATCGCCTGAGGCGCTCGGCCCGTTACTTGGTAGCCCAGGCCGAGTCCAATCAGCTCATCACTTTTAAAAAGATTCCCGAACTGTTCCGCCGACACCGTACCGAAGAATACTACCAAGCCGGAAACTGGCGAGACAGCGAGCGGGCCTACAAAATGATTCATCCCGTAATTGCTCCCTACGATGTGAATGTGGTGTTTTATCCTGAGGCTCTGAAGCTGCTATTAAAACATGCTCGCTGGTTCGGTCTGTCTCGATCGAAACTGCGGGGCTTAGTCGAAAAATGGCAAGGCAACAAAGATTTATATCGATTCGAAAACCCTGACGGAAAATCAGCCATGGCTTTGGCTCTATTTGATGTTATTGAACTCAAGGGTAAATTACGTTATCGCCGGCTGGAAGTTAATCATATCGATGAAGCCTATGAATTATTTTACGGGTCATCGGTTGAAACCGATCTAGTTAGCTTTTGTGATCGACTGCTAGACAAAAACTACTTCTTTACACCAGCTGGCCCAACCCTTGTTGGGGCCGACGATGGCTACACTACCCTGGACTATCATGGCCGAGTGAGCTGGACCAAGCAAACCGCTTTTGTTACCGCCGGTTTAGTTAAACAACTTCGATCGCGCAGGTTCTCGCCAAAGACCAATGCTTTAATTGAAAAGGCGCTAGAGGCTACTTGCAAAGCTGGCATTTCGGCTTTGGAGAAATTAGGCGCCACAGAATTGCACTTCTACAACGGCAAACCGCAGTATTACGACGACCAGCCCAGAGCCGAGGGCCCAATGAACAAGGTCCAGTTATGGAGCGCGGTTGGCGCCCGGCAAATTGAACACGACTACCAGTGGCTTATGGCGAAAAAGGGTCGCGGCCGGCGGGTTCGAGCGGTTTCGGCTGCCCCAAAGAATTCAAAAGCTGCTCATTAATCTTCAGATTAGACAAATTGGATTTAGCCGTTTGCTCCTTCAGGTATTTTTGGTCGGGGGTAATTTTTTGGCTGCCGCGAATTAGGTAGCCGGCGTAGCCAAAGGCTCCTAACACCAAAATGCTCAAAGCCGGCCGCAAAATTTTTTGCCAGTCAACTTTCGGAATCGATAATTTCATCTTTAACTTCATGGCCGTATATACATATTAACGGTTAAGGCGGCGGTGATTTGCCCAGCTTGATTGCCCAGGCCAACACTAATGATATCGTTTTGGCGGTCCAGGGTTTCCATACCCTGCAGAAAGTTTTGGATTTGGCTGTAACGTCCAGCGACACTAAACGAGACCGGGACGATGTTGGTAGCGTTGGCTGTACTCGCAGCAAACGAAACGCCTTCGCCGCTTAAACTCACACCGGTTTGTCTAGCCAAATCACTGATAGCCTGGTTTATAGCCCCTTCGTTTTTTTCGCTGGGTAAAGCTTTGTTGACTAGATCTAGTTTGGGCGAGACGTCGGTTTGGAAGGTCTGCTCAAGCTTTAAGAAGTCGTCGGCTTGGTTTTGATGGATTAATATGTCGGCCCGGGTTTTGCGAAGCTGAGATTGTTTGGCCTGGAAATTTGCGGTTGATTTGAAAAAGTAGAAACCATCGGCGGCAACACTCAAAGCCGCCGCGATACTTAAGATTAAAAAGAAGCGTTTTGGACTCATTTGTCCTGCCCCGGTTTAAAGGTCACCGTTGCCGCCACGATTGCCGACCCGTCTGGTGCGGTGTTGATGCTGGCTATATCGACCGAAGCAATTCTGGGGCAAGTCAAAAGCGAATCCTTAACTTTATTGGCAACGTCGGAAGTTTTGGCATTGATCGAAAGTTTCAATGGCTTGTTGTCACCAGTCAAAACCATGTTGTCGATCCAAGCTCCGGCCGGCAAAGCCTTGGCAAAGTCGCGCAGCACCGCCGAGTAGTGGTGTTTCGTCTGGTTGAGCTGGTTTATAGCACTTAATTTGGCGTTAACCGATTGAATTTGGGCAACGGTTTTAGCATCGCCCTGAGCTGTTTCCTCCGTTGCAAGTTCTTTTTTGGCGTTGGTAATGTTTTTGTCGAGCGAACTGGCACCGTTATTGAGCAGCAATACCACAACGGCGGTCGCCACGGCGGTGGTTAAAATTAACCGAATTAAGGCGCTGTTACGTTTGGCGTAAGAGATTTCCAGTTTTAATTCAGGTGGCAAAAGATTAATCATTACTTTACCCCCAGAAGTGCCAAGCCCACGGCGGTGGTGTACATAGCGCGGTTTAATTCCTGCGGCGGAGCGATGTTGCCAAAATCGACGGTTTCCCACGGGTCGTCGATTACCACCGGCAAGCGAAAAACTTGGGTTAAATATTCCAACAGGCCGGGCATGTAGGAGCTGCCGCCGGACAGAATAATTTTTTGGATAGACCGCTGGGCGTTACTGCGCTGGTGGTAGTACTTCATAGCCTTGGTGATTTCATCGACCAGACTATCCAGCGAAGGCTTCAGGGCTTCCATAATGTGATTACGCAGCCCGCTTGGCCCAATACCGTAGCGTTGCTTAATTTCTTCGGCTTGCTCCGGGGTAACGTTGAGCTTGGTTTTAAGCGCCTGAGTTAACTGTACCCCACCGACTGGCAGACTGGAACTTAGCCGAATGGCTTGGTCGGAAATAACGACGTCGGTCATCTCCGAGCCAATGTCGGCCAGCAGGGTTGGGTCACCGCGACGATAGGTAGCCCCGCGCATAATCGCGGATTGGCTAATTTCCATTACCTCCGTAAAAAGTCCCAGCGAATCAAATAACTTAACATAGGAATCAATAATCGTTCGGGGTGCCGCTACCATTTCGACATCTAAACCGGTTGGTGTAGTGCTTAAAACGTCGTAATCGATATATAAATCTTTGGTTGGCAAAGGAACGTACTGTTCGGCTTCGAGTTCGACCGCCGATGAAATGTCGGTTTTTTCCATGGGCGGCAGCTGCATCGAGCGAACGAAAATGGCGGAAATTGGGACCGAGGCGACCAAGCGCTTGGCGGAAATTTTGCCGCCTTGTGGTTGAGCCAGAAGGGCTTTAATAACCGCGGCCAGCTTGTCGGGCTGGGTGATTATGCCTTTGTCGATAAATTTCGGATCGAACGGCGCAAAGCCATAACCAATAACCTTCGGGTGCTTAATCGTGCCGCCCAACTGAACTACCTTGACCGTTTCGCCGCCAATGTCACAGCCTAAAACGGCCCCTTGCCTGTAAGCTAATGGGATTTTCATTCGGTTTCTGCTATAGCATTAGCACTTTAAATTATACCAGATCAGTGCCGCCTAGTTACATGACACACTACTACACTTTGCAACCTTAAGCCGACCATTGGTATTATCGTAGTAGTTGATGACCGGATAACCATCGGAGCCGATAGCAATATCTTTTTCTCCGGGGTAGATACCGGCATCAATGGTCTTGACAGAGACAACGCCCGAACAGCTTGCATTGGCACAATGCGCGACCAATAAATCCGTAGGTCCTAAGTCAGTATATGTTATTACTGGAAAACCATCTGATCCATTGGCAATTGAATTGTAAGACCCACCTGTCGTATCGATATCTCTGGTCGTATCTTTTGTAGAACAAGCGGCATTGGTGCAATGGATTAGGTGCAGTGCGAACGCTGTGTAGTTGTAGAAACTAATGGCCGCGAACCCATCGCTACCTACCTCTAAAGACATATCCGAATCGGTTCCTGCGTCAATGGTAATTGCTGTGTCCAGAGTATTACAGAAAACGTCTTTGCAGTGAACTAATTTTACGGTTGAGTTCCCGTAGGCGAAAATGGGGAACCCATCGCCGCCCTTGCCGATAGAAGTATGCAAGATGACCGCTCCGGAGTCGTAGGCTAAAGTTGAAAGAGTGAAGCTAGTGCAGCTTACATTGGTGCAGTGAGCAACCTTAAACACACTACTGCCTAAAACGACAACCGCTAGATTGTCCGAGCCAATAGTAATAGAGGAATATCTGCCACCTGCAGTGAGCACAATGGGAGTGTCATGGGAGGTGCAAGTAGTATTCGTACAGTGTACTAATTTTTGTTGAGAGTTGGTGTTGTCGTAGTAGGTAATAATTGGAAACCCATCCGTTCCGACGGCCAAAGATGTTTCTAAACCGACCTGCGCGGATGAGTCTACCGTGGTTGTTGTATTAACCAAACAGCTTGCATTGGAGCAGTGCATTACCTTCAGGTAGCCATGCGTAGCATCTTGATAGCTCACGACAGGCAAACCGTCCGAACCATTAGCTATTGAACCGTATCTGCCAGTATCTGCAACGGAATTATCTGCTACCGAGAAACTGCTATAGTTCCCGCCTCCGGATTCTTTGTAAGCACCGATTTTGTAGACTTTGTGGCTGTTCGGGCCCAGCGTTGGGGCATAGCCGGTCGGGTTGGTATAGTTTTGCATCCCTATCTTAACGGCATTTACAATGTTAAAACTCTGCCCGGCTAATTGACCGGTCCACTGACCGGAGGTGGTGCCCGCGTTTTGCTGCAATGTTACGCGACCCCAGCGGGCATAAAGCACGGCTTGGCATGTCCCGGAATTTGAGGCGTTGCAGCTTGAGTTGATATTTATCGTGCGATTACTTACGGCCGTGTGGAGCGCAGTGGTGACGGGCGTTCCGTCGGGACAAGAAGCGTCGGCACAGTAATAAGTAATAATTATTGGCATAATGCCGTATTTGTTTGCCTGGATCCAAGAACTATTTTCCATCGCAAAACCATCACCGTTTGAGTTCGAGCCATCAATCATGATAACTGGGGCGCTCCGAATAGGGTTACCATTTTTATCGACGTCACCCAGTATCATTTTAGAGTTGTTTTGCAGCCAAAGATTGTTAGTTATCCAAAGGTTGCCGGCAAAAGTAAAAGTACAGCCTGTAGTCCCCGTACTGCCGAAAATGTGAAGATAGCCAGTTACCTTAACGTTGCCATTGCTTGTCCAGTCTTTTACGCAGCTCGCGCCGGTGTAAGACTGGTCAGTAGCAAAGCTACTTGAGTCGGTAATCGAATTTTTGATCGAGTTACGGTCTTCGCTAGGCAAGGCGATGGCCGGGGCGGTATTGTCGAAGGTACTGCAACTGAAAGCCAGGCCACTCGCGACATCCGGGTTACTCACGCCAGTGCAATTGTTGGTGTAGGGAGAGTGAATTTTATTATGAGCAGACACGCCGGTTACATTCGAAGTCCCTTGAAATGTTTTGTTGGTGGCCGAGCTGCAAACGCTGGGAAAGGTAGTAAATGGCGTGACGAGCGGACAGAGGTCGTCGGCACCCCAAAGTTCGTCTGAATTAACACTAGTACTACCGTTAATTTGGTAGTCTCCGTTAGCATAAACCTTGCCATTCCCGGCACTATTTACAAACCCGTCGATTGAGGCGCTGTTGCTCATAATTAAATCGCCGTATCCACTCTGTACAGAGTATGGATAGTCCTGAGTGGCGACTTCCAGGCCAACGGTTAGGTCGCGCTTGGACAGCAACTTGCCGGTCGTAGCGTTATAGACTCTTCCCTGAACGGTGACGGTTTTTTCGTAACCAAGGCCGGGCGAACCACTCGGTGCGTAAGCAAAAGTTCCGCCACTACTGCCATCAACTATGGACGCTATCACAAACGTGGTCACAAATTGCGAGCTACTAGAGATTGTCTGTTCGTTCAGCAGTTCGCTATTACCAACACCGGCAGAGTTGGTACCGGCAGAGTTGAAATAGTTTTCGTCATTGTTGAGTTTTAGGATGACGTGGTCAATTCCGGCTTGCGCCGCCCCAACCGCCTGGGTGGCGTAAACGCTTTGGTGCGCATAATTCCATTGGCTGGTTACCTCCGCGGCAATGGCAAGGGCTATTAGCATGAAGACAAAAATAGTTATTGCAGCCGACTCAGTTAAAACCCCTTTTTGCCAAAAGGTTTTCATTGCACCGTTCCCTGACTGCCCAAAGCCACATTAAGTTTGTTATTAATCTGAAATTTCCGGCCAAAAACCGGTGTATAAAAGCCGCTGCCATTAAACGTGGCCGAGGTTATCAAAATCACTAGGGATCGAGACGAAGTAGTATACGCCGAAACTCCATCGGCTGCATAGGGGTAGAAGGTGGAACGAGTGGCTAATTTCTGGTCTGTGGCAGAGCAGCCGGACTGGCAACTAGTAACGGCTGCGTTTGCTGATGATGAGTTGCAGCTTGCGAGTCCAGATGAATTTTTGAGGGTTCGACGGTAGATCGTCACGCTATTTGAACCGTGATAGTAGATGACTTCATTGGTGCAAACCGAAAGGTGACTCTCATTTTGGTATAGGGTATTTCCGCTTGAATCGAGTGCTGGGATGTCGAGAATGAGATAGGTTCTTCCGCTCCAATCTGTTGAATGCGAGTCGGTGTACTGATTGGTGGTTTCGGGTTGGGTGGCCCTGTGGATGTCACTCACCATAGAACCAGCCACATAACTGGTCTCGTTTTGGAGCTGGTTATAGATATCGCCCTGAGCGTAGCTGGCGATTCCGAATGAAACCGTACCAGCAACCACCACAACTAGGAAGCTAAACATCACCATGGCAATAGTCATTTCAATCAAACTGGTACCGAGCTGGTTTTTAATTACTCGAGAGAACATTACTGGATCACCCTTAGCTGAATTTCCGAAACCGAACAACTTCCGACAGCACTGCAATGATCGACCGTTGTAACGAGGTGGTGTACCTTTGCCCAAGTCCACCCCCCCGACGGCGCTGAAAGGGTTGTCCAGCTGACGCTCCAACCAGCGGAACCCCCGGCTGTAGCGGTTAGCGTACCCAGGGGACTGTTTAAGCTGCAGGACATGGTCGGACTCGTCATGGTTGAACTAGGACAAACGTAGGCGGTTGTATTGTTGCCGTAGATCCTAGCTTTAACCGTAGTAATGCCAGTTGTCGGACTGCTCGGGGCATTTGTTCCGCCAACATCCATGCAGTTACCGGTCGCTACACACGTGGTTTGCGTACTGGCTGTGGCACTTGTCGAAGTTTTGCCATCAAAACCATTGGCTGGGTTACTCCAAACCACAGTTCCGCCATTGGCGTTATATGGACCACCGCCAGAGTCGTCGGACGCGTTAAAGTAATAATCCCAAACCGTGGGGTTGGTGCCGACGCCGTTTTGGGCGACGTAGGTACTGAGGACAACCGTTTTTTGGGCTCTTAAACCTTCGCGGTAACCGACAAATATCGTGACGTGGTATTCGCCGGTTTCGACAACAGCGATGGTTGCGCAGGCGTATTTTCCATTATTACCCGAACTAGCCTGCGTGCAGTTGATGCTGGCGCCGGGTAGGCCGGGCATAGAGCTTGATACATCGGTGCTATTGCTGAGCAAACTGGCCGTGTCGGTCTCGCTGGTAGCTGTCACGTCGGTAGTGAACAATTGAGTCCGGTAGTAATCCAGCTCCTGTTGGGCGAACTTCGATGCTGCTAAATATTCAGATGATTGACGGCTCAAGGTATTTGCTGCGATGAAGGTTTCATAAATGGCTACGATGCCGATACCAACTACCACTGCAACGGCAATCATTTCGATAATGGTAAAACCGTGCTGGTTGCCTAAGAGTTTAAAACGTTTTTTAGTTGTTGGTTTGGATGTCATAAAGTACTGCTGAGGTGCAGGCCTGAGCCGTCGCCGGTGTAGTATAAGTTGCGTTATTGGTAGCTCCGGTCCCGGAGTCTTTGGTGTTTTCTAGGCAAGCAATCGCTTGAGCGGTGCTGCCGGAGCCACTTGAAGTATATTGATACTGAAACACGCCGGAATTTTTTGGGTCGGTCGGAAAAGTGCCGTTAACGTACCCAGTCAGCGGGGTACTAAGGTTGGCGAAAGCGGCGTAAGAGTTAGCGCCGGCTACCACCGGATAAACGTTGGAGTGTTCGATGTAGTAACCTTCCAATCCTAGTTTAAGGGCGTGCATATCAGTTTTGCGGCGTGCGTCGCGCGAACGGGCCGGGCCGCTGGCCAGCCCCGGTACAAAAATTAACGCCAAAATTCCGATAATCACTATAACGATCAAGAGTTCGAGCAAGGTAAAGCCTCGCTGCGCTCCGAGAATAACGGGAAATCGCCGCCACTTTGTAAGCATTAGCTTTATTCTAGCGACTCTCGAAGAAACTAGCAATGATTTACAGCGATTTTTTGCGTCTGCTATACTGCTTGTGATGCAGCGAATCGCCAGGCTGACAGGGAAGTATTGGGCGGAGCTGCTTTTATTATTGGGAAGCGGGTTGGTTTTTTTCTACGGCCTGGGTACTTTAAGGCTGTGGGACGGCGACGAGGTTATTTATTACATCGTAGCCCGAAATATTAATAAGACCCATCAATGGATCGATTTGTTTTGGCGGTATCATCTTAATGGCACTTTGGCGGCTTTTTACGAGAAACCGCCGCTTATTTTCTGGCTTCAAGCACTTTTGATTAGACTGCCTGGCCCGATGGAGTTTTGGTTCCGACTACCAGCAGCTCTGGCCGGTGTTGGAACCGTGATGTTGGTTTATGCCATCGGAAAACGGCTTTATAGCAAAGCCACCGGTGTGGTAGCGGCTTTTATTACCCTTACTTTGCCGGGTTTGGTGGAAAACTTCCATCGCGGGCAACTCGACGGCCCGCTAATTTTCTTCATCTGGCTGGCACTTTATTTCTCGTTACGCCTCAAAGAGCACCCCAAGTTCTACTACTTTTTAGGCGCCACAGTTGGCTTGGCGGTAATGACCAAGGGCGCCGCTGGGCTTTTGATTCCGGCTATCCTTGGAGTGACGTGGTTGTGGCAAGGCAAGTTGCTGCCACAGTTGCGCAATCGCCATTTGTGGCAGGCCTCGGCCTTGGCGGCAATTATTTTTCTACCCTGGCACATTGTTGAACTAATGCGGCACGGGAATGCTTTCTGGAGCACTTACTTTGGCTATCAATTAATTAACCGCATCAAAACGCCGCTGCCTTTGGCCCAAGGAGTGGCTCCTCAGAGCATCCTATTTTACACCGGCGATCTCGGTACCTCTTTTTTGCCCTGGGTATTTGCGGTGCCGTTTGCGGTGGGACTGGCTCTGCGAGATACGCTGCGTGGCGGCCGCCGCGACCATCACCTTATGTTGGTAATTATTTTGTTGGTCTTTGTGGCGTTTAGTTTTAGCGGCACTAAAATCGTTTGGTATACATTGCCGGCTTATCCGGCCCTGGCTATTTTAGTGGCCGACATGGTGGTCCAAGCCTTTGCCAACCGCCGCCGGTTTATTAAATGGTTATTGGCAGGCTCTGGCGTATTTGCTTTATTCTCGTTTCCTTACACCTTTGCCTTTCGAAATGCGCTCCTAGTAGGGCTGATCTTCGGAGGGATTTGGTTGATCTCTAACCTCAAACTAAAAGATCGCATGACTGCCGCCGCCCTGACGGGTCTAATGGTTATCTTGGCCGGTTACGTGCCGTTCTATCAAGCCTACCAAAGCTCTTTAAGTTACTACCGCAGTTTCTTTTTACCCCCGGCGCGTTTAGCCACAGTAGCTAGCAGCGGCAAAGGCATCATTATTTTGTATCCCAGTGACGTAGAGATTCTGAATGGGTGGGTGGTAGCCGATTATTCAAACCGACAGGTGCTGGAAGCAGAGTCTTTGGGTGACATCGTTAACTTTACTAAACACAATCCCTACGATGCGGTGGTGGTGGATTATTGGCTGCCCTTTATCTACCACCAATTCAACACCAAAGTTTTGGCCCACGATGGGCAATATAGTCTGGTTCGCATCGTCAAAAAGTGAGAAGTTTGGCCCAAAAATACTGGGTGGAGCTTGGGCTAATTTTAATCTCTGGCTTTGCATTTATTTATCAACTAGGCGCCCTGAAGTTGTTCGATGGTGACGAAACGACTTACTACTACGTCGCGCACAATATCAACAAAACCGGACAGTGGCTAACGCTGTTGTGGCGTCAACCGCCCACCGGCCCGCTGGTGCCTTTTTTCGACAAGCCGCCGCTAATGTACTGGCTGCAGGCTCTGCTTATCAGGCTTCCGGGACCTTTTGAGTTTTGGGATCGTCTGCCCTCGGCCTTGGCTGGGGTTGGGACGGTGCTTTTGATTTATGCAATTGCAAAACGGCTGTATGACAAAAGGACCGGGATCGTAGCGGCCATGATTACCGTCGCTACCCCCGGACTTTTCCACATTTTCCGTATCGGCCAGCTCGACGGCCCTTCAACCTTCTTTTTTTGGCTGGCGTTTTATTTTACGCTGCGTCTGAAGGAGCATCCAAAGTTTTACTACTGGCTGGGAGCAGCAGTTGGATTGGGGGTCATGACCAAAGGCGCAGCCAACTTATTGGTGGTGCCGGTTATTCTTATCGTTTGGCTCTGGCAAAAAGAATTCGTCAGTAATTTACGGAATAAACATTTATGGATAGCGATTGGAATAGCATTATTCATCGCGTTGCCTTGGCACATCGCCGAAACCATTTTGCATGGTAAAAAGTTTTGGGACATTTATGTTGGCGTTCAGCTTTTACAACGAACGCAGGGAGTTTTGGCCACCCCGGGTTTGACGCGGGATCAACTGGTACCGACCTATTATTTTAAATTATTAGGGGCGGTCTTTGAACCGTGGGTTTATGTCTTCCCGTTTGCCTTCGGCTTGGCCCTGCGCGACACCATTCGCCGACACCGAAGCTCAATTCTACCGATCGCCGTCGCGGTGGTTATTATTGGTTTTTTTAGTTACGCCAACACCAAACTGTCTCAATATCTAGTTCCGGCATTGCCGGCACTGGCTATCTTGGTCGCTAACTTATTGGTTCGCGCATGGGAAGGCCTCCGATTTACGCGGCCGATGCTTTGGCTGAGTGGAGTTTTAGTACTATTTTTCTTCCCGTTTAACCTCCGAACCAATCACGCCCTAAGCTTTTCACTAATTTTAGTGACCATGTTGACTGTGGCCTGGTTTAGATTTCCTCAACAACGCCCAAAGACCCTCACTGTCACGACCGTGATTATTTTAATAACCGCCGTAAGTTATCAATTTACGGCGGGGTTACATCAATACCTCACCGACTATCATCGCAGCGACGAGCCGGTCGCCATTTTGGCAGCCCAGGCCGCAACAATTTCCCCAAACCCTATCGTGATGTTTCCAGTCGATATCGTTTATAACGAATCTTTGCCGGTAATCGTCGCGGAAGCTTACGCCGACCGGTCGGTATATCCTGCCTATAACTTGGGAACCTTGAGGTCATCGACAAAAGGAAAATATTATCCAACGATTGTAGTGAACGACGCACTACACCTACTGCCCCGCCATTTTGATACTAAATTCGTTAGCCGAGTAGGCAACTACAGTCTGCTCTTAATAAAATGGCGAGGATAACAAAAAAGACCCGGGTGGGCCTTTTTTGCGTGGAAGTTAACTAGTTAATAGTCTGGATCGAGTAGAGGATGGTTTGGTTACCGCTGCAACCAGTAATCGTTTGTTGGGTGTTATACAAAGATGTTGACCCCACAACCGTGTCTTTAGCGTTTTCCAGGCAAGCGATTACTAGTGAAGAAGTCGAAGTGGCGTCCTTCTGGGCATATTGGTAAGCAATACCACCGGATCTTGGGTCGCTCGGAAGCGAAGGCAGATATCCGGTTACCAAGACAGCACCAAGGGCGGTGTAACGAGCCGAAGCACTAGCGCCGGCTACGTTCGGGTAAAAACCACCGGCCGTTTGGTCGTTGTAGTAAGTTTCGAGAGCGTTTTTGACCGCGCGCATGTCGGCTTTACGTTGAGCATCACGAGCACGCTGCGGACCGCTAGCCAAGCCTGGCACAATAATTACGGCCAAGATTCCGATGATTACAATGACGATTAACAGCTCGAGCAGAGTGAAACCTTTATCCCGTTTAAGTAAGTTGGCAAACACTTGTATCTCCTAGTTAAGGGTTTGAATAATGTAGGTCACACCGGCAGGCGTACCACTGCCACAGGCAGTTGGTGTAGCAAACGGAGTTGCATAACCAGCCGTAGCTCCAACTGTGGAGTCTTTGGTGTTTTCTAAACAGGTGCCGACAATAGCCGAAGAAGCCGTGGTGTCTTTCTGGGCGTAGTAGTACTTAAACACACCGCTGTTTTTAGGATCTTGAGGCATACTCGGCAAATAAGAGGTAACCAACACTGACTTTAGGCCGTTGGTACCATCCGAAAAGACGGTGAAGTCGTCGGTAATACCGGTGGTTGAAACGATGTTGGGGTACTTACCACCAGCCGTTTGGTCGTTGTAGTAAGTTTCGAGAGCATTTTTAATACCACGAATGTCGGCTTTACGTTGAGCATCACGAGCACGCTGCGGACCGCTAGCCAAGCCTGGCACAATAATTACGGCCAAAATTCCAATAATCACAATTACGATTAGCAGCTCGAGTAAGGTAAAGCCTTGGTTTTTGTTGGTCAATCTAGCTAACATTTCAGTTCCGCCCTCCTGAAGCGAAATGATTAGTACTTATGCTTACTATAACGACTCCAACAACCATGTCAACAATTATTTAAGAAGACGGCAGAGTTTGGGTGAGCTTGGAGATCGGGCCGAAGATCGATAACACAATTGATCCAACCATAAAACCCAGCATGATAATTAAAACCGGCTCAATAACCGAGGTCAGGTTGGAAACCACACTGTCGACCTCTTTTTCGAAAAAAGTCGCGAGTTTCAGTAAAACCTTATCGACTTGCCCGGTTTCTTCCCCAACTTTAATCATTTGGGCCACAAGCGGCGGAAAGACCTTACTTTTTTCCAAAACTTCCGACACCGGCACGCCGTTTTTAACCTGCTTAGCCGCGTTCTCCAGTTCTTCTTTAAACATAGTGTTACCTAAAGCGCCGGCGGTAATATTGAGCGCTTCAACCACCGCCAAACCGGATGCCATTAGTGCACCAAATGTCCGGGCAAACCGGGCGACGTTAAATTTCACGATGATCGGACCTAAAATCGGAGACTTTAACGCCAGCCGATCAAAAAACTTTTTACCAGGTGCGGTGCGATGCCAGTATATAAGGGCGAAGATAGCCGCGGCGATTCCTCCGCCCAAGTACAATCCGTCTCGCCGTAAAAACCGACTGATCGATAACATGATTTTGGTGTAAATCGGCAGCTGGGTACCAAACGAATCAAAAATTACCGATAACTTTGGGACGATTACCGTCATTAAAAAAGCGAAAGCGCCAATGGCGGCAACTGTAATGACTGCCGGGTAAATAGATGCGCCGCGAACCTTCCCGACGATCTCAAAGTCTTTTTCTTGTTGAGTCGCTAGCCGATCAAACACTTGGTCTAAAATTCCCGCGGCCTCGCCAGCCTTTACCATGTTTACATACACCGGCGAAAAGACGTCCGGATAGTTGGCCAGTGAATCGGAAATACTAGCACCACTTTCGATTTCTTGAGTCAGCCCGCTCAAGACTTCTTTCATCCGTTTTGAAGCAGCCTGTTTTTCCAGTAATCCGAAAGCTCGGGCCACCGGCACTTGAGCGTCGACCATGATCGAAAGCTGCCTTGAAAAGAAGATCTTTTCGCTGGCTTTGACCTTGCCTGGGCCAAACACTCGCCCTAGTAAGGGGATGCTGGCGAGGCCTAGCTTACGCTGCTTTTTCTCGCCGAGTTCTTTTATAACTACCGGGGTTAGACCCTGTCGAGATAAAGCGTTTAAGGCTGCGTTGCGATCGGTGGCGGCCACCTCGCCCTGGCTAACCACGCCATTGGCGGCTCGTGCTGTATAGGCGAAGTTCATTCTTTGGTCACCCTCATAACTTCTTCGACCGTTGTCATGCCGCGCAGGGCTTTGACGAAGCCGTCTTGCTGCATTGTTAACATGCCTTCTTTAATAGCCTGATTTTGGATGTCGTCACTGGTGCCGTGCGAAACGATCAACTTCTGCACGGTGTCGCTGACCTCGAGCACTTCGTAAATGCCAATTCGGCCCAAGTAACCGCTGTGACAGTTTGAACAACCCTTGCCGGCTTTATAAAGAATGAACTGGCCGGGCTTAAGCTTTGACGGATCAATCTGGACAGCAGGAACCGCCACGGCAGAGGCAACCGCGGTCATTTTGGCTTGGTTGGCGCTGCGATCGATAATAGCGGGATCTGCTTTTATTTTGGTGATGATCGATTCGGTATTGATGTTGTGAAGCGGACTAATTACCTTGCCGCTTGGTTCGGCGGATAAGGTGGCCGAAGAAGTTGCCGGTTTGACCTGGGACGCCGTGACCTTGGTCGATTCGTAGTATTTCACTGCCGCTTCAACGTTGAATTCCTTGGCTAAATCTTGCAGCTCCATGCCCTCTGGCACGTGTGGTATCCGGCAAACATTACAAACTCGCCGCACCAGCCGTTGGCCGATGACGGTGTTAATAGTAGAAGCAATTAGAAATGGTTCAATTCCCATTTCAAGTAACCTTGGCAAACTGGTTGCGGCATTGTTGGTGTGAAGGGTTGAGAGCATTAAGTGACCAGTTAGTGACGCTTGCACCGCCAATTCGGCGGTTTCGCGGTCACGAATCTCACCCACCATAATAATGTTTGGGTCTTGGCGGACTAAAGCCCGCAGTCCGTTAGCAAAGGTTAGGCCGATTTGGGGGTTCACTTGGGTTTGATTAACCCCAGCGATTTTATACTCTACCGGATCTTCAACGGTTGAAATGTTTACCCCAACGCGGTTGATAATCGACAAAATACTATACAGTGTGGTCGATTTACCGGCCCCGGTTGGTCCAGTAACCAAAGTCATTCCGAAAGGCCGATCCAACCCCTTATCGATAACCTGCAGACTGCGGCCCTCAAGCCCCAATTGCTCTAAGGTCATCGGTTTGGCGGATTCGTCTAAGATACGAATTACGACTTTTTCACCGTCCATCACCGGTAAAGTTGAAACACGCAGCGCCGCCATTTTGGAACCCAGCTGGAATTTGAACCGGCCGTCTTGGGGCAAACGGTGTTCGTCGATTTTTAGATTGGCTAAAATTTTCACGCGGGACACGACCGGAGCTAGTAGTGTGCGCGGCAGGGTCATGCTTTCTTGCAAAATGCCATCTACTCGGTAGCGGACCTGGATAATATTTTCTCGCGGCTCAATATGAATGTCGGAAGCACCGAACCGCAGACCATATTCCAAAATAATGTTCACAGTTTTGGCGATAGGCGCGTCTTCGGCTAAGTCCTTGGCGCTAACTTCAGGCTGCCTCGCGTCTTTTGACTCCTCTTCCTCGGAGGATTTAATCGCCTTAGTGATTTCACCTTCCATGCTGGTACGGTATTGGTCGAGCGCCGCCAATATGTCGGCGGAAGAGGCCACGTAGGTTTTAACATCGCCGCCAACCGATTTACGCACAAAGTCTAAAGCCGCCAAATCTTCCGGGTCCGACATGGCCAGCTGGTAGCTGTTGCCCAGTTTGCCGAAAAGCACGGCATCGTATTTCCGGGCCGTTCGCTCGGGGATTTTAGTCAGCACTTCTTTGGGCATCCGGATTCCTTTTAACTCAATAAAAGGGACGTTAATGCTCTTGCCGTAAATTTTGAGCAGATCTTTTTCGTCGATTAAGTTACGCTTCAGCACAACTGAAAGCAGCGACTGCTCCGACTGGGTGGCGCTGCGAGCAGCATCGTCGAGATCTTGAAGGGTGACTTTTTGCGATGCCAACAGTAATTTTTTGAGATCGGAGTCGGAAATTCGCATACCTAAAAACCCCCTGCCGGCAAAATACCGCAAAGTGGTCTCGCTTCCTTGTGATGCCTAACGAGACTCATCCCCTTGATTATAACGCTTACGCTCTATAAACTCTATATTCTTTCGGTGGTTTTGAGCTAGGATAGGCGAGTGAAAATTGTTACTAAATCCACTGAAGAAACGCAGAGAATAGGCGAAAAACTCGGCCGCCGATTATCGGGCGGGGAGTTAATTGAGTTGACCGGCGATCTGGGAACCGGGAAAACCGTGTTTATTAAAGGGCTGGCTAAAGGGCTAGGCATTTCCCAACCAATCTCTAGCCCGACTTTTACGATTAGCCGCGTTTATCAAGTGAACGGCAAAAGCTTCCACCACTTTGATTTTTATCGGATCGATTCGGGTGACATCGTGGCGATGGAAATTACCGAGGCCGCCAACGACCCGGACGCCATCGTGGTGGTGGAATGGGCAGAACATATAAAGGAAGCTTTACCGCCGGATTTTTTGGCTATTAACCTGCGCCGCTTGGGCGAGGACCAACGCGAAGTCATCATCGAACCTCACGGTCTGCGTTATAACAAAATGGCAGAGGATTTAGAGTGATTTTGGCGATTAAAACCGACCGACCCGAGGCCGAAATCTCTTTATTCCAAGGGTCAGTTCGGCAAAAGCAAAAAGAGTGGCTGGCCGGTAGGCAATTATCGAAACAGCTACTTCCCGAGATAAAAAAAATAGTAGGGGATTGGGAAAAACTCGAAGGCATTGTGATTTTCGCCGGTCCAGGCTCGTTTACCGGACTGCGAATTGGCCATACCGTTGCCAATACGCTAGCTTACAGCTTAAATATCCCAATCGCTTCAGCTACCGGCCGGAATTGGATTGAGATTGCCGTCAAAAAACTTTTACGTGCGAAACCGCTCCAGCAAGTGGCACCCCGTTACGGAGCGCCAGCCAAAATTACGCTCCCCAAAGCCAAATAATTGAATGTTGTAATCTTGACACGAGCTTGAAAGTGGCGTTAAATTTAAACCACGCAGATTTTGGTGAATTTTGATTTTTATTAACTTTCGGTACTCCCATTACTCGGTAACTCGGACAATCCATTATCTGATCTAGAAAGGCAACCTATGTCGCCAATTCTTGTGGCAGTCTTTGTCGCTATCGCCGGTGGGGCAGGCTACGGTTATTCCAATTTTCAGTCTAAACAAAAAAGCGGACAAGCCGACGTCAAAGCCAAAAAACTGTTAGACGAGGCCGACGCAAAAGCCAAAGAAATTACGCTCGAAGCTAAAACTGAGTCGATCAAATTAATCGAAGCCTCTAAAAAAGAAGAAGCCGATCGACGCAAACAACTGCTGGAGGTCGAGAACCGTTTGAGTTCGCGCGAAACTCAGCTCGACAAAAAACTCGATGAGCTCGACGGTCGCAGTGAAAAACTGCGCGCCGAAGAGGACGATTTGACCAAACTCAAGGACGAGCTCAAGGCTATTCGCGTCAAGCAGCAAGAAAACCTTGAGAAAATCGCCAAACTCAAAAAAGAAGAGGCCGAGGAAAAACTACTCTCCATGACCGAGAAGGATATTAAGCACGACCTACTCAGCCTAATCTCTAAACTTGAGAATGAGGCTAAGGAAACGGCCGACGAAAAGGCCCGGGAGATTATTGTATCGGCGATGGAGCGGATGGCCGGCGAACAATCTAGCGAGCGGACCGTAACCGCCGTGCCGTTACCGGACGATGAAATGAAAGGCCGGATTATCGGCAAAGAAGGCCGCAACATTCAGGCATTTGAACGGGCAACAGGTGTAGATGTGATCGTTGATGACACGCCGGGCGCTGTAGTTCTTTCAAGTTTTGATCCGATTCGTCGTCAGGTTGCCAAAGTCGCCATGGAGAAGCTGATGGTCGACGGCCGGATCCACCCGGCGCGAATTGAAGAGGTAGTGAAAAAAGCTCAGGAGGAAGTCGAAAAGCAGATGAAAGAAGCCGGAGAGCAAGCCTGCAAGGAAACTGGCGTGGTTGGTATGCCAGCCGAAATGGTCCGCCTGCTTGGTAGTTTAAAATTCCGCACCTCTTACTCTCAAAACGTCTTGTCTCATTCTGTTGAAATGACTCATCTGGCCGGCATGATTGCAGCCGACATTGGTGCCGATGTGCGGATTTCTAAGTTTGCAGCCCTAATTCACGATATCGGCAAGGCCGTAACCCATGAAATGGAAGGCAAGCACCACCACCTTTCGCGCGTGATTGCCGAGAAAAACGGTATTGAAGAAGCAATTTGCCATGCTGCCGAGGCTCATCACGATGACATCGAGGCTACTACCTCTGAGGCTTTGGTGGTTAGGGTGGTAGACGCCATTTCGGCTGGCCGCACCGGCGCCCGCGGTGATACTTTGGAAAACTATGCCAAGCGCATGACCGAGCTCGAAGGTATTGCCAACGGTTTCCCCGGAGTTAACAAAAGTTACGCTATTTCGGCCGGACGCGAGATTCGCATTATCGTTGAACCTGAAGCAATCGACGACCTGACGGCAATTAAAATGGCCCGCGATATCGCCACCAAAATTGAAGCTACCTTAAAATATCCTGGCACGATTAAAGTTAACGTAATCCGCGAAACCCGCGCCGTAGAATACGCGAAGTAACCGTGCCCCCTGACGCTCCCGAAATTAACAAACAAACCAAAATACTTTGTCTAGATGTTGAGAGCAACGGGCTTCATGGCGAAGCCTTTGCGGTGGGTGCAGTTTTAATCGACTGCACCGGCAAAATAATCGACGAGTTTTCTGGCCGTTGTCCGATCAAGGGTGAGGTTGATGAATGGGTCCAAAAACACGTCATCCCAGTTCTATCCGACATGCCGGAGGATTACAAAACGGCTAAGGCTATGCGAACCGCGTTCTGGGACTGGTACAAACCGGCCAAGGAGCAGGCAGATTATGTGATGGTTAACAATGGCTACCCGGTCGAAACGCGTTTTTTGGCGCAATGCCAAGACGACGATTTAGCTGAGCGCTATTGGGATCATCCGTTCCCATTGCTTGATTTGTCCTCCATGCTTTTACAAATTGGCATTAAGCCTTTGGCGGTACGTTATCAACTGGTCGAAGACGAGCTTGAGGGTCAAAATTTGCAACATCATCCCAGGTGGGATGCTTGGGTGTCGGCTCTTGTTATGATCAAAGCCCTTAAACTTGCCGGGCGGCTTAAGTAAGGGATAAACTAACCCTACGATGACGAAACAAGAATTAGTGGAGACGTTGTCCAAAGAAGCTCAGCTGTCGAAAAGACAGATTGAGCAAGTACTTTTGAAACTAGCAACAATTGTCGGCCGGGAGATCAAAAAGGGTGGCAAGGTTCAGATCACCGGGTTTGGCACGTTCGATTTGGGTAAGCGGGCGGCACGTAGGGGTGTTAATCCTCAAACGGGGGCGGACATAAAGATTCCGGCAATGACTATGCCAAGATTTCGAGCCGGAAAACGGTTGAAGGAGACGGTCCGTTAACAAAAATCTAAAGTAACAAAAACGGAGCCAAATGAGCTCCGTTTTTTTTGTGGTCATAAACTATTTGCGTAACATGTCGAGCGCAACTGCAACCACCATGGCGCCGACGCCGATCCAGACGTTGGCGGACAAATTTGTCCAAAAATGCGCCAAAACTAAACCAAGACCCAGGCCAAATAAACTATGCATTAAAACGTGAGGAGCAAAACAGTCTTTCATCTTCATATTTTTTCACCGCCCTTCTAGATTACTTGCTTCTAGAATACTCCTACTGTTTCTTTTGGCACAGGTGCTGGAAAAGCGCACAATGATATTAGCTAGAAATGTATTCGAGATGCATCGATAGGCCCAACCCTTGAGCGAAAGTTGAACTTATCCCAATTCCAGTGCTATCAAGCTCAAGCCAGATGACTGCCTGGCTGTTAGGGAAAAAATGAGTAACGAACAAGTGGAAGCTCTGAAAGTGGCGATGGAAAAGCGCATCTTAAACGAGTTTGGGTCGAAAATTTTGAACGAAGAGAGAATGGATCAAGTCGTTGAATCCAGAAAAGGTTCTGGGCTGACCGAGCACGCCGACACCGCCTTTCACTGTGAGTGCGACGACAAAGATTGCAGTGAAATTATCTTGATGTCGACGGAGGAGTATCAGCGCGTCCACACCAAGACCCGGAACTTCATAGTGGTTCCCAGCCACGTTCGTTTGGATTTGGAGGAGATAATTACCAAATTCAGCAAGTTCGCGCTGGTTGGTAAATTTTTTCCACACCGAAGTCACTAGCAGCTATGAAACTCTATATGCCCGGTTTAACTGACGCTAGATATCGGATAATTTACGGACAGATACTCGAAGAGGAACGAAGTAAGCCAAAGAAAAAGTCCGACCGCAGTCGGATCCCAATTAAGAACTAGAATTAGGCGCGCCAACTGATTGATTTTATGCTTAATTTCAGGTATAGTTCCGTCTTTGGTTACAATAAGGGCACGGGGATTGGCGCAGTTGGTAGCGCGCCTGCTTTGGGAGCAGGAGGTCGTGAGTTCGAGTCTCGCATCCCCGACCAAATAAAATTAGAGGCGAGACGAGAACTGCTAGTTCGATAATGACCACGCCCGGATTGAAACTCAACTAACAGTGTTGAAAGTCCGAGCGTGGGGATTATACATAGTAGTCTCGCATCCCCGACCATTTGCGGGTGTCGTATAACGGCTATTATGCTAGCCTTCCAAGCTGGAGATACGGGTTCGATTCCCGTCACCCGCTCCAAAGATTCGACGTGCGCCCGTAGCTCAGTTGGATAGAGCAGAGGACTTCTAAGCCTAAGGTCGTAGGTTCGAATCCTACCGGG
>CAYZIN010000005.1:0-51111 GCA_964478595.1 uncultured Candidatus Saccharibacteria bacterium | reverse complement strand
ACGCTTTTCCTAACTTTCCCGTAACTGTTGCAGTAACCAGCTCCGCAGCCATTTTTTGTCCCCGAGCAAAGGAGCAAAGTTGCGACGGTTTAGGTTGTTCTTCAGTCCCGACCCAGTGTGGTGGATCCTGTTGATCACCGTGGCTTTCTGGGAGCTCTTGTTCGTTGCTGACTGGTCGGCCAACGTGGCCGCAATCAGCCACGGCGGGTTCGCTGCTGCGGCGGAGGGGTTTCTCTTCGGCCTGCCACTGATGGTGGTGATTGCCGGAGCGATGGGCGGAATCAAGAGGTACTAGCTCCGCAGCCGTTTTGTTTCCGAGCAAAGGAGCCGCAATGCCGATCAGGACGACGAACCTCATCGTGAAGGCCGAAGAAGTGATCGAGAGCGACCGAGTCGCCTTCGAAGGCTGCTTGCCGCAGCTTTCGTGGATCGAAGAGGTCGAGGGTGGCTTCATCTTCCACACCGTGGACAACGATCGATTCCGCGTCAGACGCGGGGAACTGATCGACGTCTACCGACACGGGGGCCAAGTTGTCCAAACGAAACGTGACCCCGGCTGGAAGTGGATCCGCAAACTCTTCCACTAGCAACAAAGACGATAGAGTCTCACACCCATGCGGTGTGGGACTCTTTTGTTTTACTCCTTGAAATGCTAAACTTTGACGGTTAAATATGCGTAATTTAATTACCAAATTGTTGGGGGATCAGAACGCCAAGGCGGTGAAGCGTCTCACGCCCACTGTTGATCGAATTAATGACCTAGAGTCCAAGTTCGAGAAGGTTAAGGATTTATCTAAAGAAACCGCGCGGTTAAAGAAGGAAATTGAGGGCGGGAAGACGCTTGATGACGTGCTGCCAGAGGCGTTTGCCTTAGTACGGGAAGCTGGGAAGCGAGAGTTAAAGCAGAGGCATTATGACGTGCAGCTAATTGGTGGCATGGTGCTAAACGAAGGCAGCATTGCCGAAATGAAGACGGGTGAGGGTAAAACGCTGGTGGCGACGCTGCCGGTGTATTTAAACGCGCTAACCGGTAAGGGCGTGCACGTAGTGAGCGTGAACGATTATCTGGTGCAACGTGACGCCGGCTGGATGGGTGAAATTTACAATACTCTCGGTTTAACGACCGGTGTGATTGTGCACGAACAGGCTCTAATCTTCGATCCTAAGTTCAAAAATCCAGAGCACGACGACGAACGACTTGTCCATTTAAAGCCCGTTACGCGTCAGGAAGCTTATAAGGCGGACATTACTTATGGAACCAACAACGAGTTTGGGTTTGATTATTTGCGCGACAATATGGTCGATGACGTTTCGCGAATGGTGCAGCGGCCGCTGCATTACGCGATTGTAGATGAAGTCGACTCGATTTTAATCGACGAAGCTAGAACGCCTTTAATTATTTCGGCGCCAGCTGAAGAAAGTACCGATAAGTATTATCAATTCGCTAAGCTGGCCGAGACCTTAACCGAAGAAAAGGACTTTACGTTAGATGAAAAGCTGAAAGCCGCCAGTTTGACCGACGACGGCATTAAAAAGATTGAAAAAGCCCTGAAAGTCGACAATATTTACGAAGCTGGCCGGATCGATGAGGTGCATCATATTGAACAGGCACTTAAGGCCAAGGCGTTGTTTAAACGCGATCGAGATTACGTGGCCCGAGACGGTGAAATTATTATTGTTGACGAGTTTACCGGGCGATTAATGCCGGGCCGGCGCTGGAGTGAGGGTTTGCACCAAGCGGTGGAGGCTAAAGAGGGCGTTAACATTCAGCAAGAATCGCTAACACTGGCAACGATTACCTTCCAGAACTACTTTCGGTTATACGACAAATTGGCCGGAATGACCGGTACGGCCGCAACCGAGAGCGAGGAGTTTCATAGCATTTATAATCTGGATGTGATTGCAATTCCGACCAACCAACCTATGGTGCGTGAAGATCTGGCCGATAAGATTTATAAGACCGAGGAAGGTAAGTTTCGGGCGATTGCAACAGAAGTAAAGGCGATGCATGAAAAAGGGCAGCCGGTGCTGATTGGTACCGTTTCGATCCAAAAGAATGAACTGTTGGCCAGTTTCCTGCAACAGCTGAAGGTGCCGCACGAAATCTTAAACGCTAAGAATAACGAAAAAGAAGCCGCGATTATTGCCGGAGCAGGGCAAAAAGGGGCGGTTACCTTGGCCACGAACATTGCCGGTCGGGGTACCGACATTGTTCTGGAAAAAGGCGTTGATAAGCTTGGCGGGTTAGCGGTGGTGGGTTCGGAACGTCATGAGGCTCGGCGCATCGACAACCAGCTCCGCGGCCGTTCCGGACGGCAAGGTGATCCGGGTGAAAGTCAGTTTTACGTGTCGCTTGAGGATGATTTAATGCGAATTTTTGGCGGTGAACGGATTGCCGGGTTAATGAATACACTCGGCATTGACGACGACACACCGATTGAGAACGCTATGGTGTCAAAATCGATCGAAAGCGCCCAGAAAAAGGTAGAGGGTCACAACTTCGATATCCGCAAAAACCTAGTTGAATACGATGACGTCATGAACCGGCATCGCGAAGTGATTTACGCCAAACGCCGTAAAGCTCTGGAAAACGAGAACCTGCGGCCAGAAGTGATGGAGATGGTCGAAAACGAGTTTAAAGGGATTGTAGCGGCCCACACCGATGTGCGAACCGGTGTAATGGACCGAGAAAAAGTAGTTGAAGCCACCGCCAAAATTGTGCCGCTCGATAATAAGTTGGTTGAACAAATCAAAAAGACGCTGCCGGAGGAGTTGTCGGACTTTCTAATGAAGCACGCCGAGGCGCTGTATGACTGGCGGACTAAGCGGGTCGGCGAACCGTTGACGCGGCTGGCCGAGAGGCTGACTTATTTGCGGGTGCTGGATAATTTATGGATCTCGCATTTGGAAGCTATGACTGGGTTGCGTGAGGGGATAGGTCTGCGGGCGATTGGCCAAAAAGACCCGTTGGTGGAGTATAAAGCCGAAGGCTACCGCCTGTTCCAGCAGCTAATTGGTACTATGGAATCGGAAATTGCTTCTACTATATATAAGGTAGAAATAACGCCGGCAGTCGAGCAGGCGCCGGTGGAAACGGCGCTAACTAAAGCAGCCGAGAAGTCAGCCGAAGGCGCCGCGGCCGAAACTAAGCCCAGACGCCAGGCTAAAACCTTTAAGCAAAATGCCGAAGGTAAGACCGAAAAGGTAGGTCGAAACGACCCGTGCCCATGCGGCAGCGGCCTTAAATACAAGAAGTGCGGCTTGATTAACTCTCCTGAACACCAGAAGCATTTGGCAAAATAGCATAACCAATTTGGAAGAAAGCATAATTAGTGTTGACAAGAATGGCTAATTATGCTAGGCTTATCGCACTAACTCGTTGTGGCAGGCAGTGAGGTGGTTTTAAACCACTCTTGGCCAGTCCGCAATCGGCGGACGAGTCAAGAACCTCACCCCAGCTAGTTCTGGGATTTTTGTTATGACGTGTGGTCCTTGACAGCCGAATAGTCAAAGGTCAATCAAGACCTAAAAGAAAAAATATTCCTTTTAGCTGCGTTTGCGGGTAGCACTCTGCCAGCACCCTTACTTGCCGCCCAGGTAAGCTGCTGGCAGGCTGCTATCTACAACCGCCAAGTTAGAAGGAGGCAGTTTTGCCCAGAACAGGCAAACAAGCCAGAACGATGGTCAAGGAGCTGAATAAGCCCCTCGACGTCGTGCTCGCTGCCGCCGGGAAACCGGACGGTAACGAGCGAACGGTCGTTGACCCCGATGCGGTGAGAGCCGCTTTGGAGTCCGCGCCCAACAACGGAACGAAGGAACGGAGCTTGCTCCGCATCCCGCGCCGCCGCGGCAGAACTCAGGAGGACGACGACAACTTGGCCTGGTGCCAGGAAGTCATCGACACCGACCAGGCTCTCCGCTCCGGCCAGTCGTTCCGTCCGCGCTACGAGAAGTACAAGCGAACGATGGTGCAGTACCCGGATCCGCTCCAGAAATTCTTGGAGCCCGGCGAACGCAACTCGTTCGAGGAAGACGCGGGCAAGCGAATTCCGGTGAATTACATCCGGATCGGACTGGAAGAGCTCGATCTCTACCTGTCCAGCGCGTCCCGCAACTTCCGCTGGCGCAGCAACGAGCTGTTGGCGAAGTTTGAGCGCAAGCTCTCTCGCCTCTGGCTCGCCAACGACCAATGCCGATTCTGCCATGAAGAACTGTCTGGCGGTTTCCGCGCCGAGGTCAAGCTGCTGCTGGCCGGCAAGAAGTTTCTGCCGGATCCGTCCGGCAAGGCCCGACGCAACGCCTTGCGCTTCCCAGACAGTCACGCCTGGTGCCTCGACATTCGAGAGCACTTGCGCGACCGGATGGTGGAGCTGCAGGACGCCGCCGAGGACATCAACCTTCGCGCCGAGCTGTACGTCGAGATCATCGACGCCATCTTCCGTAAGTACGAGGATGACGGCATCGACTACTCGACGATCGTGTCCGCGTTCCGCGGTAACCTTCGGGTTATCGAGGGCAAACGAAAAGGAGCCTAAGCATGTCCGACATCGACCCCGCCCTCGAACTCGCCGAACAGCGAATTCGGGAACGCGAGGAAGGCAAGGACGCGCCACCCGACGAAGGTGGAAAAGGGAGCGATCAGACGGGGTTGGGAGGTGACAAGCCCCCCGAGCCCTCCGATCGAACCCAAGTTCCCCCGGCAAACCAGCCTGGGACAAACACGGATCAACCCAAGACGAAGACGGTTCACGACGAGCTCAATGAAGTGAGAACAAGGATCTCACGCGCTGAGGACGTCCGGGCCGACCAAGTCGTCAAGGTCGCCGAGTTTTTGGCCAACACCGATACCTCTCTCGATCGTCTCGACGAGTGGGAGAGGAGACTGTCGGTTGAAGCCAAGACCAACATCGATCGCCGGGCCAAAGTCGCCAGTTCGCTGGCACGCGGCACAACGGTCGAGCCCTACACCGCCTGGTGGCAGGGCATGGAGGTCAAGGTCGTTGACACTTTCACCCGGCGGGGCATTGCCTACGCTGAAGTGGAAGGGTTGGACGATCGGTCGGCGATCATCCCGCTCGAAGAGCTGAACGACCACTACGAGTGGCCGCCGAAGCTCACGCTGGAACCGGAACCAACGCCGAAACCATCGGCGGATCCGGAACCGGACGAGCGACCCGAAGTTCCGGTGGAGGAGCCGAAGTTGGCCCCGAAACCGGCAGCACCTGCCCCCGAAGTGCGCGAAGTGTCCGACAGCAGGTCCTTCCTCGAACGGAAGAGGGAATTGCTGAGGGCCAAACGGAATCTTCTGGCAGAACGCGACCACGGTCGCCGCCGGAAGGGTAAGAAGAAGTTCCGACTGTCCAACATCCTCTAGGAAAGGAGCTTCGATGGCGATCATCGAGGATGAAGTCAGGCTCCGTAGGGAGGTTGAGGACCTCGAAGACGAGGTTCGCGACCTCGAAAGACAGCGCCACGACCCGACCGAGACCGACCAGTTCGACCGCCCGATCCTGTTTCACGGGTGGTACTGGCCGCCGATCGGGGCGATCCTGGCTCTGCTGGCGCTGGTCGGGTACAACCTGTACAACCACCAGCTCGTCGGCAAGGTCTGGCCCGCGGTCTCCCGGCGGTTCGATCACCTCGATCACGCTTGGTGGGTCGCGCTGGTCGCCATCTTCATCGTCACGCTTGTGCTGACGGTAGCGATCGGGTTCAACGATCACTACAGCAGCCGGGTGCAGCGGGTGAGGATGAACCGGGCACTTGGATGGGGAGCGATCCTCCTCCTGGCGGTTGGGATCTTCTGCTCAACCACCCCGACGTCGGCCAGCAAAGCTTCGTCTGTTCCGACCTGCCCGAAGGGCGCGGTCTTGGCCGGAGGCAAATGCTCCGACCCCAAGGCAATCGCCATGGCTGTGTTCGGCCCGATGGGCTGGCAGCCAGGCGAGATCAAGGTCGGCAACGAAGTGCCGTTCAACGATCACACCGAAGTTCGCGGCTCGGCGGCTTTCTCCGGAAAGACGTTGAGGTCTCATAAGGACATTGCGGACTTCTTGGCGGCGAATCCGGCGGCTCGCGCTCGCGTGTTGTCGGCCCTGCCAAAGGACGAACAGTCTCGAGCGCTCGACGGCTCAGGTTACGTCCCGGTGTGGTTTGCAGTCCCGGCTCAGTGGTTCGGTACGACGTACCACGTTGGCGGCCAGGTCCTGACCGAGGACCAGGCCCGCTCGGTACCGGCGCATGACATCCTCTGGTTGTTCATCAGAAAGGATGGCATCCCGGTACTAGGTGCATCGATTCGCGCGGACTGCGGTAACCCCAACTTCCGCGCGATTGTGCCGGTCAGGCCTAACACGCCGCCGGCACCGCCGATCAACCAGCCGCCGTGCACGCACAACTGCCAACCACCGCCGCCTCAGTCGGTGAAGTGTCCCAACGGGGGCGCGACGACGGACAGGGCGACACCTTGTGTCAACCTGAACGGGCCGCAGAAGCAGCCGTTGCAGGATAACAATCCTGCGCAGGTTGCACCCTCTGCGGGGTGCGGTTCTCCCGGTTGCATGCAAAACATCGAGCAGCAGCAACAGCCGCCGCCCGATGGGGGCCCCATAATGACCCCAAACCCCTACGGCACCAACACTGGTTGCCAAGGGTGTAACACCAACGATCCCGGAACGGATAACGGCCAGAATGGCTCTACTGGCGGGACACCAGATCCCAACAGCAACCAGTCTGGAACCGATCACGGCTCTGGCGATCCCGGAGGCTTCTAGCTTCCACTACCTCTCAAGGAAGGTTAATTCCAAGGACCTCGGAGTCCCCACTAGGGGGCTCCGAGGGGCAACATTTTCTTGATTATCTTTGACTATTCGGCTTAAAGGACTATCCGCAGGTGCGGAAAAGTGTCCATTGACATTGTCATCATTTCAAAGCTTTTTGTAAGTCAAAAAGTATATTAACTTAAGCTTTTCCTTCAAAAGGAGGAATTTTAATGAAGCTATTTAAGAAATTGGCTATGGCAATCGGTGCGGGCGCGCTGGCTTTAATGCCGGTTATGGCCCACGCCGTTGACCAAGTCACGATCGAGTCCGTTACCCAAGTTGGTAACGTTACTCAAAACGTTGACTACGCCTATAGTGTGAACGCGCACGACGATGATGTGGTTAAGGTCCAAGTGACCTATCACAACATGGAAGATGCCAACTCTGGCAAAATTGCGCAAAACCTAAAGGTTAAAATCGACGTTCCGTCCACCACCGGTGCTACTCACACTATTACCGGTACCGCTTCGGCCGACAACTCTAATACGGTTGTTTCGACCGCTACGGTTAACACTAACGCCAACTCGTTCCTGGAATACATTCCGGGTTCAGCCAAATGGCGCCACAACACCGGTACCAACGCTAACCCTAACTGGGTAACCGAAGGTATCTCAGACCAAGTCGCCAATGGCGGTTTGGTTCTAGAAAACGAAAAACCTTGCTTTAACTTCGCGGCTACTGTAACTATTTTGGCTCGAGTTAAGGCTCCGTTACTTTCGATCAACAAGTACGTCCGAGTTGACGGTACTTCTAACTTCGTAACCGAGGACACCGCCAACGCCGGCGACACCTTGGACTACGAAATTCGTTTCAAAAACGAAGGTAACACCAAGCTCACCAATGTGATCGTAGGCGACAACTTGCCGCCTAACATGACTTACATTAACGGTAGCGCGATGATCAAAACTACTGCTAATCCGAACGGCGGTCCGCTAGGTTCCGACAACATCACCCACGGTGGTGTTAACGTCGGTGACTACGAACCCGGTTCGGTAGCCTACGTTTTGTTCAAGGTTAAAATAAACGACGACATCACCTGTGGTGATCACTTGTTTAAGAACGTTGGGTTTGTCCGGGCCGACACCACTAACGACATTGTGAACGTGGCTTTAACGCATGTTACCAAGTCTTGTGGCGGCGGTACCATTCCGACCCCGCCCACTCCGAGCTCAACTCCGTTGCCCCAAACCGGCGCGGAAGCGACTTCTGGTGTGATGGGTCTCGGTGCGTTGGGTTATGCAACCCGCGGCTGGATCCGTTCTAAGCGCAACCTGCTTAAAGCTTTGAAGAACAAGCGCTAAGCAAACGGTAGCGGGCCGAAAGGCCCATTACTATGGCGCTTTGTCGCATGACAATGCAACAAAAAGACCCCTTCGGGGGTCTTTTTGTGTACCTGAAGATACGTCATACTTAGGTTATGGAAGAACTGCGGCACAAGCTTGAAGGCTTAAAGCAAAGAGTCGATCAGGCGATTGAGCAAATCAATTTAGCTGGCGAAGAAAAAAAGGCGGCTGAGCTAGAGGAGCAGATGGCCAAGCCGGATTTTTGGTCGAATCAAGAAAAGGCCGCGGGGGTGGCGGCCGAGCAGGCACAACTCAAAAAACACATCGAAGCTTGGCGGGAGTTACAACAAGAGGTGGGGGACAATTTCGAATTAGCCTCAACCGGCGACAATTCTTTGAAACCCGAGGTGGAGCTGGGCTACAACCGGTTAGCGAAAGAGTTTGGGCAAAAAGAGTTTGAATTGAAAATGGCCGGAGATTACGACAGGGACTCGGCCGTTATTTCAATTTATGCGGGTACCGGCGGTACCGATGCCCAGGACTGGGCGGAAATGATCGAGCGGATGTATTTGCGTTGGGCGGAGAAAAAAGCTTTTAAGACCAACGTTTTAGACCAATCTAAAGGCGAGGAAGCTGGAATCAAGAGCGTCACCCTTGAAATCGATGGGCCATACGCTTACGGCAACCTAAAAAGCGAAAAAGGAGTCCACCGATTGGTCCGGCTAAGTCCGTATAATGCCGACAATTTGCGTCAAACTTCGTTTGCGTTGGTTGAGGTGATGCCGAAAATTTCCGGACCGGAACTGGAGATCGACCCCAAAGATTTAAAAATTGATGTCTTTCGAAGTGGCGGCCATGGCGGCCAGTCGGTTAATACCACCGATTCGGCGGTGCGCATTACGCACATGCCAACCAAAGTTACGGTCAGTATCCAAAACGAACGTTCGCAGATGCAAAACAAAGAAAAGGCCATGGAAGTTTTGCGGGCCCGGTTGGCGGCCTTAATGGAGCAGCAGCATAAGCAGAAGCTTTCGGAAATTAAAGTAGAGAGCGGGCCGGAGCAATGGGGGAGTCAAATAAGGTCGTACGTTCTGCACCCCTACCAAATGGTTAAAGATCATCGTACCAATATTGAGACGAGCGATACCGACGCGGTTTTGTCCGGCAATATCGATTTATTTATTAACGCATTTTTACAGAAGAATATTACTTAAATTTAGCCGCTAGCATTACCACGATTACTTTAAAAATCAAGGTTTGACTTTCAAAATGCCTACGGTAAATTAGAGTTCGTGGAGTTGAGGGTACCGGCAAGGAATTTAGTAACTTTTAGCCGCCGCTATGGCAGATTAGCCCTAGTAGCGGCCTTTATTTTGGCTCCGCTTTTTGCCCGGGCCGCTTCGCTGGATCAGCTTGAGCAACAGGCACAAAGTAACGACACGCAGATCCAGCAACTACAAAACAACGTTAATCAAAAGTCCGACGAAGCTGCGACTTTGCAGGGCCAAATTGCTGCCATGCAGGCTCAAGCCGATGCGTTGCAGGGTCAGATCAATGACGTAGAGGCTAAAATTGAATTAATTAATGCTCGCATTGATGCCAAGAAAAAAGTTTTAGATGAATATATTCGCCAGCAATATTACAACGGGGACACCTCGGATCTTGAGATGCTTTACAGCTCCGACAACTTTAGCCAGTTTATGGACAAGGAGCAGTATCTTCAGGCCGGCCAGACCGAGGTTCAGCAGCTAATCAAGGAAATTACGGCCGATCGAAAAGAGCTCGATAATCAAAAAGCCAAGCTAGATTCCGACAAAAACGCTTTGGCCGCGCAGCAGAAAAACATCGCTGACCTTTTGGCTAAAACGCAGGGCGAGGAAGCGAGCTATCAAGCCCTACTAAACCAGGCCAATGCTCAGCAGGCGCAAATTATCTCAAGCATTTCGGCGGCTGTGGGTAGTGGCGGCGCCAAGAATTATGGGTTTGTGGTTAAGGGCCAGGTGATTGGCTACGAAGGTTCAACCGGTAATTCAACTGGTCCGCACTTGCACTTTACGGTCATTAGCGGCGGCGCAGCGGTTGACCCGAATGGGTATTTAAACTCTGGCCGTGTGAGTTGGCCGCTCGATGATTTCACGATTTCGCAAGGCTTCGGCTGCACTAGCTACTCCTTCGAAGCCTACGACCCCAGTTGCCCAAATCTGCATTTCCACAACGGTATTGACATGTCTGGTCCGTACGGCGAACCGGTGCACGCAGCAGCTTCTGGTACGATTGTTGATAACGGCTGGCAGCCCTACGGCTTCGGTCATTACATCATCATCAACCATGGCGGATTCGAAACTTTATACGGTCATTTACAACAGTAACCGTAAGAGTTAAATATGCTAGAATACTCCGGTAGTGATACTGTTTGACCGTGTTACTAAAATCTATCCCAACAAAAGCGTCGCTTTAAGCGGCGTGAATTTGCATATCCAGCCAAAAGAGTTCGTTACCATCGTCGGTGCTTCGGGGGCAGGGAAGTCGACACTGATCAAATTACTGACTCGTGAAGAAAAACAGACTTCGGGAAAAATTGTGGTGGCGGGAATGGATTATGACACTTTAAGCGAAAAGGATATTCCCAAAGTTCGGCGCACAATCGGGGTGGTGTTTCAGGACTTTAAATTGCTGCCTAACCGTAACGTGTTTGAAAATGTTGCCTTCGCTTTAGAAGTTTCCGGTAGCCCAAGCAAAGAAATTAAACGGGCAGTACCCAAGGTGCTGCAGCTGGTAGGGCTTTCGGCGAAGTTAAATAATTTTCCCGACGAACTCTCCGGCGGTGAACGCCAAAGAGCTTCGATTGCTCGAGCCCTGGTCCGCCAACCAAAAATTTTAGTGGCCGACGAGCCGACTGGGAATTTGGATCCTAAAACAGCTTGGGAAATTATTGAGCTGCTGCTTAAAATTAATCGTTTTGGCACGACTGTGCTATTAACCACTCACAACAAAGAAATCGTCAACGCCTTAAAGCGCCGAGTGATTACAATTAATCGGGGCCGGATTGTCCGTGACGACCAGCAGGGGAGATATACGCTATGAGCTCGTTTATTTCACTACGTCGGATCATGAAAGCCGGCGGCCGGAACTTATTCCGCAATGCCTGGCTATCAACCGCGGCGGCAGTAGTTATGACCATGACCTTAACGATTATCATACTGTCTTTTGTGGCTAATATGGCGCTCACCGACACGATTAAAGATTTGCTGAATAAAATTGATGTTTCAATTTACCTTAACGATTCAACCAACCCCCAACAGACCGCAACGCTTAAAGATCAACTAAGCCAAGTCGAGAATGTGGTCCAGGTAAATTACGTTTCCAAACTGGAGGCGCTGCGCCGCTATCGCGAGCAGAACAAAGATGTGCCGATTTTGTTGGAGCAGGTAAACGAACAAGACAACCCGCTGCCAGCCTCATTTGAGGTTAAGGTTAAGGACCAGAACAAACTCTCACCAATCGCCGACTTTGTCTCCCGTAAAGACGTGAAGCCCCTGCTTGATCCGCAAAAACCGACCAGCTACGAAGGTGAGCATAAGCAAACCATCGACAAAATTATTCACTCCAGTAACTTTATTAAAACTTTCGGGTTGATTGCCAGTTTATTGTTCGTGACGATTTCAACGCTAATCATTTTTAACACCATTCGCATGGCTATTTTTACGCGAAAAGAGGAGATTGAAATCATGCAACTGGTGGGGGCGACCAAATGGTTTATTCGCGGACCTTTCCTCTTTGAAGCCATGCTCTACGGTTTAATGGGTGCAGTGATTGCTACCCTGATTGCTTTCACCGCCGTAACGGCACCACAGGCGCTTTTGGCCAAGAACTTCGATATGGTGCGGGTTGACCAGCTCCTCCAGCATTCACCATTTTTGATCTTGGCCGGTGAGCTGGTGCTTGGGGCCCTGATCGGCGTCGGCTCCTCGATGCTGGCGATGAGTCGTTACCTAAAGCTCTAGCACTTTGACAACCCCGAAGCCTAAGCGGTATAATTGCTGTGCCTGTAAGGGGGCAGCATGCAATATCAAAACGTTCAAACCAAAGTCGCTAGCTTAGTTCGGTTCGATTGGGTAACCAAGCTGCTAATTGTAATGGCGGCTTTTTTGTTGCTCGCTATAGTGTCTGCACATCGCGCCAAAGCCGATCAGTTGCAGGATCAAATCGATGCTGCTCAGTCCCAGGTTAACGATAGTCAGGCGCAATATAATGACATCAAGGGTAAGTCCGACACCTTGGCCAACCACCTCGCTTTAATCAATGCCCAAATTGCCGCCAACCAGGCGCAGCTGGATCTAGACAACGCCAAGCAACAACAAATCACCAATCAGATCAACCAGGCCAATATCGATTTAGAAAAGAAAAAGGCGGTGCTGCACGCCAATGTGAAGCTAATTTATCAGTCGGCCCAAGAAACTCCGCTTGAGGTTTTATTCTCTAGTGGCAGCCTAAGTCAATTCGTTGACCAGCAAGAATATGAAGAGCGCATTAAAAATAACGTTCAGCAAGCCTCGAAGGCCATTGCGGCACTCAAAAAGCAGCTCGAGGATGAGCAAAAGCAGCTTAACGCCACGATTGCCCAAGAGCAGGCATTGCAGTTTGGTTTAGCCCAGCAACAGCAAGAAGCCGCCGATCTATTGTCGCAAACCCAGGGGGAAGAGTCGCAATATCAAGCCAAACTGCAAAACGACAAAGCCCAACTATCGTCGCTGCAGGCGCAACAGCGGGCCTTAATTGACGCCAACTCCAGCGGGGGTAGTTATGGTGGTACCGGTGGTTATCCTTGGGCAAACGTCGAGCAAGACAGCGGCGCCGACCCGTGGGGCTTTTATTATCGCGAATGTACGTCTTACGCGGCCTGGAAGCGCTCAAACATTGGCCGGCCAATTCCACCGTGGGGGCGTATGGGAGAGGCCAACGCCAAAGACTGGATCGGTTGGGCCCAAGCTTCCGGCATGACCGTTGACCACAATCCCGAGTACGGTGCCATCGGCGTCTACACCGGCGGAGAATTTGGCCACGTCATGATCGTTGAGGCGGTGGTGGGTAGTCGGGTGTTTGTTAGCCAATACAACGCCGACTTCACCGGCCGTTACTCCGAAAGCTACTGGAATACATCCTCCCTCTCCTTCATCCACTAGCCGGACTTCAACTTTAGCCCACATCTTCGTCTGAGCTGTGCTTCCGCACTTGCCGTATGATCAATACGGCTCGTTTACGGTTCTCGCTCATCCTCGATGTATCTAAATTTGAAAGTCTTTATGTTTCGGTTAGACTTAGGAAATATGGCTTCAAAATCCAAACGCGGCATTTTCGGATTTATCATCGGCTTTTTGCTAATCGCTTACGGGTTTGGCATGGGCTGGATTTACGCCAAGGTCCAAGGCAGCCAAGCTACGTTAACCTACGGCGCTCTAGCCGATTTGGAAACCAAGCTCAAAAACCAGTTTGATGGTCAAATCGATGAATCAAAGTTGGTCGACGGGGCAAAGGCGGGATTGGTTTCGGCGGCCGGGGATCCCTACACGGTTTATTTGACCGCCAACGAGGCCAAGCAGCTAAACGACGACCTGTCCGGCACCTTAAGCGGGATAGGCGCCGAGATTGGCCAAAAGGATGGCAACATAGTGATTGTCGCGCCGCTTGATGGTTCGCCTGCCGCCGCAGCCGGACTCCGAGCCGGTGATATTATCGTTAAAATCGGCAAAATCGATACCCAGGGAATGAGCGTGGCTTCGGCCGTCGATAAAATTCGAGGACCCGCGGGCACAGAGATTGCTCTGGAACTTGCCCGGGGCTCCAAAATTATTGACGTAACGATTAAACGCGCCGTTATTACCGAACCAAGCGTCAAGTGGAGTATGAAGGACGGAGGGGTTGGGTACATAAAAGTTACCCGTTTCGCGACCGATACCGGGAGCAAGCTGCAAGATGCAGCAAAAGATTTAAAAAGTCAGGGAGCAACCAAAGTTTTGCTCGATTTGCGCAACGACCCCGGTGGTTATCTCGATAGCGCGGTACAAGTAGCCAGTCAGTTTCTGCCGGCCGGCAAAGTTGTGGTGGAGGAGCGGCACGGTGGAAAAACCCAGCAAAAATTGCAGTCAATGGCTGGCGGGCAGTTGATTGGCTTGCCCCTAGTTGTCTTGATTAACGGGGGAAGCGCATCAGCCAGCGAGATCGTCACGGGTGCTTTGAGTGATCAGGGCGTTGCTAAGGTGGCGGGTGAGCAAAGTTTTGGTAAAGGCAGCGTGCAAACGATCGAGAAGCTGGATAACGGGACCGAACTGAAGGTAACCGTAGCCCACTGGTTTACGCCTAAAGGTCACGGGATTGACCACCAAGGCATAAAACCTGACGTTGAAATTAAGCAGCCGGATAACAATGACAGTTTAAGCGATCCGCAGCTTGATCAAGCCCTCGCGCTGCTCAAATAGGGCGTATGAAAGTCTAGACTCTAGACTCCAGCCTCTAGTATGATGTAGAAAATTGGTAATGCTTTGGGGGATTGTGGCGAGTAAGCAAACAAAGTATATCTTTGTAACCGGCGGAGTGCTTTCGGGACTCGGTAAGGGCATCACCTCCGCAGCTATCGGTCACCTCCTGAAAGCCCGCGGATTTTCCGTCAACATCCAAAAATGCGATCCATATCTTAATACCGACGCCGGCACCCTGAACCCCGGGGAGCACGGCGAAGTTTTTGTGACTAAAGACGGGGCCGAAACCGACTTGGATCTTGGCCATTACGAGCGCTTTTTAGACCAAGAATTAGAGCGCAAAAGCTCGCTAATGTCTGGCCGGATTTACGCCAACATCATTGCGGCTGAGCGGGAAGGCAAGTATTTGGGTAAAACCGTTCAGATTATTCCGCACGTAACCGGTGAAATCCAGCGGCAAATCGAAGCCTCCGGAACGGGTTTTGATATTCATATCGTTGAAATTGGCGGTACCGTGGGTGACTACGAGAGTTTGGGATTTTTGGAGGCGATTCGTCAATTTAAAAGGCGAGTCGGCTCGGAAAACACCCTGTATGCCCATTTGGTTTATTTGCCCTATATCTCAACCAGCAAAGAACTAAAGACCAAGCCAGCCCAAAATACGGTGCGCGACTTGCGGGAAGCCGGTATTCAACCGGAGATTATTTTTGCTCGTGCCGAGCGGCCGGTTGACGAAGGCACTATCAGAAAATTGTCGCTGTTTTGCGACGTCGACCAAGAGGGGATTATTGCTTTGCCAAACGTTGAGTCGGTTTATGAGATCCCCTTTTTGCTCGAGGCCGAGGGGTTTGGGTCCTACGTTTGTAAACACCTGGGTTTGCCCCACAAAAAGCCTCAGCATAATGGTTGGGAGAAACTGGTTAAAACGATTAAGGCACCCCACCCGACAATCCGAGTTGGCGTCGTTGCCAAATACATGAGTAATGTAGACACCTACATGAGTGTTTTTGAGGCAGCTAAGGCGGCGGGGTGGGCTAGTGAGGTTAGTGTAGAGCTAAAGTGGATCGAGGCCGAGAAGCTAGAAGACGAGGACGACTTGACGATGCTCTCCGGGTTAGATGGGATTATCGTACCCGGAGGGTTCGGCTCGCGGGGAATTGAAGGAAAGATTAAGGCTGCCAGCTACGCTATCGATAACCAGCTGCCTTATCTGGGTTTGTGCTTAGGCATGCAAACGGCTGTGGTGGCGCTGGGCCGGCGGGCGCTGGGGACCGATCAGGTTAACACAACCGAGGTTGATCCTAAAACCAAACATCCGATCATCGATATTATGGCTGACCAAAAAGGGGTGGCCGACAAAGGCGGCACCATGAGGCTTGGTAATTATCCCTGCAAACTAAAGACCGGCACGCTCAGCCGCAAGCTCTACGCCAAAAGTCAGATTCAAGAAAGACACCGCCACCGCTATGAGTTAAACAACGCCTACCGGCCGAAATTAGAAAAAGCCGGCCTAGTGATGGCCGGTGTGAGTCCAAACAATAGATTGGTTGAGTTAATCGAGCTTAAGGACCATCCGTTTTTTGTGGCCAGTCAATTTCATCCAGAGTTTAAATCGCGGCCGCATACGCCGCACCCTTTGTTCGATGGCTTTATTCAAGCCGCCATCCGACATTACTGGGAAGATCGAAAGCTAGTTGAAAAACTGAAAATGAGGCTTAGTCGGGCTTAACCGATACGAGTGTGTGGCGAGTGTGAGAGCTTGAGAAACTGGTTTTGCGCTTGGTCTGAAAATCAACTTTACCGGCAATAGAGGCATGAATAGTGTGGTCTTTACCGAGAGCAGTGCCTTCCCCTGCTAGCATCTTGGTCCCGCGTTGGCGCACAATAATCTGGCCAGCCTTAACGCTTTGGCCACCAAACAGTTTTACTCCGAGCCGTTTTGACTCCGAGTCTCTCCCTAGTCTAGATGTACCCCCAGCCTTTACGTGTGCCATTTCTTCTCCTAAAACCCTAGATTTCAGCGGCTTTCATCGTTAGCGCTTGCGATGCTCGCTCACCGTACAAATTATTGTACGCTTCGCTGTGCTTCTCGCGCTGCCTTGAAATCCATCCAAAATCTAGGATTTTAATTTACTTTGATTCCAGGACCAACAGTTGGCGTCCGACGATTTGGTCGGGTCGCGCGTAAATTAATTTACGACTGTCGGCATGTTTAAATCGCACTAGATTATAGCCAATTTCGTTAATCTGGTCAATCAGCGAGAGCGTTTCGAACTGTCCGTGCGTCTTCCAGCAGGGGACCGCCAAGACTACTCTGGCACCAGTCCTAAGTTGCCCGGACCAGTTTTTGAGTGCTCGCTGAAACAAAGCGTTAGCCTCGGCCTTAAGCTGGGCTAGTTCATTGGAATCAGGCGGTTTAACCAGCGGAGGACCGAGGTAGCCTTCTGAAACGATTGAGTAGCCGGGTGGAATCTTAACGGTGGTCGCATCGGCAACATCCAAAGTAAACGTCGGCAAGTTTTGGTCGATCTGATCAGCCAGCCATTTTAAATTGGCGGTACTAAATTCGATCATCTTCGGTTCCAGGTCAGACCCGGCGGCGGATTTACCCATAAGCAAAGCTTCTTGCAAAACTACCCCCGTTCCACAAAACGGATCGTAAATTTTTTCGCCCTTACTTAGATTGATCATTATTTGGGCTAGCTTGGGCGGCAGCATTCCAACCTTGGCGCTGCGTTTGGGCCGGTCGTAATCCCGTTTAGAATACCAATCGATATCTTGAAAAGCTTCGGTTAGGGCCAGCACCGCTTGGTCAGCTTTGACCGCAATAATTAGCTCGAAACCTTTGGCCGGTATTTCGTTGAACTTTAGTTGGGCAGCGGTGAGGGGGGCATTGTCCACGATGATCCGAATGCTGCTCTTGGATTTTAGCTCTTTTTTAAGGTTAAAGGCCCAGCCCTTGGTGCCGTTCTGCAGATTTGAAGGGCCGTAGAAGCTGACGCCAACGATTGTTTTGGTCGATCTGGTTGGCAGCAGGGTTCGGTCGACCTTGAGATGATCCCAGCCGCTCCAAGGTTGAGTGTCGATAACCTTGGCTAGTTTAACCACACCACCAGCTCGGGCCAGCTCGAACCCTTGCTCGACTAATGCGCACTCACCAAACGGTGTGGCACTGCCTACTAGGCTTTCTAGTTCGGCTAGAGACAGGTCTCTTTCTCGCCCCAAGACAGCTAGATACATAACGACAGTTTATCAGTATAATCGCTCTTATGAATGTTCGCCGTGTGCTTGTTAGCGTCGGTCTATTGGCCTTTGTTGTCATTATCGCCGCCAACCTTGGCCGACTATCCCAGCTGCCGCAGATTTTCGGTCACGTTAATTTATTCATTCTGGTCCTTCTAATCCCGGTCCAGCTCGTGGGGTATTATTTCAACGCCAAATTCTACCAAAGCTTTCTTAAAATCATGGGCTACAAAGTTGAGGTAAAGCGGCTGTATAAAGCGGCTATGGCCATCAATTTCGTTAATCAGGCTTTCCCATCCGGCGGTATTTCCGGCATTTCTTACTTTGCCAACGATCTTTCCGATGAAGTGCCGGGGGGTAAATCAACTCTGGCCCAGTTGGGCTGGCAGGTGTTTGGGTATTTGTCGTTTCTGATTGTGCTCGGAGTTGGCTTTTTGTTGCTGTTTTACGGCGGCAACGTTTATAGGGTCACTGTGCGGCTGATTTTGCTATTTATTATCATCTTGCTCGGGGTGGGGATATTTATTGCAGCCATTATTAATCAGCGGTCGATGGTAGAGTCGATTACCGACAGAGTCATTGGTTTGATTAACCGGTTCTGGCATCGAATTCGGCATCGTGCATTGGTCGGCACCGCTCAGCTGAAGCATTTTTTGGATGATTTTTATCAAGGCAAAGAGTTGTTGTTCCAGCAGCGGGGTTTGTGGCATCAGCCGGCGCTTTACGCACTCCTGGGCAATATAACCGAAGTAGCTACGGTTTATGTAGTGTTTATGGCTTTTGGGCACCCTATCAACCCCGGAGTCGTGATTGCTGCCTACACAGTTGCGAACATCTTTAGTCTAACTGGGGTAGCCACTAACGGCGCTGGGGCTTACGAGGCGGCGATGATTGCGACTCTTGTGGCGCTTGGTCAATCTTTTAGCTTGAGTTTTTCGATCGTACTGGTTTATCGGGTGGTTAATATGGCCACTTTTTTGCCGGCCGGATTTTACTTTTATCGCCAACGCGTTAGGCGCAACAGGGTTGCGACGTGAATCCGCAGCAGCCGCTAGGAGTTAAGGAGTTTATCGAAGCGGTTGATTTGCATTTACAGTTTGGTTATCAAGGCGTAACCGTGGAAGGTGAGATTTCTGGTTTTCGCGCCACCCCGGCGACCTTCCAGTTTTCGCTGAAAGAAGGTGAGGCAGCGCTGCGGAGTGTAATTTTCAAAAACCGACTCCAGCAGCCGCTAGAAGACGGGATGAAAATTCGCGCTACCGGTACGCCCAAACTGCACCCGCAGTATGGTTTTAGTTTCCACGTCGATTCGGTGGAGCTAGCCGGGGAAGGGGAGTTGATGCGAGCCTATGAACTTCTAAAGGCCAAACTAGAGAGCGAGGGCTTGTTTGACGTGTCGCGTAAACGGCCGTTGCCTAGGTTTCCGCAGCGAGTTGGGGTAATTACTTCCAAGCAAGGTGTTGTGTTCCACGATTTTATGAAGGAGCTGAATGCTCGCTGGGGCGGGGTGCACATCGTGTTCGTTCCGGTGATGGTGCAAGGGACCGGATCGGTTGAGCAAATCGTTGAGGCTATTAGGACCCTCAATCAATTACCCGAACCGCTTGAAGTGATTGCACTAATTAGAGGCGGCGGCAGCCTGGAAGATCTACTCACTTTTAACAGTGAACCAGTAGCCAGAGAGGTGTCGTCTAGCCGAACGCCGATGGTGGTTGGAGTGGGGCACGAGCCGGACATTAGCCTGGCAGACTTGGTGGCAGACGTCAGGGCTTCAACCCCAACTCAAGCGGCTCGGATAATCGCTCCGCTGCGGTCTGAGGTTATGCTTGAACTTAACCACGCCAAGCAAAAAATTAATCATCATATGTCGCGTCAACTGAACTTGCAAAATCAAAGGCTTGAGCAGTTAGCTAGGGCGTTAGAGGTGGTCCTGCGCCGGCCGCTAGAACGGTTAAGATTGAGCGAGATGAAGTTGCGCCAAGCGATTACGCGTATGAGTGGAGAAGTAGGCCGGCAAAAGGCTCAACTGGCTGGGCTTTCCCGACTGCTAGAGGCGGCAAACCCGAAAAAGTTATTGGAGCGGGGTTACTCAATAACTTCAACCGGCGGTCTGATTTTAAAGGATCCGGGTAAAGTGAAACCTGGGGATGCGCTAGTGATACAATTGCACGCAGGAAAACTAGGAGCGAAAGTCGATGAGCGAAAAGAATAATTTTTCAGAAAAATTAGCTGAGCTGGAAAAAATCGCCGCCGAGTTGGAAAGCGGTGAGGTCGATTTGGATAAGGGCCTGGGGCAATTCGAGAAGGGGATGAAGCTTTGGCAAGAACTAAAAACCCGGCTTGATGAAGTGGAGAATCGAGTCGAGGAGATCAAACGCAAATACGACGCGGCCCCGGCCGAACAAGCTGAGCTTTGATCTTTGCCTGGATCTTTCTGCTGATTTTGGCGGGTTTTGCAGCGGCTGTTATGTTCGGCGCTCCTTACGTTCCAATTCTCAAAAAAGAAGTTGATCCGATTCTGGAGGCGCTTGAGCTTAAGCCGGGACAAACATTGATCGATCTTGGTTGCGGGGATGGTCGGCTCCTTAAGGCTGCTGCTAAGCGGGGCATTAAAGGTGTCGGTTACGAAATTAACCCTTGGCTGTTTATCGCGGCCAAAATAAACTGCTGGTCTCAGCCGAAGATTACAATCCGATTTGGTAATTTTTGGCGGGTGCAGCTTCCTGAAGCGGACGCCATTTTTGTCTTTTTAATCGAACATTACATGGGTAAACTGGAGCAATTTTTGGCGAAACAGCTCAAGCGGCCGACCCGCGTTGTAAGTTATATTTACAAGCTGCCAACTCGTCATGCCCAGAGTGAGGGTCGTAATTTTTTTGTTTACCGTTTCCCTTAAGCTTGAGTGACGATTTGTTGCCGTGCTAAGTTAAACCTAAGATGAGGGTGCCTTGCCAACCAAAGACCTAAAACCCGAACTCAAATCTAAGTCCAAGGCCAACGCTCGGCTAGAAGAGGCCGCCGCTAAGTTAGCTGCCGCCGCCGATTTGTTGGTCCAGGGAATTGTTCTTACCGACCCTAAATTTAATACGGTTTACATCAGCTCAAGGGCCTTGGAGCTAGCCGGTGAGGATTTTGGCAATGGTAACTTCATGTCGACACTGGCACGGTTGTCTGGCAAAAAATCGACTGAGCTGGTGGCCAAGCTGGAAAGTGAGTCCAGCGACGGTAGCTACATTCACCTCGGGGAACGGGTCATGGGGATTACAATACGCCCAGAGCAAGATGGCCAGCAAACCATCGGCTGGGTGATTACCCTGCGCGACGTGTCCTCCCGGGCTTGGGTCTTTGATCGCCTAACCGCCCTAATCTCAAACTTGAACGACGGTTTTGTAGTAATCGACGAAACCGATACGGTTTTAAATCACAACCGGGAGTGGCTAGAACTATTTGGCGTTAGTGAACCAATCCTTGGGCGTAAAATGGCCGACGTATTAGAAGAGCTGCAGCCGCTCGAGTTTGATAATGATCCTAAGGAAATTTTTAATCAGTGTCTGGTCGGTAAGAAAGTCTTAATTTATTGCTTCGACCCAAAGCGCAACCGACACTTACAGTTTTCGGCCGGGCCGCTTTTAATTGCCGGCCGAAGCCTGGGCTTAATTGCCACCGGGAGGGACATTACCGACTTGGTTGAAAAAACCATTGAGGCCAACGCCTTGGCAATGGAAGCCCAAAAGACAAATCGGAAGTTGCGCGATCTGGCCGACATTGCCTCGATTTACAGTTTAAACGTCGAGAAGTTGTATCAGAAATTCACCAGCCATTTAGTGTCACTCACAGAATCGCCCTACGTCAGCATCTACGTCTACTCACCGGAAAAATTAAAAATGGAGCGGGTGGCTACCTCTACCAGCTTTAACGAACACCCCGAAGAGGTGCCGGTCGACAAAAATCGAATCGTCGGGAGCGCTTTTTTGTCTCGCAAACTGCAAGTCCAAAACCGTGAAGAAAAAGGCGGTGATGGAGTGTTTGCTCACCACACCATGTGCGCGCCGATTTCTTCTCATTCTAAAAGCTTGGGCTGTATTTTAGTTAGCCGCACCGATAAGCCCTATACCCAAAGTGATGCTTCACTGTTTAGGATCGCCGCCACCCGTAAAGCCTTTTTGTTGGAAAACGCAAGGTTGTACCAAGAAACCAATGCTCGGCGTGAACGCTGGGAGGCCGTTTTCCGGTTTACCGACGACGGCGTGGTTATCTATGACCACGACGGCAACGTAGTTGGCTTTAACGCTACCTGCGCCGAAATGACAGGCTATTCCGTGTCGGAGGCAATTGGGCAGCCCTTTACTAAAATTATCCGGGCGGTTAGTCCGGAAGGGGTTGATTTGGCGCTGCGGTCGCCGATGAAGGAAGTCTTAAGTCAGGGCCGGACGGTCTCAAAAAGTGAGCAGTTGATTGAGACCAAGAGGGGAGACCGGTTTTGGGCCAACGTCAGCTATTCGCCGATGCGCGATCAGGAAGGTAATGTAACTTCGGGTATTGCCGTTATCCGCAGCATCCAGCGCGATCGTGAAATTGAAGAGATTAAGTCGGACTTTATTTCGATCGTGTCTCACGAGCTGCGCACTCCGTTGTCGGCCATTAAGGGCTTTATGAGCATGCTGCTTAACAAGGATTTCGGGGAGCTCACCGACCGACAGTTTCACTTTCTGTCGCGGGTTTATCAGAGTAACCAACGCATGATTAACTTGGTCGAGGATCTGTTAGATATTTCGCACATTGAGGGGGGCAAGATTAATTTGGATCTGCGGCCGCTGCCAATGGAAAATATTATCCGAGACGTTGTGACTGAACTGGCCGGCAAAGCCTTTGAGCGAGACATTACCCTTAAAATTAACCGGCGCTACCGTTTGCCGTTAGTGCTAGCCGACGAGTCGCGGTTGAGGCAAGTTTTAACCAACCTGGTCGATAACGCGATTAAGTATTCGCTGCCGAAAAGCGAAGTTACGATTGATTTTAAGATTCACGGCGACGAGTTAATTACCAGCGTGACCGACAAGGGGGTTGGGATAACGCCGAGCCAAATCGGCAAACTATTTCAAAAATTTGGGCGAGTGTTTAACCCGATGACCGTACAGGCAGGGGGAACGGGGCTGGGGCTTTATATTGTCAAGAATCTAGTCGAGGCGCATGGCGGGCGAATCTGGGTGACCAGCCGTGAGGCGGCAGGGTCGAAGTTTAGTTTTTCCTTGCCAGTGGCAAAACAATTGACTCTACTCAGTTAGGGAAGTGCTTACGCTTTTGAAAAGGATCGGCGACTGTTAGTATCGTTAATTAGTTAAGAGGGAGAGTGACTTGGCCAATATTTTACTGGTTGAAGACGATACGATTCTGGTTGAAATGTATCAAGCCAAGTTCGAACTTGAGGGTCACGACATCACGGTTGCAACCAACGGGGAAGAGTGCCTGAAAGTCTTAGAAACTTACCGACCCGAACTGATCTTGCTCGATATTTTGATGCCTAAAGTCAACGGCTTTCACGTCTTGAAAGAAATCAAAAAAGATCCTAATTTACGGCAGATTCCGGTTATTTTGCTTACTAACCTAGGCGAGAGTGAAGTTGATATGAATAAAGATCTGGCTAAAGCCCTGGGGGTTGCCGACTATCTGATTAAATCCCATCACACACCAGACGAAGTGGTCGAAAAGGCCATGGTCGCTCTCGGGAAGAGCTAGAGACAGAAGGGAGCGGTTGGTATGCCAACCTATAAAACCACCGGGCTGGTGCTGTCCCGGCTTAATTTTGGTGAGGCCGATCGGATTATTACCTTTCTTACGCCCGATTACGGAAAGTTAAAGGCGGTAGCCAAGGGCGTACGTAAAATTAAAAGCCGGCAGGCGGGGCACCTTGAGTTATTTAGTGAAACCGAACTGATGCTGGCTAAAGGACGCAACCTAGACGTTATCGCCGGTGCCAGGCTTAAACGGCACTTTCAAAACCTAACCGAAGATTATCGCTCGTTAACGTTTGCTTATTTGCTAGCGGAGATTTTGGGTCGAACGGTGAAGGAGGGGATGACGACGCGACGAGTCTACGCCCTGGCGGTTGAGACCCTAGGGTCGGCTAACGATAATGGATACAGTGAAACTTTGGAATTGGGGTTTAAGCTGCGGCTGATGGATTTATTGGGTTACCACCCTCAGCTCGATCACTGCGTAGTGTGCGGCAAGACGGTGGGGGAGTTTTACTTTGACCCGGATCTTGGCGGGATCGTTGATGGCGGGTGCTCCCAAAGCCGGCCGTTTAAAATGGATCAGCCAACCAGGGCGTTGTGGCGAGCTTTGCTGATCGGTCAAAGTGTTGATGAGGCCGAGAAGCTTGCGGCCCACTCGATCTTGATTTGCAACGCTTTTATGGAGCATACTCTAAACCTCAGATTAAGTAGTCGGGAGATGTTAGAGAGTGGAGCTTGAAGAACTTAAGGTAATGACCGAGGACGAAGTCGAATGCTACATCGATGATTGTGTTCGGGTCTTGATGGTTTTACGCGACCAGACCTCGCCGGTGTTTGAAAAAGTTAAAAAAGCTTTTATCGGCGACATGGACAATTTGCTGGAGCTAGGCAGAATTACACCCGATGAGTACAATGAGGTAACGAGCGACGATAATTTGAAGTTTTAAATGCCCGAAAAATCGAAAGTCAGCATGGATGAGATTGTTTCACTCGCCAAACGGCGGGGTTTTGTGTTTCAGGCGTCGGAAATTTACGGCGGCATTTCCGGTTTTTGGGACTGGGGCCCGTACGGTACCGAAATGGTCGACAATATCCGCAAAGCCTGGTGGAGGGCTTTTGTTTACGGCCACCAAAACGTCGTCGGCCTAGATTCCACAATTATCCAAAGTTCGAAGCTGTGGGAGGCCAGCGGGCACGTTGAGACCTTTGTTGATCCAATGGTCGACTGCAAAAACTGCAAGCACCGCTTTCGAGCTGACCATGTAGCAGGTGTCGACACGAATGATCTTAAAAAACTGAACGCCGCGCTCAAAGACAAACCCTGCCCAAACTGCGGCAAAAAGGAACTGACCGAAGCCCGCCAGTTTAACATGATGTTTAAAACCCACGTCGGCCCGGTGCAAGACGACTCGGCGATCGCTTATCTGCGACCAGAAACCGCCGGCGGCATCTTTGCTCAATTCCAGAACGTGCGCGAGACGACCCGCCAGAAAATTCCCTTCGGCATCGCCCAAATCGGCAAAGCCTTCCGTAACGAAATTACGCCCGGCGACTTTGTCTTTCGCGTGCGCGAGTTTGAGCAAATGGAGCTTGAGTACTTTGTGGAGCCCGAGGCGGCGGAAGCGGAGTACAAAAAATGGAAGCAGTTTTGCTGGGACTTTTTGCTTTCAATAGGCATGAAAAAGGACAATTTGAAGTTTCACGACCACGCCAAAGACGAGCGGGCGCATTACGCCGCGGCGTCGGTCGACATTCAGTACAACTTCCCGATGGGCTTTAAGGAGCTATGGGGGATAGCCAACCGTACCGACTATGATCTTTCTGCCCATGCCAAAACCAGCGGCAAAGACTTATCCATTTTCGACGAGGCCTCGGGCAAACGCTACACGCCGTACGTGATTGAGCCCTCAATCGGCATCGGCCGGTTGTTCCTCGCTCTAATGCTTGATGCCTACCACGAAGAAACCGTCAAAGACGAGAAGCGAGTTGTCCTTAAATTTCATCCCGACATCGCTCCGGTTAAGGTGGCCGTTCTGCCGCTATCGAAAGACGCCAAACTGAGCCCATTAGCCCACGAAGTCTGGGAGCAACTCTCCGGTGAATTTAAAACCGAGTACGACGAAACTCAAAGTATCGGTCGCCGTTATCGCCGCCAAGACGAAATCGGCACGCCGCTATGCGTAACCGTCGACTTTGATAGCTTAGACGACAAAGCTGTGACCATCCGCCACCGCGACACAATGAAGCAAGACCGTATCAAAATCACCGACCTCAACGCCGCCATCAACTCCCAACTCGCCACGTTCTAGATGAAGCACATACTTCGCGAACACGAGCTGAAAAATGGGGCGAAGGTTTTATTTATTGAAGCGCCTGGGGCGCAAACCACCAGCATAAACGCGTATTTCCGTTCGGGATATGCCTACGCGGCCGACAAGGCTACATACGAAGTGCCGCATGTGATGGAACACATGATGCTTTCTGGCAACAAACTTTATCCAGACGCAGTCAGTTTCAAAGTGGAAGTCCAAAAAAACGGGGCGTTGCAAAACGCCCACACCGGTCAGTACCTCAACGATTACGTTTATACTTGCGCTGCCGATGAGGCCGAGCGGATTGTTCATTTGCTAGCTGCTCAAGTCTCCAGCCCTTTGTTTCCCGAAAAATCATTTAAGACCGAAGTTGGCAACGTCCGCGAGGAGCTGAGCCGTAACACCTCGAACTACGAACGCTTAAGCCACCAGCTCGTCCAAAGCCAGTTTATTCCCAATATTGCGCAAACCGACGAAACTCGACTGGGAACACTCGACGCTATCAAACTAGAAGATCTCAAAGCGCATTACAACAGAACTCACACCGCCAAGAACTTGCGCATCGTCATTGCCGGCGCAATTCCGCAAGGCCCGCAGCATTTTGTCGATTTACTTAATGCGTCCTTGTCCGGACTTCCGCAGGGGCAGCTGCTCGAGATTCCCAAAGTTCCCACCATCGACAGTTTACCGGTGGTTGTTGAACCGAAGCCGATCAAGCAACTTTATTACACTCTCTATTCATACTTATCGCGTCCACTTATTTATGAAGAGATGCTGGCTGGACAAATCTTGAGGCGATTGTTTCGTGGGCGCTACGATTCTTGGGTGCTTAAAGAAGCCCGCGAGCGGGGATTGGCCTATCACGTTGGTGTGGCGGGCGACAGCGGACCGGTAATGTCTTCGCTCGGTTTCCGGGCTTATGTCACGCCCAAGAACGCCGAGGAATTGTTCAAATTGTTTACCAAATATTTCATCAAAGCTAAGGCGGGGGACTTCACTCAACGAGAGGTCGATGAGGCCTGCGTTTACGTCCAGGGGTTACTCAAGGTTCTAACTCAGACCACCGACCATCTCGCTGACTGGTACGGCTCGGACTACATTACCTACGAGCGGATTTTTGATTTCGATAAATACGTTCACGATCTTGCGACGGTTACCAAAGACGACGTGGTGAAGTTCGCCAACCTAATTACTTCAGAAAAGCGCTGGGGCCTAAGTTTGGTTGGGGATATCGATCAAAAGCTCGGCGAAACACTCCACCAAACCGTTGCCCCAATTTGGGAGTAGAATTATTGCCTCGCCACCTTCTAAGTTCGAGATACTTCTGGTATAGTTTGCTGACCGTTTCCAAGAGAAGGAGCAGGAATGCTTTCTTTCGAAGTGGCCGTTTCGAAGAAATGCTGGGAGCACGAGACCCAGAGTATCCTGTACAGTCTCTGGCATATCGTTAAGGGCATCTTGCCTTGTACGCCCGAGGACTTCGAAGTTCACGAGCGCCAGATGGACGGTTTCAGCGATCAGGGCACTTGCGACATACGTATAGTTGGCTTCGTACCGAACTACCTCTATCCACGACCCAATGCTGATGACGTCGCACGTCAACTCGCTGAAGCAGTCGCGTCTAGACTGAAGAAAGGGTATCGGATCGGTGTCACAATCAACGTCGTTCCGAGTGCGACTCACTACATCGATACAAGACCGCAGGACGTACAGCTCGCCGAAGAAGAACTAGCGCTCTAGAGACCTCGCAGGGAGAAGAACCCGGCGGGGTTCTTCTTTTGTGATATAAAGTAGTTGACAGGTGGGTGGGGGACAGCGTATATTGGATTTAGTGGGTTACAGTGGGTAAACCCAGGAGGGTTGAAAAACAATGATCTACAACTTCCGAGGGCGACTAGATGAAAAGAATCGGTTAACGCTTCCACCCTTGGTGCGAGGCGAATTCGCTGACGGAATAGCTGTAGTAACTCCTGGGTTTAACCAAAGCCTGCACCTATACCCCAAGAAAGTCTGGGGCGAGGTCGAAAAAGCCTTGAAAGTTAATCCCAAGGAAGGCGACAAAACGCCGACGGTCCTAAACCGAGAACTGGCTGAAATGGCAGATTATTTCTACAGCCAGTTGCAAGAGGTTACGATCGACGCCAAGCGGGGACGGATTACGCTCGACCAAGAGCTGGCCGAAGCCTCGGGCCTCGATAAGGAAAAAGATTGGAAGGCGGTACGAATCCCGGCCGACACTGGAAGCTACTGGCGGATTCGTAAACTAAGCGCCAAACCCAAACTGTAATCAAAGCTCGTTGATAACAAAACAAAAACTACCAAAACAAATTTTCACCGTTAACTAGTTGGCAGTCAGCAAACCGGCAGAGGACCCGTAGTCCTTGCACCTTCTGACACAAAACTCCACCTCACATCTCTCGAGATAAGGAATTTATTACAAATTCCTTGCCACAACTCTCAAAAATTAGGTAGCTTCTTACCCCTTAAGTAAAAAGCTGCCCAAAAAAGAAAACCTAAAACAAACAGTTGGCTGCTGACTAGGTGACCTTGAAAATGAAACCACAGCACCAGCCAGTCTTATTAGACCAGGTAATCAAGCTGCTCGACCCGCGGCCAGGCGATTCGTATTTGGACGCCACAGCGGGGTTCGGAGGGCACGCAGCAGCGATACTGGAAAGGACTGGCAAGGCAAAAGCAGTACTGGTAGATAGGGATCCGGCCGCAACCGAGTCACTCAAAGCTCAGTTCGGCGACCGGGCCTCTATCTACCAGGCAAGCTTTTCCGACGCAACTCGCAGGTTGCAGCAGGAGGGTTCGCAGTTTGATCTGATTTTGCTGGATCTGGGGGTTTCGTCACCACAGTTTGACAATCCGGAAAGGGGATTTAGCTTTCGCGAAGCCGGTCCGCTAGATATGCGGATGGACAGCTCGCAGAGCCTAACGGCCGCCGATATCGTAAACACTTATAAAGAAGCAGATTTGAAACGCATCTTGAGTGAATACGGCGAGGAGCATAAGTCAGGTCGGGCCGCCCGAGCGATTGTCGAGAACAGGCCGTTTAGCGACACTCAGCATCTGGCTGAGGTAATTCGCAAAGCGGTGGGGTACTCGGGCAAAATCGATCCGGCGACCCGGACGTTCCAGGCGATTCGGATCGAAGTGAACGGCGAGCTAGAACAGCTCAAGGAGGGCTTGCCGGTCATGATCGATCTACTTTCGGAAGGCGGACGAATTGCGGTGATTAGCTTCCACTCTTTAGAGGATCGGATTGTAAAAAATATCTTCAAAGAATCGGACGAACTCGAAATCCTGACCAAAAAGCCAATTTCCGGCAAAGAATTTGACACATCAAACCCGCGCGCTAGGAGTGCGAAGCTCCGGGCGGCGCTGAAACTAAAAACAAAAAGGGGAGGGAAAAAATGACCATTCCAGTCAAAGGCCGATCGGCACAGATCGCCATCAAAGTCCGAGTTTTGCGTAACCGCAAATAGTTAACCAATGCGCATTGGGGGTAGCCGCGAGGGCGGGCCCCCGAAAAAACCAAAATAAAAGGAGCAAAAAAATGACCACCTTCACCGTCGCCGCGAGGCGAAACCAGAACTTATACCGAGCCAGAACCGGCGTTTTAGTCGGACCGATCTCCAGCCGCTTTGTGGTGGTGGCGATCGTAGGGGCACTAGCGCTGCTTTATCTGACGCAAATTACCAAAACCAGTGTCTTCGGGACGCAACTAAATCAGCTTAAAAGCCAGCGCGATAAGTTAGTGTCAGACAAGCGTGACTTAGAAATTGAGGCCGCCCGGTTGCAGTCGATTCAATCAATTCAGTCTTCAAGCGCTGTCAAAAATATGGTTTCGGAAGGAAAGCCGACTTTTATCCAATAATCTATGGGTTAAGAAGCTATGGATTCCTTTGATTATTTAGGGCCGAAAGTGGGCGGGCGTCGGATTGCGGCGCTCGTAACCGTAATGTTTATAGTTGGCGGCCTACTAATTTATCGTTTATTTAACCTGCAAGTAGTAGAGCATTCACATTACGTGTCGCTAGCGGCTAAAACCCATTCGCGAAAATTTGAAGTGGCTGCCAAGCGCGGCGAGATTATGGCCCACGATGGGGATAATTTGGTGCCATTGGCGCTTAATCAATCGCTCTATTTGCTTTATGCTGATCCAAGCTTAATTAAGGGGGATGACCAGCTAAAAACCGCCACGGCGCTTTCGGAAGCCACCGGCGACTCGGCGGTTGATTATTTAAAAAAGCTCAAAACGCCGGGGGAGTACGTGGTTTTAAAAACCCGGATCGATTCGCCGCTGGCCAACAAAATCAAGACCTTGAAGTTAGTGGGAATTGGTCTAACCGAAAGTCAGGCTAGAACTTACCCGGAGGGGGAATTGGCGTCGCAGGTGCTAGGTTTCGTCAACGGAGAAGGGCAGGGTCAGTATGGACTGGAGGGTTATTTTAATAAGGAATTATCTGGACAGCCGGGGCTGCTCAAAGCCATTACCGACACCCAGGGTAATCCGATTCCGACCGCCAAGAACTTGATTAAGCCCCCGGTGGATGGCTCAGAGCTAGATCTAACGATTGACCGTAACATTCAAGCCAAAGCCGAGGAGGCGTTGCAGGATGGCGTTAAAAAGGTTGGTGCGAAGTCGGGGAGTGTAGTGGTGGTAGATCCTAATTCCGGCAAAATCTGGGCGATGGCCAACTACCCGACCTACGATCCGGCTAAATTTAGTGAAGTGACGGATTATAGCTTGTTTGACAACCGAGTTGTTTCGGGTTTATTCGAGCCGGGTTCGGGCTTTAAGATCATCACCATGGCGACTGGGCTTGATACGGGCAAGGTTACACCTGACATGAAATACACCGACACCGGTTCGTTTGACGTTGACGGCTACACGGTCCATAACGCCGAAAATAAAAGCTGGGGGGAGCAGGATATGACGCACGTTATTACCTTCTCGCTTAACACTGGAGTCATGTATATTTTGCGTTTATTAGGCAACAACCCAGACAAAATCACGCCGGCTGGCAAAATTGTGCTTCATGATTACATCACGAAGTTTGGTTTCGGCTCAAAAACTGGAGTCCAGCAGCCAACCGAGTCGTATGGATTTGTGCCGAAGGTGAGCTCAAGTGACGTTAACTACGCCAACATGACCTTTGGGCAAGGCGAGACGGTAACTGTCATGCAGATGGTAATGGCGGCGACGGCGATTGCCAACGGCGGAAAACTGTATCAGCCCCAGCTGGTGGATAAGCTAGTGGGCTCTGACGGTAAGACAAAAACCTTTGCGCCTCGGGTGGTGAATCCTCAGGTAATTTCTGCCAGGGCGGCCAGCCAGCTGCGGGCCATGATGGTTACAGTGGTACAGCATGGTAATGGGTACTTAACTCAGATTTCGGGCTATAGTGTCGCCGGCAAAACCGGAACTGCGCAGGTGCCGCTAACCAATGGACCCGGATACGATCCAAACAAGAATATTGGCTCGTTTGTCGGCTTTTTACCCGCCAACAATCCTCGCTTTGTGATGATGGTGCGAATTGATGAACCGCACATTGATGGGTTTGCTGAAACCACCACAGTGCCAGTATTTGCTTCGATTGCCAAATTTCTAATTACCTACATGGGGATTCCGCCGGCATGAAAAGCCTCTCTGCGCTGATGTTTCTATCTGTCATTGTGCTAAAATTAGGCCAACCTATGCTGCTTCATTTTCAGCACGCCGCGCAAATTTTGCCGCTGTCTCACGTCTTTTTCGACGCTGTGGCGGCGTTTGTGCTATCTATGGCCTTAACGCCGGTTTACACGCACTTTGCTTTTAAAAGGCAATGGTGGAAAAAAGCTCGCACTCATGCCACCACAGGTGAAGCCGCTCCAGTGGCCTTCTCACAGCAAGCTGAAAAGCATAAACGCAACATCCCCACCATGGGGGGCATGATCTTAATGGCATCGATTGCGGCGGTCACGCTGATTTTCAACTGGAGCCGCTCCCAAACCTATTTGCCGCTGTTCGCACTACTGGGTGCCGGATTTGTTGGCTTGCTCGATGATTACATCAATATTCGGGGGTCAAAAAATCTGGCAGGGGGGCTGAGGGCCAAGATGAAAATGGTCTTAATCTTGGGGGTAGCGGCGCTCGGTGCCTGGTGGTTCTACTTTAAGCTGGGTTACAACTTAATCCACGTCCCAGCAGTCGGGGACTTTAATATCGGCTGGCTCTACATCCCACTATTTATATTCGTAGTCGTGTCAACCGCTAACGCCGTTAATATTACCGACGGCCTGGATGGGTTGTCGGGAGGGTTGCTGTCGACTGCCTTTGGCGCCTACGCCGTTATCGCTTATTTCCAGGGTAACCACGGAATCGCTGCCTTTTGCGCCACGGTGGTTGGTGCGATGCTAACTTATACTTGGTTCAGCATCTACCCGATCCGTTTTTTAATGGGCGACTCCGGTGCTTTCGCAATCGGTACGGCGCTTGGAGTTGTGGCGATGTTAACCAACACTGTATTTGTACTGCCAATTATTGGTGGAGTTTTTGTAGTCGAAGCCGCTTCGAGCTTACTGCAAATTTTTTCCAAAAAGGTCTTTAAGCGCAAAATCTTTATTTCGGCACCCCTCCATCATCATTTGCAGGCAAAGGGCTGGCCCGAAACGAAGGTGACCATGCGGCTGTGGGTAATCGGCCAGGTTTGTGGTGCGATTGGCTTAATGGTTGGGCTACTTGGGACTCACATCTTAAAATGAGACGCGGGCATAAAGCAGATCATTTGCTAACCTTTGCCGTAGCGGCGCTTTTGGGCATCGGCCTGATTATGATTTATTCGCTGTCTCCAATTCTTTCCAATAACTTGGGGGAGGGGAGCAATTTCTTCTTGCGACAGGTTATTAGCCTAGGGCTAGGGCTGGCGGCATGGGCGTGGGCGTCTAGCGTTGACTACAGCCGCTGGCGGATATGGTCGAAGTATTTAGGAATTTTGGCGATTATTGGCCTAGTAGCATTATTGGTACCCGGTTTATCGCTTACCCGCAATGGCGCCACGCGCTGGGTCGGCCTAGGCCCATTAACTTTTCAGCCAGCCGAACTGCTGAAACCGGCGGTCATTTTGTACTTAGCGGCCTGGTTTGAGAAACAGCGCGATAACATTCGCACTTTTTGGGACGGCTTGGTGCCCTTTGGCGTAATCATGCTGGGGGTGTCGCTAGTGATTGTTTTTTTCCAACGGGATCTTGGTACCATGTCGGTTATAGCACTGGCGGCTATTTTTATGTATTTTATTGCCGGCATGCGATACCGCGATTTTGCAATGCTTTTGGGGGCTGCGGCCGCTGCGGGCTTTTTGGCGGTCGTGGCGTTTTCTCACCGCTTGGCGCGGATTACGGCCTTCTTAAACCCCTCTAAGGACGTAACGGGTGTGGGCTACCACATTAATCAGGCTCTAATCGCCATTGGCTCTGGCGGTTTGTTCGGTGTCGGGCTGGGCAGAAGCGTGCAGGTTTACGGCTATTTGCCTGAAGCGGCCAACGACTCGATCTTTGCTGTGATTGCCGAGGAATTCGGGCTGATCGGCTCGCTGATTGTCATTGCATTACTGGGCATTGTGATTTATCGCGGTTTTAAAATCGCCCGCAGTGCCCCAGACACCTTTTCTCGCCTGGCGGCCACTGGAATCACGCTCTGGATAATGTTTCAGGCCATTATTAATATCATGGCGATGCTCTCATTGATGCCGCTAACAGGAATCCCGCTGCCGTTTATTAGTTTCGGTGGCACCAACCTGGTTATTACGCTATTGTCGGTCGGCATTTTGCATAACATATCCAAACACACGACTGGAGAGGCCAATGCGCATTCTGCTGTCCGGCGGGGGAACGGCTGGTCACGTCTCGCCGATTCTAGCTACCGCCGACGCCCTAAAGAAGCTTAATAAAGACGTCGAGTTCCTCTATATTGGTTCGCGCAGCGGCTTAGAGGCCAAGTTGGTTCGCGCAGCCGGAATTAAGTTTATGGGAATCAGCTCGGGCAAATACCGCCGCTTTCACAACTTAGAGCTACGACACAGAATTGCTAATTTGTCAAGTATAGGACGAAATACTACCGACCTGTTTCGCGTGCTAGCGGGCGTTGGGCAAAGTCGAAAAATTATTAAACGGTTTGATCCAAACGTTGTATTTGTGAAGGGGGGGTATGTTGGTTTGCCCGTGGGGATAGCGGCGGGTTTAATGAAGTACCCGCTAGTTATTCACGACTCAGATGTTGTGCCAGGCCTTACCAATAAAATTCTGTCGCGCTGGGCCGACAAGCTGGCATTGGGTTTTCCAATTAAGAATTTTCGCGGTGAAAAATCCGACAAGTTGGTTTACGTTGGCAATCCCGTTCGGTCGATTATTTCGACGTCGCACCGCTTAGCGGGATTAAAGCACTTTGAGTTAGATGAAAGACAGCCAGTAACCCTCGTTTTAGGGGGCAGTACGGGTGCGCGAACGATTAACCAGGCGATTATTGCCACTTTACCAAGGCTTTTGAGTAAAACCCAACTGATTCATATTGCTGGAGAGCGTGACATCGAGCAGGTAAAGTTTGCTACCCGAAAACTCGAGCCTGAGTTGGCTAAAAAATATCGGCTGGTTGGCTTTTTGGGCGAAGAGATAGGTATGGCATTAGAGGCCGCTGACTTGGTAATTTCCCGGGCCGGTGCCAATACTATTGCCGAGCTGGCGCTACTCAAAAAACCGACGATTTTGATTCCCAATCCCTATCTGACCGGCGGGCACCAAACAGCAAACGCTCAAATTCTTGCCCGGGCCGGGGCGGTTCGGCTGATTACCGAAGACCGCCTTACTCCTTTGCTTTTGGAGCGGGAGGTGGGGGTAGTACTAGGTAGCGAACAGGAGCAAAAAAGTCTGTCAAAACACATTGGCGAATTTGCTGTCCCAGATGCGGCCAAGCGTCTAGCGGAAACTATCGTCGATGTTGCCAGAGTTCGTCCAGACGAGGAGAGGAGTGAATAGCCGACAAGTTAGGCCAGTTGGCCGACCCGTCTTTACTCGCTCGAAGCCCGCTCCGAGTCGGCAATATTTACCTCGGGCGCCCAGGAAACGGTGGTGGTTAAAATACGTAATTATCCTTATGGCCCTATTTTTTGGCTGGCGTTATTTTGCAATCCAGACCGTAGCCATAACTGGGGAGAGAAGTCTTGACCCCAAAGCCATTGAGTTGTCGACAAGGAAGGGGATGTCCGCTCAGCTACTGGGGGATAATCTACTGACTATCTCTTCATCTCGCCTGCAAAGTTCTGTCGTTGCCGAAATTCCAGAAATCAAAGAATTAATTGTCTCTCGCAAATGGCCGCACGGCTTGAAGGTTCAGGTGGTCGAGCGCGAGCCATCTTTGGCTTGGAAAAGCGGGGGAGTTTTGTATTTACTAGATGCCGACGGAACGGTTATTCAGCCGATTACCGATAAACTGGGAAGGTTGCCGGTGGTTGTTGATACTACTAATCTGCCCGTTAGGGTGGGGAATAGAGTGGTGGGGAGCGGTTTTGTCTCCTTTGCACTCGGGGTAGTTAAGGGTATAAACGGTTTAAGTCTGCCGCTTGACCAGCTAAGTATTACGGATTCTACTAGCGAATTAACCGCCCAACTTAAAACTAGCTACGCCATAAAGTTTGATACTACCCGCCCGGTCGCGCCTCAAATCGGTGACTTAAGGAAGGTGTTGGCGGAGTTGAGCAAGGAAGGTAAGAAACCAGCTGAGTACATTGATTTACGGGTCGATGGTAAGGCTTACTATAAGTAAGGTAGTGGTGCTTTCTGCTCCACCGCTTTGTTCGATTTTCATTCGATAGTACTCAAAATTTTTCCGGGGGATTTATTTATAAACAACTTGACGGGGTAGTTAAAACCGGAGAAGCGAGCGTAGCGCTTTTTGCCTACTAGCTGTCTTTTGCCTTTCCTAAGCCATAAATCAGGTATAATCAGACCCCCGAACCAGCACATAGTCTATGTCGCAAAATATACATTGTACGACCTTTGGTCTGGTTTCTTCTGCCGGGCTTCATTAAACTTTGTGGCTGAGATTTTTCGATCAATTATCGTACTACCACCCCACCACTCTTCCCCATGCTAACTTTCTACTATTCTTTGTGCAGCTGGACTACTTCGTCTGGCTTGAGACCATGTTCCATATGTTGCGGCAATTTTTGGACCGGTTCGGAGGTTTTCGGTTCCTCTGCCGGTCGGTTCTCCTGGTGGCCAGATCGGCGCTCGGAGTGTTTCTCCTGTCCACCAGAGCGCGGCTGAGATTTTCCAGATGTGCGATCTGGATTTTTTAGCTCATTGAGGATGTTCGGTTTTCGTTCACCCATGCGAACCGGCGCATCTTCTCCTGCAGCTGCCTCCTCGTCCATCGCTCCCCTGGTTTTTTGATGCATGTCGTAGCTCCAATTGGAGATATCCTCCGTGACTTTGGCCTTGGAGCTAGCGTAGAGGGTGCGTGATTGGTCGATGATTTGACTAGAGAGATCCTGTTCGGGCTCGGGCATAACAAGCGTGGTCCCGGAAAAAGGCGGTGATTTTTCGCCGTCGATGCTCATAGACAGCAAAATATGCTGGTTGTTGAGCGTAACGATGTCGGTGTCTTCAAAAATCGGTTTAAAGTACTTTGCCAAATAGCCAGCGTCATCAGCCCCAACCCGGAAAGTTACTATCGAACCGACGTTACCAAACACCGCGTCCTTAACGGCCGTTTCGGCGATTTGAGCGATGTACTGGTTGGCAACGGTTAAATACAGCCCATACTTCCGAGCCTCGCTTAAAATGACCGCAAAAGAGTCCGTAGCGAAGTTTTGAAACTCGTCGACGTAGAGGTAAAAAGGCCGGCGCTCACTAAGCGGCTGATTGGCTCGACTCATTGCCGAAAGCTGCAGCTTGGTAACCATTAAGGCCCCTAAAACGGAGGCGTTGTCCTCCCCTATTAGTCCTTGGCTGAGGTTAACAATTAAGATTTTACCTTCGTCCATGATTTTACGCAGGTTTAGAGCACTCTTCGGCTGGCCGATAACGTTACGAATTAAGGGATTGGCGGTAAAAGCCCCAACCTTGTTTAGCACTGGTGCCACGGCCTCGTTGGCGAATTTGTCGTTCCAGCTGGCGAACTCGTTTAACCAGAAGTTTTTAACCACCGGGTCCTGGACTTCACGAACGACTTTTTTGCGGAATTCTTTGTCGGTTAACATGCGGGTGATTCCAAGTAGAGTTGAATCCGGATAGTCTAAAAGTGCCAAGATCGTAAAACGGAGTATGTATTCCAGGCGCGGTCCCCAGCTTTCAAACATGCGTTTTAGAACGCCGACGATCTCGGAGGAAATATTGTTTTTAAAGTTAGGATCGGTCACTTCCATGGGGTTAAAGGCAATCGGAAACTCAATGTCGGCCGGGTTGAAATAAATAACGTCTTTAACTCTATGTTCGGGGATGTATTTCATTATGTCCGTGGCAAGATCACCATGCGGGTCGATGATGGCAAAGCCTTGGTCGTGGTAGATGTCGGACAAAGTTAGAAGTTGCAGCAGCATTGACTTACCGGTTCCGGTTTGGCCAACGATGTAGAGGTGTCTGCCCCGATCACCGCGTTTAATGCCGAACTTTTGGCGGATGCCGCGGAAATTGGTTAGTCCAAATAAACTAAGCGCCGCCTCCTCGCCCTTAACTTCGACCGGTAGAGCGGCTGGCGGTTCGCTGGTTCGGGCTACGTTCCAGACGATGTTTGGCGTTTCGACCGATTTGTGGGGCAAGTGGTAAAGACTCGCCAGCTCTTCGGTATTCATGATCGAGCCTTTGCTGGGAAAGAACCTGGCGGCATACTCCTCTACCACGCCGGTGCTATCGGACAGGCCGCTGTCTTTCAGTCCATTCAGATTTAGAGTGTTAAATTGCTTAAACGAACCGAGCAAAGCCTGCATGCGCAGCCTGGCTTGGTCGGGGTGATTTCCCAGATACACCAATCTGATTTTTGTTTCGTAGCCAAGCTTGGAGATTTTATTCTCGATGGCGCTGTAAAAACCTTTTTCGCCTTCGGAAAGATCCTTTTTCTCGTCTTTCTTTTCGGGAGCCTCAGGTGGCGCTGTAAGAGCGCTTAGGGCGTTGGTAATAACGTGAATCGGCAGCTCAAGCAAGACGTCTTTTAGAGTTTTGCCTTTGCCACCCTTGCTTTCGGCGATAAACTTTTTTCCTTGGCCGTGCCAGCTATCTTCGATCGGACGAACCAGTAATTGGATCCAAATTTCCTCACCTGGATCCAGTTTGGCCATTACCGAAGTAATGGAGCTAATCGGATCGACCTCAAAACTGGTGTAGGTTTTTATTGGCAGCACTGGCTCTTTGGCCAAAGATAATTCGCTGGAGAGAATGGTTTTTTGCACCAACTCCGGACGGTGCGAGTAGTCGGTGTCGGCTTCTTTAATGTGAACGCTTGGATATTGAGCGTAGATTTGGCCCTCTACGAAATCTTTGAGGTGTTTCGGGCACCAGACGTAAAAATGAATACGGTTACCGATTGAAGCAATCTCAAAACTGATATGTTCCTGGACGGAACCTTCTTTTGCGATGTCGGACTTGGTCCGCAAAATTCCGTGCAGTGAGGCAAACATTTGCTCGGCTGAAAGAGCGCTTTTTTCGTTTTCTTTGGGGACTTCAACTAATAGCAGGGTCTGCTCGACCCCCGCGATCCAAACCGTTCGCCTGCGGTTTTGCCAAGTCAAAAAGCCGCCAATTGCAACCAGAGGCACCCAGCCCCAGAATTGAAACAAGATTAGTCCGATAACTTTTAAAATGTCGCCCAAAAAATTCATGGTCTCAGTTTGTAGGTGGCTTTGGCCACGCGCTCAAAGTGCTTTTTTTCTTGCAGATTTAACGCGATGGTTGTGACCTTTACCTGCCGTTTTTCTAGAACCCTCCTCACGATTTCGTCCTTGTGGAGCGGCTGCTCTAGCCGCAAGACTTCTATAATCATATCAGCCACGGTCCCGGCGGTGTAGCCCCAGTCCGAAAGCGCGTAAATTCCCCTGCCAATAAGTACAAATCGCTCATCCTTAATCAGCTCGTTGTGGACGGCTTGAGTCGTGACTTTCCGGCCGCTGGGGGTAATTCGGGTAATATGGGTGGCGATTTCGGAGAAATGCAGAGGCTGGCGGTGGTTTTTAAGGGCTAGGTAGGCACGATCTTTGATGCTTCTGGGATTAACCGTCGGCCAGGCCTTTAGTCCCCAAACTTCTCCGAAATGGGCTAACTCCTTGGAGCTGCGAGCGATATTGGTTAAAGCCGCAGGTCCGAGTTTGGAGCTAGCAACCTCCTTTAAGGGTGCCGGAGACTGACGAGTTTTAAATGCGTCAACTAGAGTTTTCACTTGGCCAACAACCTGAGCCGAGGAAAGCATCTGCTTGTCTAGCAGTGTGGTATTAAAACGTTTGTCTTCTTCGATAACTTCAATACCCGGGGCAACTCTGGCTAGAAAATACAAAATGGCGGCGTCGGCGTCGGCGATCTTAGTGGTTAGAGTTTCCAGGGTCGCGACTCCACCTTCTTTGGCCAGCTGAGCAATCAGCCATTGGTTAATAGCCTTGGTTTTGGGATTGCCAAGTGAGCTAAGTTTTTTTAGGGCGGCGCGTTCAATTTGGCGGACGCGTTCACGAGTAATACCATAACGGCGGCCGATTTTGTCGAGCGTCTCTCCCTTACCTCCATCTAAGCCGTAACGCTTGGTCAGGACGGCGCGGTCGCGGTCTTTTTCGAGGCTTTCAATTAATTCTGATGTGATTTCCCGGTAGTTCATTAAAAATAACTATACAACAAAATAGTGCCCTACGCAACTAGCCTAGATCAGAAAATAGTCGGCTTTTTGTCTTTATTGAGGTTGTCCACTTTGGGCAGGTTGGCGTCTGGTTGAGCGTCCGGAGGTTTCGGGGGCTCGGGTTTGGTCGAGGCGCAGGGTTTGGGGGCTGGAGCTTCGGCTAAAAATAATTCCGAAATGCCATGGTCCCAAGGGTTAGCCAGCCCCCCGTCGGTTGAGCAAACAACTCGATCAACTAATCCGGCGGGTCGAACGAAATCGCTTGGCGGCACAGCCGCTAAGGCCCGGACCATATAGTTGTGCCAAATTGGCGCCGCACCCGTAATACCATTTACGCCGATCATTGGTGAGTGGTCGTTGTTACCAACCCAGACAACGGTGGTTAGATCAGGAGTTGACCCCGCAGTAAAGTTGTCGCGAAAATCATTGGTCGTGCCGGTTTTAGCAAATGAAGGACGCGGCAAAAGCAGCGGCGAGTTTGGACCAAACTCCTCAACTCGGGAACTGTTATCGCCCAAAATATTGACTAGCATATAGGCTATTCGCGGATCGAGTACCTGTGGGTTTTGGCTGGGGGTTTCTTTAGTAATGTTGCCGCCATAGCGGTCGTCCACCTCTAAAATACTTTTAGCGCTAACTTTTGTGCCTAGCTCGGCGAAGGTTCCGTAGGCCTGGACCATATCGTACGGAGTCACTTCGCCTGAACCGAGCGCCAAACTAATACCGTACTGACTCGGATCTCCCAAGGTGCTAATGCCTAGGTCTTTGGCGGTTTGAATGGTGTCTGCCACCCCGGCAAACTGAATAGTGCGCAGGGCTGGAATGTTAAACGAGTTGCCGAGGGCACGTCTGGCCAGCACTGGCCCGCGAAATTTACCATCGTAGTTAACTGGCCGATAAATTTGCCCGCTACCATCGGGAAGAGCGATGGGTGTGTCTTGAATGACGGTGGCCCCGGTCCAACCTTTCTTAAAAGCTGTGGCATATACAAAAGGTTTAAACGATGAACCCGGCTGCAGTTTCGCTAAGGTGACGTTAACCTTGCCAAAGTCCTGGTTATTGAAATCCACACTGCCAACCATAGCCAATACCTCTCCGGTCTTTGGGTCGAGCGAGACTAATCCGGCGTTGGTAACGTGTTGGCGCGCCAGTTGGCTAATTTGGTTTTGAACCTCTTCTTCGGCGATTTGCTGTTTGGATAAATCGAGCGTGGTTTTTACGGTGATACCGCCATGCTCTAACATATCCTCGCCGTAAGCTTGGCGCAGTTGGTCGAGCACAAAAAAGACAAAGTGAGGCGCCTTAATATCAATTTGCTGAGCGAAAGCCACTAAATTCTCGGACTTGGCAGCGCTGGCCTGCTTTGCCGTAATGTAGCCGAGGTCTTGCATGCGTCCCAAAATGTAGTCGCGCCGATCTTTGGCGGCTGCAGGGTCGAAGTTGGGATCGAACCGGTTAGTGCCCAGGGGCAATCCGGCTAGCATTGCTTGCTCTCCCAGCGTAAGGTCGCTAAGGTTTTTATGGAAATAAGTTTGAGCAGCCCGCTGGGCCCCGGTCGACCCTTGCCCGTAGGGTACTTCATTAAAGTAGAGCTCTAAGATTTGGTTTTTGGTGTATTTGCGTTCGAGCATTGTCGCCAGCACCATTTCTTTTAGTTTTCGGGTATAGCTTTTTTCCGGCTTTAAAAAAGCGGTTTTAACCAGTTGCTGCGATAAAGTTGAGCCGCCTTCAACCTTTTGGCCGTGAGTTAAATCTTCCCAAGCCGCTCGGGCAGTACCCTTTAAGCTGACGCCGTCATGAGAGTAAAAGCCTGGATCTTCGGCGGCCAGCGTTGCATCGACAAAACTTCTGGGGACGTCGGCAAATTTAACTTGAATACTGTTGTCGGCCCCGTCGACTCGGTATAAAACATTGCCGCCCCGGTCGGTAATGGTGGTGCCTTGATGGTTGCGACTAACCAGCGCCTTAGGATTGTCTAAGTCGGCAGCGTAGGTTCGGTAGGTGTGGTCAACAAAAATCCCACCCACGATTACGCTAGTCCCGACCGAGGCTAGCGCAACCGCCAGCACAAGACTTTTTCTGGGTTTAGGAATCGCTCGGATGCTGCGGTGCAGCCCGATTAAAACAAAGCTAGCAAAGTCCAGTAGGCCAGCGAGTATTAGTGGCCCGGCTCGATCAATGCTGCCGTGCATATGAGTAATCAATCTGTCCCAATCGATCTGACCGCGCCAAGCTTCGTCTGCCCTGGCCAGTAGTTGCTCGTAAAAGGTAGCGTCGCCGGGCCAGGATTTAGCTTTAGATTGGGTTTTTCTGGCCATTTGAATACTCCGGGCCAAACGGCCTTTTTAGTATGATTTCACAAGCATTATATTAAATCTTGTGCAAACCGACAATTCTAATCTGCCGGTACGGCTTCGGGTTTGGTCCAACTGGCAAAATCGCACTTGGGGTAATTGGCGCAGCCATAAAAAACCCGGCCGCGTTTAGTCCGCTTTTCGATCACCTCTCCCCCATCTTTCGGACAAGTAATTCCCAGCTTCTTTAAGATAGGCTTGGTGTTTTTGCATTCCGGAAAGCCGGAGCAGGCCATAAACTGTCCAAACCGGCCGGTCTTAATTACCATCGGGCGGCCGCATTTGTCGCACTTTTCGTCGGTTTCGATTACTGGAATCTCAACCTTGTCGATTTTTTCGGTTTTAATCCGCTTTTCTAGTGGTTCAAAAAAGTTTTTTACGACCGGTTGCCATTCGGTTTTACCTTCGGCGATGTCATCCAGTCCTTCTTCGATTTCGGCGGTGAATTTTTCGTTCACAACCGCTGGGAAATGCTTAGTTAGAAGATCACTCACCCAAAAGCCGATATCTTGCGGCACCAGCTGACGAGCTTCTCTTTGGACGTAGCCTCGGTCAATGATCGTTGAAATCGTTGGCGCGTAGGTCGAAGGCCGCCCAATCCCCGCCTCCTCCAAGCGTTTAATTAAGGAAGCTTCGTTATAACGCGGCGGCGGCGTGGTGAAATGTTGCTCTCTTAAAAGTTGTTCGAGCTTAAGCTTATCTCCGGGCGAGACGTTTGGTATTTTTTGGCTTTTTTCAGCTTCTTCATCTTCATCCTGCCCAATCTGGTAAACTTTCGTAAAACCATCGAACTTGAGCTCTTCATTTGAAGCGCGCAGCTCGTATTTACCGGCAAGAATGGTAATGGTTCGACGTTCGAACCTGGCTGGCGCCATTTGAGAAGCAAGAGTGCGGCGCCAAATTAAATCATAGAGCCTAGCCTCATCGCCGCCGAGCCCTAGCTCGCCAGCTTGCTGGGCTGGGTTAGTAACCCGGATCGCTTCGTGGGCTTCCTGAGCGCCCCGAACGGCTTTCTTAAACTGGCGCGCTTCCGAATAATTAGCGCCAAATTGCTGATTGATCGTAGATACAATGTCTTTTTGGGCCCCTTGAGCAATGTTATAACTATCGGTGCGCATATAGGTGATGTGGCCGTCTTCGTAGAGCGACTGAGCCGCCCGCATCGTCCGCCTGGCGGTAAAACCTAGCCGGCGTGAGGCATCCTGCTGCAAAGAGCTGGTGATGTAGGGCGGAAATGGATTGCGGTTAACTGGTTTGGTCTCGAACCCGGCGACGTTAAGGTCCGCCTGATTCAAATCCCTTTCGGCCTGTTCGGCGGTTTTTTTGTCGATCGGCTCAGCTTTCTTGCCATCGATTTTAACTAGCTTGGCCACGAATTTTTCTGCCTTTTTGGTACTAACTTCGGCTTCGAGCGACCAATACTCTTCAGGTTTGAAGGCTTGAATTTCGCGTTCACGGTCAACGATTAACTTCACTGCAACCGATTGTACGCGGCCGGCGGAAAGACCGCTGCGCACTTTCTTCCATAATACCGGGCTTAAGGAATAGCCGACCAAGCGATCCAATACTCGTCTGGCTTGCTGGGCGTTGACCAGGTCTGCATCGATCTGACGTGGGTTCTTGATGGCGGCGGTTACGGCATCTTTAGTAATTTCAGTAAAAGTAATTCGCTTGACGTCCTGTCCGGGTTGTGGCGGAATAGCCTCTAGGATGTGCCAAGCAATCGCCTCCCCTTCTCGGTCGTAGTCGGTGGCTAGATAAATGCTTTTAGCCCCAGACAATTCTTTTTGCAGCGCCTTAATTTGTTTTGATGACCCTTTAGGGATGATGTAATCGGGCCGGTAGTTGTCCTCGACGTCGATTCCCAATCTACTTTTCGGCAAATCGCGAACGTGGCCAAAACTGGCAAGAACCTTAAAGTCCTTACCCAAATAGCGCTCAATCGTCTTGGCTTTGGCTGGAGATTCAACTACAACAACGTTTTTGGCTGGCATGTCGACCTACCATACTAAGCGATTTGGCAAATGGCGCAAGTCTAACGGGACAAAGACCAATGGCCGGCACCCAGGCTTTTAACTTTGCCAGAGACCTCCATTAAAGAAATAAGCTGGGCAAATTGGCTGGCCGAAATCTCCATCTTCTCGATCATTTCTTCCGATGTGGTTATGCCGTGCCTGATTAACTTCATGATTAGAGCCTCTTCCGGACCGTCGGCCTTGATGGTAACAGGGTCTGTGGGGCGATTAAGGTTGAGTAGGTCAATCACATCTGTCGAAGTAGTAATGGGAATCGCTCCCTGCCTGATGAGGTTATTCGGTCCGACCGAAAGTTCACTAGTCACATTCCCGGGTAATGCCATAACCATTCGGTTGTCATCACGAGCAAAAGCGGCAGTAATTAGTGCGCCGCTCCCCGCTTTAGCTTCGGTGACTATAATCGCCCGAGAAAGTCCAGCCACAATCCGATTACGGGCCGGAAAGTTTTGCTTTAATCCGGGCATGCCAAGCTCGTATTCGCTAATAACGGCTCCGGATTGCGGTATCTTACGCCTCAAACTGGAGTTGGTGGCCGGTCCGCCTACGTCAAGTCCACATCCCAGTACGGCTATTGTCTGTCCGCCCGCTTCAAGCGCAGCCCGATGAGCTACCGCGTCGATCCCGATAGCTAACCCACTAACAATCACTGCACCGGCTTTGGCTAAGTCGTAGGCCAAATGATAGGTCAGATCTACTCCATAAGGTGACGGTTTTCGGCTCCCAACGATAGCGACCATCTCGGCTTTTGGGATAACGCCGTCCACAAATAAGCGCTTCGGAGGGCGCGAGAACTCTTTTAACAAATCTGGGTATTCGTCGGAGCGACGATCTATTTCGGTATATTGCATAAAATGCGTTGACAAAACTCACAAAAAGTGTTAACCTTCCAGATCGTAACAGCAGTTCGAGAGATTCACAACCTATTTTTGGCCGACCCGCCTGCACTTGCCCTAAACGCACCCTCCTTTAGGAATCAATGCTGGCGGATCAGCCCCTTCAATTGACGTTCGCCCCTGGCGAACCCCAGCTTCAAAATTAAAGTTGGATCAGTCCGCCCTGGGTGGAGTTTGATTGAAGGGCATGATAAAGACCTGAGTACGCGGGGAACCACCACCACCCTTACTCGGGTCTTTATAATTTGAGCCTTCGAAGTTATGCGAAAATTATACCCCGAGCAAGTCGAGGGGTATTTTTTGATGGCAGCTAGAGGCAATCAAGCGTCGCTCTCCTCTTTCCCGTTTGTCGCAAAATTGTTATGCTTAATTCATGAATCATCTAAAAGACCAACGCGGTGTTGCGCTAATCCTAGAATTTATTCTTGTAGCAGTAGTCACGCTCGTGCTCGGTGCGGTCGGCTACCGTTGGTGGCAAAGCCGTCATAAAACTGAACCAGCCAAGACCTCAACACAGTCACAGACAACACCTAAAACTGCCACCGTCGACCCGTACGCCAACTGGAAGAACTTTAACGCTAAGATGAGTGACTCAACGGGTTCAGGCTTTAATGACGCAGTAGGCGTTACCGTTAAGTATGATAATAACTGGACAGAGTCAAGCACCTCGCAGCTAACAAAAACGGTAAGTGGCCGCAAATATATCATCAGCTTTCAGAAAAATAACACCGAATACTTAGCCAAGGGTGGCGCATACGCTCTAAGCCTCAGTACTTACAGCAACTTTACCTCTAGTGGGAAGACATACTACGTGGTGTCGTCATCGACTACTGGTGGGTCTTACTTAAGCGATTGTGCCCCGACCTCCAGTTCAGCTTGCTCACCTAAGCTATCGGATGGTTCATACCTATTCGCTTTTGTTTATTTGTACGTTGGCCCCGGGGGACCCGGTGCCCTAGATTTGACTAAAGCCGACGATCAGCAGGCGTTAAAGGAATTCTCGCAGATTATTTCGACGATCAAGTTCTAGGCGAGGCGGATGGTTTCGTGGCGGGGCTCGCCTTTAATTAAGTATTCTTCGAGTAATTCACCAGCACGTTCGATAATGTGTTTGAGCTCTCTGGTTTCTTCAGGTGAAAAAGGGCTAACGACGAACTCGGAATGGTCGGATTTATCTAAGTAACCGCTGGCGACGCCAATCCGAAACCGCCAAAATTCCGGGCCGATCGATTCGATAATTGATCCAAGGCCGTTATGACCGCCGTCCTCCCCGCCTAAGCGGACCCTGAGCTGTCCGAAGGGTAAATTGAAGTCATCAACCACGACACTAACCTCGCCGGGCTCGAGATTATGCTTTTCGATTAGTTTGCGGACGGCCAGACCCGAAAGATTCACCATGGTCTGGGGTTTGGCCAGGGTAATCTCTTGGCCCACCAGTTGGATTGCCGCCACCTCAGCACGTAGCTCTTTGTCGGTCTCAAACTTTGCATCGTGAGTTTTGGCGAATTGGTCGATCACCATAAAGCCTAAATTGTGACGCGTATTTTCGTAGCGCCCACCTAAATTTCCCAACCCCACAACTAACTTCATAGTTTTTTATCCTTGATCACCAGTCTAATTGGCGTACCGGTAAAATCAAAGCGCTCGCGGAGCCTATTCTCGAGGTAACGGGGGTAAGAAAAGTGCAAAAGCTTGGTGTTCGTACCCTCAATTAAAAAGCTCGGTTGGTCGGAAGAAAGCTGGCGAATTTCAGTTAGTTTGGGGTGCTTATTACCTCGGCCGGCCGGCGGCTGGTTAACGATTGCCTCACGCAGGTAGGCCTTTAATTTGGCTTCGGTAATTTGTTGTTTGCGCCGCTCGGCGATTTCGATGGCAAGACGCGGCAGCTCGTCGGTATGTTTGCCGTTAAGGGCCGAAATAAAAACTAGCGGTGCCCAGGGCGTGAACTGAAAGCGCAGCTGCAGCTTGGCGGCCATCCGACCCTGGGTTTTGTCGTCTTTGTCGATCGCGTCCCATTTATTAACGGCCAGAATCAGACCTTTGCCTGCTTCTTTAACTAGCCCAGCAACCTGTTGGTCGATGTGCGATCCGGGCTCGGCCGCATCCATAACTAACACACAAATATCGGCTTGGTTAATCGCAGCAAGGGTACGCAAAATACTAAATTGCTCTACTCCCCGTTCGATTTTACCGCGCCGCCGAAACCCAGCAGTATCAAAAATGCTGATGAGTTGTTTTTCGTACTTAATTTCGGTGCGGTTAATATCCCTCGTGGTGCCGGCAACCTCGGCAACGATCGCGCGCGGCTTGCCCGCCAACTGATTAAATAGAGTCGATTTGCCCACATTTGGCCGGCCAACTACGCCGAGTTGTAGAGAATTGTTGGTTGAGGGTTTAGTCGGGGCCTTTGGCAGCAGTTTAATAATCAAATCCAGCAAGTCGCCGCTTGCCGTACCATGGGTTGCCGACACCTCGATCGTGTTTTTAATACCAAGTTTTTTAAACTGGTCGGTATCGCGTTTTTTTATATCGGCTTTATTTAGCGCCAAAATTATGGGCTTGCCGGTTTTGAGTGCCAGTTTTGCTGCCTCTAGATCTTGATCGGTCACCATACCGCTCGAATCAACAACCACCAAAACCACATCCGCTAGGGCCGAGACTTGATGGATTTGGGCCTCGACCTGCTGAGTTAACTCACTCTCCCCGCCAAGACCGGCGGTGTCTACCAGTAAAAAGTATTTGCCGTTCCAGCCCACTTCCCCGTAAACCGGATCGCGGGTGGTGCCAGGCTCCTCAGCGGTAATTGCCTGCCTTTGACCAACCAGTCGGTTAAACAAGGTTGATTTACCCACGTTTGGCCGGCCAACTATGGCCACGACTTTATTCACTGCCAACTCCAGTTTTGCTCGAGATTGTTAACCAGCGCTTCAGTTTCGGCAAACCGGTCGGGGCTGTCCAGTACAACGGTAATAACTTCATGGCCTTTGATGTTTGCCAGAGCCACCAAGTTCTCTCCCGCCACTAACGTGTAGCCGGTTTTAATGCCGGTGATGCGCTTGTCGGAGGTCAGCAGGTGATTGGTGCTAGTTAGGTTAAAACTGCGGCCGGAGGTGTCCGAGACGGTCACCTGGGGGCTTGAGACGGTCTGGGCAAACAATTGATTGTGGAGCAAAAGGTCTGAGAGTTTGGCCAGAGCGAGCGGAGAGGCTTGGCTGTTTGGGTTGAGGCCATTGGCGTCGGCGACCTTTACTCCCGTTATTCCCCATCCGGCAACTAAGTTGTTGGCCTTGGCCGCAAAAGCGTTTAGCGACTGGCTGTCGTCGATTGCCAGGGTGTCGGCGGCGTTGTTGGCCGAGGGAACCAGCATCGCCTTGATCATTTGCTCGACGGTAAAGTTTTCGCCGAAGTGCACCGGTAAAATGACTGCTCCCGGAGGATAAGCAGGCAAAGTTGGTACGCTAATCACCTCGCCGGTTTGATGGTCGCGCAAAATAACCGCCGTGGTTGCCAGTTTGGTGACGGAGGCGATTGGCAGCATTTGTGCGGCGTTTTGATCGAACAAGACGGTGCCGGTTCCACGATCGAGAGCCACTACTCCTTTGGCGCCCAAATTAATTACCCCCAACCCGGTTTTGACCGGTTGCGGTATCCCCGGAGAGCTGACGGTGATAGCTGAGCCGGGAGTAAATCTTTGCCACAGCGAAGCAGCCTGGCTGGTGGCCGAATTCGGCCGCGCTAAAACCAAGACCGCCAGAACTAACTGGGCAAAAAAATTCATTCGCTCTAGTTTACCCTATGCCGGCTTAGCTTGCTGCGGCAGCATTTCTTTAATCGAGCGCACCACGTCTTCGAGTGTAACTTGGGATTTGATCAAATACTTGTCGACACCCAGCGCCTCGCCGCGCTTTCGGTCGCTTTCCTGGTTGAGCGCGGTCATGATGATGACTTTGGTATTTTTGATCTCTGGTGTTGAGCGCAAGATATCTAAAACATCAAACCCACTGATTTTTGGCATCATCACATCGAGTAAAATCAAGTCGGGTTTCTGCTTAACCGCCACCGCCAACGCTTCTTCTCCGTCGGAAGCGGTAATAATTTCATACTTTTCAGCTTGAAGCCGCGCCATGTAGATGTCGCGTAAATTAATATCGTCTTCGACGAGTAAAATTCTAGGCATTGCTGGGCTTAATCATAACCATTATCTTTGGTGCACGCAAGCTAATGCACTCCTGTCGCCTGTCCACTTACCAATGCCTGGGTTTGTTGCACCTGAGTGGTGGAGAGCCTGGGCAAGCTAAAGTTGAACGCGCTGCCCTTGCCCACAGCACTTTCGACCCATATCCGGCCCTGGTAACGTTCAATGATGGTGCGGCAGAGGTAAAGCCCTAAGCCGGTACCGCCAGTGGTGCGGGTGGCGGAGTTGTCGACCCGGTAGAACTTTTGAAAAAGGTGCGGGATGTCTTCGGGCGCAATGCCGGCGCCGGTGTCTTTGACGCTGACCGTCACGACATCGGCTGTACCGGTGACGGTGACCGTAACTTTACCGGCGGTCGTGAATTTAATGGCGTTATCGATCAGGTTGGTAGTCACCTCTCTCAAGCGTTCCGGGTTGGCCCGAACGTAGTAAAGCGGCGCTAAACTTTGCCGCGAAGGGTCTAGGGTATTTTGAAAGTCGAGACCAAGACCTTTTTTGCCGGCGGCGAAGGAAAGATTGTCGATAATTTCTTTAATGATCGAGCCCACCTCAACCGGTTCGATCTTCTCGATAACACCACCCTCCTCCATCTTGGCGGCGCTAAGCAGGTCTTTAAATAGTTGGCCCAAGTGCAAAATCGTGTTGTGGGCCTTTTCGAGGTACTCCTTAGCTCTAGTGTCGATGTGGGCGACGTTGGGATTCATAGCCAGTGAAATGTAGCCCTCCAGGGCAGCGATTGGCGTGCGCATTTCGTGCGACGCCGTCGAAATAAACTCGCTGCGTTGCCTGTCCATCTCTCGCTCTGAACTAATATCCCGGAACAAAACAATACCACCGCTCGGCTGGCGATTAACGTCAAACAGCGGCGAAACCGATAGTGTAACGGCCAACCTTCGTCCGGATTTAGTAATTAAGGTTAGGCTGTTTTTAACTATTCCGGTGCCTTTTTGCCAGGCTTCAGTAAATGGGTCCCGCTCGGGTGGGATATCGGTGTCGTCCCCGGTTTTGAGTTTAAAGATCAAACTGCTGTCTAGTCCTACAGCCGAGTCTTTGTCCCAGCCGGTCAAAATCGCTGCTGCCGGGTTGAGTAGCTGGACTCGCCGTTTGGCATCGATCACCATCACACCATCGTTAATGTTGTTCATCAACGCCATGGCCCGAACCTGTTCCTCGCCGATTCTTGAAGCAGCTTGATTGGCAGCCGCCGAAGCTTTCTGGAGTCTGGCGTAGGCCCAGTGGGCGACCCCTGCGGTGACCAACGTTGCCAGCAGCTCGCCGACGTGTCCGCCAAGAAAGCGCGGGATGCTATCGTTTCTCGGCAGGGCTGTGAGGAAAAAGATTAAGCTCGCGGCGGTTGCGGTATAGATATAGACCGGTCCGAAAAGACCGCACATGATAATAATCAGCAGCCAAAATGAGTAAAAGGCCGAATCGGCCCCCCCGGTTTGAACGATTAACAGACCGAAGTTGGCGGAGGTAAGGACCGTCAGGATGATAGTCGATAACTGTAGGTGCTTGTCCTTGAGCCAGCGGTGAAGGCTAAGATAATAGCACAGCTCAACCAAGCCGACGATACCTAGTACAAAGGAGGCCATCTCGTTTTGCAACAGGTTGGGTTTGACTAAAAAGACCAGCCCGGCGGTAAGCGCAATAACTCCGCCCAAGATAGCTTGAGCCACAGCTAAAAGCTCCAGATTGTGCGGAGATTTATCCACCAAACTCCTTATGCTTAAGGCAATTATACCGACAACTTCTGGACATCACAACCTGGAAAATGCTAAAATTCTTGGGCTTTACGGCCCCATACGTTGTATCGGACCAAAAGCAAGCTTTTGGAGCTTATCCGCTCGTTTGGCCCCATCGTCTAGTGGTTAGGACGCTAGATTCTCAATCTAGTAACACGGGTTC
>CAYZIN010000004.1:0-64591 GCA_964478595.1 uncultured Candidatus Saccharibacteria bacterium | reverse complement strand
AAACCCCGTCCGCTGCAAGGCGGTTGACCTATTGGGCTGCTCGCTACGGTCAACGATAGCCGCTTGAGCCAGTTGGTAACAGCTGGCCTAGATAGATAGCCATTCTAGACAGAATCCGGCTTACAGGCAGCCTGGCATAAGAAGAACCTCGCTTTAGGGCGGGGTTTTTCTAAAGATGTACAATAAGCGTTACAACGATGAGGAAAAAGAGCGAATTAATTTTTAGTTTACTGCAGGTGCCGATCGACTTTTTGGCGATTACGGCCGCTTTTGTGTTGGCTTATATTATTCGGGTCAAAATTGATGCTCGGCCTGTAGCGAACCCGATCGGCGCTATATTATTTCTCAAAATTATTTTGTTGGCAGCTCCTATTTGGCTGATTATTTTCGTTGTGAGTGGGCTTTATAACCTCTCAAGTCAGCGTGGCCGATTTGCCGAACTAGGTAAGGTTTTAGTAGCCGTAATGAGTGGCACTATGGTAATGATTCTATTTGATTTTTTGACGCACAAACCGCTTTTTCCGTCACGTTCGATTCCGATTTACGCCTTCGTCTTAAGTTTTATCTTCGTTAGCCTGGGCCGCCAGATAATGCGGGCGATTCAGCGTTATCTTTTCAGTTACAACATCGGCATTCGCAGAACCTTATTGGTAGGATCGGGGCCAATCGCCGAGCAGATTTTTTCAGGTCTCAACGACACAGACCTAACGGGGTATCGGTTCGTTGGCTTGTTTGACACAGCCAAACCCAAAGGTCAGGCTTTTGAAGATTTAAGAATTTATAAAACACTAGATGAAGCACTATCACCAAGGCTGGATGAGATTATTCAAGCTGACTCGGATTTAGAACCTGAAGAAGTTATCAAGCTTGTCGAGTACGCGACCAATCATCATTTAGCTTACCGGTTTGTGCCGAACCAATTTGGAGTGTTTGCGTCTAATTCAACGCTGGCAATCATTAACGGACAGCCGACGATTGAAATCAGACACACACCGCTGGATGGTTGGGGAAGGATTGTTAAGCGGGCTTTTGATGTAGTTGGTGCAACACTGGCCTTAATTATTTTCTCTCCTTTGATGTTAATAATCGCGCTAATAGCTAAGCTAACTGATCCTGGTCCAGCCCTTTATAGACAGAAGCGTTTGACCAGGGAAAATCACAAGATTTCGATTCTAAAATTTCGTACGATGCTGCGCAAATTTAGCGTCGGCGATGGTGTAAAAAGCGAAGAAGAAGCTTTTGAAAAAATGGGGCGACCGGAGTTGATCGCCGAGTTTCGTAAAGAAAATAAATTAACCAATGACCCAAGAGTAAGTTGGTTTGGGCGATTCTTGCGCCGGACTTCGCTGGATGAGTTGCCCCAGTTAATTAACGTTTTGAGAGGTGATTTGAGTTTGGTTGGCCCGAGGCCAATGTTTGAAAACGAGATCGATAGGTTCGGTGAAGAGCTGCCGAAAATCTTGGCGTTGCGGTGCGGTGTGACTGGCTTGTGGCAAGTCTCTGGCCGTAGTGATGTCGGTTTTGAGGGTCGGGTTAAGCTCGACATTTATTACGTTGAAAACTGGAGTTTGTGGCTAGACATTAAGATTTTACTTAAAACCATCTTCACCCTGTTTAAGAAAAATGGAGCTTACTAGCTTGAAGGTTGCGATTGTCCATGACTGGATGGTGTCCTACGGCGGAGCCGAGAGGGTTGTGTTGGCATTGCATGAAATCTGGCCCGACGCCCCGATCTATACAGCAGCTTACGATCCGTCAAAATTTCCGCAATTTAAAAACGCCGACATTCGGACCACTTGGCTCAACAAAATCGGTTTAGCCAAACGCAAGCACCAACTGTTTTCGATCGCACGAGCGATGGCTTTCCGCGGACTCGACCTTTCTGATTATGACGTCGTTATATCCTCGTCGAGCGCTGAATCCAAGTACGTCAAAACCGGGCCAAACACCATCCATATTTGTTACTGCTATACCCCAATTCGTTACTACTGGAGCGATTACGATTGGTACCTCAAGCATCCGCCGTTTGGTTGGCTGAACCCACTAGCAAGGCTGGTTTTACCGCTGATTATCGGACCGCTCAGGTGGTATGACTACCACAAAGCTCAAAAGGTCGACTACTTTGTGACTCAGTCCAACTATATTAAGGGTAGAATTAAAAAATATTACGACCGCGATGCAGAAGTGATCAACCCGCCAACTGAAACAGAGAGGTTCCTAAAGCTCACGAAGCGTCATGGCGATTACTTTCTGATTGTTGGTCGCCAAGTGGCTTACAAGCGTCTAGATTTAGCCATAAACGCATTCAATCGGCTTGGCTTGCCGCTAGTTATTGCCGGCACGGGTGAGGCAATCGCAGAGCAGCGTTCGCGCGCCAAGGCTAATATTGAATTTAAGGGTTTTGTATCGGAAAAAGAGCTTCCTCAGCTTTACGCCAACGCCCGCGCTGTGCTTTATCCCCAAGAGGAGGATTATGGCATGGTGCCAGTTGAGGCTCAGGCCGCCGGTACCCCGGTAATCGCCTACGGCAAAGGTGGAGCTGCGGAGACGGTGATCGATCGCAAGACCGGTGTGCTCTTTATGCCCCAAACCAGTGGCGCGCTAATACTAGCCATCAAAAGCTTTACCAAGCTCAAATTTCGCCCTGAAGTTTTGCGAGAACATTCAAAGCAGTTCGATAAAAAAATCTTCCAAACTAAAATCCGCCAGCTAGTGGCGGACAAATACAGAGACGGGAAGCGGCTTATTTAAGGGCTTTTCCGGCGGCCTCGGTTACGGCTTTAAAGGCCTTTGGTTCGGTAGCGGCCAGCTCAGCTAAGACCTTGCGGTCTAGAGAGATGCCGCTTTTTTTGAGGCCGTTAATAAAAACCGAATAGGACATATCATCGCCAAGCCCCGCGTTAATACGGGTAATCCACAGTGAGCGCAGGTCGCGTTTGCGGTTGCGCCGGTCGCGGTAGCCGTAAGACAGCGCCTTTATAACCGCTTCGTTAGCCTTACGGCTTGAAGAGCGGCGCGAATGGATCATTCCCTTCGCTTGCTTAACTATTTTCTTGTGTCTTTTGTGGGCGGTAACCCCGCGCTTTACTCTCATTGCTGGTTCCTTACCAGTTTCTTAACTCTGGCTAAATCGCTATGTGATAATTGCATATCTTTACTGAACCCGCGCTTGGTTTTGGTTTGTTTAGGGAAGAAGTTGTGGGAACTAGAAGCTTTGCGGCGTAGCAGTTTTCCGCTACCCGATACTTTGATTCTCTTCTGTGTCGATTTGTGAGTTTTCAGCTTTGGCATGTTTGGCTTTTCCTAAAAGCATACTTAGTTCGCGACCGGCTAGCTCCGGCGTTTGCTCGATTTCTATGTCGTCGAGCGACTCGGCAAACCTGGTTAAAACCGCCCTGCCTAATTCTGGACGGGTAATTTCCCGGCCTTTGAAGCGGAGAGCAATGCGGACCTTGTGTCCCTCTTCTAGGAACCGGCGAGCGTGCCCTCGTTTAACCTCAAGGTCGTGCTCGGAGATTTTAAGCCCCATCCGAATTCCTTTAACTTCAATCTGCTTTTGCTTTTTGCGGCTTTTTTGCTCAAGCTTATCTTGCTCGTAGCGATACTTGCCCCAATCAAGCAACTTAGCCACCGGCGGAGTGGCTTTGGGTGCTATCTCGGCCAGGTCGTATCCGCTTTGTTCGGCTTGGGCGAGTGCCTCGGAAACGGGCACGACTCCAAACTGCTCACCGTCGGCCCCAATGAGGCGAACCTCACGGGCGGTGATTTCTCGGTTCAAGCGAATTTTATTGATGGCCAATCTCTTTCAAGCGCGAGTAATCTTACCAGAGAAGCGACTTAGGCGTCAACTACAGCTGGCGGCTTTTTGGTGGCTGTAGGCAAGTCCTTGCCGCAAACGAACCGGATCTTTTTTTCAGTTAGACGGACCGCTACCGGAGTTCGACCCGACAGCTTCGAGTCGATCATGATGCTTTGCTCTGGGTTGGTCTCAATCAGCACCCGCTGGCTGAGTAGCCGCGAGGTAAAGTTTTCGTCAAGCTTGGCTTTGGCTGAGAGTAGTTTAAGGACCTGGCTGCCTAATTGGCGGTTGGTTGGCCGTTCGGAGAAAGTTATAACTAATTTGTTGGGAGCGGAGGGGTCCTGAACTTTCTGGTTAGTAATGGCTAGACTAAAAACTTCTGCTTCAAGTTTTAAATCGTCATCGATAGTCAGCTTGCACTTGAATGTTTCGAAGTGCTTGGTGTGGGTTAGGGTTTGGCGGATTTCCCTAAACCGATTCTTAAACCCCGTTTGATCGTTTTCAACCTGCTTGTCGAAGTCTGCATCGAAACCGATGTCTAAATTCGATAAAAAATAATGTGATCCAGCCGCCATTAAATTAAATGCTGATAGTCGTCGACTCGCCAGTAGCTCAGTAGCCTGCTGCCAATTATAAACACCAAGCTTTTTGGCCAGCGAGTTTTGTTTGCCAACCGGTACAATCCCGACGGCAACGTTATCTCTCTTGATACCGTTTATGACTTCGTTGACGGTACCGTCACCGCCCACCGCCACGATAGTATTGGCGCCCTTGGCAACCGCTGCGTAGGCCATCTTGGTGGCATCGGTGGGACCGGTAGTTTTAGCGAATTCACCGGATATGCCCAACTCTTTTAGCCGGTCACGCAAACGCTGTTCGATTTGTCCGACTTTGCCCCGCCCGGCAGCTGGATTGAGAATGTAGTAATACATTACGGTTTCGTGTCGGCCTCAACCCCAGCTTTAGATATTGGCAACTCCCGCATGTTGGTTTGGCCCGAGAAAATAGCGCCGTGTTGAATCGATAACAATGAGGTGTGGATGTCGCCCTTGACCTTGCCGCTGCCTTCAATAGTCGTTTCGTTTTCACTTTTTATATTGCCCTCAAGCTGGCCGGCAACCCGAACATTTTGAGCCGAGACGTTGGCCTCGATTTGGGCGTTGGGACCAATCGTTAAATTGCCGTTGGTGCGGATTGCCCCCTTTAGCTCCCCATCGATTGAAATGTCACCGTCACTTTGCAGGGTACCTTTTAGTTTGACCCCGGAACCAATAACGGTTTCTGTTTCGGTCAGGGGAAGATCTTTTCTAGCCATGCCTCTCCTTTGCTTTAGCTTTTGGCACTACGCGCTTGGCGGCTTGAAGAGTTGCCTGTTTTTCTTCTTTGGATAAGGTGTATTTACTGACTCCCAGATCGATTGGCTTGATGTAAATGTGGGAGTTTTCCCGCCCGTGGATACTGGTCAGAACATACCCGGAATCTTTGGCGTCCAATACTGCCAGTGAAAAACTTTGGTCACCACCGCTGTCACCGAATGGATTAAATCTGACGATTGAAATTTTTTGTGAAGCTAGATCGGTCTGCAAAGAGAGCTCACTTAGAGTTTGGCTGGCAATGTCTTGGCGCTTTTCGATGTCACCAATACGCCCGAAATAGTCGGTCAATTTCTTCTCTAAATTACCGGTGCCCGAGCCGCCCAACGCTCTTTTAAAACGAACTTGGAGACGCCAATTCAGATAAACCAAATACAGGACCGCCACTCCCAGAACCCCTAAAGCTACTTCCACCATCATAGATCTTGTATATCAGGCGGTGTGTTGATTGGCAACGTGCGGCAGAGGCAGCAAAATGCTAAAAGTTGAACCGTTCGGAGAAGTTTTGAGCTCAATTTTGCCGTGGTGGGCCTCAACGTTTAGTTTCGTCAGATACAAACCCAAGCCTTTGCCTTCCTTAAAACCTTCGCTGAGTGAACCAATCCGGCCGAATTTCTTAAACAAAAAGTGTACGTCTTCCCCCTTAATGCCCGGTCCTGTGTCGGCAACGTCAATAACCAGATTATCGTTGGTCTGGTAAACCTTGATTGCGACCGAGCCTTTGTCGGTGAATTTAATGGCGTTGTTAACCAGGTTGTGGACGGCGTTACGGATTAGGCGCGGATCGACCGTTAGACCAGGTAGGTTGGGCGCAACGTCACAACTGAGGGAAATGTTTCTAGCTTTGGCGATGGCTTCATCGCTTTGGCATACCTCGGTGACTAGATTGCCGATATTGACCAACTCGGACTGTGGTTTGATTTGGCCTTTTTCGATTGTTACGACATTGATTAGCTCATCGGTTAGCTCCTTGAGCCGGCCCACCCCTTCCTCGATAATGCGCAGCGGACTTTGGACTTCGGGCGGCAGCTTCGCGATTTTCAGGAGGTCGACGCCTCCTTTTAGTGAGGTTAGCGGAGTGCGCAGTTCATGCGAGGCAATCGCAATAAAACGGTCTTTCAAGGCTTGGACCTCTTGGTCGTGATGATAAATGCGGGTAATTAAAACTAGCGCCATTAGCAAAAAGGCAATACCGATCGAGAGCAGGGAGATTACCACATAATTGCGAGCCTTGAGTCCTTGCAAATAGACCTCGCGCGGCACTTCAACCCGAGTAATCAAAAGCGGCTTACCATAAAGGTCATTTAGAATGGTGTATCCGTATATGGTCTTATGGTCCTTTGGTGCGTCGTAGATCGACTTTGTCTGGAGCTCTTTTTTGGCCGCGACAACGTCGGCAGGTAAGTTTTGGCCGTTAAGTTCAAAAACCTTAAACGACAGATGCGTCTTGGCAGCTACCGCCTGTATCTCGTCTTGGTTAAAATCGCGGCCGGTCACAACCGACCCCTCTATGGGTCCCTCGCCATTACTGTCCATGATTGGCCGTGAGGCTATCATTGCGGGCCCGCCCTCAAGGATTAAAAACCCCTTTTTGATATCATCATGATCTTTGTGGATGAGTAGAGAATCACCAGCCTTGAAGTGTTTAACTAAATCCTGCGATATGGGCAGCAGTTTGCCGTTTCCAAGATCATAATCCTTACCGACAATTAGCTTCGGCGTGGTATTTAAGAAGGCAAAGTGGTTGATCTTGAGGTTTTCGTAGGTTGCGGGTAGAAGATTGGAGTCGATGTAGGCCTGGGATCCGGTTTTAATAAACTTTACAGTTTCGTCCCAATCGGAGTAGTCACCGGTAAAGTTTACGATCGAATCTATTTCGTCGCCTAGTGCATCGGTTACTCGACTTACGTCTCGGTTGGTCACGCTGGTTTCAACGGTTGAGAAGCTGCTAATTAAAATTTGATTTGTTGCAAAATAGAGCACCAAAACCATAGCCAGTAAGACACCGCCGATCGCCAGTAGGGTTTTAGTTCGCAGATTCCAGTGAGAGCTCGTTGGGTTCATGCCGCCTAGGTTTAGTGCTGTTATTTTAGCACTTGAGTTATACTGGTTGCGATATGGCCAAGAAGAAACGCAAAACCCGCAGCCAAAAAATTGCCAAAACCCGTTCGGAGGAGACATCGACGGTAGGCGAAGTTGCGTCTGCTAAACCAGTAGTCGAGGCCGAAGTCGAAGAGTTCGGCTACGCCAAAAGTGAAGCCAGGCACATTCTAGTTATCTGCACTGTATTTGTGGCAATCGAATTCGGTCTCTGGGTGTTGTTTACCCACACTGCGATCGAAACTACACTCTCCAAGTTTCTAAGTATTTGAACGATACTGCAGCGCTTCTGCCAGATGAGCACTAGTAATTTCGGTTGCACTATCTAGATCGGCTATCGTTCTGGCCACTTTAAGTAGGCGCATATAACTGCGAGCAGATAAACCGAATTTATCGACCGCAAGATTTGCTAAGCTCAGTGCTTCGGCGTCTAGCTGGCAGAATTGCTTTATCTGGGAGTTTGTCATTTCCGAGTTAGTTTTTGGCTGGCTAAAGCGCTGAGTCTGAGTTTGTCTGGCTTTGAGCGTTCTGGTCGCTACCGACCGACTGGCTTCGCCGCGCTTAGCTTCTAGCAGGTGCTCTTTTTCAACCCTAGCCACGTTCACCACCAGATCGATACGGTCTAGAATCGGCCCCGATACCCGTCGGTTGTAGCCATGGATTTGGGCCAAGCTGCAGCTACAGTCTTTGACAGGGTCATTATGGTATCCGCAAGGGCATGGGTTTTGGGTGGCAATTAGCATGAATTTTGCAGGTAATTTAAGTGTACCGTTAGCGCGAGCTATCGTGACCTCGCCGTCTTCGAGGGGTTGCCTCAATGCCTCTAGCACGCCACGCGCAAACTCGGGGAATTCATCGAGAAACAATACGCCAAGGTGGGCAAGGCTGATTTCGCCAGGACGAGGATAAGTGCCGCCGCCAATTAACGACACACTGCTTGAGGTGTGGTGAGGTGATCGGAAAGGTCGATGGGTAATTAGTCCGCTACCTTGGCTACTGGCCAGTGAATGAATTTGGGTGATTTCAATCATTTCGTCTTCGCTCAAAGGCGGCAGTAGTCCCGGCAAAGCGTTAGCTAGCATGGTTTTGCCGCTGCCGGGCGGGCCTGATAGCAAGATATTGTGGGCGCCTGCAGCGGCGATTTCCAAGGCCCTTTTAGCTTGCTCTTGCCCGTAAATTTCTGACAGATTTGTTGTGCAATCGACATCAGTTTCAACAGGTTTGTTCCTGGAAACGTAAGGTGAAAGAGGGGTTTGTTTTATCAAGTGGGAGTAAAGTTCGCCCAAATTCTCAATCGGAAAAATCTCAACGCCTTTCACGGCCGAGGCCTCACCGGCATTGGCTTTCGGTAAAAAAAGTTTGTTCAATTTTCTCTGTTTTGCCAACCGCGCCGCCAGCAATGAGCCCTTTACGGGCCGTACTCTGCCGTCGAGCGATAACTCCCCGAGCAGCAAACTATCGCTCAAACTCTCCGCAGGAACCTGGCCACTGGCGCATAAAACTGCGGCTGCCATCGCAAGATCGTAACTAGTACCGTCTTTTGGCAAGTCGGCCGGTGCCAGATTTAGCGTTAGCTTCTTGGGTGGCAAATTGAGGCGAGTATTTTTGAGAGCGCTGCGTAACCTATCGCGGGCTTCGACAATGGCTTTATCTCCGAGACCAACCACGGTTACGGAGGGGAGCCCGTGGTTAATGTCGCATTCGACTTCTACCAGCTGGCCTTCGAGCCCGATGTTGGCGGGGGCGTGAACTTTAGCAATCATGAATCTCCTTAATCCGCCCGTTGCCAGAAGAATATCGAACAAAAAACGAACAGTCAAGACTTTTCTTTCTAAGCTTGTTGTCAGAGACTATTTACATTATAATAAGACCATGGATGAACAGCTTATTCAATCAGTTGAGGACCTTGGGCTCTCTCAGAAAGAGGCCCGCGTTTATTTATCTAATTTAGCTTTGGGTTCGGCCACTGTTCAGCAAATAGCCGACCACTCGGGCATTAAACGCGTGACGACTTACGTAATTTTAGAGTCACTCGCCAACCTTGGACTTGTTAGTCAGACTTCCCAGGGCAAGAAAACTTTTTTCAACGCCGAAGACCCGGTAGCCCTTCGTCGGCTGGTTGCTAAAAAAGAGCAAGAGGTGAAAGACCAAAAGCAAGCGTTTGAGGACTTATTGCCCCAACTAAAAACACTCAAAAGTCTCCCCCAAGACGCTCCAAGTGTGAAGTATTACGACAACCCAGAGGGGATCAAATCTATAATGGCTTCTTTCTTGGCCCAACATCGTAAGGAAGGCCCAATTTTTGGGGTCAGTAACCTCGACCAGCTATTTGAATTCTTTCCAGAATTTGGCCAAGCTTCCTCTAACCCCGAGAGGACCAAGCTGGGAATACGAAGCAGAATCATTTACACATCAAAACGAGGCGCCGTTTTGGCTGGCAGCGATAAAGCCAGAAATCGAGAGTCTAAATTTGTTCCGCTCGATAAATTTCCCTTCAACGGTGACTTCAACGTGGTTGGTAACCACATTATTTTGCTCTCACTCTCGGGCCCTCGGCCAATTGGGGTAACGATAGACAGTGCGGAGTTGGCAAAAGGATTGCGGGCTGTATTCGAATTAGCCTGGGAAGCTGCTAAAACTTACAACTAATTTGGATTTTTGTTTAGCTTTTATAATATTGACTACCTCGAGGCTGAGTGTTAAGATTGGCGTCGCCAGAAATGGCATTTGGATTCCAGTGGAAACCTCGTCGAGACCGACAAGGACCCCGCTGGAACATCGCGACTGACTGTCGCGGTCCATGGCGAAAGCCAGGTAAGGAAAAGGAGCTAGGAGTGTCGATTTGATGACGCTTAGCGGCTCAGTGACCTTGCTTGGTGAGTCTCGGTTCGTCTGAGACAAGCCAAGCGGGGTCCTGAAAGAAAGTGCGTGCTCCTCGCCTCGTCCGTATGGGCAGGACCCCAATACGCGATGAGCAGAAGCCGCTAGGAGGTAGCCACTCAGCCAGGAAGGGAAGGGCTGAATAGCCAAAGGAAGAGCGGTCGCTCCGCGCAAGTCTTCCTGGGAGAAATCCCTCCAAAATAAACAGATAAGACCGGGTGTCAGTAAGAGCCCGGTCTTCTGTTATCTATTCGATTTATACCAGTTTGTGGCGAACTCTGGTGGAACGGGATTGATAATAACGCCGGTTGAAATCTCCAGCCCGCCCCACACATTTGGACGCGGTTCAACCTTGAGTACGAAGTGATGATTCTGCTCGGGCAGCGAATCTTGCAGGAAGAAGTTAAAGCTGATGCCGTACTTGTCCAGCTGGCCGGAAATAAGTTTGAGAACCTCGGCGGTGGAGTGGAGTTCGCTTTCGGAGAGTTCACCGAAAGTGCCCTTGTGGTGCTTGGGGATGACCCAGACTCCGTAAGGAGCGCTGCCAGCATATGGGCAGATAGCAATTAGGTGATCGTTTTCAAAAACAATGCGCTCTTTTTCTTGTTTTTCCCAAGCGATGATGTCGCAGATGGGACAGGTGCCGTGGTGCATGCGGTATTGGTCAAAAGCCACGGCTTCGGTTTCGACGACCGGCGGTATTAGCGGCAGAGCAACAATTTGAGAATGCGCGTGAGCTAAAGTTGCCCCGGCTTTTGGACCATCGTTTTTAAAAACGGCTACATAAGCCACGCCTTCAACTTGCTGCAGCGCCTTAACGCGCAACTTGTAGGCATCAAATATTTTTTCGATGTGGGCGAGCGACAGCTCCGAAAATTCTTGGTTGTGAAACGGAGTTTCGATTACCATTTCTTGCTTGCCAAAGGCAGCTGGATTGTCGAGCGACAACGCCGGAAATTTATTTTCTATTACCTTAACCGTCCAGCCTTTAGAGTCTTTAATTTCTAAAATCGACTTTTCTTTTTCGATGGCTGGTGAGAGGTAGCTTTCGGTCTTGTGGGATTGCGGCTCGGCAAAAGCGTCGGGCCGTTTACCTCTAAGCGGCGCCACCACAATGTAGCGGTCAAGGAAGTAGTGTTTGCGAATTTCACCACCCTTAACGCGCGACTTGGTATCAAACTTCGGTCCGCCCGCTTTCATTTGCGCCTAGCATAACAGGTTTGAGTCTCGGGGTATACGGTATACTAGGTGCGTCATGCAAAGGCCGAAAATCTTAATTTTGACGACCTCTTTGGGTGGAGGTCATACGGCTGCGGCTAAAGCAATCGCGGCTGCTATCGAGCAGGTATTTCCGGGTCGGTTTGAGGTTAAAGTCCTCGATGCACTCAAGGAAGCCAAGCTGGTCGTTTCGCTCGACAAAATCTTCGTGCCGTTTTACACCCAATCGGTGCGTAATCTGAAGGGTTACCCCTACAAAGCCTTTTACGCCGCCACCGATTCCTCGCACGAAATTATGCGCAAGCTCCTGGCAACCGTGTTTAAGACCGACGCCGAAGCAATTTTGCGGCGGGAGGATCCGGACCTTGTGATTTCAACCTTTTGGTTTATCGGCTACGCGGTAGCTTTGGCGGTGAAGGGGCAGCCGTGGCCCAAAAAAGTTAAAGTCGTCAGTTTGATTACCGATTCAGGTGACGTACACAAAATGTGGCTGATGAGTAACGAAGATGCCGTGCTAGTTTCGACCCCCGAAACCATTGAGTTTGCCGCTGCGTTGGGCGCACCTAAAGAGATTATGCATTACCTCGGGTTCCCTCTCGATGCGCGCTTTGCTAACTTGCCTCACCGGCTAGAGGTTCGCCGCAAGTTGGGACTAGATCCGCGTAAATTTACGGTCTTGCTAACCGGCGGGGGGCTGGGGCTCAATCGCAAATTACTGTCGGTGGCCCGGCTGTTGGCTAAAACTAAAACCGGTGCCCAGTTTGTTTATGTGACCGGGCAGGATAAAGCCACCCAAACCAGGCTCGAGCGTCTCAAGTTTATCGACTCGACCGCTGTTTTGGGGTTTGTTGGAAATATGCCCGAGCTGCTAGCGGCTGCCGATTTGGTGGTGGGTAAGGCCGGCTGGATTTCGCTGTGCGAAGCCTTTGCGGCCAAGCGGCCGGTGGTAGTGATTGATATGGTTCCCGGGCAAGAGGAGCCGAATGCGCAGTTGGTTGAGCGGCAAGGAGTTGGTTGGGTACTGACAAACCCGGATGAGGCGGCAGCTAAAATAGTCGATCTCATCGAAAATCCGGCAAACTTAAAAGCGGTCGAAAGCAATATCGAAAAGCTTAAGTTTGATGCCAACGCAGCTCCGAAGATCGCCGAGTTTATTGCTGGGATGTTGGAGTGAGAAAGCGCTGGCTAAAGCGGGTTGGTTGGGCGGTGGCGATTGCCTATTTGGGGTTTGTGGCGCTTTCTACCGAGGCGCTCGATCATTTCAACCAGATCCATCAAAACCAGTCATACAGTTACGGTTTTAGTTTTTCGACCAAGTATGCCAGTGAACTTGGAGTTGATCCGGCGCAGACGCTGGAGGCTGGGCTCAAAGATCTTCACCCTCAGCAAGTCAGATTGATGAGCTATTGGGACCAGCTGGAACCGCAGCCCGGCCAATTTGATTTTTCGCAGCTGGATTGGCAGTTTAATTTGGCCAAGCAATACAACGCCAAGGTCAGTCTGGCGATTGGGCTGCGCCAACCCCGCTATCCAGAGTGTCATTTTCCAAGCTGGGTATCGCGCGACAAGCAATTTGAAGATATTGATCAATTTCTGGCCGCTGTCGTTATGCACTATCGCAACAACCCGCAGCTGAAGGATTACCAGTTGGAGAATGAAGCACTTTTGACGGCTTTTGGCCGGTGTCCAGATTTTACCCACGGTCAGCTCCAACATGAGTACGAACTGGTTAAAAACCTCGACCGTTCTCGCCCGATCGACATGAACGTGAGCAATGAATACGGCCTGCCGCTAGACGCGCCAAGGGGGCAGGAGACGGGCTTTTCGGTGTATCGCCGAGTCTACGATCAAACCATCACACATCATTTCGTAAACTATCCGTTTCCAGCGCTGTGGTTTCGGCTGCGGGCGGCGTTGATCGAGCGCTACCTAAATAGCCAAGTTTTCATTCACGAACTGCAAGCCGAGCCCTGGGGTAAGGTTGGCACCGAGCATTTGAGCCGAGCCGATCAGGATAAGGCCTTTGACGTTAACCGCATTTATGAAACCGATCAATTTGCGCGCGCTACTGGCATCAAACGGATTGATTTTTGGGGTGAAGAGTGGTGGTACTACCGTAAAACGCACTTTGGCGACGATTCCGTGTGGAACGCCGCCAAAGCCGTGTTTAACCGCCCGAAGTAGAACTAGTCTGACATTCGGAAAACGGCCATTAGCAAAAAGCCGACACCAAGCCCGCCGACGGTGTAGATCAACACGCTGCTGTTCCACAGACCGACCGCGAAACCTAGGATAGTGCTGCCAACGAGGGCAACACCGCCAGCTTCGAAACCTCTTTGAACCTTGGCCATTTAAATGCTCCTAACGTTACCCAATTAGATTACAACAAAATAGCCATAAGCGGAATAGTTAATGCTTAAGCTGTAAATTGCTTGACTGAAACCATAAACTAATCAGCATGTATCAGCCCGACGAGAAAACTCTCCAAAAATACGCCGACCTGCTCGTCAAATTCGCTCTTAGCGGCGGCAAAGGGGTTAAAAAAGGCGAGACGGTGATGGTTTCTATTCCAGAAGCCGCCAAGATTTTTATCCCGCACTTGCGTCGATCGATTTTAGCTAGCGGCGCCCATATGCTGCTGATGTACGGCGCCGACGACGTGGCTCATCACGAGTACTACGAGCTGGCGGCCGAGCATCAGCTCGATCACTTCCCGGCTAAGTTTTACAAAGGCTTAATCGACCAAATCGATCACTCGATTTTTATCATCGCTGAGCACGACAAGTACGAACTCAGCGGCGTCGATAGCGCCAAGATTATGCGTAAAAGCCAAACCTTTAAACCCTACATGCAGTGGCGCAACGAGAAGGAGAATAAGGGTAAATTCAGTTGGACGCTAGCGGCATTTGCCACCCCGGCGATGGCCAAAGACGTTGGGATGAGTTTAGAAAAATACTGGGAGCAAATTATTTTGGGCTGTTATCTCGACGAAAAAGATCCGATCGCTAAGTGGCGGTCGATTGTTGCCGAGCAGAAAAGACTGATTAGGGTACTTAACGCCCTCAAAATCGAATGGCTGCACGTTGAGGGGGACAACGTTGATCTCAAAGTTAAACTCGGGGTCGATCGCGGCTGGTTGGGTGGGCGCGGCGCCAACATCCCTTCGTTTGAGTTATTCATCTCACCGGATTGGCGTGGAACCGAAGGCACAATCGCTTTCAACCAGCCGCTTTATCGTTACGGCAATGTAGTTGAGGGCATCAAGCTGAAGTTCGAAAAAGGGCGAGTGGTGAAAGCGACGGCTAAGAAAAACCAGAAGATTTTGACCGACATGATTGCGGTTGAAAATGCCGATAAGATTGGTGAATACTCCTTGACTGATGGCCGGATGAGTCGGATTACTAAACTAATGGGCGAGACACTGTTTGATGAAAACTTTGGCGGGAAGCAAGGTAACACCCACATGGCCCTGGGCAACGCTTATCAAGAAAGTTATCGCGGTGATCCATCGAAAGTTTCCAAAAAGCAGTGGGAGAAAATGGGCTTTAATGAAAGCGCTGTCCACACCGACATTATCTCGACCGAACGCCGCAAAGTCACCGCCACCTTGCCCGACGGCTCCAAAAAAGTTATCTACCAAGACGGCCAATTCAAGCTGTGATTGAGGCGGGGAAATATGAAAACTGGGAGAATAATCAGATCCGGCAGGACTTGGAGTCGCAAGGATTTGAACCGCAGCTGATTGTTGAAGATCCGAACGATCACCTCGACGCGCACAAGCATCCGGAGCATCACATTCTGGTGGTCGTTGATGGTGAAATGAAATTGAAGCTTGATGATGGCGAGCACGTAATGAAGCCGGGCGATAAGATTACCATCGGCTCAAATGAATCCCACGCGGCGTACTTTGGTCCCTCAGGCTGCCAATACTTCTGGATCGAGTTTTAAAACAGCGAGTCCCGGAGGAATCGCTGTTCCTTCGGGACTCATTGCTACGGGGCCGTCATCCTGACAACCTGCGGCTGGTGCCGGTAATACTCGTCGTTTTGCCGCTTGTGCTCCCTGCAAAGCCATTCCGTCATGCCGTAAACCGCTTCAGTTGCCGGTAGTGGGTGACCTTGCTCGCCGAGTATGCCCACACACCATCTCCACTGAACCTTATAGCCGCGGAAAGGCTGCCGCAGAGCGTAGTTGAGCATGTCGACGTGGGTAACGTCTTCCGACTTAAGTACGTAGAAGTATCGCCCGTACCCATGTCGGTCTGGCCGAGGTTCTTCCTCGACACCGCAAGTCAAACACAGCCTCCATCCGTTGTGCATGTTTACGGTGCTCGCGTTTTCGTCGTCGTCGAATTGGATGAGACTCGGGTGTTCGCACACCAGCTGGAGTTCGGCAACTTTCCGTGTGATCTCTCTATGCGCCTCTTCGCGCAAGCGAATAAGGTCGAGGATTTCCGTCCCAAGCTCTGGCATTTGGACCTCCGGTTGGAGATAGAACAAGCGGCCCTTGCCGCTCACTGAAATTATACACCGCGTTGTCGACACGGGAACGTGCGTGTAGAATAAGCGTAAGCTTTTTGCTGGGCAGCCAGCCTGGAGGGAAGCGAATAAAAGGAACACGGCAATGGCTCGCGCCGCACCGCTCTAAGGCAAAAACCAGATCACTTTCTAGGTGCTAGAGTAGTCGGTCTGGACATACAAAAACCAAAAATTGACGAACAAAAAACGTTTGCCAGGGTTCTTGTTTTTTGCCGAAAGGCATTTTTTTGTACCAAAAAAGCCGCCAAAACCGGCGGCTTATGGACGCGCGCTCCTTTAGATTTTCACCGTACTCCGCGGCGAGACAACAATGCAAGCATGAGCGAAACTTGGCATGTTATATTGCCAGCATGGGTTTATTTAGCGGTTTCAAAAAGGCTTTAAATATTGGTGGGGTGCATGTGGCTGTTTCGGCGCCAAGCTCGGCTAAGATTGGTGGCGAAGCCATTCCGGTGACGGTGACCGTTACTACTAAAAGCCCCCAGACCGTCAAAGGTCTCAAGGTAGAACTGCTTAGGATTCAGCGAAACGCTTCAGCCGATGCCACCACAAACACCGTGCCTCAAGCTATTTATAAAAGTGAAGACAACACGTCATTTCAGATTCAGCCCGGCGAAACGAAAACGGTTCAGTTAAATATCGATCAAAGTGCTGGAGCAGCGCTGCAAGATATGATGCCTGGCGGAGAAGCGACAGCCCAAATCGCCGGTATGCTTCAAGGTGTCGAAAAAGCCGCCAGTTTGCTTAGCCATACCGAATACGACTATCGAATTACTGCTACCGCCTACGTTGACGGAGCGAAACTGCAGCCCAGCGGCTCAGTCGGGATTAGCCTCAACAGGCTCGGCGAAATCGGCGGCACTCTAAGTCTCTAAAAGCAAAAGCCCTCCGATTTGGAAGGCATTTCGCCTAAATCGAAGGGCTAGTTGTGGAGAGCGATGGTACCGGCTATCAAGTCCTTGAACGTATCGATCGCGAAAGAAGTGGGTACGTCGATGGGGTGATAGAGGATCGCAATGAGCTCGTCGTTTGCATCAAGCGTGAAGGCGATCAGCATCAGCGGCATGTTAGCCCTGGCGGCCCTGGCGGCGACGAAGGCCGGATAGAACTCGGGGTTGTGGTCCCAGAGTCTGTCGAGCCCGACTTGCGCTTGAGTGGCCGCGACCGGGACTTCATAGCCAAGTATCTTGCGGCGGACCGCAAGAGCATCGATCTTGTCACTCACAACTGCCAACTGGTACACGGCGCAACCGATATCGTCGATGTCGGCAGCGGCCACGGCAAGCGGTGTAGCTGGATTGTTCTTGGGCCCTTCCAGTATCCAGTTCGAATAGATCGGCGGCTCGGCGCTGATGATCAGATGGGCACGGTTGATGATCTCACTGGCGGTTGTCGGAATCATTTTCTCTCCTTGGTACTCGTTCGAATAACGCGCCGGTATTCTACACCGGCGGCGTTGAAAAATCCACAATATTTTGCTAGAATACTCGAGCTCAATGTGATTCCCGGCGAGTCAATCCGAAGGAGTGAAACGACTGTTTGACGAGCCGAGAGGAGCAGCACCGGTAAGCTGCAGCAAGCAAATCTTGCGTAAGCTGGAGGTAGCTGCGACGATGAGGGGCTGATCAGCTTCGACGTGGGACTTTGACACTTCAGTGTTGCAGGCCGCTTGCCAGCGTTATAGGCAACCTTACTAACTCGCAACGATTTAGTACCCGCTTTCGCTTAAGTTCGAAAGCCGCCTTTTAACCGACGCCAACTAGGTTAATCCGGCGCCATTTAGTTGGTTGCTCGATGAGCTTGCCCTAACTCGTCGCTAAGATTTGGGCTGCTCCGAATCGCTATCTTTGTTCGCTTGTGTGGCGGTTTGGAAAAGAAACAAATCAAACGGACTAAGCCTGTAGTAGCCTGAAGCGTTATCTCGCGGACCGGGGTGCAATTCCCCGCAGCTCCACCAAAAGCACCAGAACTACGGTTCGGGTGCTTTTGATTTAGGTGTAAAATCTTCATACTGGACGGCGCAACTTGAGAGGAGCCGAAGATGTGGTGGACAGATTACATCGCTGAGATTAACCGGCAGTTCGTCGACGTCTACGACTTCCCGCCGCGTGCGGGACACCCTGAACTACCCCGGCCGGGGATTGTGCCGGACGGTGATTACCCCATGACGATCGAGGGTAAGCTCGATCACGTCCGAGTGGTGAAGGGCAAGATCAACTGCTGCAACTTCGACTAAAGGAGAATTGTGAGCGATCGACCCGAATGGATGCCGGCCGAAGGCCCCATGCCGAAACAGCTCGACGAGAACGTACGCAAGCACCTTGAAGCTGATCGAGATTGCTTTAAGCGTGTGATCGGCCGATTGGAAAGTGGAAGTAAGTACTACACAGCCGTGCACGGTAGCGTCGACCTGCTCGAGCGAGCGCTTGAGTTGCAGCACTTCATCGATGTCGAAGTGAAGAGCAAGGGTGAAGCCGAGTCTCAGCTGAGCAGTGATCTCTCGAGGATGACCCTGACGGCCACAACCCTAAGAAATGGCGGCGGCGTTGGTCATGAGCAGGTTCGCCTTGACGAGCAGGTGAAACGGATCGAGAATTTGCTTCGGCGTTTCGCCGAGTTAGTTCATTAATGAGCCCCGAGACGATAAGTCCTTCGGGGCTTTCGTCTTCTAGGTGGATGTGATTCAATCAAGGCAATGGCAAAGCGCAAGCGGATTGATTACGGCAGTTGGTGGAAGGGCCTGGCCTTGGCGTTTTTTATCATCGCCGGGGTTATGTTGCCGGCTAGGGCGGCGGTTAGCCAATTTAGCGGTCAGGCCAAAGATAGTGCCGAGCAGGGCTTGAGTGATCTTGAGCTGAGGATCGAAAGGTTGGAAGCCACAGAAAAACAAAGCGGGATTGAGGTTGTTAAAGCGAGCGTAATTAATTCCCAGCTGGACGAGATTCGGGCGAACATTTTCAATTCCGGGCAATACGCTATTGCCAAAATCCAGATTAGCAGCCTGACCGGAAATCTGATCGGTTGGAATAATTCGTTGATCAAAAAAAATAAGGCTCGGGCCGAAGCCGAAGCCGCGGCTGCCAAGGCAGAACAAGCGGCGAGAGCCCAGGCGGTGGCCGCCGGTGTGAACGTCCCTATTCTGATTTACCATTACACGCCCCCGGATTTTGAGCAGCAGCTGCTAGCAATTAGAGCCAAAGGCTACACCACAATCACGCCCGACCAGCTGGTTGATGCTTTGTCTGGCCGCAGCGTTCTGCCCGGCAAGTCGGTGATTATTACGTTCGACGATGGGTTTTCTTCCCAGCTCAAAGCTTTTTCGTTGTTGCAAAAATACCAGATGAAAGCAACCTACTACATCATCACCGGCGGCGCAGCTAGTAACTGGTGCATTGGGGCCGGTCGTCGCTACAACCAGGCGCAAGCTTGCGGTGATTCGTATTTGAACTGGGATCAAATTAAGACACTTGATCGCAGCGGCTTGATTGAAATTGGGGCCCATACTGTAAACCACTTGGCTTTATCGGCGCAGCCGGCAGAAGTTCAACGTAGCGAAATCTTCGACTCGAAAGCTACGATTGAATACCAACTTGGCCATAGTGTTTCTAGCTTCGCCTACCCTTACGGCAGTTTTAACGCACTGACGATTAGCTTGGTGCAGCAGGCGGGTTTTACCAGCGCAGTGACAACCGCGAAGGGCATGACTCAAACTCTAGCGGGAGTTTTTACAATGCCTAGGGTTCGTTCGGCCGCCGAGCTGCCTTGAAATATTTTGCTAAAGGTAGACAATAACGCTAACGCTGTCGATAGCAGCTCGGACCTTAGGAGGTGGAGATGGGTAATGAAGGTGCAGTTGATAGCTGCGACCGTGTTCGGTTTCCGCAGTTGTACTCATCACCGTACTGCCAGCGCATGGCTGGTCACGGTCCCGATCACTTCGGCTTTGGACAGCATTGGAGGGACGACGAAGCGAGTTGCTCGTTGCCTCAATGCGAGGTGTTCATGGCGGCTCGCGACCGAGTAGGCGACTGGGCAGGTGCTTCGCACTTGGCACCGGTCGAGGTCAACGGCGAGATCATGGTCGAGGTTCCAGCGCAGCTGTACAACGCCCTGATGGGCATCACCGGCGATGTTTCGGCCCCGGTCTACCTCGAACTCGATGGGTTCGACGCATTGACCAGGAGCGCCGCCGAGCGGATCAAGAAGATCCGCCAAGAGGTCCACGAACACGTCAAGATCCCTGCCTAACCCCCGGTAACTCGAGAGGCTCCCAGCGCTAAGTTGGGGGCCTTCTCGCGTCTTAAGCTTTGAGTCTTACGCCCGCGAGGGTAGAATAGAGCGAGTGAGAGATCTGCTAAAAATCGTTAAATATTCTTGGTCGCTAAAGCGTTACTACCTAGCGGCCGGCTTTTTTGTAATTTTAATTTCCTTACTCCGCCAAGCCACGCCGTTTTTCCTCAAGTTCATCGTCGACGGTTTGGTCAAAATCAATAAAGGTCACCCGGTTGCGGCCAGCTTCTTCATTTTCTGGGTTGTGATGATTTTGGTGGTGGCACTGATTGAAACTTTCTTCGATAACTTCGCCGGCTACTTAGGCGATCAGCTAGGTGCCAAACTCAAAACTCTGCTGTCTCAGCGCTACTACGACCACATTCTGTCTTTGCCGATGGAGTACTTCGACAATGAAATTACCGGCCGGATTACTTCTCGGCTCGATCGCAGCATCGTGACCGTTAGTGAACTGATCCAGGCTTTTACCAACAACTTTCTGACTTTTTTCCTTTCCGCTGGGATTACAATCGGGATTTTGGCCTACTACTCTCCGCCTGTGGCGATTCTGCTAGCCGCGCTGTTTCCGCTGTATATGTGGCTGACAACTCTCTCCTCTCGAGCCTGGCAGAAAAAACAAGAGGGCATTAACCGGGACACCGACTTTGCCCAAGGCCGTTTCGTTGAAGCGGTCGGCCAAGTTCGGGTAGTCAAATCCTTTGTTCAGGAACTGGTGGAGTCGAGAATTTTTGCCGGTAAGCGAAAATCGATCGAGAGGCAAACTAAAATTCAGTCGGCCGAGTGGCACCGCTACGATGTGATTCGCCGGGTTGGGCTAAGCGTGGTCTTTTTCGGAATTTACGGCTTTATTGTTTACCAGGCCTACAAACAGCAAATCAGCCTGGGTACGATGACCTTAATGTTGCAGCTGGTAGCTCAAGCCCAGTTCCCGCTGTTTGCCTCGAGTTTTATTATCGATCAAGTCCAGCGAGCCAAAGCCGGCAGCCGAGATTACTTTAAAGTTATGGAGCAAGAAGCTGCCATTAAGGATCAACCGGGTGCCCGGGCGCTTAAAGTCAAAGACGCCGGTGTTATTTATAAGGACATCGACTTTGCTTATGGGGGTGGTAAAAAAGTGCTCAAAGATGTGTCGTTTAAGGTTCAGCCGGGGATGAAAGTAGCGCTGGTCGGTGAAAGCGGCGAAGGTAAAACGACGGTTTCGAATTTACTGCTGCGATTCTATGAACCCAGCTCCGGACAGATTCTGATTGATGGGCAAGACATTGCCAAGGTTACTCAGAGTTCGCTGCGGTCATCGGTGGGAGTCGTGTTTCAGGATCCGGCATTATTCTCCGGCAGTGTCCGAGAAAATATTGGCTACGGCCAGAAAACGGTTAAGCAATCGGATTTGGTTAAAGCTGCTAAAGCCGCTAACGCGCATGACTTTATTAAGAAACTGCCCCAAGGTTATGACACCGAAATTGGTGAGCGGGGAGTCAAACTTTCCGGCGGGCAAAAACAGCGCATTGCGATTGCCCGAGCCATACTCAAAAACCCGCCTATCCTCATCCTGGACGAAGCAACCAGCTCGCTTGACTCCAAGGCCGAGCGCGAGGTCCAAGACGCGTTAGAGAGGCTGATGAAGGGCCGTACGACCATGATCATTGCCCACCGACTCTCCACCATTCAAAACGTCGACATGATCGTTGGGCTGCGGGGCGGCCGAGTAGCCGAGTTGGGTTCGCCGGAGGAGCTGGCGGACCTCGAAGGTGGCATCTACGCCGAATTGCTGGCGCTTCAAACCGCACCGCTGCGCCAACGCAAGGCCTTGCTCAAACAATACGAACTCGCCGCCTAATCTGGTACAATAACTCCGCCAATCGAGAGAACGGAGTTCCTTGTGGCTAATGTTGAAGTATTGGCTGAAACTCTTTGCAAGTCGACCGACAACGATCTTGCCGAGATCGGCGCAGAGATAACTCGTCTGCTTGATCTCAAGGGACTGCTCGCGGCACTTGACGATGCCGACACGGTCGAAGATTTCGCCAAGGTACTTATCAACGACACGGTCGATCCCGAGTTCCAAGAGCTCGGGAATAAACTCTGGGAAAGAATCCAGTTCCCGGAGTGGGACGACGAGTTTCTGCTGGCCCGGGAGGGTTTGGAATTCTGCGTCAATGCGGCTCGGGCTTTAGCTGCAGTTTCGGAATCAGCTCGAGCGTCAATGCTAGTTAACGACGCGGCTGAGTTCATTCTCGCAATGTCTGAAGCGTCGCTACTGGAAACAGGCCGTCTCGCACAATCAACCTTCGAGGAGATTGACCTGACCGCGAAACTCAGGGAAGTTGCTGCCGGCAATGACAAGCCGGCCGCCGTGCTCCGAGGAGCCAACATGGGCGTGTTCGAAGGCGCAGATCTTGCCGATCTCATTCCACCCCCAGGCGAGCCCCCACAAGAACCGGATTACCGGGAAGATCCCAACCACCAGTCTCTGCAAGAGCTCATAGACAGCCAGCCCCCTGACTTCCAAGAAGAAGAGCCTCTTTAGTTCTTCTACGCCAAGTAGGGTCGCCCCAAGCGGGGCGGCCCTTAAGTATTTATGAGCTATAATGAACACGCCAATCGAGAGATAGGAGCTCATCGTGAATACCGTAATTGGATATCGCAACGTGTCCCTGGGGCCAGGCCCTGACTGCAGTGTGGTGATCGTGACTCCCGGTTTTTCTGCCGTTGAGGTCGATCACGACGTCGCGATTGCTTTGAGGCAAGTAGCCGCAAAGCACGGCATCACCGTCAGTGAAGTCTTGCGGCGGGTGACCGAATTGATCAAGCAATAGCGCTCATCTCGGATCATATAGGAGGCATCGTGGATCTGGAGAAACGCTATCGGATCGCCGAAGCGATTCGTGAACACATCTCCAGCGGTTGCGACTTCTTCGATCCCTGGCAGGTAGAAGACGGCCTGGCTACCGCGAGCGACCAAGAGGTATCGCAGTTGCTGAAAACAGTGATTGATCACGGCGGTAGCCCCTGTAAGGGCGGGTTGCTGCTGGCTAGCACTCTGACCGAGATCGAGAACCCTCCTCCGCCGCCTGAGCCGGTCGACTCGGCTTTCGGGCAATATCTCAGGTGGAAGCACTCACAAAGTCGTAAATACGCCAAGTAGGGTCGCCCCAAGCGGGGCGGCCCTTAAGTATTTATGAGCTATAATGAACACGCCAATCGAGAGATGGGAGTTCCCTGTGGAATTGCAAAGTCTAGTGAAACTGCAGACTGCTTTGCAGCAGTCGAAGGATTCGACTATGCAAAAGGTCGCTCAGGACCTCATGGGCCTGATTGTTATCGGCTCAATGTTCGTCTTCAACGACGAGCCCGAAGCCAGCCCGGCCGAGAAACTCAAGGCTCGACTCTCCGAGTTGGCCAAGCGGATGTCGATCCATAGCGATCAGCAAATCGCCGAGCTCGGTCGCGAGTTAACTGGGATCATCGAGATTAGCGATGCCCTAAGTCCTGTCGTGGAAGCTTTTTTCGAGATATCTCAGCACGACAACGAAGCGGATCTCGGAGAGTATGGTCAGAGGCTGCTTGATCGGTCGGATTTCCTCGACGAACTCGAGACGCTCAGCGACATCAACGATTTCGCCAAAGCACTCAACGGGATCGACCCAAAGCTTGGGCTCGAGTTGAAGGACTTCGGCAAGGAGATCGATGAGCTAGTCGAGACGGCTCGTGAGCATGAGGATTGCGACGAGCTGGCAGAGGAGTTAATGCCCCTGGCTCCGCCGGTCATTTGGGTCGTTCAGGAATGTCTCAAGGATCACTATGATTTTCTCGTAGCGGCCGGGGAAGATTTAACCAAGATCAACGAAGCTCGCAAAGTGATCGACGAACTTGAGCCCAACTGCGTTCGATAGACGAACCAACCAGGGTCGCCCCAAGCGGGGCGGCCCTAAAAGTTTTTAGGCTGGCTTTTTAGATTGAGATACTGGTGCTTGTGCTGTTTGAGTTATTGGCGCTTCCAGAGACGGCGCTGCCAGCGTTGGTATTACCGGAAACATTGGCTGTGCCGGAATTGGCGGTTTGAGTGTTGGTATTGGTAACGTTTGCTGTCGGGACGTTAGTCACGGTCAGGTTCTGGTTAGCGCTAATCGAAACCTGGTTATTCGAACCCGGCCCGGTGGTTGCGATAGTCGCGCTATTTGATCCGCCACCGCCAGGCAAAGTGATCGTTGGCGCACTGGCACTAACAGTAGTGCTACTTGAGTTAGTATTCCCGGCCGATCCACTAACTGCGCTTCCACCGTTGGTGTTGTTACTAACGTTAGCCGAACCAGAAGAAGCGTTTTGGCTATTGGAGTTGGTGACGTTAACATTTGGCGCATTAATGATCGTGGCCGTGCTGTTACCGCTGATAGTAATTTGGTTATTCGAACCCGGCCCGGTGGTTGAGATAGTGGCACTGTTTGATCCGCCGCCACCGCCGGCAATCGTAAAGCCACTACCAAAGGTTACGACCGTTGAGCCATTATTGTTATTGTTCGCACCTCCCGAAACTGCACTCCCGCCGTTGGTGTTACCGCTGACGTTGGCTGTGCCCGAGGTAGCGCCTTGGTTATTCGTGTTAATCACAACCCCGTTGGGCGTATTAACTAGGGTCAGTGTGCTGTTATTGCTGACACTGGCGCTGTTGTTAGACCCCGATCCAGTGTTCGTTATTGTTATTGTACTCGCGGCCAGCATCGTGCCGCTTAATCCTAAGGCTGCTACTGCCGGAATGGCGTAGCGAAGTAAAAGTCGCCTCATTTACCCTCCACATGTTTAATTGAATTTAAGTATAAATCGAAGCGGTTTAACTAGAATTAGAAGAACTTTCAAAAAAGGCATTTGGTTGCAGAAAAATTTTGGAATTTTCCGAAGCTTTTTTAGACGGAAAAACAGGTAAAGAAAAAACGGCTTGGGAAAGCCGTTTTTTCTGTGGAAGTTGTTGAGTTTTTGTTTTGAATACTTTTTTTGTACAGGTACCTAAGACGAATTTAAGGCATTAGCATAACCACTGTCAACACTTTTTTTTCTGTTTTTTTGTAAATTCCAAAAATTCGTTAATTTTTTGACTAAACTTTTTATGATCACACAAATTTCCTAACCTCCGACTAATGTAAAATCCTTTCCAGTCTATGAAAGTAACAAAATATCCTCAGTCCTGCCTGGTGCTTTGCAAAAATGGGCAATGCATTCTGATCGACCCAGGTAACCTAGTGGCCGAAAAGTATAAACTTCAGGACCTTGGTCTAGTCGAGGCGGTTTTGTATACGCATTCACACCCCGACCACTTCGATGAGTCGATCATCGATCAACTCAAAGCAGCCGACGTAGAAATTTATGCCAATGCCGATGTGGCATCTAAGATTAAAATTCCGGTCACTACGGTTAAGGATGGCGAGGAGTTTTTAGTAGCTGGTTTCAAGGTTAAAGCACTTGATTTACCACACTTTCCGCTGGTTGGAACTGGACTGCCTGTGGAGCTACCGCAAAACACTGGGTATTTAATTGATGGTCTGCTGTTTCACCCCGGAGACGGCCTTAAGCTTAGCGGGCTAAAGGCGGACAACTTGGCCGCACCGATCGGTAGCAGCCTTCCAGACCCGCTACAAGCCGCGATTGACCTCGCAGATGGTATTCAGGCCGAAAAGATCATTCCGATCCATTACGAAGGCCATTTTAAGCCCAGCCTGGACGAGTTTATCGAAAAAGCCGGTAAGGATCGGGTAATCGACCTCAAAAACGGCGACAGCGTCGAACTCTAGACTGACATCATTTATGATATCTCCAGGTTAAGCTTTAGGGTTATGATACAATTTAATATATGGATAATGTGAGGCGTTATCGGCGCCCCAAGCCCCAAACCCATAAGCAGGTGGGACGGGCGGCAGCGGTTATTTTAGGTGGCGATATTCAAAGACACCGTATTGCTAGCGGTATTTCTCAACGCGAATTGGCTGAGCGAATTGGTACGACCCAGGCCCAGATTGCCAGGATTGAATCTGGTGACGCCAACCCGACTTTGGCGACGATCGTTCGCATCGCGGCAGCCTTTAGGCACGACTTATCTATTGGTTTTCATCGCCGCGGCTAGCGCTTTAATTTTTTAGCCAATTCTCTTTCGAGTTGCCGCGTTTTAAGGCTGTCTCGCTTGTCCAATTGTTTTTTGGGTCTCCCAATACCAACTTCGAGTTTAATTAAGCCCTTTTGCTCAATCACCGCCAGTGGTGCAGCCGTCAGGCCGGCGTTGCGTTGGTCTAATAGGTGGTCGATTTGTTTGCGGTGCAACAAGAGTTTGCGCGAGCGTTCCGGCTCGAAGTTGACTGCATTTTGGTAAGGAGAAACGTGGGAGCCAATTAAAAAAGCCTCGCTGCCTAAAACGTTAACGTAGGCGCCCTTTAGGCTAATATGTCCCGCTTTAATGCTTTTGACTTCGGCACCGGATAAGGAAAGGCCCGCCACCAGCTTTTCAGTGATGGTGTAATCAAAATTGGCACGGCGGTTTTTGGCTAAAACTTTCATCCAGCTAATTTTACCTCGTATAATCAGGAGAGTGAAAACCGAACTGCAAAATTTAGTTAGGACTGAGGCCAAAAGGCAGTTTAACCACGACGTTGAAGCGGTTATCGAGTATGCGCCCGAAGGCAAGGGTGATTTTAGCTGTAATGTGGCTTTCGAATTAGCTAAACAGACTGGTAAAAAACCGATTGAGATTGCATCAGCTTTGGCCGTTAAGTTAGCCGGTCCGCAAATCGAGGAAGTTAAAGCCGAAGGGCCCTATTTAAATTTTGTGCTCAAGAGCGATGTCTGGATAAAAGAACTGGCCAAAATCGATCAGACTTACGGCAGCTCTAACCTGGGAAAAGGCCAAAAAGTGCAGGTAGAGTTTATTTCGGCTAACCCGACTGGACCGCTCACCATCGGCAACGCTAGAGGGGGATTTATTGGCGATACTCTTTCGAACGTACTGGCGTCGCAAGGTAACGAAGTTACTCGAGAATACTACTTCAACGACGCCGGCACTCAGATTATGAAGTTGGTGGATTCCGCCAGAATTTCGGCCGGACTCAAAGAAGGTGAACAGGAGTATAAGGGCGCTTATTTAGATGAGTTGGCTAAAGAATTTAGGGTTGAGTTAGAAAAATCCGACATGGAAGCGGCTAAGGCTTTAACCTTAGCGATCAGGCAGCGCTACATCGAGCCGGCGATTCGCAACATGAATATCAAGATGGACCACTGGTTTAACGAGCGAGATCTTATCGAGAAGGGCGACTACGATCGACTTGAGAATGAGTTACTTGAGTCTGGGTTTGCCGAGAAAAAGGATAGGGCGGTTTGGGCCCTGTCCACTAAATTTGGTGATGACCGAGATCGTGTCCTAAGAAAGAGCAATGGGGACATCAGTTATTTGGGTTCCGATCTTGCTTATCACGAAAACATTTTCAAAAAACGTGGGTTTAATGGTGCCGTTAAGGTCTTTGGAGCCGATCACTCGGGGCAAACGCTATCTTTAAAGGTGATGGTAGAGCAGGGGTTAAAGTTAAAGGGACGGTTAGACTTTCTGGTTTACCAGTTCGTCAGGCTGATGCGAGATGGCAAAGAGGTGAAGATGGGCAAACGTTTGGGGACTTACGTTACTACCAACGAGTTGATTAAGGAGGTTGGTTCAGATGTGGCGCGGTTCTTTTTCTTGATGCGCTCAGCCGACAGTCATATGGACTTTGACCTTAACCTCGCCAAGGAACAGTCCCAGAAAAACCCGTATTGGTACGTTATGTACGCCTATGTTCGAGCAAACTCAATTCTTGAGAAAGCTAAATCTAAAAAACTGTCGGTAGGATCGAGGGTTCAAGACCTCTCCGGGAGAGAGCAGGGAATTGTACGATTGGCCTCTAAGTTTCCTGCACTTCTCGAGTCAATCTGTGAGGATTTCGGAGTACATGCGTTAGCTTTCTTCGGTTCAGATCTGGCTAAGCTATTTCACGACTACTACGAAAATGAGCGCATATTAGACCTACAAGATAAAAAGGCGGGCGAAAAGTTGTATTTTGTACAACAAATTAGTTCTTTTTTCGAAAGTTATTTCGCGATTCTAGGTATCAAACCGCTCAAAAAGATGTAGTTAGTTGATGTATTTGTCTGGTGTGTAGTCGATTTCCCTGAGGGAAATTGGGGGTTGGCTTTTTAACTGTTCAAATCGATTGATATGGTAGTCGATTCCGGGTATGCGTGGCAGCTTTTGGAGGTCCGGTAGATCACTCAGCCACTGATACTCAACACCCGGTTCGGTCGTGACTTTGTCTGAGGTGGCAAAGACTGCGAAGTGGATGCCAAGTGACCCCGGGTAGAAGTACGAATCAAGCAAAAAGAATTTGTCTTCCAGCTCGAGATCGGTCTCTTCCTTAACCTCGCGTTTGATAGCGCCGGCGATGGTTTCATCCACTTCAACTTTGCCTCCCGGGAAACCCCAAGTTCCACCGAACTTCTTGGCAGCATCGTGGCGACGAATAACTAGGAATTTATCCTCGAAGTAAACGGTACAGGTTACTACTGGGATTGGGTGCCCCGCCATTAAGGTGACAGGCTAAAGCTAAAGACTTTATTGCCTGAGAGTCCGTAGATTGTGGTAGCATCGCCGGAGGAGAAAGCCCCCAGCGTTTCGCCTGAAACTAAGAATTGTTTCGAGAAAGTAATGCTGCCGCCATCAAAGTTTAGTGTTCCCAAATGGCCGGCTTGATCGAGGGCAAGTATCAAATTTCCGTTGGAAAACGTTTTGACCTCGGATATGTTCTTAAAGTCGGAGGGCAGATTCTTGGCCTGCTGGGCGAGAGATCCGGTGAAAAAGCGGTCAATGCCGTTGCCGGCGGTAATGACCGAGCCGTCAACGAACAGAGCGTTCATTCCCGTAAGGTTTGATTCTTGTCCGGAAGCCAGGTAGGTGGTTGGGTCGCTAAAGTCCGATCCGGTTTTGGCGAATTTCATAACCTGCGAATTATCATCGCGCAAGATGTAGATATTGCCGTTGTAGGTCGCGATGGCTTTGCCGTTGACCCAGCTGGCGCTTAGCTCAGTTAGAGAGCCGTCAGAAGGCTTAAATGCCCAGACGTCGGGCTTGTCGGTCAGTAAGTAGACGCTGTCGTCTCCGACGGCCGTAGCCACTACTTTGCCGACCTGCTTAACGCTTTTGGTTGAAACTTTGTGGGTGTCGGTTGTAACGGTAGTGATAGAGGGCGAGCTGTCGCTGCTGACAACCACTAGATTCTTGGCGATTACCTCAAGAAAAGTTGGATCTGAAACCCCTGAAAGAGTAGCTATTGGTTTGCCGCTGGTCCTAGTAAGTCCGGTAATTTGGTCAAGGAGGTTTTGGATTAAATTTTTCAAGCCTCCGACCGAGGCTGGATCAAAGCCACTGTGTTTACGCTTTGAGAGGGCTTTATCAAAGCTTTTGGCCGGTTTGTATCTGGCTAGTTTAGACAGATCGCTGCTCGCGGCCTGGAGCTTACTTTGGGCAGACGTCTTGTTTCCGGAGAGCCAAAGTTGCTGTCCGGATTGAGCTTCGCTGAGTGCCTGGTCATATATTTTAAATTCCGCCGACTTCGATCCTGATCCTAGCATCGAGAAAATAATGAAAAAGAGGGCTAAGGCTACAACTATCACTCCAACGAAAACGAACTTTCGTTGCTTAGGGTTTCGCAGCTTTCTCCGTAGCCAACCGACAAAGCTTAGACCATGCTGACGAGCTTTGGGTCCAAGGTTTGATTTAGTGTAGTGCCAACTCCGTTGAGCCAGCTCTGCGCTTTTGCCGGCTAGCGGTCTTGCGTGAGTACTGGCGTTTTGCAACAGCGGAGTGGCCTTGGCTTTGATCGAGTCAAACCGCCGCCCTTTCGGACCCAGAGCAATTGAAGGTGACTCGGTGGGTAACGGTTCGCCGCTAATAGCTTCACTGGTCGTAGCCTCCGCGATGATGGCGGCAACTCTTTCTGAGCCGGTTTCGGGTTCAATTCTTTCGGCAATTTCGGCGGCTGCCGCGTTTGCATTTGAGTCAGACAGGATATCGGTAATTTCTTTACGAGACAGAATTCGTAGCAATGCAGGCGTTGAAAATAGCAGCCGGTCGCCGCTTTCCAGGTGACCGCTAGCAATATTTGTGAATGGTTTATGTGTTTGGTGTCGATGCTCGTGGTCGGTAGCGTCAATCTTGGCGAGATGACCTTTGCGTGCCAAGTAGGCTTCTGCTGAACCAGTGCTGGTAATGTGGAGCTCGTTTTCTTTGGCAACCGCCAAAATAGCGCTAGTTTTACCGATCCAGGTGGCGTCTTCGTGTCCGGTGTAGTGGGCCAAGTCTTGGTTAACGGCTTTTATCGCAACATCAAACCGGGCGGCGGTTTCACCTTCGCCATCTTCTTCATCATCATCTTTTGGAGCGTAAAAGGCCTTTCCGAAAGCTTCGATAATCAAATCAGCTACTTTTTCGGGTTTGTTGGCAGCGCTTAAAATCTCGATTACAACAAACAGTTCGCCGATCTGTTGCTGTTTGTCGTTAGGCTCAAAAATAAATGCAGTAGCGACGCTGGCCGAATTTGCTTGACGGCTAGCGGGGAAGAGTTTTGAACTTCTGATAATTAACTCACCCACCTTGAGGGGAGCATAACATTTTTTAACGGGCAAAACCATCTGGCAAACTTGTTATACTAAGGCTAGATGGGGGTAAGCAATCTCAATCCAGCGCAAAAACGGGCGGTGGAACACGGCCAAGGGCCGCTGCTTGTAGTGGCTGGAGCCGGCACCGGTAAAACCGAAGTGATCGGTCAGCGGATTGCGTACCTAATTGAGAATAAACTGGCTAAGCCCGACGAAATCCTGGCTTTAACTTTTACCGAAAAAGCAGCGGGAGAGATGATAGACCGGCTTGATAGCCTGTTGGGTTGGTCTGCGCACCAGATAAACGTCATGACTTTTCATGCTTTTGGTTCACAGGTTTTAATTCGGTTCGGACATCACGCCGGATTGCCAAATCGAGCTGAATTGCTGAGTAAAAACACAAAAATGTTGTTGCTACGACAACATTTCTCGGAGACTGAACTGAGTTACTATTCAACCCATTCAAATCTGTTGGACTTTATTTCTGGCAGCGTTGACTACATCGAAGCTTTGCAAAATAACGACACCTCGGTCGAAGAGTTTGAAAACTACGTTAAACAACTCAAAACGTCTGCAGTCCATCCCCTTGATCTCGATGAAGCCAGTGACCGGCTCAAAATCTACCGTCTCTACGAAACTCTGAAAAAGCGCTACGGTCTAATTGACCATTACGACCAAATCACACTTCCTCTAAGGCTCTTGCAGGCAAGGCCAAACGTTGCCGAAAAGCTACGGGAGCAATACCGGCACGTACTGGTCGATGAATATCAAGACACCAATTTGGCCCAGGATTTGTTGCTACGTTGTCTTGTGCCTAAAAACGGCAATATTTTTGCGGTTGGTGACGACGATCAGGCGATATATGGCTTTAGGGGGGCTCGAATTGAAAATATCCTGCAGTTTGCCGAGCACTTTGAGCTTAAAAGCCCGGTGGTCTTAACCCAAAATTATCGCTCGAGCCAGAAAATTCTGGATGTAGCGTACCAGTTAATCCAGCACAATAACCCAGAGCGGCTAGAGGTGAAGCTGGGAGTTAATAAAAGGCTTAAGGGCGAGCTATTGGGGTATGCCCCGGAATTTAAGGCTTACCCATCGAGCCAGGAAGAATTCAGCGGCATCGCCGATTCTATTTCCGAGCGGTTAAAAGACGGGGAGGTAGCCGAGAATATTGGGGTATTGTCGACTACCCATTTGCCCCTGCAGTCCATATCGCGCTTCTTACGCCGCCGCAACATTCCTTATCGTCTAGTTAGTAGCGTCAACATCTTTGAGACGCGCGAGATGCTACATTTGTGGCATTTGTTGCGATGGCTGGCTTTTCAGGTTGACGACGAGGCTGTAATCCAACTGCTGCTCGGTCCATTTTTTGACTGGCCGTCGGAAGAGGTTAGGCAACTCACCGAATTGATGCGAAAAGAGTTAGTGGGGACGGAGGAAGCCTTAAACTTAATTCAAACCGAGAGATCAAAGTCGGTCAGTGCACAACTGGATGAGTGGCGGCGTTGGGCCGGCGAAGTTGGGGTTAGCGAACTAGCGTATCGGTTGGTGACAACGACCGGACTGAGTGAAAAATGGATTAGCTCAGCCGGCAACACGCCTAGGATGTTAAGAGTCTTTGAGGACCTACAACTGCTTCTAAACCAAATGCAAGAATACGAAGCCGTTGCGACCGAGCCGACACTCTCGGCTTATCTAAACTTCTTTCCGCAACCCCCGCAGATTGAGGCTCACGAGCTGGCTGGCGACGACAGGGGGGTAGCGCTTTTGACGGTCCACGCGGCTAAGGGGTTGGAGTTTGAAACCGTTTTTCTTATGAACAACACTCGGGAAGCCTGGACAAGTTTAGCGGTACCAAATCGGGTTGAGCTGCCCGAGGAGATTTTGTCTAATGATCTACAATTGCCGCCCGAGCACGAAAGACGGCGATTGCTCTACGTCGCCATTACTCGCGCCAAGACCAATTTGGTTTTGTCGGTTCCGCAACTTGATCGTGGGGGCCGTGAACGTAAGTTAAGCCCATTTTTACCTGAAATTTTTGGTCCTAAGGAACTCAAACGGCCAGTGGCCCCGTTGCAACTAACCAACAAGCTGGAAGAGGCAGCGGCCCAACTAGAACGTTTTGCTCCGCCAACCATGCAGTGGCACAGCGGTAGCTTGCCGTTCGAGTCTGCCGATGGCTGGTTGGAGCTAAACATTACCGATCTTCAAAAGTATTTAGACTGTCCTTACGAGTTTTACCTGGAAAAGGTTCTAAAGATCAGCTCTCCAATGGGGCCCAACGTCAATTTCGGCAGTCTGCTGCACAAGCTGTTTGAGGATTATTACCAGAGTAGGAAAGTCGGGGATAAGATCGGTCTGGATCAGTTAGAATCTCGGCTTGAGGAGGGGTGGAGCAATCAGGGTTACCGCACCGGTGTTGAAGCCGACCAAGCCAAGCAAAAAGCCGCCGATACGTTGCGGTCGTTTTTTGTGCGCGAGGAATCTCGCAAAGACAAGCTAGTATCGTCGGAGGAGTCGATCAGATTTTCGCTAAACGAAGCCAAGCTTAGGCTCAAAGGCCGCATCGATGCCACCTTTGAAACCGAGTCTGGTCTTCAAATCCGCGACTTTAAAACCGGTCGGCTCCGTGACGCCGAGAAGTTAAATCAAAAGGCCAAAAATAATTTTCAGTTACGAACCTATGCTTTGGCGGTTGAGGCAATGACCGGCCAAGCCCCGGCCGAGGTGGTTTTAGATTACGTTGTAACGGGCGTAGAGGGACGGGCCAAGCTTTCGCCGCAGATACTGCACAACCACCGCGAGAAGCTGATTAAAACGGCTGCAGACATTCGTGACCGCAAGTTTGAGCCCAACAAAAGCATGTATCATAAGTGCATTGCCTATCGTTATTGGGGTTCAGGAGAAGAGGACATTCAATGAAACGTGACGAAGCCTGGTTGCACGGTCTGCTTGATGAGATATGGGATAAGTATTTTGCCGATGTACCCCAGGAGAATATTGTACGGATCGAATACGGTAGAAGGGCCAAGACTCGTCTCGGCTCGCTCAAGCTCGATCCAAGAGATCGCTCCACCAGCGTAATTACTATGAACGGTCTTTTTCGTGATCCGGAGATTCCGGAGTATGTGGTAACGGCTACTTTGGTGCACGAGATGAGCCACTACGCCCATGGCTTTAACTCGCCTCTAGAACAAAAGTACCAACAGCCGCATGCTGGCGGGGTAATGAGGGCCGAGTTTGCCGAGAGGGGGCTGGAAGACTTATACAAAAAGCAGAAGAAATGGCTGAAAGATAATTGGCGTCAAGTAATTGAAAAAAACTTTGGCGCTTTGGCGGTTTACGGCCGACGTAGAATCGTTCGCCGTTCACGCTGGATTTAACTCTGATAACAAAGGTATAATTTACCGGTTCGGGGTGTGGCGCAGTTGGTAGCGCGCACGCTTCGGGTGCGTGAGGCCGTGGGTTCGAGTCCCGCCACCCCGACCAGGATTTATAAACGTGCACGCCCCCGGTCGAGTGACCGGGGGCGTTCGAATTAGAGCTAGGCGCTTCGGGGGAGATCGTGGAGTGAGCCGAAGCGACGCCGGGCTTCCTGCTGCATGCTGGTTACTTCCCTGACCAGATCGAGCGGCTCGTTGTCCCAGACTGTCTCGATCTGCCAGGCAAACCCGAAGTTGTTCATTTCCCGGTGGAAGTCCCTGAGGGCTTTCTCGGCGTTGGAGCCGATCAGGTGCCCGGACAGGGGCTCGTTACCGAACTGCTCGCGGTAGCGATCGCAGATTTCCTGGGTCGCATCGTTGTCTCGGACCTCCAAACTGCCGAGCTTGCGGTAAGGGCTAACGATGTCGATATAGCATTCCTTGCCATCGACCTTGTCGACCCGGTTGAACCGGTAGGTGAACTCGACGGGGCAGCGGTTGTTGGGACAGGCCGTCCGGACCACATAGAGACCCGGGTACTTGTCGCAATACAGGATCAACGATCGCATGACCAACTCCCCGACCGACAGCTCGGCTTTGCAGCAAGGCATCAACACCGGCTTATCGGAATCCATCTCTGCCTCCTTCCTCAATGAACGAGACCCAAAGCTTTACGCTTTTGCTTATTTAATATTTTACTCCTATGAGTCAAGAGAGAAGCTTGACTGTTCGTTTTTTGTTCGTCATAATAAGTATGGTAAATTAGAGGCAAAGTGGGGGTTGCCGTAAGGCTAGTGGCTTATCACAGGGTGCGAAACATCTATACTCCGGGTGCGTCCAAACCGTACGAAATCAGTCGATCGAAGATCGAGGACTACGTTCGCTGTCCGCGCTGCTTTTACTTTGACCGGCGGCTGGCCGTTTCAAAGCCGTCAACTCCGCCATTTTTGCTCAACTCTGCGGTCGACACCCTACTCAAAAAAGAGTTTGACGCCCACCGGATAGCCGGCACTCGCCACCCAATCATGGAACATTACGCAGTCGACGCGGTGCCGTTCGGCCACACAAACCTAGGGAAGTGGCGGGAAAACTTTCATGGGGTGCGTTACCACCACGTCCCCACTAATTTCGTGGTTTTTGGTGCGGTTGATGACATTTGGATCAATTCAGCCGAAGAGTTAATCGTAGTTGACTATAAAGCTACCAGTAAGAACGCTGAAATTACTCTAGAGGATAGGTGGAAGCAGTCTTATAAACGACAAATGGAGATCTACCAATGGCTGCTGCGCCAAAATGGTTTCAACGTCAGCCAGACTGGTTACTTCGTTTACGCCAACGGGCAAAACGATAAACCTAAGTTTGATGCCAAGCTGGAGTTTCACTTAACGCTACTACCCTATAAGGGCGACGACTCTTGGGTGGAACCGAAAGTTACCGAGATTCACCGCGCGTTAAACGCCAACGAATTTCCAGCCTCGAGCCCGGACTGCGAATATTGCCAATACATTGATGCCTCCCGTAAAGCTGAGTTGCGTCCCTAACCTGATAGGCGGATAATTGTCGGCAGAAAGGCGGTGATATTTTATGACAACTGTTTCAGTGAATATGGTGGCTGTGCTGGTTGCCGGGGTGGCAGACATGATTATTGGCGCAATCTGGTATTCCAAGGCGTTGTTTGCTAAGCCCTGGATGAAGGCCCTAGGTAAAACCCAGGCCGAGATCAAAGCAAAACCAACAATGTACGTATATATGTTTGCAGGGGCGTTGGTAATGGCCTACATCTTGGCTCATTTCGTTGCTTACACCAACTCAACTACGGCTATGGACGGCGCTATTACCGGTCTATGGGCCTGGCTCGGGTTTGTGGCGACAACTTTCCTCGGTCTAAAGGTTTTCGAGGATCGCAGCTGGGAGCTTTATATTATTAACGTTGGGTATTACCTAGTGGCATTAGTTTCGATGGGTGCGATTTTAGCGGTCTGGAAATAGCCGTTAAATGCAAAAGAGGTCTCGTCTGAGGCCTTTTTTGTTTTAAGATAAGTAAGATGACGATAAAAGCGATTGGTTTTGATTTAGGCGGGGTGTTGATTCAAAACAGCATCCACGTTTTTTATGAGCGGACCATGGCAAAGTTGGGAGTTACCATAACCCAACTTCAGCCGATTTTTGAAGAGGTTGAGAAACCGTTCGAAAGGGGTGAAATGTCGCCGCAGCAGTTTTGGCAGGAGGTGGCGCGTAGGTTAGGTGAATCATATGATCCAAGCATGTTGGACCTTTGGGTTGGTGACCTAAAGCAACAAACTCCAGAAATTCCCCACATGCTGGATCTGGTCGATAGGCTACGGTCAAACGGCTACAAGCTCGGTTTACTATCAAACACGACGGCTCCACATGTTGCGGTTAATAGAACTCGTCATATTTTTGATCGGTTCGACGTAGCTTTAATGAGTAACGAAATCGGCTGTCGTAAACCGGACAAAGAGGCCTTTCAAAAACTGGCCGATGGTTTGGGAGTTGCCCCTCAGGAAATGATTTTTATCGATGATTTGTCGGAAAACGTAGCGGGGGCTGAGGCTCTGGGAATTGTCGCTATCAAATTCAACGGCTACGAACCGCTGGTCACTCAGCTGCAATCTCTCGGCGTTCGCGCCTAATCTGTTAGAATAAGCGTTATGGAAGCGTTACTGGTAGGAGTCGTAGTTTTAGCGGCCGTCGTTGGCGGTTTCTTGCTGCTGTTTACCAAAATCTCGGAGCTCAAAAATGACTCTGGGATGGGTCTACTCAAGCAGGACTTAACCAACATGAACCAGCGGCTTGATCGAGCAGCTGAAGTGTTTGGTAGCCTCCAAAACGAGCTCGGCAAAATGCAGGAGCTTGGCCGAGGCCTGAAGGATATTCAAGACGTCTTGAAGTCTCCTAAACTGCGCGGCAATGTTGGCGAACGGCTGATGGGTGATCTGATTAAGCAAAATATTCCCAAGGGGAATTATCGTTTGCAGTACGAGTTTAAAACCCACGCCAAAGTCGACGCCGTCATCAAGACCAAGAACGGTCTAATTCCTATCGACTCTAAGTTTCCGGTTGAAAATTATCTAAAATACGTTCAAGCCAAAGACGAGGCCGAGAAGGCGAGCGCTCACAAACTATTCATTTCGGATGTAAAAAAACACATCACCGACATTGCTAAAAAATATATTTTACCCGGAGAAGGTACGGTCGATTTTGCCCTCATGTATGTTCCGGGAGAAGCGGTCTACTACGAAATCATGACCAACACCGACCTAGACTCTTATGCAAATTCGCTTCGAGTCTTTCTGGTCTCGCCGCATACCTTTACCTACTACCTCGGTATCATCTTGTTGTCGCTTGAAGGCGATATGATTGAGGAACGGGCCAAGGAAGTGATGAATTTCTTGAAGGATATTCAGGGTGACACACGGCGTTTTGCCGACGAATTTAATTTAGTCCAAAAGCATTTATCTAACGCTAAGGCCCAAATGGATAACGCCTCGTCGAGTTTTAACCGCCTTGGCGCCAAGATCGAGTCAGCCAACCATCTAACTGGCGGAAACGAACCAAAGAGCCTTAAACAGCCCGCCGCAGTGGGCGCGGAGGAAGAGGAGTGAAGCGGTTGCTCTCCGGATTAAAGCCGACCAGCCAGACACCAACTCTAGGTAATTATCTTGGTGCGATGAAGCATTGGGCGACCGACCAAGACAAAACGGAGAATTTCTATTTTGTGCCTAACCTTCATGCTTTAACGGTTCGTCCTGAACCGGTATTTTTGCAACAGGCCAGCCTAAACGCCGTTGCTTGGCTGCTGGCGGCCGGGATCGATCCGGATAAGGCTGTTATTTTCATGCAATCCCACGTTCCGGCTCACTCGGAGTTAGCCTGGATTCTGAATAATTACGTTACCATGGGCGAGTTATCTCGAATGACGCAGTTTAAGGACAAATCCCGCAAGATAGGATCAGAGGGCCAGTTAGTCGGATTATTCGATTACCCAGTGTTGATGGCAGCTGACATTTTGCTTTACAGCCCCGATGAAGTGCCGGTAGGAGACGATCAGCGCCAACATGTAGAGCTGACCAGGGATATCGCCGACCGGTTCAATAAGCTTTACGGCAACATCTTTAAATTGCCGGTGGCAACCTTGGCTGAAACTGGTACCCGAATCATGAATCTGCAGAATCCAAATGAGAAGATGAGCAAATCCGACGATGACGACTCGGGCAATATCCTATTGTCCGATACGCCACAAGTGATTGAAGACAAAGTTAAAGGGGCGGTAACAGATTCGGGCAATAATGTAGAGTTTTCGCCGGACAAACCCGCAATTTCAAACTTACTCACTATTTACTCGTCGGCTTCTGGGAAAACTATTAAAACTTTGGAAAAAGAGTATGAAGGCCAGGGTTATAGCAATTTCAAACATGATTTAGCTGATTTAATCTCGGCTGATGTCTTAAAGCTGCAAGAAAGTTTTAATCAGATAACCAAAGACCCCGATCACTTAGCGAAAGTATTGGATCAGGGTAGGGAAAAAGCCAACGCGATTGCTGAACCAAAACTGGAAGAGGTAAAAAAAGCTGTCGGAATTTTGTAACCCTCTCGAAGTAACGATGTAGAAACTACAACCATAGGAGTCTTGACACAACCATAAAGCTTATGCTAAAGTGGTTATGTTCGGTTCTTTAAAAACCAAAACATCGGGGTCTCTCCTCGATAAAACATCAGCTTCCACAGGCGGTGGGGTCAGCCCGGATTAGATGTATCCCCCTTATATCTAATTCGGACTCACCCCACTGGGGTAGTCGGCGTCCGGGTCTCCGGTCGGCCACACAGTGGTGGGGGCTGCATTGCCAGCCTTTTAAGGTAAACGGAGGGTCGTTATGCGAGCATCACCTTAAGCTGGAGCTCTTTCTACGGCTTCTACGCCCACTCGGTGTAGGAACCGTCTACGGGGCGACAGGCGCCATATTTTCAAAATAATGGGCGGATCTAGTCGCCCCGTTAACGTATCCCGATTTTGTTCGGGATTTTTTTGTTGAATCCTTGACGGGTTACAGGTGTGGGCGTACGATATGCTTCCTGTAGTTTCGGTATTTCCAACCTCAAGGGAGGTGGTAGTGCAAGCCAAACTGGTAGCCAGGGTGGCAGTAGCCGGCGCGGCCATGGCCGTCCTGGCAACAGGTGGCAAGGTTGCGGCAAATTGCGGACCAGGTCATGAGATGACCAGCCAAGCCGCTCCCGCAGCAGTAAGACCGGTTTCCACCGGTGCGACCAAACTGGCGGCGCTTACGTCGAGCGCCAATGTGCCCGAGGTCGAGCAGCATATCCCGAAAGGGTTGACCGATCACTCGGCCAAGCTGCCAGGCTTGGGGCTCCAAAGAGGGGACCCGGCGGCACCAGAGTTCAAGGCTGGGCACAGCCTGATTTACGCTCAGAAGTAGAGCTCGTTGCAAGTCTGGAAAGGGCTCAGCAATGAGCTCTTTCCATTTGGTTGCCCAATCTGGTTTAACGAGGTAGAATCTAACCATAAGCTTTTTGAGGCACAAAACCAAAATGTCCGCCAAATCAAAATTCTTCAAAGTTAAGCTTGCCGGATTGGCATTATTTTTGTCTTGGCTGGTGCTGTCTCCACTTTTTTCTGCTAAAGCGCTAGCCGCTACACCTTACGGCCCCAGCGATCAGATGGGGCCCGGTACAAACGACACCTTTCTTAACGTGCCCTTCTCGACCGCGCTCGATTCAGTTCATCATCGCTTGTTTGTGAGTGATACAACCGCTAACCGCGTGCTAATTTATGATCTCGATTCCCAAAACCAACTCCTCGACCATGTAGCCGACAATGTGCTTGGGCAAACCGATTTAAACGGTACAAATCCGGGAGCGGGACACGCCGGGTTCAACCACACAGCGGGCGTGGCATACGACGCGATCGACAACCGACTCTTCGTAGCTGACCAGGGTAACGGTCGAGTCTTGGTGTTCGATTTGTCGGGTGGGGTTATCGATGGCATGGACGCCAGTCACGAGCTTGGCGAGCCGGACTTCGACACAGCTCCCAGCGGCTCTCTGGATCAAAGCTCTATCAACTCGAATGTTATGGGATTAGTCTACGATGCTGATCAAAGCCGATTGTTCGTTGCCGATTGGGGCAACAACCGAGTGTTGGTGTTTGATCTTTCCGGCGGTATAACCGATGGGATGGATGCTAGCAACGTCCTGGGTCAGCCCGACTTCTCGACTGAAAATTTCTATAGTGACGCCTTTGGTTTCGACGGGCCAACCGGTTTGGCCTACGACCCATCCCTAAAAATGCTGATGGTCGGTGACGGCCCCCAGGACAGAGTAATGGTATTTGACCTCTCTTTGGGAATCATCGACGGTATGCCAGCAACTCATGTGGTCGGGCAGCCGGACCTAAATACCCTTAATAGTGACGGCGCTACCCGTCACAGCTTTGGTTTTGTATGGGGTTTAATTTATGACCCGAGTCAACATCTGTTGTTTGTAAATGATTCCGACGATGGGCGAGTAATCGGCTTTGACATGTCATCTGTTAGTGATGGTGAGGACGCCTTCGCTGTTTTGGATCAGGCAGACTTCACGACCACTAATACCGATTGCAGTGCCGACGGGACACTTTTTTGCAACCCTGCTGGTATAGATGATGCCTACGATTCGAAAGAGCGGCGGTTGTTTGTGTCAGATGAGTGGGGGAAGGTATTTGTCTTCAATTTCGTCCATCTTACCGGAACGACGGTGCCAGACGGGACATTGGGTGCAAGTTACGCCTCGACTATTCCAGTATCGGGTAGCCAGGGTGCGCCCAATTTCAGTCTGAGCTCTGGTGCTTTGCCGCCCGGCTTAAGCTTAAATTCGTCTACCGGAGTAATCAATGGGACACCGACTGCCGTCGGCAGCTACAGTTTTACCGTTACCGTCACGGATACTAATGGCGACGGGGGGACCTATAGCGACTCGCGGAGTTATTCGATGGCTATCACAAAGCCAGTTCCGCAAACGGCAACCCCAACCTCGCCCCCAGCAACCCCAAACGGGTTTTATGATCTGGGAAATACGATTTCGGCGATCGATAATGCAAACGGAACTGCGTCCCAAAACGAAAGCAATGTTACTAATCCTACAACGGCCCCAACCCCTGCTGGTAACCCAGCGCAGCCAAGGACTCTTTATATAGCCCTCATTGTGGCAGCCTTGCTCGGACTCAGCGGTCCGATAATCGTCAAACTTAAACACTTTAAGCCGTAGTTTCAGCCGTTTGAGCTTATGGTTATAGTTTCAAGGTAGCCGATCCGTTATAAGCTTCTTCCTCGTCTTTAAATAAAGGGAAGCTTTCAACGGATTGGAAAGAAGCTTGAAGCCGTTCGGCTTATGGTTATAGTTTCAAGGTAGCCGATCCGTTATAATCTAGACAGATGAGTGCGAGAAGTAATTATTCTTTAATGTTGGTTTTTGGCTTGGCCGGGCTGGGTGCTCTAGTGGCTTCTACGTTTGCGATTACGCCTAAGTCGATCGGCCCGATTGGAGTAACGGTCTGGTTTTTGATCCTGCTGCTAGTAGCTGCCGATCTGGTGGCCTGCAGTTTATTTAGGCTCAAGCTAAAAATCCCACGCATCCAAAACACCGCCGAGAAATTGCTACAAAACTCCTGGCGACAGGGATGGTTAATTGGTGGAGTCATCGTGGCGGTTTTAGCTTTGTCCTCATTGCGACAGCTAACCTGGCGCGATGCCGGCTTAATCCTGGCTGTCATGCTTTTGGTAGAAGTATTCTTGAGGTCACGGGCATGATTGATACAAAAACCTTGGCTGATATCGAGAAAGCTATAAACTCGGTAACCGAGCTCAAGCAACTTGAGCAGCTTAGGGTTAAATATCTTGGCAGAAGTGGAGTGGTGACGGCACAGCTGAAGAAAATAGGAACGCTGCCCGAGAAGGATCGAGCTAAGGCCGGCCAAGCAGCCAACCAGGCACGGGCCAAAATAGAGCAGTGGTTAAAGCTAAAGCAAGCTACGCTCAAGGGTGCAGCCCTCGAGGGTCAGGTGAAATCCAATCTACTAGATCTTACCGCTCCGGCAGGTCCCGTTATTGGCCATTTACATCCGGTGTCGCAGGTTCTGCGCGAAGTGGTGCAGGCTTTTTGGCAGCTTGGTTTTAAAGTGGCTGACGGCCCTGAAATCGAGACAGAGTGGTATAACTTCGAAGCTTTAAATATCGGTAAGGATCATCCAGCCAGGGACATGCAAGATACTTTTTATCTGGAGGATGGAAATTTGCCGCGGACGCACACTTCAAGTGTGCAGATTCGGTATATGGAGAAACACCAACCGCCGATTAGGATCATCGCGCCCGGCAAAGTCTACCGCAACGAAGACGAAGACCCGTCTCATATCTGGATGTTCACCCAAATTGAGGGGCTGGTGGTCGATAGAGGGATCGGGATAGGCGACTTAAAAGGAACTCTACTTGCGATGGCTCAGGCGCTGTTTGGCAAGGAAGCCAAAATCCGTTTGCGTCCGAATTACTTTCCCTACACCGAGCCTTCGATCGAGATGGACGCCTCTTGTCCGATCTGCCAGAGTAAGGGTTGTGCGACCTGTGCCAATACCGGTTGGGTTGAGCTTCTAGGATCCGGAATGGTCCACCCTCAGGTGCTTCGTAACGTTGGAATAGACCCTGAAGTCTATTCTGGGTTTGCCTTTGGCACCGGGATTGAGCGGTTGGCGGCAGTTAAGTACCAACTAGACGACTTAAGATACCTATGGCGGCCTAACCTAAAATTCCTGGAGCAGTTTTAATGAAAGTTAGTGCCGAATGGTTGGCAGAATATATTGGCAAGCACGATCCAAAAACGATTGCGGATGCTTTGGAGCAAATCGGCGTTGAAATAGAACAAATAATTTATACACCCAAACTAGACAATCATGTCGTAGTAGCAGATGTCAAAAAAGTTATTCAGCATCCAAACGCCGATAAATTAAAAATTGTCGAATTATCCCTTGGCGAAGGCAAAATTTCGGTTGTCTGTGGAGCCGCGAACGTTTCGGAGGGTCAAAAGGTGGCTTATGTAGCCCCTGGAGTGACTTTGCCAACAGGTTTAAAGATCGAAAAAGCCACGATTCGGGGGATTGAGTCGGCCGGGATGATTGCAAGTGCTCAGGAATTAGGTTTAGGCGATGATCACTCGGGTATTTTAGTTTTAGAACCAAGTGCTAGGGTCGGCCAACCGGTGGCCGAAATCTGGCCTGAGTCGGCGATTATCGATGTCTATACGCCCGCCAATCGACCGGATTTATTGTCGGTTATAGGGTTGGCGCGGGAAGCAGCCGCGTTCATGGGCGAGAAGGTGCACGAACCGATCGAGCATCAATTACCCGAGAAAGGGGCTGCTCCAAAGGTTAAAGTCGATAAATCGACTAAGACTCGGCGCTATATGGCTGTTGAGTTATCTATCGAGCCGAACCAAAAAACCCCCGATTGGATGCAGCGCCGATTGCTGGCTTCAGGTTTGCGGCCGATTAGTGTCGTCGTTGATATAACCAATTATGTAATGTTGGAATACGGCCAGCCGCTGCACGCTTTCGACGCGGCGAAAGTGAGGGGAAGTATTGTTGTGCGACATGCTGGGTCTGGCGAGAAATTGGTAACCCTAGACGGGCAAACCCGTAAATTAACTACCGAAGATGTCGTCATTGCCAACTCCTCCGGGCCGATCGCCTTGGCGGGGGTGATGGGTGGTGCCGGTAGCGAGATTACCGACAAGACAACCAAAATTATTTTAGAAAGCGCCAGCTTTGACGCACCCACCATTCGTAAAACCGCCATTCGTCATGGCAACCGGACCGATGCCAGTGGGCGGTTCGAGCGAAACTTGCCGGTACAACTGGCGCCGATTGCATTGGCTCGGGCACTAGATTATTTAAGCAAGTACGCTAAAGCTAAGGTTACCTCTGCCGTAGCCGACGAGTTGCTGGTTTGGCCGTGGATTCAACATATCGGCATTCGCTCCAGCCGGCTAGAGCAGTTTTTGGGGTACAAAATTTCCCGCGAGGAGATTACTAAATTGCTGCACCGCTCCGGCCTGGAAGCTGAACCGTTTGACGTCGTGGCCGAAACCAAAAAACACCTTGGAAAACCATACGTTTGGGGGGCCAGTTTCAAGAAGAACGGAATCGAAGCTTTCGATTGCGGCTACCTTATTGATTATGTTTTCTCGTTAATCGGCCTCTGGGTTGGGCACACCGCCCCGGCTCAGCTAGAAACTGGCCGGCCGGTGCACACGGGTGAGCTAAGTCCCGGTGACATTTTGTTTTATGAAGGTATTAAAACTGGAGGCAAAGGCGAATATACTTTGGCCGAAATCCAATCGGAAAAGTCATCGAAACAACCAAGTTCAACTGTGGGTTATTACTATAGAAAGAATGCTCAAACCGGACAGTACGAAAAGCTTGAAACTGCTTACAAGGGTCTGGTTGGCCATGACGGAATTTATATTGGTAATGGCAAAGTTATCGACGCTCGTCGCTATGAGTATAGGGATGCTAAGTGGGTAGAGTTGCCGATTCGTGATCGAAAGGTGCAGGTGGTCGATGTTGAGGTTTATATCAAGAATCCTGGCTACATTGGCGCGCGGCGGCACGTAGAGAACCTGGATGATTATGTGGCGGTGACGGCGCCGTGGTGGCGGACCGATCTAAAGACCGAGGAAGATTTGATTGAAGAAATTGCTCGGCTAACGGGGTATGACAAGGTCCCCGCCAAATTACCGGCCTGGCAGCCTAGCGAAGTTGAGTTTGACCAGTATTGGCCAAATTTATGGAAGGCTCAGGAAGCAATGAAGGCTTTGGGAATGTTTGAAGTGATGACCTATTCCTTTGTGTCGGCGGATGACATTACTCGTTCGGGCTGCAAGTTAGGAGAACATCTCAAAGTCCGCAATCCAATGTCGATCGAGCAAGCCTATTTGCGCACCACGCTCCTGCCGAGTTTGCTCAATGCTCTGGGTAAAAATCAAACTTACGCCCCCGAGCTATCTTTGTTTGAGGTCTCGAAGGTTTACCTACCCACTCAGCCCAAAAAGTTGCCGTCTGAACCAACGAAAATCGCCGCCATTGCCAAAGCGGATAATCCCTACGCAAGCGTTAAAGCGGCACTCGATCGGCTGGTCCGGGAGTTTAAGGTTGGTGTAAAGATTGAACCAGCCAAAACCGCTGGCCTGCATCCTGGTCGGGCGGCTAAGCTTTTACTTTCAGGCAAGGAGATTGGTTGGATTGGTGAGGTTCATCCCGATGTGGTGACTGAATTCAAAATTAAGGGGACGGTGGCTTATCTGGAGGTCGATTTGCTGGCCATAACCTCTGCAGCCGAGGGACCAAATTACCGACCGGTAAGCAAATTTCCCGCCGCTAAACGTGATTTGTCGATTGTGGTTAATCAAAAAACTAGCTGGCAAGACGTGGCCGAGGCGATTGACGAGGATCTAGCCGAAGCAACTTACTTAAGTGAGTTTTCGGGCCAAGGTATTCCTGCCGGCAAAAAATCGGTAGCTTTTCGGCTAGTCATGTCCGATTCTGCCAAAACTTTGACCGATGCCGAGGTTGAAGATCGCTTAAGTAAAATCTCGAACGCCCTCAAGACCAAATTCAAAGCCGAAATCCGTTAACCAAACCCGCAACTAAGCACGACACTTCTAATCTGAAATGGTAAAATTTAAACCAATGGAAAATCCTCAGTCCACTCCCGAGAGCCAACCCAACACCGAGGCGGTTAAGCCAGCCGAGAGCTTACAGCCAAGCCAAACCGATGCTCCCGCTGTACCCGAACCTACCAAACCCGCAAATCAACAGCCGGTAACTCCAGCGACGCCTGCTAAGCCCTCTACGCCTGCTGCTAAATCAGCCCCAAAGGTGACTGGACCTTCAATTGCCGATGATGTTGATGTGATTGAGAAAGAGTGGGTCGACAAAGCCCAGGAGGTTGTCAAAAAAACCGCCGGGGACCCGCACGCGGAAGAAGAGGCGGTAGAGGATTTGCAAACCGACTATCTAAAGAAACGCTACGGGATCGACCTCGAGCCAGAGGACAAGTAGCATGCGCTTAATTGTAGTTTTTGTGGGCCTGGCGGCGATTTCGGCCGCGGTGGCTTACTATGCTTATCGGCGAATACTGCGGCGAGCTAAAGGTATTGAGCGCGGTCTCAAGATGGTGCCAGTTTTAATCCATTTGCCGCCCCGCAGCTCCGATGCGGCACAGGGAGGCGACCAAAAGGCTTCTATGCAAGAGCAGATAGCCCAAGCTGAGGTGTTATATAACATTTTGGCGGGTACTGCCCAGCGAGGATTTAAAAGTAACTTTTACGGCCAGCGCCACGTAGGTTTAGAAATTATCGCTTCGGCTGGCAACATCAAATTTTATGCGGCTGTCCCTGTGGCCTTAGTTCCAGTGGTAGAAAAGGCGATTGCTTCGGCGTATCCAGGTGCCAGGCTCGAGCAAACCGAGGACCACAACCTCTTTAATCCGGACGGTAAATTGGACGGCGTGGCCGGCGGTGAGCTTGAGCTAAAACGAGATAAAGCGTATCCGATTCGTACCTATAAAAATATTGAGCGCGATCCTTTGGAGGCTATTTTAAACACTCTGTCTGACCTGAAGGCAGGTGACGGAGTGGGGATTCAAATTCTACTGCGACCGGCGGCTCCAACCTGGACTAAAAGCGCCGAACGGTTGGCTGATGACATTCGCCATAACCGCAAAACCAGCCTCAAATTTACGGCCAAAGATTTTTTGCATGCGGCGGTTAAAGCCCCTAAGTCTTCGGGAGAGACCGGACCAGCCGACCCGCAAGCCAGTAGCTTGGAGTTGGCCGTTGCCGAAGGGATTGAAAATAAAATCCGCCAACCTGCTTACGAGAGTCTGATTAGAATCTTAGTTTCTTCGGATGTGTCGGCCTCGGCGCCTGCGCTGCTGCAAAATATTACGGCTTCATTCGCGCTGTTTGACGACCCTTCGAGCAATGGTTTTCAGTTTGTGCCGGCCCGGGACAAGCAAGGCCTGGTGACCGCTTTTATTTTTCGTTTCTTCCCGCCCGAACTCAACAGTCTAGTCTTGGGCAGCAACGAACTGGCAACGATTTTCCATTTGCCGGAAGCGCGCTTTACCCCAACCGCCGAAGTCCAGCGCGAAAGCGCTAAACATGCGGACGCCCCGTCCAACGTGGCGACCGAGGGTGTGCTGTTGGGTTACAACGAATACCGCGGACAGAAAAAAGAAATCAAACTAGCCGAAGACGACCGCCGACGCCACGTCTACATCGTCGGCCAAACCGGTACCGGTAAATCGACCATGCTAGAAACCATTGCCCTGCAAGACATGATGGCTGGGCGTGGGTTCGTATTTATAGATCCGCACGGTGACGCCTCCGAACGACTTCTCGGTCTGGTGCCCAAGGATCGCGCCGAAGACGTTATCTACTTCGACCCGGCCGATACCTCTAACCCGCTCGGTCTTAACTTGTTTGAATATCAAAACCCCGAGCAGCGCGATTTTATTATTCAAGAATCGATCAATATGCTTTATCGACTTTACGACCCGGGCCACACCGGCATTATTGGCCCGCGCTATGAGCATTGGTTTAGAAACGCGGCCCTGACTTTAATGAGCGACCCCAACGGTTCTACTTTTGTAGAAGTGCCAAAGGTCTTTACCGATACCGAGTTTTTGAAGGCCAAATTTAAATACGTTAAGGACCCGACGGTGGTTGATTTTTGGACGAAGGAGATGGCCCAAACCAGCGACTTCCACAAGAGTGAGGTGCTAGGCTGGTTCGTCTCGAAATTTGGGGCGTTTGTGAATAACGAAATGATGAGAAATATTATCGGGCAGACGAAGAGCTCGTTTAATTTGCGAGAAATTATGGATAAGCGGCAAATTTTACTCGTCAACTTGAGCAAAGGACGAGTTGGTGAGTTAAACTCGCAGCTGCTGGGAATGATCCTGGTTACCAAAATCCAGGCAGCAGCCATGAGCCGGGCCGAGATTCCGGAAGCCGAGCGGACCGACTTTAGTTTAATCGTTGACGAGTTTCAGAATTTTTCGACCGATTCGTTCGCGACGATTCTGTCTGAAGCCCGGAAATACCGCTTGAATCTAATCGTTGCCAACCAGTTTATTGGGCAGTTAAACGATCAAGTTAGGGAGGCGGTGTTTGGCAACGTTGGCACGATGGCTGCGTTTCGTACCGGCCCGGACGATGCCGAGTATTTGGTGAAACAGTTTGCTCCGATTTTTGAGCGAGGAGATCTTTCGAATTTGCCGAACTTCTATGCGGTGGTGAAGTTGATGATTGCCGGTTTGCCTTCGCAACCGTTTAGTATGCTGTCTTTGCCGCCGGTTGGAACTGCTAGTAAGGAAATGTCTGAGGCGGTTAAACAGCTGTCCGCGGCCAAGTTTGGCCGTCCCCGCGACAAAGTAAGCACCGATATTATGACTCGCATGGGCAGTTTACCGGCGCTAAAACCCAAACAACCAGAGCCGACCCAAGAAGCAGAGAGTTTATCGTTATCTTCATTTAAAAAGCCTGAGGAGATTGTTGCTGCTGCTCAAACCTCTGCTCCGGCTCCGCAACCAGCTCCGCCTCCACCTCAACCCGAGCCGGCTCTTGAATCGACGGTTGAGCCAACCCCAGCCTCAGAACCTCAGCAGGCCCCGCCAGCCCCAGGGCAAGTCATAGAGCCCGCAGTTGAACCTGCTCCGCCAGCTCCTGTTCAGCATATGCCGGTTCCGACACCGGCACCGCCAGAGCACGACCTTGTCTCTTCTTCAGCTCGTCCGGCGCCAGGCGCAGTTGTTATGCCGCAGCCTGAGTCCCAAGCCGTAGAAGTCGCACCTGGCGAAATCGCCGTCGACGAGCACGGCAACATCATCCAGGGCTAGAGAGGACTACTTGAACCGCCCAAACCGATAACTTCTCCAATTAGCAGTGCTAATGGGAGTAGGGCAATAACACTCAGAATTATTTGCAGTTTAGACTTGGTCGCTGACGATAGAATCAGTCCGACGGTCCCGAAAACCAACCCAATACCCAAGAAAATTGATCCACTGACCAGATCGAATATCACTAATACGCCCGTAATGAAAGCGAGAGATGAAAGTACTAACCCTACCGGGATTTTCATTTGCGGAAGGGTTTGGCGATCAGCTCCACGAACAGGCCAATAATGGCGCCAACGGCCAGAAACAAGACGAACTCCGATCCGCGCAGAGCGAAGCCGAAGTGTCGGGCGGTTATATAAAAGAAGGCTCCAACGACCAAGGCGGTTGTGGTTGCGCCTAAAGTAACCGACGGACGAAAGATAGTTGCGCCGGCAAAGTCGCTGGCTTTTTCAACAACTGGGGCATGAATGACCTTTGAGAATGTTCGGCTGGCCGGTTTGAGCCGGCGTTGCATGGCGTCCATGGTTTGCCAATATGCCCGTTTTTTGTCTAGCCCGGTAGGGTGGTGGGCTTTGGCTCGTTCTTTTTCGGCGATGGCCGGTTTAGGAGTTTCCGGTTGCTGTTCAATTTTAGCCCGGGCCAGCTCGATTTTTTCGGCGGCATTTTCGGTAACAATTTCCGCCGATTTTTCAATTTGGCGTAGGGCCTCGGCGGCAATTTTGTCGAGTTCAATGCTTTGTTCAGCGCTTTTTTGCTGTTCTGGGGACTGGCGCGGCTCTTGCTCCATTAGGAACCTCCTCCATGATTTTGCTCAGCCCGCAAAATGTTAACCTCGGTAACTAGCTGGCGGTTGCGGGAGTAGAAGTAAACGCTGATGGCTACAAAAGCCAGGACGATCGCAATGTCGAGTCCGGCACCGGTTTGGGGCAGCTGAGTTGAAGCTAGCTCGATTTGTTTAGCTGGCGGGGGCGGGACCATTATCGAAACCCGATTGCCAAAAACGTTGTCTAATCGCAGGTCGAACGAGGACGGATCGGACGAAGAAACCGGGGTTGAGGGAATTGGATCTTTAATCCGGACTTGGAATTTCTTGGTAATTGTAGTGTGGGCCTTAATGGTTTCTGCCGGCCAGCGCAAATTGCCATTGGCGGTGTTTAAGGTGCCACCACCAGCGCTGATTAAGTCGGCGTACTCAAGAATGTCGTTGAGGTTTTCGACGATTTGATTGAAGTTCTTGTAAGCGCCGTTGCCGGAGTTATGGATAAACAGACTGTACTCGATTGTGTCACCCGGCTGGGCGGTGGTGCCGTTGGCATCTTGGCCGGTGCGCAAGTTTACAGCTTGTTTAACTAGATCGATGTTGGGGATTTTTGGTGGCGGAGGCGGAGGGGGTGGTGGCGGTGGCGGGGGTTTGTGGGTGATGGTTGGCGGCTGCGGAGGGATACCAACAAAGACGAGGTTGCCGCAAGCTTGCAGCACCCAAAAATCGAGCTGGTCGCTGTGGCGAAACCCGTGAAGAGCCGGATAAACACTATGTGTACCAGACGCGTCCCAACAATGGAGCGGCCGCAGGTAATAGCTGGTGCCGTTAATAGATACCGGTTGGTCTTGGGCGCAGTGAGGATTGCGACCCATTGAGTAAAGGCCGGTGTTGGAGCTGTCGACCGAGGTGGTCGTCATGGCGGCAATGTCGTCGCGGCTAATGCCGAAGTAATTGTAGATTCCTTGGATTTCTGATGCTGACTGATGACCGGCCAGCCCATTGTCGTAAACTTGCAGCAACCCGGCTTTGCCCGAAAAACCGCCAAAGATAATGTCGTTGGTTGAGGCAGCGATACTTGAAGTAGCGGGGGCAATGATAGACAAAACCTGAAACGCCACCAGGCCAATCCCGGCAAAGACCGACAGCTTGCGGGTTATGGCTTCTTTGCGCAGTCTACGTACATAAAAAGTTAGCTGCGAACCCAGCCCGGGGGCAAAATTCAGATTTTGGACCAGCTTAACAAACATTGCCCTAATTAAACCACTTATGCTTCAGCAAATCCAGGAGTAAATAGATTGGAAATATTGCCATAATGCTTGGCTTTTTCTCCGAGATAAGCTATAATTGATCGTGATGAAGGGCGTTGAGGCGTCAATTTTTTTTGAGGGGGAAACGCGGTAGTGGCCGAAAAGGGTCAAGACTACGGCGCTAGTCAAATTCAGGTCCTTGAGGGTCTGGAGCCGGTTCGTAAACGCCCCGGAATGTATATTGGCGGGACCGGTTCTGAGGGGTTACATCATTTAATTTGGGAGTTGGTTAACAACTCAATCGACGAAGCTTTGGCCGGCGAGGCAACCTATGTAGAAGTTATATTAAAGGAAGATGGCGGCGTGACGGTAATTGATGACGGCCGCGGTATCCCGATTGAAAAGCACGCCAAAACCGGCAAATCCACTCTGGAAACGGTGCTCACTGTGTTGCACGCCGGCGGCAAGTTCGGTGGCGGTGGCTATAAAGTGTCCGGTGGTTTGCACGGCGTTGGAATTAGCGTGGTCAACGCGCTTTCCGACCGCGTTTTGGCTGAGGTTCGGCGCGACGGCAAGACCTATACCCAAGAATACAAAAAGGGGAAGGCTTTAGCCGACGTTAAAGAGACTGGGACAAGCAACCACACCGGCACCACAATTACTTTTTATCCCGATACGGAAATTTTCGAATCGACCGGTTTTAATTACGACACTGTACTGGATTACTTGCGCCATCAAGCCTATTTAACCAAAGGCGTATTGGTTCGGGCGATCGATGAAAAATCGGGGCGGCGCTTTAGTTATTATTTTGAAGGCGGAATTAAATCCTACGTCGAGCACCTCAATCGTAATAAAGAAGTGGTGAATGATCCGCCGTTTTACGTCGAGCGTGAAATCGGCGAGTCCAAGGTGGAAATAGCGTTGCAGTACTACGACGGCTACAGCGAAAACGTCAAAACCTTTGCCAACAATATCCACAACCCCGACGGCGGCACCCACTTAACCGGCTTCCGGACCTCGCTAACCCGCGTGATTAACGATTACGCCCGCAAAAACGGCTTGATTAAAGACAATGAGGAAAACTTTACCGGTGAAGACGTGCGCGAAGGTTTGACGGCAATTATCTCGGTCAAGCTAACGGATCCGCAATTTGAAGGCCAAACCAAATCTAAACTCGGTAACCCCGAAGTCCGCGGTTACGTCGAGCAGGTCATGGGCGAATGGCTTAGTTACTATTTGGAAGAAAATCCTAACGAAGCCAAGAAAATCATTGGTAAAACTTCGCTGTCGGCTCGGGCCCGAATTGCCGCCCGCCAGGCGCGGGACACCGTTATTCGCAAAGGGGCGCTGGAAGGTATGACATTGCCGGGCAAATTAGCCGACTGCCGCACGCGGGACACTGGCCGTGCGGAACTCTATATAGTAGAAGGAAACTCGGCGGGCGGTTCGGCCAAGAGCGGCCGCGATAGTGAATTTCAAGCTATTTTGCCACTGCGCGGCAAGGTCTTAAACGTTGAGCGAGCACGGCTGGATAAAATGCTGGCTAACAACGAAATTAAAAACTTGATTATCGCCCTGGGCACCGGCATTGCTGAAACCATGGATATGTCCCGGCTGCGCTACGGCAAGATTGTGCTGATGGCCGACGCCGACGTAGACGGTGCGCACATTCGAACCTTGCTTTTGACCTTCTTTTTCCGCCATATGCCGGAAATCGTTAACGATGGACATCTTTATATTGCTCAACCGCCGCTCTATATGCTGCAAGCCGGCAAGAAAAAGCATTATGCCTATAGTGACATTGAACGCGACGAGCTAATCGAAAAGCTGACCGAAGAGCGTAAAGCCAAGAAAAACGTCAAAGAAGCCGAACCCGAGCCCGAACCGGCTGAAGAGCTGGCCGAGGGTGAAGTAGCGGTGCCGCAAGAAGGTGAAGGTTTGGAGGAAACCGAGATTGTTGACGACGAAGCCAAGAATCGGCTAAAAGCTGCTGGCGTGACGAACATCCAGCGCTACAAGGGCTTGAGCGAGATGAACCCGGAGGAGCTGTGGGAAACGACCATGAACCCCGAGAATCGGATTTTACTCAAAGTAACCGTTGAAGATGCTGAAAAAGCCGACGCTATTTTTAACAAACTGATGGGTGAAGAAGTCAGTTTACGCAAAAGCTTTATTCAGACTCACGCTAAAAACGTCGTTAACCTGGATATTTGATGGACGAAGACAATGGACAGTTAAATTTCGAACAGCCAACCCCGCCGGAGCCCAACCAGGTAGTTGACGGTGTGATGATTCGGACAATTGAGTCCGAAATGGAAACCAGCTACCTCGATTACGCGATGAGTGTGATTGTGGCTCGGGCGTTGCCAGATGTTCGGGATGGCTTAAAGCCAGTCCACCGCCGGATTTTGCATGCCATGAACACCATGGGGCTGCGTCACGCGGCCAAATACCGTAAGAGCGCCACCGTCGTCGGGGAAGTCATGGGTAAATATCACCCGCACGGCGACGCTGCAATTTACGACACCATGGCCCGCATGGCCCAGGATTTCTCGATGCGCTACCCGCTGGTTGATGGTCAAGGTAACTTCGGTTCGATGGACGGCGACCCGCCAGGCGCTCCGCGTTATACCGAAGCCAGAATGAGCTCGATTGCCGAACAGCTGCTTTATGACATCGATAAAGAAACGGTGGATTTCCGGCCCAACTATGATGGCTCCCAGCGGGAACCGGTCGTTTTGCCAGCCAAATTACCAAACATACTTTTAAATGGCCAAATGGGTATTGCCGTAGGTATGGCCACCAATATCCCGCCGCACAATTTAGGCGAGGTGGTTGACGGCATTACGCACTTAATCGAAAACCCCGAGGCAACGGCTACCGATCTAATGAAATTTATAAAAGGCCCAGATTTTCCGACTGGGGGAGTGATTTACGGTAAAACCGCTATTGGCCAGGCTTACGGTACCGGCAAGGGCAGTATTGTGGTACGAGCCGTAGCCGAGATAGTAGAAGGAAAAAAGGGCGACTTCCAGATTGTGGTTACCGAAATTCCCTACGCGGTTAACAAAGCCGCTTTAGTCGAAAAGATTGCCGATCTGGTTAAGGAAAAGCGCCTGACAGGTATCTCCGACTTGCGCGATGAAAGCTCGCGTGATGGAGTTAAAATCGTCGTCGATCTGAAAAAGGATTCATACCCTAATAAAATTTTGAACCAGCTTTATAAGTGGACGCCAATGCAAACGGCCTTCCACGTTAATATGTTAGCGCTGGTTGATGGCATTCAGCCGCGCATCTTGTCTTTAGAAATGATCCTGCGGGAGTACATCAAGCACCGTCAGACGGTAGTGCGGCGCCGCACCGAATTTGAATTAGGCAAAGCTAAAGACCGAGCCCATATTTTGGAAGGTTTAAAGATTGCGCTGGATCATATCGACGAAGTTATTGCCACAATCCGCGCCAGCCGGACCACCGAAGAGGCTCAGACGAACTTAATCAAGAAATTCAAACTGACCGAGCCTCAGGCCAAAGCGATTTTGGCAATGCAACTGCGCAGTCTGGCGGGCCTAGAGCGTAAAAAAGTTGAAGATGAATTGGCGGAGCTAATTAAGCTGATCGCCAAACTGGAAAAAATTCTGGCCGATCCCAACGAAATCTTGCGGGTTATTAAGGAAGAATTGATTGAGCTAAAAGAAAAGTTCGCCGACAAGCGCCGAACGCAGATTATCGCTACCGAGTTAGACCAATTCAGCGAAGAAGAACTAATTCCCAACGAACAGGTAATTGTAACCCTCACCACCGGCAACTACATCAAGCGCGTGCCGTCCAACACCTATAAATCTCAAGGCCGCGGCGGTAAAGGCATTATTGGCATGGTTACAAAGGAAGAGGATGTGGTTGAGCATTTGGTGCTAACTCAAAACCACGACTTTGTGCTGTTTTTCACTAATATGGGTCGGGTTTTTCGGCTCAAAGTCCACGAAATTCCGCCGGCGTCACGCACAGCCAAAGGCTCACCGATCGTGAACCTGCTTCAGTTAGCCCCGGACGAGAAAGTCACATCGCTCGTGACGCTCGAAAAGGACAACATGCCCGAAGAATGCTACCTGTTTATGACGACCAAGATGGGAACCGTAAAGAAAACCCCGCTTAAGGATTATACTAACGTTCGTTCATCGGGTCTGATCGCCATTAAGCTCGACAAAGGGGACGAGCTGAAGTGGGTCAAACTCACCAGCGGCAAGAACGAGATTATTATTTCAACGATGATGGCCCAGTCGATCCGCTTTAAGGAGTCAGATGCCCGTCCGATGGGTCGGGCGACAAGAGGAGTTCGTGGTATTCGCTTGCGAACCGGAGACACGGTGGTAGGGGCCGACGTGGCCATGCCCGAAAGTCAGCTCCTGGTTGTTAGCGAGAACGGTTATGGCAAACGAACGCCGATTAGCCAGTTCGCGACTCACAATCGCGGCGGGGTAGGCATTAAAGCTGGAGTTGTTACACCCAAGACCGGTAAGATCGTTGATGTACGGGCGATTACTAGCATCGAGGACGATCTGGTGGCTGTTTCAACTCAAGGGCAGGTTATTCGAACCCCGCTGAAGAAGATCTCATTAATTAGCCGAGCTACTCAGGGCGTTAGGATTATGAAGCTTAACGAAAGTGATAAGGTAGCCTCCGTAGCTTTGATTGCCGAAAAGCAAATCGAAGAAAAAGTTGAAGAAGTACCCGACGACCCGGCTCAGACTCAAATAGAAGAAAAGTAAAAGCGTAAGCTTTGTGCAAAGTGCTTGGTCATTTTGCTTATGCAAAATTCAAATAACTTATGCTGCTTTCTGACTAAATTGGCGCAGCCTTCCGCTAAATGTTTAGGCATTATTCACAATGAATAAATAGCAGCCTTAAGAGTATTGTTGTGAGCGTTCTGTCGACCTATCGGGAAAGAACTTGTGGTGGGGAGACATTTTTAATTTGAGGGAAGTGTTGAGAAAACTAGGTTTCGCCAAATTTGGTGTTACTGCACTCTCAGTCTTAGTCGCAACCTTAATGGTTCGCGGCCTAGCTCATGCTGACACCGACCCCGGCTCAACCGTTGAAACTAAATCGACCTCCCAAGTTCAGGTTACTAACGACTCCGGTTCGACTATTCAGGTCGAAAACGATCAGCAATCATCTCAGTCGGTGGACACCTCCACTACTGATCAAACCAACACAGTTTCAGACGTTAAAACTTCGTCAGCTCCGGTATCGCCAACGGGCGAGTCAGCCACTACGGCTCCGGCATCTACGGCGGATTCTGCCGTAAGCTCTCCAACTACTTTGACCTCATCTGCAAACACGCCAACCAACTACACCGACGGCAACGGCAGGGTGGTTAACTTGGCTATTCCGGCCACCCAAAACCCCCAGACGCCAATCGCCCTAAATCATTCAGCTAATCAACCGACTCCTATTGCCCCGGTTCAGGACAATAACAAAAGCTTGCCGGCACCGACTGGTCCAACCGGTTCGGTGGCCCCAGCTGCAAGTGGTTCAGGCGGCGGTTTCGGCCGAGGCATGGCCCTGCGCCTCGCAGCTTTACGGAACGTTTTGCCTAGCCAGGGCAGCATTGCTTGGCTGGCGGTCCTGCTCCTAATTACTTCAAGCTTTATGACATACCTACGTCGCAGCGGTTTCCAGCACGCTCCTCGCAGTGACGCTTCGGGTTCTTCTCTCCTTTCTTTTGCTACACCACGCGTGGAAATACAGGCCGGTCCCAAAGGGGCTGCGCCTGTGTTTATTGTGGCGTCAGATACCAAACAACTAATAGGGAAAGAAGGGAGGTGGATGTAAATGATTGCAAAACGATTAGTAGCGAGTATAGCGATTGCAGGTCTTATGAGTGCTGTTCCGATGAGTGCTTTGGCCGACAACAGCGCCAGTATTTCAAACACTGGTTCAGGTTCGACCAACACAACTACGATTAGCAACGACCAGACCTCAACGATTGTTAATACTCCAACTACGACCGTTGACAACACCAACGACCAGACTGCAACTAGCGGTGACGCCAATGTCACCAACAACACCAACGCTGGAAGTGCTTCAACTGGGTCAGCCAGTAACAACAACAGCTTTGTGACTAGTATTAACGGCAGCGGTATTGGCGGTGGACTTGGCGGCGGCAGCTTACCGGGAGGCGGTGGAAGTCTTTCGGGTGGCGTCGGCGGCGGTGCATTGGCCCTAGCTACTACTGGCGGCGCTGGTGGCGTCGGCGGCGGTATGTTGCCGGCCACTGGTGCATCCGGAGTCATCGACGTTTCGGCTTTGCGCCGAGTGCTTGGTAACGGCAGTCAAGATTTGGCAGCGGTTAACCACACACGCGGACTCAGCGCCGGATTGCTAGCCGCAGCGGCTCTAATGAGCTTGCTGGGGGCAGCTGGCAGCGCGGTTTACGCGGTGCGTAAGGAACGCAGCCTCTAAGGAGGGATGATGAGTACTTTCAAAGTAAAACCAATCCAACTGACTCTGGCTCTGACCGTCGCCGCAGCTCTTGCGGCGGCCGCGGTCGCTAGCCAGGCCAGGATTGCTCATGACATTAGTGCCAACTCCGACCAAGTTTTGGTTGGCCAGGTTCTAACAACTGAGCAACCGGAGGTAACGGTCAACGGAGTGGGAATCGATCTAAATGGCCAAGCGCCAGCGCAGGTCCAAACGCCTGCAGTTAGCGTAAGCGTGAGTGGAAATTCCACTAGTAGCTTTACGTCAGGCGGGACCAGTACGATCGGCCACCCAGATGGATCGGTTACGATCACGGTTCAGTCCAACTCCTCAACCGGCTCGAGCAACAGTTTCGTCTCGACCGGAGGAGGCACCTTCAGCTTTGTTCGCAACGACAATAGTGTTTCAGCGTTCCAAAGCGGTGAAGGCAGTATCTCGGTTTCGAACTAGTGCGAATTAACAACTTAAGTGAAATGTTCCAGGACTTGGTCCACCCGGCGTCTTGGCAGAGAAAGATGCGGGGCGGGCCAAGCCCGAAAAACATTAACTAAATAAATAAGAAAGGAGAATGTGAGGATGAAAACATCTTTACTTCGCTACAGTGCGATTGCTCTAGCTACGGTCGGTCTTGGAATCGGAATGGCGGCTGCTAACAGCGCAACCATTTCGAACACCGGTGCTACTTCAACTAACACGGTGACCGTTAATAACACGCAGAACGCGAGCATTACTAATGTTCCGACTGCCACTGTTTCTAACACTAACAACCAGACCTCGACCTCCGGTACTGCAACCGTTGACTCTAACACCAACGGCGGCAGCGCTACTACTGGATCAGCCACCAACAGCAACAGCTCTTCGACCAACGTGTCCGGAGCTGGTGTAGGTACTACGAACTGGGCTGGCTTCTTTAGCAGCAACAACAACGGTACGATCAGCACAACTGGTGCGAACTCGAACAACAACGAGACGTTCAACAACGACCAGACTCTGACCGTCACCAACGCCGCGAATGTTAACGTGACCAACAGCAACACCCAGAACTCAACTTCTGGCAACGCTTCAGTCACCAACAACACCAACGCCGGCAGCGCTTCCACTGGTAGCGCAAACAACACCAGCAACTCGACCACTACCGTCAGCTTCTAGTTGACTCTAGTTCTTGAGCGGTGTTAAGGGAGCGGGCCTTCGGGCCCAATCCCGAAATAATCCAGAAGCAACTAAACGAGGGGTAGGAAACAATGAAAAAGCTAAAGCAAATTTTATCTAGCACCATTATCGCGGTCATGCTGAGTGTCTTGGCAATGCCAGCCTTAGTTTTGGCCGACGATACCACCACTCCTACCGACACGACCCAATCCTCGACCACTCCAGATCCTTCAACTACCCAATCGACCGATCCTTCAACGACAACCGCAACCGATCCGTCGACGACTACTCCGACCGATCCTTCAACTACTACGCAACCAGCATCAACGACTGGGCCAACAACCACTACTGGGCCGACTCAGCCTACAGGCCCCACTAAGCCGACTGGCCCTATCCCGACCTACGCCTTCGATTCCAAGACGGGCACTTGGGTGGCCACCAATCAGGCCAGCTTCTACTGGGATAGCGCCAGCGGCAACTGGCTAAGTCCTTACTACAGCTACGATTCGCGCAGCGGCTGGTATTACGTTAACTACGCCCCCGAAGTTTCCGGCAGTGCCGGAGTCGGCGGGCAAGCCACAGGCATTGCCGCTAACGACCCAATGTTAGTCGGTGCCTCATCCGATTCAACCAAAGCCAAACTGGCCGCCCTGCTCGGCATCGACCCATCCAACTCCAACACCGGTCCCAACAGTGTTAACAACGCGATACTCAATAACAACGCCAGTGCGCTGTTTAACATCTTGGCACTGGCAAGCATAACTAACGGCCAAACTTCGACCTCCACAACCGGCGATGCTAACGTTACCAACAACACCAACGCCGGCGACGCCTCGACCGGTATGGCAAATGTAGTTTCCAACTTCCTAAACTTGATTAACTCGGGTTGGACCTGGGGGAGCGGCACACTGGCTTACTTCGTTGATAACATCTTCGGCAATCACACCGGGGACGTTACGCTGAACCCGACCATGTCGGGCAGCGGCGGCGGCGGAATTGGTTGCTACTTCTGCTTTAGCGGCGTACTCGATTCGAATAGTAATACTGGCCCGAACTCACAAAACACGGCCCAAACCAATGCTAATAAAGATTTGACGGTCAACTATCAGCCCAATGGCAGTATCACCAACAATATCGACCTTTTGGCTCAGTCCGGCAACGCCAACATCGACGCCAACACCAACGCCGGCAACGCCAAAACCGGTGATGCGGCAGTCGAGCTAAATCTCGTTAACATGATCAATTCAGCCATCGGCGCCGGCGGTTCGTTCTTCGGCATGGTGAATATCTTCGGCGACCTTAACGGCGACATCTTATTCCCAGCTGGCTTTTTAGACAGCCTAATCGGCGGCAATGGCGGAGCGAGCGGCACGGGGGGCGGATCCTCAGCCACGGCTTCTAACACCAACACAGGCGCCGGTTCAAACAACACCGCCAACTCAAGCTCAAACCTAACGGGCAACATAACCGACACTTCGCAATCGACCTTCAATAACAATCTCCGAACCGGTGCTCAGTCTGGCGACGCGAACGTCGACCAAAATACTATTGCAGGCGCCGCCACAACCGGTAATGCGACGACCAATACCAACACCTATAATCTCGACAACGAAAGCGTGGTTGGCGACAACGCAGTACTGGTTTTGGTCAATGTGCTTGGTCACTGGATGGGAGCGATCTTGAACCTGCCTTCGACTGGCGGAAGCCAATCTGGTCTGCTTGGCGGTAATACAACGGTTTCTAATAATGGTACCGGTCCAGGTTCGACCAACAACGCCTCAAGCTCAACCAACGGTAACCTCGACGTTAACTACTCTCCAACTAGCACCATCAACAACAACATCAACGCCGGTGCCATCTCCGGTGACGCCTCAGTCACGCGAAACACCAACGCTGGATCGGCAACTTCCGGTAATGCTGGCGTGGCGGCAAACGTGGTAAACATTCTGGGCAGCCACCTAAACTTGAAACACTGGTTCGGGGTATTGGTAGTCAACGTCTTTGGTAACTGGTTCGGGAGCGTGGGCCAAGACACCGCAGCCGGCAACGCCGCCGCAGTGGGTGGGGGAACGATTCCAACCACAAATGGTCCGACCTCGACCAGCGCTATTTACTACCCAGCTCCGAGCGGGGGATCCGCTCAAGTCACAACCAACAACACCAACCAGTCATCCGGCAACATCTCGATCGCAGCAGCTAGTAATGTGCCGAATATCTCCGCAAATAAAAAAGCTGCCAACAAACTCGGCCTGTTGTTTGGGGTTATGGCGCTACTACTACTCGGTTCGGGTGCGCTGCTAGGGATTGAACGCAAAGTTAGAGCTCACAAGAACTAGCCACCGACTGCAAGGTAGATTATTCTAAGGAGCATAATGGCCAAGCCAAAACCAGCTCCGAAGTCGGAAGAAGAACCAAAGGTTTGTGAAAACTGCGGAACTTTGATGGTGCAAGACGACGAAGGTACCTGGTATTGCCCAAAGTGCGACGCTGAAATCGATTGCGGAATGGAAGACGACAATGAAGAGTAGTTTGTATTTAGTGGTACCGTTTGCGGCGTGGTTGGTGGCGCAGGTGCTGAAGTTCATGGTGCGAGCAATTAGGGGTGATATCGATTGGCGGATGATGTATGTGTCGGGCGGAATGCCCAGCGCTCATTCGGCGGTCGTAACTTCGCTAACAACCGTGGCTTTGATCTTAAACGGGCCGACGAGCCCGGAGTTTGGCGTGACGGCGGTACTGGCTGGAATCGTCATGTATGACGCCTTGGGAGTTCGGCGGATGGCCGGCGAACATGCGATTTTACTGCGGAAATTGACCGGACATTTGAATTTGCCGCCCGAACCAAAGGGGTATCTTAAAGGTCACACACCGACTGAGGTAGTGGGCGGAATAGGATTGGGTCTGGTGATGGCGGTGTTATTTAATACCACCAGGCTGCAAAAGCAGTTTCACTTTTTAAGCGCCAGCCCAAACCGAACCGAAATATTTATTTTGGCCGGGCTATTCGCGGCGGTAGTGGTAGGCGGTTGGATCTACCGATTGGTATTGTCGAAAAGATATCGCGGATCGACCGCTGCGGCTAAGGTTAGCGGCGCAGTTTTACTGAAAACTCAAGTAATAGGGTGGATTGGATTGCTACTTGGGTTTGCAGCTTACGAAAAAGCTTCGTATTTGGATTCGCGTGTCTGGCTATACGTTATTGTTTTGATTGCGTTGGTTTGGGATTTCGAACTGATCAGGCGTTATCGCGGCAGCCTCGGGCAGGCCTTGGCGCATGAGGCGGAACAAGCTCGCAAAGAGCGATGGCTCAAAGCGGCTAAACGAACCAAGTAATTTTTTTGTTTAACCATAAGGGTTTTTAAGGTATAGTTAACCCGATATGCCAGCCAAGTATCATCCCCATCATAAAGAGCTGGTGCGCACTCGTCGCCGTTTTACTTTTGTAAATCTGCTGTTGGTGGCGGCGTTGGCGATTACCGTTGGTTACGTCGCTAAATCTATTTTCGCTAACACCGATAACGGGAATCCCTATACCTGCACAAACTATCCGACTCTCCAGAATGGCAGCTCTGGAGCCTGTGTCCAGTATCTACAGTGGGATTTGGATATGTATTCGAGTAATAATCTGACCCAAGACGGCATCTTCGGTTCTCAAACTCAAAACGCCGTAGCTGCTTATCAGCGGGGTCACGGGTTGTCGCCCGACGGTGTGGTTGGCTCGCAAACTTGGGCCAGTATTAACCGCGAAACCGCCAAGGTTTATATCACCAGTTTTTGCGTTGCCGGTAACTGTACCTACGGCGGCACTCCGGCCAATGCTACGACCAACCAAATCATGCACTTTAGTTGGCGCACCAGCTCAACGACCGACAGCTGTACGGTTAGGACTCCAACGACAAACTGGTCTGGCAACAAACCAGCCAATGGCGACGAAGACCATCACGCTTCAAACGTAGCCGGGACTTATACTTTTGACCTGTACTGCGGTAACGACATTTGGCATTTCGAAACCACCCGGACAGTAAAAGTTAGTGCGCCTACTTTGCCGCCTGCACCGGTGGTGACGTTTACCGTCAATAACTCCAGCTCGGCCTCCGCCCAGCAGAGCACCAATGTGACATTTAGATGGTCGGCCACCAACAGCCCTACGAGCTGTACTGCCGGCAATTCGTGGACCGGATCGAAACCGACTTCAAGTACTGGTACGGCTGTGAATGTTGGCAGCACTTTAGGTAATAAAACCTACACGTTGTTTTGTACCAATTCAGGAGGTAATAGCGCTACTAAAAGTGTGACGGTGAATGTTACTGCGTCGCCTCCGCCCCATGGGTGTGGCCCGGGCACCGATAATTCGACCTGTCCGCCACCCCCGCCCCACGGTTGCGGTGCCGGTACCGACAATTCCACCTGCCCGAAGCCGCCGACTGGAGGCGGTAACAATGGCGGTGGTAGAAATAACGGCGGTGGTACTCATGTTAACGACACCACGGCGCCGAGTATCCCCGGTAATTTCAAAGCTGTTCTTGGTGCGGACAAATCGATTGTAATGTTGTCCTGGTCGGCGTCGGCCGATACCGGCGGTAGTGGGCTAAAGGGCTACCAAATCGAACGGTCGCTGGATCAAACCAAGTGGGTTACACTGTCGTCGAGTTTAACCACGGCCCAATTTACCGATGCCACCACGGCCTACAAGACCGCTTATTTCTATCGCGTGAAGGCGGTTGATAACTCCGGTAACGCTTCGGGATACGCTAAAACCAATATCACGACCGGTGAGTTTAAGGCCACCGCCGAAGGTACGCTAATCTCCAGTCCCGACGGAATTATTCGAGCCACTTTACCGGTTGGCTCCCTAGACGCTGCCGCCAGTTGTTCGATTGTGATTAACTCGGACAATAACCAAAGTCTCAAGGGACTAAAGCCGCTGCTTCTAATGTATGGCCCATACCAACTTGCGTGCAAAACCCAGGACGGCAGCCAGTTTAACTCGTTCAAAAAACCGATTAACGTTGCGGCCTATCCGGAGGCAAAAAAGGTCGGCAAATACAAAACGGTTAGCATCGTTCGCTACAATTCCAATGGCGATAACTGGTCGCAGCTTAAAACCCAAACCAACCAGCTAGACAACAAGGACAAAAACAAGATCTCGCTGACCTTTACGATTAGTACGCCGCTGACTTTGGCCGTGATGGGACTACCCAAACCGGGGCTGCCGTGGGGTTGGATCTCCCTAATCTTGCTTTTGCTAATGATTGGCGCCGCTATCTTCATCCTTTATCTGCGCCGAGCGCAGCGTGAACATTACCAAGACTACCTCCGTCGAAAGTACTACAACCTGTAATTTAACCCTAGACACTGCCCGCTAGACTCTATAGAATAGCCAGTGGCTTTGAAACGCTCACAACTTGAGCGTAGTATTCGCAAACAACTTACTAACCGTCCACCGACGGTTGTGTGTTACATTTTGCGCTTTGCCGTTCGTTGAAAGTCTGAATTGTGCAGTGAAGCCTCGTTCAATATGAGTACGAGAACAAAACGGATCATCACTAGAACCCAACATTAAATCCAACTCCTAAACAGGAGGCGGACAGTTTGCTTTTAGCAGGCGATGAAGGGGGATAGTGAAAATCCATGAAACGGAAGCTCACGCTTCCACTTTTTGGAGAGTTTGATCCTAGCTCAGGATGAGCGCTGGCGGCGTGCTTAACACATG
>CAYZIN010000003.1:0-65451 GCA_964478595.1 uncultured Candidatus Saccharibacteria bacterium | reverse complement strand
TACTGCAACAGTTACGGGAAAGTTAGGAAAAGCGTTTCAAGTTTGTAAGTTTGGGTTTTTCTAACTGAAAACCATAAAGAGAAAATAACCAGGTCTGCAGCCACTTAGGCTAGCAACTCAAAGAACGATGCGCACAAGTATACCAAAGCATTACCCTTTTGTCAAGAGTAGTAGGCTACTCTCGACCAAATAAGGCGCGGGCTGTGCGGCGAAACCGACGCTTTTCGCCCTGGTGCTTGTCTTTATACTTCAAAACCTGAATTTTGGCCTTAGCTTCCACAATATCAACAGCGGCATAAATGCTCACGGTAGCCTCTTGAGCCGTAATAACATGCCCGGGCAGTTTAAGTGAAAATTCGCAAACGTAGCGGTTATCTTCCCTGCCGCTCGGATCCTCAATTAAAACCACACTGCCGCTGCACTCCTTGGCCTGGCGCGGCAAATATTTCTCAAGACCACCTAGCTTTTTATTAACGTAGCGCTTAATCGCCTCGTCGAGTTCATAATTTTTCCCGGAAATATGCAGCTTAATCATAAATTTTTGGCTCCAAAATAATCGGCCAATTGGTCAGGCAACTCTATTTTACCTTCTTTCTGATGATTTTCGATTACCGCAATCAGGGCGCGGCTAGTCGCAATAGCGGTGGCATTTAAGGTGTGCAAAGGTTCATTACCTTCACTCCCCTTCATTCGAATATTTAGCCGGCGGGCCTGGAAATCGGTGCAATTAGACGCCGAAGTCAGCTCACGATACTGCCCATCAACAGGGCTCCAGTACTCTAAATCGTACTTTTCGTAAGCCGGCGCGCTCATGTCGCCCGCCGCTGTGCGCGTCACTCGGTATGGTATACCCAAAGCGGCCGCGATGTCTTCTTCTAATTTCACTAATTTATCCAGCCAAGCGGGGCTGTCTTTTGGCGCGCAAAAGACGAAAAACTCCAATTTATTAAACTGGTGCACCCTATAAAGCCCCTTGGAATGTTTGCCGTAAGCGCCCGCTTCCCTCCTGTAGGCCGGGGAAAGTGCCACATAACTTTTGGGCAGTTCGGCTTCGGGAATAATTTCCTCCGCATGAAATCCAGCCAGCGGAATTTCGGCGGTGGCAATCAAGTGCAAATCTTCGCCTTCAACCGAATAAACCTGCTTTTCTTCCCCTCTCGGCAAAAACCCAGTGCCGGCCGCCACCTTCGAATTAACCAAATGCGGCACGCTTATTGGTGTAAAACCGGCTTCGGTCGCCCTATCCATCGCCAACTGTAAAATTGCTCGCTCGAGGTTGACTAGCGGTCCAGTCAAATAATAAAACTTGCTCCCCGCTACCCTAGCTCCGCGTTCAAAATCCAACCAACCGTGTTCCTCCAAAAAATCGGCATGATCTTTGGCGCCGGATTTTTCGGCTTTGCCATGCTCCCTAACCACCCGACTCGCCTCTTCCCCGCCTTCGGGTGTATCTTTGGCCATCAAGTTCGGGACTTGCGACAGTAATTCGTCGAGTTCCTCCGAGACTTTGGTCTGCTCCTTTTCTTTTTCGGCCAGCTCAAGCTTGGATTTCTTCAGATTCTCAAGTTCTTTTTCGTCTGGGCGGCCAGTCACGTTCAATTCCGAACGCAGACCATCAACTTCCTTAGTCAATTTCAATCGCTGCTCATCGAGCTCACGAATGCGGGCAAAATCAACTTTCACTCCCCGCAACTCGGCCGATTTTTCGTATTCCTGCGGATCTTCCCGAAATTTTTTCAGATCAATCATTTCAGATTAAGTATACCTTATCCTTCGAGACGGAGGCGCTTTAGGAGGAATTTGCGGTCTAGGGTCTCCAGGAACCACCCAGCCCGAGGGCCGCTATCTTTGCCCAGCAGGACCAAATAAGTGGCCTGGAAGGCCTGGATTGGCTTCAAATCGGCTTTTAAAGCACAAGCGTAAACCAGATCGTGTATCCCCTGCCCGTTCAGTTTCGGCTCCTTCTCGAGAGAATCGGCCAAATCCTTTAGATATGCTTTCTGATCGCCAGATAGCTCGACCTTAGGCAGCTTAGGTTGAACCTCGAACTTCACCTCTTCAGGAGCATATTTGGCCAACCAATTCTTCACAAACTTCAGCTCTCGGTTCAAAATCTCGCGCTCATCCTTAACCGCCTTCTCATATCCGGTACGATCCAAAATCTCCAACACCAGCTTCTCCTGGGTTAAGCCCGCCTGATAAGACGCCACTAAATGACTAAACGGCACACTAGCGATCGTTCGTTGTTTGGTACCGGCTACGGCCAACCTGTAAGCCTCAGCAAATTCATGAACTTCCCCCTGCTCCAAAGCCAGCTCGATCTTCGAGTACTCTTCAATCAGGTTAAACAAGCCCAAACCAGAGTCAAAATACAAAATCCGATCCGGCTTGCTGCGCAGCACAAAAAACCGCAAAACCTCTGCCGACATAATTTCCAGTGCTTCGTCGGGAGTAATTAAATTACCCAAGGAGCTGCTCATTTTCTTGGTATCGCCCTTGAGATTGATAGTGTCGTAGGGCACGGGGTAGGGCGCTTCGCCGCCAAATAACTTCACGAATTCCTTGCCGGTGTCGTAGCTAGAACCTTTGGTTGCAAGCTCCCGGCCGAACGGTTCAACGTCGACTCTCCATAGCGCCCAACGAGCCGGCCAGTCCAGGCGCCAGTTGAGCTTGACGTCACCCCCGGTATAGTCGACTCCTTCGATGGTCTGGTCACCCTTTACCCAAGTCGCCAGGCTAGCGTTAAAAAACTGCTGGGTCTTGGGGTTAATGACTTGAATCGGGGTCCAGTCGGGCGGAAGCTTGCGCCCTGAAACGCGTTCGAAGATTTCCCTAATTTGATCAATATTCTCTAGCGTTTTTTCGATATAGGGAGTCATTTTGCCGGCTTTGTACTGGTCTTCAAAGCTAAATACCACCTCCATCTCAACCCCCATCTTCTTGGCGGACTTCTCAAATTCGGCATAAAAATGTTTGGCGTAATTACTGTGGCAACCCTTCGGATCGGGATCGGGTATGTGACAGATCGGTTGACCGACAAACTGCTCGAACTTCTTCGGCAAAAACTCGTACCGGCGGCGCAACGGATCGAAGTTGTCGGAAAAATGTACGTGCTTAGCTTTTCGACCGGAGTCTCGGATTTGGCGAGCAATCGCGTCGGCCGTTAAGGCCTCGCGAAAATGGCCTATGTGGTAGGAAGCCGATGGGGAAATACCGCTCGCCACAGTCACCTCCCCCTTCGGATGCTGTTTGAGAATGTCCGCGACGACAATATCTAGCCAATATTTCGATTCAGGCATAAAGGTATTCTATCAAAAGCAAACAGCCCGCCACTTTTCGTGACGGGCTGCGCCTAAATCTTGTTGCTGTCGAGCTAGTGGCCGGACTTCCTGCGTCGGAAGCCCAGACGGTACGAAGTGGACGAGAGCGAGTCGGACGGCAGTTCCGGGCGACCGGCTTGGGCGTCGGCTTGGCCTTCGTGGAAGGCTCGAACTTGCCGACCATTGTCGGTCCCTACGAAGCCCCAGTCACTTGGACAACCGGCTCTGTGGTTCGAGTGACCACTCGAGTACCCTTCGGCACCGCAACTATTGCACATGCTTGCTCCTTTCGGTTGGCTACGGGAGTGTCGACGGAGGATAGAAGTCCTCCGGGTGTTCCAGCCTGCGGCGCTTCTCGCGCTCGACGTCTTCTTCGAGCCGGCGAGGTCCTGACCAACTGGGATTCTCATTGTAGAGAATCAGACCGACGACAAACGCTCCGACCGCGAAGAAGATCGCAACTGGCGTGCCGATCGTGCAGAACTTCAGGAAAAAGTACAAGACGGTACTTCCGAGGCCGAGGCCGATTATGCGTAAAGGTCCCATGCCCGCTCCTTTCAACAAGTATTTGGCTGTCAAAAGACCGCGCAAGTATACAAAAACATAAGGACTTTGTCAAGAGACAAAGCCCAAATGCTACCTGTTGGAATTAAAGTTACTCGATTTTGAGGATCTTAAAGGTCATGCTGCCGGACGGAACGGCCACTTCGACTTGTTCGCCGGCTTTTTTGCCCATCAGCGCCATGCCAATCGGAGATTCATTCGAAATCTTACCTTCTTCCGGGTTGGCTTCGGTCGAACCGACGATCATATAAACCTGCTTGCCTTCTTCTAGCTCGACATGAACGGTGGTACCCAAATCGACGGAGTCTTTTTTGCGTGGTGATTCAATAACTTGGGCGTGTTTTAAAATGTGCTCGATTTCGGCAATCCTGCCCTCCACGAATGCCTGTTGATCCTTGGCGTCATCCCACTGAATGTTTTCAGACAGGTCGCCGTACTCTTTGGCTTCGCGAAGTTTGACGGCAATTTTTTGCCGCTGATTACCGGTTAAATCTTCCAGCTCTTCTTTGAGCTTGTCGATTCCATCCTTGGTTAGGAAATATTCTTTTTTACTGTTAGTGTTGTTCATTTTCTTGCAAATCCTCCTTACTTTCAGTGCCTGGAAGTAAAAAAGCCCCGGCGGCACCGAAACCTGAGATAGCCTTTTTTAAGTTTTGCTAATTGATTGTGTGACCGACCGCAATTTATGTCAATAGTTACTATTGTCAAACAAAATTATAATTAAACCTTATGCTTGTTTACTCCTAGTGCGGGTGCTGGGTGAAGTACCATTGGAGGGTGTTTTTGACGGCTGGACCGGCAACCGTCGAACCTTGGCCGGCGTTTTCAATTAGAGCCACGATTTCGATTTGGGGGTTGTCATAGGGTGCAAAAGCAGTAAACCAAGCGTGGGGTTGGCGGTGGCCGTTCGGATCGGTTTCGGCGGTGCCGGTTTTGGCGCCGACGGCAACTGGAAAATTATCGCCGAATAAGAAGTGAGCGGTCCCGCCGGTCGTCACTAGATGCATCGCGTTACGAACGATATCCAAATTGCTTTGGTCGATGAAATTCTGCCTCACCAGCTTTGGCTGAAAACTCTGAGCTACTTTGCCGCCGTTATAAACCTGCTCTAGCAGCTTCGGTTGAAATACTTTGCCGCCGTTAGCCACAGCAGCTTCGGCCACCGCCATTTGTAGCGGTGAGGCTAAAAAGTCACCCTGCCCCACCCCTAAGTTATAGGTGTCACCCAAATACCACGTCTCTCCCGTCGCCTGCTTTTTCCAGTCTGGGGTTGGCACCCGGCCAGCCGTTTCGCCCGGCACATCGATACCGGTAGGATCACCTAGCCCGAATTTGTGCATGTACTCGCCCAACTTCGTCGCGCCAATGCCTTTGATCGGTCCAAATCCACCGGCCACCGTGTAGAAAAAAATGTTGGAGGATTTTTCGATCGCCGAGGTGATATTGACGATCCCCAGACCGCCGGGGTCATAACTATGAAAGACGTATTTAATACTGGGGTCGTAGCGGTTGGGAATTTCAAGCCCCGAACCGGTGTCGTCAACGGTGGTATCGGGTGTTACTACGTGCTCTTGCAAAACCGCGGAAGCTACAATCGGTTTGATAATCGAACCGGTAGGATATGCACCGCCGATGGCTTTGTTAAATAGGGGCTGAGCTTTGTCGTTGACAAGTTTTTGATAGTCCGAGCTCGAAATGCCGTTGGCAAACAAATTGCCGTCATACGTTGGCAAACTAACTGCGGCCAAGACTTCGCCGTCCTGGGGGTTGATAGCCACCGCCGCGGCTTGGGTGGCGTTGGCACCCTTCATTTGCGCCTGCAACTCTCCTGCGAGCTTTTGTTCTAGTGCAAAATCGATGGTCAGGTGAATGTCGTGGCCAATTTGCGGCTGAACCGAGGCCAACACTTTTACCGGATTGCCGGCGGCATCAACTTCAATCTGCTCACTGCCGCTCCGGCCCCGCAAAATCGATTCGTACTGCTGCTCGATGCCCAGTTTGCCAATGTAGTCGGTCGGCAAATAGGTATTGTCGGCCTTCAGCTCGGCGGGATCGATCCGGCCAATGTAGCCGAGAAAATGGCTCAGTAGCCCGTTATCCAAATACTGCCGTGTCGGATTAACGTCTAGGTGAAAACCCGGCAACTTCGGCAAATCCTGTTCTAAAAGCAACGCCTGGTTGCGATCGATGCCGCTGGCGATCAGCTGAGGCACTAAGGGGTTTTGATTCAGATTCTCACTTTTTTTCTTTACGTCTTCTGCGCTCATGCTAAGCAGCTGCCCAACTCGTATATAAGCGGCCTGCCGATCATTGGCCTTTTTCGGCAGTAGCGAAGGAGTGACCGATACGTCAAAACCAGCAATGTTACGCACTAAAAGCACCCCGTTCCGGTCGTAGATCGCGCCGCGCGGCGCCCGCTCGATTTTTTCCCGAATTCGGTTCCCCTCCGCCAAATCCAAATTCCTGGCCCCCTCAGCGATTTGCAAGCCAAACAACCGCACCGACAAAATACTCATCAACACCACCGAGACTAGTGACATGACAACAATTGATCGGCGTTTAAATTGCTGCTCAATCTTGCCACCGCCAGACTCTTTGGCCGAGATCACGTCGGCACCGATCTCGCGCTGAGCCGCCCCGCGCTTGAGTTTCAGTCGGCCACCACCCGGCATTTGGTCGTGGTCGAGACTAAACTTGGGGGCAAACCGTTTTTTCACGCCAATGACCCACGGGGAGGCTTCAAGCTCCAGCTCCAGATTTTGCGAGGTAGAAAGGCAATTAACAAATTCAAAATCAGCTCCAGGGCAATTAGCTTAGCAGCGATTATGACCCTGAAACCGACGTGACCGGCGACCAGCGTCGACAAAACTACCAGATTATATAAAATCGTGCCGGCAATTAACGTCCCGCCAACAACTAGAATCGACTGCCCAGCCCCGCGTTGCTTCAAATAAATCACCCCCAAAGCGTAAAAACTATAAAACGCCAATCGCAGACCAAAATCGGCACCAGAAGCCAAATCCAAGATCAATCCGCCAGTTAGCGCCGCCGCCAAAGTTTCGCTAGCTGGTCGATTAAGACCCCAATAGGTAAGAGCGATCAAAAGCAGATTAGGTAATACCCCCAGCGGCCGCCAACCGCCCAGAAAACCAACTTGCAGACAGAGCACAACCAGAAGCATTAAGCCGGTCAAGATGATGCGCTTCATTTGGCTCCCGTAATCACCGACACTAAATCGAGTTTAGACATTACCAAGCCGTTTGAGAGTTTGGCCGATTGGAAAACCGCGCCCTTTGCAGTTGAAATGCTATCAACTTTACCGATAATCAACCCCTGCGGAAACTCTCCACCCAATCCGCTGGTAATAATCGTATCGCCAGGAGTGATCGTGTCACTTTGGGCGATTTGGTCCATCAAAAGTCCACCCCCCAGTTGCCCGCTCACAATTCCGGTGGCCCGGCTTTCTTGACTTAAGCCCGCTACTCGAAAGTCAGGGTCACTGACCAAAAAAACCTTGGCGGATGTTGGTGCAACCTCTGAAATATTACCGACCAAAATTCCCTCACCGACCACCGCCTGACCGACTTTGATCCCATCCCGACTGCCTCGGTTAATAGTTAAAAACTGGCGAAAGTTGTCGGGCTGGTAAGCCACCACCCGAGCCACCACCAGATTAAAATCGTGGCTTTCGCTAAAATTCAACACCCTTCGCAGTTCCGCGTTTTCAACCTTTAGCTCGGCATCCTGGCTAACTCTCTGGCGTAAATCGGCGTTGTCGCCTGTTAGCTCGGCGTTGTTAGCGGCCAGTCGGCTAGCTTTGCCAATAGTGCCAAAAAAACCGTTGCTGCCTCGGCCAAGACCGGCAAACCAAGAGCCGATCGGATTTACGGTGTAGTCAGCAACCACATTCAGCGGCTTCGTCCAGCCAAATCTTCCCAATCCAACTAGAAGAGCACCCAGCAAAATCAATCCTAAAATGCGCCGCCCAACCGGCCGATTAAATTGTCTGCCTCCAACCTTCATCTACCTGGGAATTTTGCCGAACTGAGTCGGCACAATAATGTCTTTCAGTTTATCCAAGTCTTCCAAAACTAGGCCGGTGCCCCGGACAACGGTAGTTAATGGGTCATCGGTAATTTTAACCGGCATCCGAGTCTCACGGTGAACCAGCAGAGCCAGCCCGTTAAGTAATGCGCCGCCGCCAGCCAAATAAATCCCGCGGCCCATAATGTCGGCTACAAGCTCCGGAGGAGTCTCTTCAATGGTAATTTTAATGGCGTCGACGATTTCGGCCACGCTGCGCATCAACGCTAAGCGAATTTGCTCAGACGACACCTTTATCTCTCGAGGTAAACCAGTAACCAAATCCCGTCCTCGCATTGGCATAGTTTTCTTGTCGTCGCCGCTCATTTGATAAGCCGACCCGATACCAATCTTAATAGCCTCGGCGGTTCTCTCCCCGATTTGGAGGTTAAATTCATCACGAGCGTAGTGCATGACGTCTTCGTTTAGCTCGTCGCCGGCAATCCGTAGGGAACGAGAAGTCACGATCCCACCCAGCGAAATAATTGCCACCTCGGTCGTACCACCGCCAATATCGACGATCATCGAACCGGCCGCATCGTGAATTGGCAGCCGGCTGCCAATTGCCGCCGCCATCGGCTCTTCAACCAGGAAAGTTTGGCGGGCTCCGGCGTTAGTAGCCGCATCTTCTACCGCCCGCTTCTCTACCTCGGTCACGCCAGAGGGAATTCCAATCACCACCCGCGGCCTTGGCACTACCGTAAAGCTTTCTTTGTGAACTTTATCGATAAAATAGCGCAGCATCTGCTCGGTCACTTCGAAGTCACTAACTACGCCGTCTACCAGCGGCCGGGTTGCAACAATCGAAGCCGGAGTTTTGCCGACCATTTGTTTGGCTTCGTCGCCGATGGCCAGTATCTGGTTGTTGTGCTTGTTAATGGCCACAACGCTGGGTTCGTTGATAACGATCCCCTTGCCGCGGACATAAACAAGCGTGTTGGCTGTTCCTAAGTCGATGCCAACATCGTGCGAAAATCTACCCAAAACACGTTTAATCAAACTCGCCCTCTCCCACAATCATTCATTCCAGTTTAACCTACGTTTACAGATTAGCTCAAGCGGTTTTGAACCTTTTTATTGAACACCAAAACGGACCAGGGGTTTACTTGATCAGTTGTACAACTTTTGTGCTCAACTAAAGGTCTTTTTCGAGCCCGATATCGATCTCGTGGTAACCCAACTTTTTGTAGAATTCTCGGGCGCCGGTGTTTTTGGCGTAGCTTTGAAGATAAACTTTTTCGTAGCCTTCGCCTTTCGCCCAAGACAGACATTCATCCAGTAGCTTCGATGCGATGCCCTGCCGGCGATACTCCGGAATGACCCCCAAATTGTCGATCTCCACATATTTATGCTCGCGGTATTCAAACTCTTTAATCGGTTGAGCGTTAGCGTAGCCAACTAGACGACCACCCTCCTCTGCCACCACAAAATAAGCAGTCGGGTCACTGAGACGGTCGGTAAAGTACTTGCGACCCTTATCCGACTGAGCCCAACCTGGATCAAGGTCTGGATCATACTTAACGTTATCGGCAAAAACTAAGTCGTTAAGGTCTTGAATCCCCCGAACCTCATCCGGCTTGGCCTGGCGCAAGTTGATCATTCGAGAGTCGACTGGAGTTTGGAGAGCTCAACGAGTTTAGAGTCTTTTTCGGAGCGAACCTTGAGTTCGACGGAGTTTTTCTCGAGGGTTTTCGGACTAATCGTCACGCGCAGCGGCACACCTATCAAATCAGCATCGGCAAACTTTGCGCCAGCCGATACGTCTCGGTCATCTAAAATGACCACTTTGCCGGAATCTTCCAGCAACTGGTGCAACTTATCGCCCGCCTCTTTAACCGCCGTATCTTCACTGATCGTTACGATATGAACATCAGCTGGGGCTACGCTTTTGGGCCAAATCAGGCCATGCTCGTCGTTAAACTTTTCGGCAATTACGCCCATAACCCGGCTAATCCCCAGACCAAAGCAACCCATAATCGGATAAATTGGCTTATCCGAAGGGTCGCTAACCGACAAATCAAAGGCTTTGGTGTATTTCTGGCCGAGATCAAAAACATTACCAACTTCAGACGCCTTCGCTTTTTTCAATTTGCCTTTACCGCAACTCGGGCACTTATCCCCGGCTTTGGTTTTGGCTATTTCGGTGTTAATGCAGTAGTCGCAATCCTCACAGTACAAAATGTCGTCTTCCCCGGCATCCGTTAAAACCTCAAATTCGTAGGAGATCTTTTCGCTAAACAATCCACCGGACGCCTCGGTCACCTTAGCCTGCAACCCTAAACGGTCGTAAATTCGCAAGTACGCTTGTTTTACCGTCTCGTAGTAATTATCAAAATCACCCTGATCGGTATGAAAGCTATACATATCTTTCATATAAAATTCGCGGCCGCGTAATATACCAGATTTGGCTCGCAGCTCGTCGCGATACTTCCAGTGAATCTGATAAACGCTTTTGGGCAGATCCTTGTAGGATTTAAGCCTCTGCATCACCAGCGGCGTTACCACCTCTTCTTCGCTTTGGCCCAAGGCGTACTCCTGGCCGGTCCGGCTTTTGAGCTTAAACAAAATGTCGATTTGATTCCACCCACCGGTCGTTTTCCAGTTGGCTGCCGGGTGCAAAATTGGCATTAGAATCTCTTCTCCTCCAATCCCGTTCATTTCTTCCCGGACCACGTTTTCGATCTTGCGCAGCACTCGCAAGCCCAGCGGCAAGTAGCTGTAAATGCCGGCCGCCAGCTGGTCGATAAACCCAGCCCGAACCAACAACTTATAATGGACCGACTCGTTCTCGGCGATGGTTTTGGTGGTTTTAGCGAACGTTTCAGATAGTCTCATTATTTCCCAAGGATGACCGTATAGGCCAAATAGTTATTTAACATGTGCAAGAATATGCCCGGCCAAATACTTCTAGTTTTCGCATACATCATAGCAAGCAAGCAGCCCAGCACAAAGGTGTAGACCGAAACGTTAAGCTGCAAATGAGCTACCGCAAACAATAAACTCGAACCGATTACTCCAGTAATCATGCCAAACTGGTCGGAAATCGCCGGAAAAATAAAGCCGCGAAAAACCGTTTCTTCAATGATCGGTGGGATCAAAACCAGAGCAATCAAACTCAACTTGGGCGAAGCTTTTGCGCCGGTTGTGAAATCGTTGACCTGAGGTTGACTGGCGTTAAAGTGCGGGAATAAGTGAGCAATTAGGATAAAAATTAAATGCGCCGCCACCAAAAAAACGCCCAGGCCAATCAAAATTAGTAACGCTGCCTTAAATAAATTAAACGGACGCCACCCAACTTTGTCCCAACCAACCTTGTGTTTTTTAAGAAAATAACGCACCAAAAGCAGCGCCGCGACCCCATTTATTAATAAAAAAACAAAAGCCGAAGTTATTTCGCCTTTAGCCACACCGTGTGCGAGGGCTGAAACGAGCTTAAAAACGCCAACGAACCTTAAAAGCAGTACTAGCAAAATTGGCAAGCCGATCCAAGACGCCATGTAAACAAACATCGCCTCCCGCCAACCCCATGGAACGTCGAATTTAGCGTTTAGCTTCAATGGAACCTAATATCCAAATAAGTGACCGTCACAATCAGTACAATCAAGAAAGCGTAGCTTAGACCAAACAAAAAACTTTCGATCGGTTTGGTCAAATCCCTGCGTGCGAGTTTGTTAATCGTAATCAGCAGCCAGCGGCCGCCATCCAGTACTGGAATTGGCAGCGTGTTAATTACCGCAAGGGAAATTGAAATTAAGGTTACAAGGATTAGGATGTAGCGGAAGCCAAGATACAAAATACCGCTCACAATCGACACTATCCCTACCGGACCGATCACGCCGTTGGCCGCCGCCGGACGATTTTTACCGAAACTGCCGCCGATAATCTTGGGTAAATTAAAGATCGCTTTGAAAAACCCACCAATAGTAGAAGCAATAATCTGGACGACCAGTTTGGCCGAAACCAACAGAGCTGGCAGGGGCGAATATTTTATTAAATAGGCTGATTGCAAACCGATGCCCAATTGCCCGGTGCCGGAGAGAGTTGCTGCTTGATCGAACGTATGATTTCCCCTTTTGATCTTAAAATTCACTAAATCGCCGGCGTGGTGAGAGGTAAATTGTTGCAGCTGCTTGGGGCCGGTTATGACTTCATCGTTTGCGCTCAAAACTACGTCGCCTTTCTTAAATCCCGCGCGCTGGGCCGCCGAACCATTTAAGACCTCCGAAACGATCACTTGGGGTGGTTGGACATAGGTTACGCCTCGTTGATTCGGGTTAACGCCTGGCACCGGCGGTAAACCGGTAATTGCCAAAAACACCAGCAGTAAATACCCCACCAGCAAGTTCATGGCCACGCCCGCCAGTAGAATTTTCGACTTCCTGCCATAACTGGCTTGGGTAAAATTACCCGAACCGCCTTCGTTTTCCAGATCGCCCTTTAGCTTTACGAAGCCGCCAAGCGGAATCAGATTAATCGAAAAAATTGTCCCGCCTCGCTTAACCCCAAATAGCCGCGGCGGAAAACCAAAACCAAACTCCCTTACCTCTACTCCCGATCGTTTGGCGGCAATAAAATGCCCCAGCTCGTGAATGAAAACGAGCAGGGACAGCGTCGCAGCCACAATTAAAATGCTTATGATCATACCCTCTTAGCTTACCAGAAATTATTTGCCGAAGCGGCGAGCCCGAGCCGTGAAATGAGCCAGACAGGTGTCGAGAAACTCGTTCGCATCGATCCCTGGCCAATACTCATCAATAAATAGCAGCTCCGCATAATTTGCTCGCCAGAGCTGGAAATTCGACAATCGCTGTTCCCCCGAAGTCCGAACGATCAGGTCGCAAGACGGTACCTCGGGAGCATATAAATAATCGGCAACTTTTTGTAGCGTGACCTCTTCCTGTTTGACTCCGGCCTGAATCATCTTGGCCGCAGCTGTCGCGATCTCCTGTTGCCCGCTGTAATTAACGCAAAGCACCAGTACCCCGCCAGTATTTTTAGCCGTCTTGACCTCGGCGGCCTTAATCGCCTTAACGACCTTTGGCACTAATCCATCCGCCTCGCCCATCCAGATGATTTTGATGTTTTTGCCGTCCAGCTCATCAACTTCGTGAGTGGCCACCCAATACAGCAACTTCATGAGGTAGTTTACCTCCTCTTTGCTGCGGTTGAGATTTTCCGCCGATAAAGCATAAACCGAGACGTATTTTACGCCGCGATTAAACGCCTCTTCTGCCACTTTTTTGACTTTCTCGTAGCCCCGCCGATGCCCCTCCATTTGAGGCAATCCGTTTTCTTTGGCCCAGCGGCGATTACCATCGAGAATTAAACCGAGGTGAGTCGGAACAATGGTTTCGGTGTCGGTAGAGATTGGTTGGGGGTTCGATTGAGGTGTCATTGCGCTTAAGTATATCCTTAAACTTCCATTATTTCTTTGGTTTTGGCTTCCTCAATTTGCTTGATTTTGCCGCGGTATTCATCGATCTTTTCGTTGAGCTTAGTTTCAGCAAACTTCACATCGTCTTGAGTGGCCTGCTTTTGCTTCTCCAGCTTCTTTACTTCATCGAGAAGCTCGTGGCGGATGCCGCGCAGGCTAATGTGGCATGCCTCGATCTTCTCACCCAAAACCTTGACCAGATTTTTGCGGGTTTCTTCATTGAGCGGCGGAAGATTAAGCCGAATCGCGTGGCCGTCGTTGTTGGGATTCAAACCCAAACTTTGACTCTCTCGAATCGCTTTTTCGATCACAGCTACCATCGTCGGGTCCCAGGGCGTGATCTGAATCGTGCGCGGATCTGGCACCGAAAGAGTTGCCACCTGCTTGATTGCCATATTTTGCCCATACTGCTCAACCGTAATTCCCTCAACCAGCGCGGTTGAGGCTCGGCCAGTTCGAAGACCTTTCAGCTCCTCAGCCAAAAACTCGAGGGCTTTGTCCATTTTGTCGGGTGCTTGATCGACAATTTCTCTAGTTGTCACTAGCTTCGCCCAATTCCCACCGTGCGATCCGGCGAATTACCACATTCTCACCAATTTTGGCGACCAAAGCGGTACGTAAATCTTCGATCGTTTGGTCGGGATCTTTAACGAAGGCTTGGTTTAGCAAACAAACGTCTGAGTAGTACTTGGCCAGCTTGCCGGAAACGATTTTCTCAACTACATCGGCCGGTTTTCCAGCAACCTCTTCGCCGTAAATCTCTTTTTCTTTTTCGATTACCTCTTCTGGAATATCGTCAACCGAGACGTAAAGTGGATTTGAGGCAGCCACATGCATGGCAATATCGTGAACAAAGTTTTTGAAGTCATCGGTTCGAGCCACAAAGTCGGTTTCGCAGTTAATTTCAACCATCGCGCCAATTCGGCCGCCATGCGTATAGGCTTCAATCAAACCCTGCTTGGCTTCCCGACCGGCCTTCTTGGCAGCCCCGGCCAGACCCTTCTTGCGCAGTATTTCTACCGCCTTTTCTAAATTACCTTCGGCTTCTTCGTAAGCCTCCTTGGCGCTCGAAAAACCAGCGCCGGTCATGTCTCGGAGTTTTTTAATATCCTCAACGCTAGACACTGGCCACCTCCGCCTGGGCCTCGGCTTTTGCCACCTGTTTTAGGTGCTTTTCCCGCCCGTCCAAAGCGGCTTTAGCAATTTCATCGGTAATTATGGCGATCGATTTAATAGCGTCGTCGTTAGCTGGAATCGGAAAGTCGATTTGGTCGGGGTCGGAATTGGTATCGGCGATCGCAATTACCGGAATGCCCAGTTTTTTGGCTTCGGCGATCGGAATTTGCTCCCTTACCGAGTCAACTATGTAAATGGCACCCGGCAGTTCGGTCATGTCTTTAACACCGCCAAGTACCAGGTTTAACTTCCGAATTTCTTCCTTAAACTCCGACACTTCTTTCTTGCTGTATTTGGATTCGGTATCCCCGCTTTCTAGGTCTGCCTCGAGCTTCTTTAGCCGATCAATCTGGCGCTTAATGGTTTGCCAGTTAGTTAGCGTGCCGCCGAGCCAGCGCTCGATAATATAGGGCATGCCAGCTTTTTTGGCCGCAGCTTCGATGATTCCCCTCGCCTGTCTCTTAGTGCCAACAAACAGAACCGGTTTGCCGCTGGCAGCAGTGTCTTCGGCGAATTTAGCGGCCGTTTTGATAAAATCAGCGGTTTTAGTCAGATCAATAATATGTACGCCGCCGCGGGCACCATAAATAAAGCGCTCCATTTTAGGGTTCCAGCGGCGCGTTTGGTGACCAAAATGCGCTCCGGCTTCCAGTAACTCTTTTAATTCAGGCAATTTTAAAATCCTTTCCTTTGTCTCGTCGATCCGCTAAGCGGAGGATTAAGTAACGAGACTGTTTCGTTAAAAATGACTCATATAGACTAGCAGCTAATCTGGTTTTTGACAACAAGAAAGGAGCGGCTGAAAACATCCAGCCGCTCCTTCGCCGCGCGTGGCGTCACGACGCTGCGTTGTGCGGGTCGACCACCTTGAGTGATGGTTTCGGTTCCGGTGGGTCGACTCCGGCCGACAACCAGCTCAGCTGGTCGCGGAGAAGATCGTTGAGAGCCCCGATGAAACGGTGCCCTTCGTCGGTCGGCATCTCGATGCCTTCCGGCCAATGGACTTTGATTGCAGTGCGCGTTAGGGTGATCCGAATCGGATCGTCTGGCGCAATGCCCTGACCGGTGATGGTGATGCGCGTCCGTAGGCTTCTGCCGACGGAATGATCCCAATCGGGCTTATATTCCCACAGCTCGTCCATCGTCGCACCCCTCGTCTTTTTTCGGCCAGCTTAATGCCAGCCGTTTTTAATGTACCCTCTCCTTAGCTCGCGATTGTACTCTGATCGTGAAGTAAGGACAAAGTATTACGGCTTCGAGGTTGATAGGACTCGGAATCATCCGAATCCATCCCCGAAGCCGCATTGGCTTTTTTGTATCCCGCGAGCCAAATTAAACGCGGCTAACTATGTTCTTTCACTCGTTTCCCTCTCGAGTGACAGCGGCTACTTGCCGCTGTTGATGCGCTTCTGCTGCTGGTGCTTGAAATCTTTCACGGCCAAGGCGACGAGCGCCAAGGAGGTGAAAAATCCGATCACCAGCTTCTTGTGCTTCCGCACAAAATCTTGCATGTCACCCCCTTAAAAAGTCCCCGGACGGGCTGCGGGCTGCGGGCAGGCTGCTTACGACCCGCCCGGGGACATCCGACGCGGTAATTCAGCCCGGGGGCGCTCGTTAGAGCCGGACGGGCTGCGTAGGAGTCGCCCCCGGGAAACCCTAGCTAAGCTGACGGCTGATCTCGCGCTTCAGCTCATCGGAGTGCTCCTCGACAATGCGCTCGATCAGCCAGGCGAAGGTGTTCACCGCGAGAGTGATCGCGGAGAAAACCCCGACGAGCTTCCAGGACAATTGCTGAGGGAACGTCAGAATGTAGAGCCAGGTCAGACAGAAAGCCGTTGCAGCGACCAAGAGAGTCCGCCACAATTTCATCGTTTCCTCCTCTGTTCGTGAGCTGCTTAACTGGCTGCATGAGGGTGATTGCAACCAGATAAGCAGCCACAAACCACAGAGGGGTTGTGACTGCAAAATCCCGTTAAAGGGATCTTTGTAAGGAGCGCTCATCCAGAACAAGTCCGAATGAACCGAGCAACATTAGCATAAAGCTTACGTTTTGTCAACCTATTCCCTACTCTCTAGCCTCTTGATTACCTCGGGGTTTTCCCTTAAACTGATTCAGTTATGAAACAGGGCATCCACCCCGAATATATGGTCACTAAAGTCCACTGCAACGGTTGCGGCACGGACTTTGAAACCCACTCCACTATTCCTTCTATCGAGGTGGAGATCTGTTCGAATTGCCATCCTTTCTACACCGGCAAACAAAAGCTGGTCGACACCGCTGGTCGGGTTGATAAATTCAACGCCCGCCGTGCTGCCGCGCAGAAATCCCAAGCCAAAAACTCGAAGTCCGAAAAGATTGAAGAGGCCGTAGTTGAAAAGATCGAAGAAAAACTTGAAGCCGAAACCGTCGATTTACCTGAATCTGAAACTAAATAACTTAATTACAATCTGGCGCCACTTAGGCGTCTTTTTGTTAGGCTAAAAGTATACTATGTATAATTTCATTCCACTCGAAGCATATGCCAGCATTGCTTCTCATTACATTCAATTATGAACCCACAAGAGCAAAAAATCCGATCCGACTACGAATCACTCAGTCAGAAATTGACGGAGACTTCTTACAGCTCGCCCGATTATGGTAAGACTTCTAAGCAAATCTCCGATCTTCAAGCAACTATCGCGCTGTTTGACCGGCAGCATCAACTGGAAAAGGAGCTGATTGATTCAAAAGAGGCCTTAACCGATCCCGAACTGGCAGCCTTAGCACTGGAGGATTTGCCCAGGATTGAATCCGAAATAGCCCAAGTGAACGAGCAACTAGCCGAAGCGCTAGAGCCCAAGGACCCGAACGACCAAAAAGACTCCATTATCGAAATTCGGGCTGGTGCAGGCGGAGATGAGTCCTCCCTTTTTGCCGGAGAGATTTACCGTATGTACATTCGCTACGGCGAACGCCAGGGCTGGAAAGCCGAGCTGATCAGCCAAAGCTCAAACGACACTGGCGGGTTTAAAGAAATCGTTTTTGCTTTACGCGGCAGCGGCGCCTATGGCCGACTGAAATTTGAGTCCGGTGTGCATCGAGTTCAACGAGTACCAGTAACTGAATCGCAGGGTCGTATTCATACTTCGACTGCCACCGTTGCCGTTTTGCCCGAAGCCGAAGAAACCGATGTCGAAATTAATACCGACGACTTGCAAATCGACGTTTTTCGATCCGGCGGCCATGGCGGCCAGTCGGTTAACACCACAGACTCGGCTGTCCGAATAACCCACAAACCATCCGGGATAGTGGTTGTTTGCCAGGATGAACGTTCCCAGCTTAAGAACAAAATGAAAGCTATGGGCGTCTTGCGATCTCGCCTTCTCGCCAAAAAGCTAGAAGAGGAACGCGCCGCCACCTCCGCCGCCCGCAAAGGGCAAATCGGTACCGGCGATCGCAGCGAAAAGATCCGCACCTACAACTTCCCCCAAGATCGCGTGACCGACCATCGTATTAACCTGACTCGTCACAACCTCGAAAAGTTTATGGACGGCGATATCGACGATGTCATGACCGAACTAATGAAAGCCGGCGCCATTCATGACGATCAAACAGGCTGAAACCGTACTAGCCAAGGCCGGCGTTTCTTCGCCGGAGCTCGATGCCTTAGTGCTAGCCGAATACGTTTCCGGCACCGATAAATCAACTCTTCTAGCCTACCCGGAAAGGCAAATTGAGGGTCTTGAAGAACTAATCGCTAAGAGGGCAAAGCGGGTCCCGATCGCTCATTTGGTGGGCAGTAAAGACTTTTACGGCCTGGAACTCATAATCACCCCCGACGTTTTGCAGCCCCGCCCGGAATCGGAAACCATCGTCGATTTAGCCATTAAAGGCGCACCCAAAGACTCTAAACTAATCGATATCGGCACTGGCTGCGGCGCCCTAGCTATCTCAATCGCAGTTAACCGTCCCGACCTAACCGTCACAGCCACCGATGTTTCCTCTTCCGCCCTCAAGGTCGCCCAAGAAAATGCGAAGCTAAACGATGTCAAAATTAAGCTCGTTGAATCTGACCTTTTCTCTAAAGTCGCCGGCCAGTTCGAAACCGTTGTCGCTAATCTCCCCTACCTCAAAAATGATTCCGATCTGCTCCCCGAAGTTAAAAACGAACCAAAAGTTGCTCTACTTGGAGGTAAAGATGGTTTGGATCTTTATCGTAAATTTTTCGAGCAGCTGCCAAAACATTTAGCCAAAGCTGGGCACGTCTTTATCGAATCCGATCCCTGGCAGCAACCCGAACTAATTAAAATAGCCGGCAACGCCGGCCTCAAACTCCGCGACCAATCCTACTTCGTTTTAGGGTTTTGCCTAGCGTAGGGCATGGCTATTAGTAGCACCTCAAAAGAGCCGATGGCTGCACTCAAATACAGCGCGTAAACCCCAACCGGCGACAAGCAATGGATCGAACAAAACTGCTGAAATGGTAACCAAGAAGAAGAAACGGCGAGCCGGAAAATCGACCAGACAAGAATTACTAGCGCGGTTAGACAGAGAAATTTCAAAAACCGCCGAGTAATGTCGATGTTTAAAGTTTTAGAGGTTGGCGTATTGCCAAGTTGGGAAACCAAAAAGTGAGCCGTTCGCTTGACGGCGATTATGACTACTACGATCAAAATAACTATTAAAGCCATCATTGGCTGGGGGCTTCGGTAAGGGTGACGTTTACGACTTGGGTTTTACCGTTGCGCAGAATTGTCAGAGCCACCCTATCGCCGGGCTGATGTTCGGAAATTAGAGCAGTTAACGAACTTTTCGAATCGACCGCTTCATTACCGACCTTAGTTATAATGTCACCGGCCTTGATCCCAGCTTTGGCGGCCGGACTGCCATCGACAATCGGGTTTGCACCATCGGCATCGACGTAGGCACCGTCTGAAACCGGCAAATTTCGGCTGGCGGCAAACTCTTTCGTGATTTGAATAAACCGCACACCCAAAAATGGCTTAACGATTTTTTTGTTTTTCTCGTAGCTAGAAATATCTCCTTTGGCTTCGTTGATCGGGATTGCAAAGCCAATGTTCTGAGCGTCACCGGCGATAGCCGTATTAATGCCAATCACCTGCCCGGCCAAATTCACCATCGGGCCGCCGGAGTTACCGGGGTTAATCGCTGCATCGGTTTGGAACAAGTCTTGCAACGACTCACTTGATCCACCGGTTTCGTCCCCCGCCTGGATCGGCCGACCAACCCCAGAGATGACCCCGTAGGTCACACTATTCTGGAACTGACCCAACGCGTTACCAATCGCGATCACCCTTTGCCCTACTTCGGCTTTAGACGAATCACCCAACTGGACCGCCGGTAAATTGGCGTTAACTTTCACGAACGCCAGGTCATTACTTGGGTCACGAGCCACTACCGTACCGTCAAGCTCTTTGCCATCGTTGGTAAAAACCTTGACCGACGCCGTCCCTACCGGTACAACGTGTTTGTTGGTTAAAATCAGGCCGTCGGAGCTGACCACCATGCCAGTGCCGGCCCCTTCTTCGGTTTGGCCAAAGCCAAACACGTTATTTACTGTAGCCACGGTAGTAATGCTGACCACACTCGGTGAAACCTTTTTGGCAACGTCGATTACCGCCGAATTTTCCTGCAAAACCAGCTCTTTTCCGGCCGTTGGACTAAGAGTTTCCAGCTTTTGCCAGCCCCAACCGCCAACTACGCCGCCAACCAAACCGGCCAGCAGCGCCAAAACCAGAAGCTTTTCGACAATTGCTCGGGGTATTAATGATTCTTGGTCTTCGGCTGCCATTTAAATTAAATTATATCAAATCGCTTAAGGCTACAGGCTACCGCTCCATTTTGTGCCAACCGCCACAATCACAATTAGAAGCAGCCCGATCAATAAATACTCCGCCAGACGAAAACGGCCCAGTTTTGAATCTTTGTGCGCCAAATAAATCCCGGCAAAAACGTAACCAATCGCCGAAATAACCAGGGCAGCCTGGGGCAACACTACGACTTTAATTATGTAGTTAACCAACCAGATCGAAAACACGAAGGCAAATTCGCCGGCGATCAAACCCCAAGCTGTGGCTAACAGTCGGCGAGCCCGCTCTTCATAACCATCAAGTAGCCAGCTGGCCGAAATGTAGGCGCTGGCGTAGGTTAAAACCAACAACCAAAACATTGGCCACTTCCACACCGCGCCGGCCAAATAAATCGCCCACAACGCCGCAAACTGCATTGCGCCAGCAACGGCCAATCTCACCGGTGGCGTTAGATGGCGCTGGACTATACCGACTAGCAGCGCCGTAAAGGCGAAGCCAAAAACCGCTGCGAGGTACCAGTTTCCGGATAGTAATATCAATAAACTAAAGCTAAAACCAAGTAACAGCCGGGAGGCTAGGGTCAGCCGCCGCCCGCTTCTGGCATGCCAATACAAACTGCTAATTAACACCAGGGCGAAAGCGGCGATCCCCCAGCTACTATCTACGGCGTGATCGGGCGCTGCCCAACCCAAATGGGCCAACCAAAAAACCGCTCCGCTCAAAATAGCCGCCACCACAAACGCCGCCGCCAGCCTTGGTAGTTTGAATAGCCTTAGTCTCATCTTAAGGTTCGTAGTCTGATCCGACGATCAAGGTAATGTCGGTACTAGAACCGGTGGGACGGGCCGCTTTAACCGCTTTTACCCCAAATCGGCGCTCGAGATAGTTGATGGTGTAGGGTTTTTTGCCGCCAGAGTAGTCATAAAGAACCGACTTGGTGTAGTTTTGCTGCGGAGCCGTGGTGGTATTGACGACGTTGTACCCATACCCCTTTAGCAGCTTGGTAACCGTGGTTGCCAACCCGCTACGGTAGGTGCCGTTTTGCACTTCAACCGCTGAATGTTCTTCGGCTATGTAAGGGTCTGGGAATAAAGTATGAGTCAGGATCTGAATGTCGAGAAAATTGTCGATCCCCGCCTGCGGCACTTCGATAGAACCAGCGTCTTGCGTAAAACCAAATTTCAACAGTCCGGCGTCGGAGGTGTCCAGAACCTTTTTCTGCACGGTATTGTTATTGATTAGCTTTGTCAGCTTAATCAGCTTCATAAGGTCCGATAAAGACAGGTCGGTTTTAACGTGAGTGCCAACGGTATCGATTAGTTTGGATACCTTAGCCGGATTGGCCAAGGTCCCAGCCGAAAACACCTTGTCTTTAAGGCCAAGAATAATTTTTTGTTGCCTAGCGGCGCGATCGAAGTCACTCGTAGTTTCCCGCGACCGGGCATACTCCAAGGCTAGCTGGCCGTTCATGTGCTGGCAGCCCGCCGCAATATTAACCACCGTGTAATCGCCGGTTTCGCCGAGCGGGAAGTAGGGATCGTACAGCCGCTTGTCGACACAGACGTCGACTCCCCCTACAGCATCAACCGCAGTCTTAAAACCGTTAAAGTCGGTCCTAACGTAATAATGAATCGGCAAATCGAGCAGATTCTCAACCGTTTGTTTCGCCAGCGCCGGCCCGCCGCCCGGATAATCCTCTTGCTCTCCGTAGGCGTGAGCGGCGTTAATTTTGGCGTGACCATATTTGTTGTTTGGGCCAATCGGGACATATAAGTCCCGTGGGATCGACAAGGCCGCCGCCGTTTTGGTCTTTGGATCGATCGAAATAATCATGATTGAATCGGAAAGATCCGGTCCGTCGTGGCCGGCGCCGCCAATGCCCAATAGCAAAATATTGACCCGGCTGTCGCCTTCTTTACGGAGCTTGTCGGGGCTAATGTCTCCAGACAAAACCGGCGCGCTGCCAGTTGCGGTCAAAATCCGCTTGGTGGCGAGCAACGTCTTGACGCCCAATACAACGATAACCGCCAACACTACAGCGGCCACCACCAGTAAAGCTTTTTGCCAGCGTTTCAGATTCTTCAACTTTCTCCAAAATTTTCGCTTTTGTTTAACCAAAACCTCTTCTGCGTCTTCGATAATTAAGGTTTCAGCCTGCTCGTCGTGCTCAGTCATTGCGCTTAAGTTTAACTCATACGTTGAACTCGATCCAGACGACCAGTTTAGCGTTTCGGCCTTTCAGGTGCAAGGGTAGCCGGAGGGGCGCTTTGGCCTGTATACTTTTGACTATGCCAAAAAAATCGACCGAAGACGAAGCGCCGCAAGCTACCCCTAAAACCGCCAAGCAAGAAGCCGACGCACTGCTCGCCGAACTGGAGCACCCTACTAAGCCCGATCAAACCGACGAAGACGAAGATGACAACTCCGGCGCTGCATTAGGGATAGTCTGGGCTACCGTCCGGACGATTTTTAATTGGTTAATTACTCCTTTTGCAATCGTTATCGTTTTGCACTTTTTCGTCTTTCAAGCCTATCAAGTAGTCGGTTCAAGCATGTTTTCCACTCTGCAAGATTCTAACTACTTAATCATTTCTAAGGTCGGAGCTAGCTTTACTAAGCTGCGCGGCGGGTCAGCTAAGCACGTTTATTACATCCCTCACCGCGAGCAGGTTGTCGTCTTTATCGCCCCACCCAGTCCAACCCAAACCTTCGTCAAGCGCGTAGCGGGTTTGCCGGGTGATCGCGTAGTTGTCAAAGACGGCAGGGTTACAATCTACAACTCACAGCACCCAGAGGGCTTTGACCCGGACGCCAATAATCCAGTTGAAAGGGATGCTGTTACGCAAGGTGATATCGATGAAGTGGTGCCTCCGGGGAACGTCTTTGTGATGGGTGATAACCGCACCCCCGGCGGGTCTTACGACTCCCGTGAATGGGGTTTTTTGCCTAGCGAAAATATCATCGGCGTCGCTATCTTGCGGCTATTGCCGGTTAACGAAATTCGCCTACTTAATCTTCCCCTTCCAGCCGCGCTCAATCGCCTCGGCCAAAACCTCAAGTTCTGATTCGTCGTTAAAATAAATCACCAACCGGCCGCCTACAGCCGTAGGTAGGGTTTGGACTTTTTTGCCCAACAGTTTGGTTAATTTCTTGGAGATTTCATCCCCGCCGCTAAAGCCAGCCACTCGTTTAAAGGCTCGCTCCCGGCCTTGTTCGTGCCGGCCGTAGCTTCTGGCAAACTCTTCGGTTTGGCGGACGCTGTAATGATTTTTGATCACCAAATCGACTAGCTCGGCTCTTTTTTCGGGATCGTGCAAAGTTAAAATCGCCCGGCCGTGCCCTTCACTAATTTCGCCGTTAACTAGCGCTTCCTTGGCTCGCTCTGGCAAACCCAAAAGCCGTAAGGTATTGGTCACAGTTGATTTATCTCGCCCAATCCGCCTGGCCACCTCCGCGTGGGAAAGATTAAATTGGCTGATTAATTTTTGGTAGGCCGTTGCCGTTTCGATTGGATTAAGTTCCGCCCGCTGCAAATTTTCGATTAGGGCCAGCTCAACCTTTTGTTGTTCATTAAAGTCGCGGACAATAGCTGGTACCGCCGTTAGACTTAAGCTTTTGGCCGCTCGTAATCTTCTTTCACCTGCCACTAAATGAAAACGGTTACCGGCCGGTGTTAAAACTAGCGGCTGCAAAATACCGTGAAGTTTAATTGAGTCCGCTAGCGCAAAGAGTTCTTTTTCGTCAAAATTGTTTCGCGGCTGATGAGGATTGGGATCGATAATTTCGGGGTCAATTTGAGCAACCTCGTCACCAGAAGCAGTTATGTCATACTGCAACTCGACTAGATCGGTGGGAATTAAAGACTGAAAACTCTGCCCTTTTGGCAAAACAACCTCCTACTAAAGCGTATTTTAGCATTACCGCGTTATAAAAAGGATGACCCCGGGGCGTATAGCCCCGGGGTCTCCGACTGCAAGTGGCGTGTACTACGCCGTCGTCGCGTCGATCGCGTCGATGTTGATCCCATAGAAATCCTCAGACAGAGTGCGACCAGAGGTCATCGTACCTATCACTCCTTTCGGAAAACTCGTGGGCATTGCCGCCCTTTTTCCGTCCCCCTTTGGGCCGGAAACTACTGCAGCGTGGCCGTTGGGAGTCGAACCCGGGCCCGAAAGCCCTCTCCCGTGATAGAAACGAACCCACTATCTCGCACGACACCCGCAGATGCAGGGCGAAATAGCGGCTTTTCGAATCCCTCGAGAGTGCTGCCGTGAGCATCGGCCACAATGTCAACACCAAGACGAGATACTACTCCCAGCCAAAGTGCTTGTCAACGGGGCGGTCAAAAAGGAAACCCCCGACCGTGAGGTCGGGGGTTGGCCGGGTATCTATTCCGGTGAAACTCCGGCAGCTTCAGGGAGATCCCTGGAAAAGGGAAGTCCCAAAGCTGCCGGGAAACTGGGCTCGGTGCCCGCAAGAAGGCCCTGCGGCGTAAGGCTCCGCCGCAATTTCTTCGGCACCGAGCCAGTGGACCGTGCCAGAGCCGGTCCGAAAAATTGAGTGAGACGCGGCCATGATGATGCGCTCTCCCCCGAGATTCACCAAGGAGGCGCGCGTCTCACTCAAAAAATGGATCTGGCCGGCTACTGCGGGCGTGTGGCTTCCGGTGTGGAAGCTTGCCAGCCAGACCCAAGCTAGGAAGCTAAAGCGATCAACATCGGCGAGACAACCAATCGTTGTCCTCCACAGAGACTGGGTCGAATGTAACCACCGCGATGGCCACGATGATTATTCGCCAAATCCGCCCCCAGCGGGCGCTGCCCTACAAACGTCACACACCTCCTGCGAGGCGATGACGATTCAAGGTATCCGCCAACTTAGTCAACTCAAACCAATTCAGCTATCAAGTTTCAGCAGAACAGGCCAGAATCTTAGCAAACCAAAAGCGCCTTTTCAAGGCGCTGATTTGCGGACAGTGTTACTTGCCGATGGCGGTGATTTTGATTTGGGAGTAGCGTTGGCGGTGGCCGGTCAATTTCTTGATCCGCTTTTTATTACGGAATTTCATTACTTTAATCTTATCTCCCTTGGCTTCGCCCAAAACATCGGCCTTAACCTTCACACCCTCAACCGTCGGTTTGCCGATTTGAGTTTTGTCGCCGTCAATTACTAAAAGCGGCGCAAACTCGGCCTTGTCTTTGGCCGTGTTCAATAATTCCACGTTTAAAGTCTGGCCCTTTTCGACCAGATACTGTTTTCCGCCTGTTTGTATAACTGCTTTCATGACTCAAAGGATGTTACCAGACCAACTTTGATCTGTAAACAACGAGGCTACGTGAATGGTGTTCACGCAGCCTCTTGGCCGAAAAAGCCGACCAGGTCTGCCCAGAGTTCATCGGTCAGTAGGTCGAACAACTCGGGTTTGACCAACGGGCGATTGAACTCAACGTAGTTGCGCTCAACGGCCCGTTTAATGATCCGCTCGTAGTCGCGACTCCATTTGCGGCTGTGCCAGAGTTGACGCAGCGCGCGGTACCACCAAAAGCTCGGATCGAGCGAACTGTCGGTCGGCGTTTGATAGCGCCAAACGTAGATGGTCATCATCTGTTCGGCTTCGTCGACCGGAAATAGTGCCTTCATGCCGCCCTCCGGCGCTTCTTCCAGCCTCGCTTGGCGGCGATTGAGCGACGAGCTTTCACGCTTCGGCGAGTTTCCCAACCGCGTTTAGCAGCTTCCGAGCGACGGAATTGAGCCAGCACGGCGCTCATCACCGGCCCTTGCGACGGATGATCAGGCACCCACTGCATCGAGCTCTCATCGATGAGGTGCTCATTAATCCGCTCACAAGCGTCCCCACCACAAAACCCCTTCGGGCAATAGAGGTAGACGTAAATTGGCTTCGACTTCCTCGCCAATTGGTACTTGAGTTTGCGCAGGCGCCGGTACGCAATGGTATGAACTCTGCGTCCGTCGGCTGCAGTCAGCCCTGCCTGGACAGCGATCTTGGCTAGGTCCTCCCGGGATACCGGAAACTCCACTTCCCCAAACTGCTTTAGCCTAGTCATCCTCTCCCCCATGTCTTGGTGCTTCGCCCCACTGCGAATGGCGAGAATATTACGCCGATTTAACGCTTATGGCAATACTAGCGGCCGAAGGAGATTTTTTTGTGGCGTATAGCAATTGATTCGAGCAAACCGATCGCAATCAGTCCGACGATTAAACTGGTGCCGCCATAAGACACAAACGGCAGCGGAATTCCGGTGACCGGGAGCAAACCCAAATTCATTCCGACATTAATAAATACATGCACCAAAAGCATGGTCGCAATCCCAACAGCGATTAGCATCCCGAAGCGGTCTTGGGCTTTGGCGGCAATGGCAAGAGCCCTCAAAAGCAGTAAAACAAACAGGATGATTATCAGCATGCCCCCTATAAAACCGAGTTTCTCCCCCACCACCGCGAAGATAAAATCGGTGTGCTGAGAGGGCAAAAAGTTCAGCTGGCTTTGCGTACCGGCGCCCAATCCTCTTCCCCTTAGTTGGCCGCTACCGACAGCAATGGTGGCCTGCAAAACGTTATAGCCGCCGCGCAATGGGTCGGCCGTTGGATGCAAAAACGTCGCCAATCGGGCTCGTTGATAGGGCTTCATTAGCTTAATTGCCACCGGTACCATTGCGCCAGCTAGCGCAAACAAAGCCGCGAAATGTGATAATTTGACTCGGCTAGACAAAACCATGACCGTCCAAATAAACGCGTAAACTATGGCCGTACCAAGGTCGGGCTGAATTAATACCAAAACCGCTGGAATTAGGACATAAACCAACGATAGCGCGACGTTTTTAATTCGGTTCATTTCCTCGTAGTGGTCGGCCAAAAACTTAGCCAATACGATAATGACGATTAATTTCGACAGCTCCGAAGGCTGAAATTGGAAAAAGCCCAGGTTGATCCAGCGAGTCGCGCCGAGCGCTGAGTGGCCGTTGATCGCGACCCAGCCGAGCAACAGCAGCATTAAACCGTACAACCAGCGACTGTATTTAGCCCACAGCCGATAATCTGTTAACGCGGTCCCTACCAACAACGCTGCTCCCAAAATCGCGAATGCTACCTGATTACGAGCATCGACCGGCACACTGACGCCCTCGGCTTTAAAACCAAGTGAATATAAAACTATAAGTCCGATCGAAGTTAAAAGGGCGGCTAGCGCAAACAACCACCAGTCGAAACTTCGCCAAACCCTCGCGTTAAACATATTTGTCAGTATACAAGAAGCCCGCAGACTTCTTGCCCTGCGGACTAAACGTATTTCTTGAGTTCGGTGGCGATGGCTTGTTGGAGTTCTGGTCCAACCGGCTTCTTGGCCTCGCGGTCGTAGTTGTGACCAAACTTCTGGTCGTGATACTGCGTGCCCCGAAAGCTAGGGACATGGACGAGGCTGTAACGCGGCCGGACGTGCCAGTGAACGTGGGGGTGGGAAGGATGGACTTTGTAGGCGTTATTCATCAAACATGCCCAGTTAAACAGCTCAGCCCCAAAGGCCTGGCGAATCGCCAACTCAAGCTGCTTTAGCACTGCGGCGAAATCAAGCCACTCCTCACTCGAAAGCTCCGCCAAGTCCCCTTTGTGCTCAAGCAGACTGACGTAGCAGCGACCCAGGTAATTCTGCTCCGGCGCTACATTCACCATCCAATACTTGCTGCGAAGCACCAATGCGTCGGGGTTGTCTATGAATGGGCAGACATCGCAACCACTAACTCGCTCGCTCAACTCCTACCTCCAGCTCTTTACCATCGATTGCCACTGGTCTTGGACCATCGGTGCTTTGGTCCGACAACTCGGCTGCCAATGTCTCGGATTTTATCAGATCTAAGTGGGAATTAATTGCAACCTTAAGTTCACCATCCTTAGTCGAAAGGCTTAGATTGATGCGGTCGTCCACTTTTAGGTCGAGCTCTTTGCGGAGTTGTTGAATGTGCCGAATCACTTCACGCGCCAAACCTTCGGCTTTAAGCTCATCGGTCAGTTCGGTATCAAGCTTGAGGGCTTTTCCCGTTATCACCTCTTTGACATTCACCTCTTCGGCGATGATCACCCGTAGTGGCTCGGGCAGCTCGTCGATAATCTCCAATTTAGCTAACGGCTGGCGAACTTTAATTTTGGCTTCGCCGCGTTGAGCCAGACCTTCTTGTACGATTTTTCGGGCCAAATCCATTTGTTCAATAACTGCATCATCGATTCTTCCAGCCTCCGGCCAGTTGGAAAAATGCACACTTTCATTTGTCAGATTGCGAAAAATCTGGTCGGTTACGAACGGCGACCAAGGCGCCATTATTTGGCAAACTTGCGCCAAAACAAAATGCAGCGTGGCGTACGCTTGGTTTTTATCGCTGTCACTTTCACTTTTCCAAAACCGTCGACGCGATCGTCTGACATACCAATTCGACAAATCGTCGATCAACTCCTGGATTGGCCGTAAGGCTGCCGCAATTTGATACTCCTCGGCTTGTTTGGTAACCTCACTGATCGTTTGATTAAGCCGACTAACAATCCATTGGTCGAGGAGGTTATCGCTCTTGGGCTCTGCGATTTCCGTTGGTGGTTCCCATTTGTCGATCTCGGCGTAAGTCGTAAGGAAGCTATGGGTATTCCAAAGGGTCAGAAAAACATTGCGCTCGACGTCGCGAATAGCGTCCTGATCTAGCCGGGTAGCCTCTGCGTACATGAGTGGGCTCGAAAGCAAGAAAAAGCGCACGCTGTCGGCGCCATATTTTTCGAACAATTCCTCGACCGGTGGGAAGTTCTTAAGTCGTTTAGACAATTTCCGACCATCAGCTGCCAAAATTAAACCAGTAGCGACGACGTTGGTGTAAGCGGGCTTATCAAACAACGCTACGCCCAAAACGTGAAGGGTATAAAACCACAGATGGACCTGTTCAATTGCCTCGACAATAAAGTCGGCCGGAAACGAGGCATCAAACTCGACTTTATTCTCAAACGGATAATGGTCTTGGCCGTACGGCATTGAGCCCGACTCAAACCAACAATCAAACACCTCCTCGATACGGGTCGCCTCTTTGCCGCATTCACCACATTTAATTTTGACTTCATCGATGTAGGGTTTGTGCAGTTCTTTAACCGATCGGCCCGAGAGTTTTTCTAATTGCTCCACGCTACTAAGTACGGTGTCGTGGCCTTCGCCGCATCGCCAAATTGGAATTGGCGTCCCCCAAAACCGGTTGCGGGAAATCGCCCAATCTCGAGCTCCCTCCAGCCATTTCACAAACCGGCCGGTCTTAACATGGCCCGGCGTCCAAGTAGTTTCCTTTCCGGCCTCCACTAACTGTTCGCGGATTTTGGTAACCTCAACAAACCAAGTTGAGATAGCGTAATAAAATAACGGCGTCTCGCAGCGCCAGCAAAACGGATAAGTGTGGGGTTCGTATTCGGCCGCGAAGTCCAGTCCCCGTTTGGTTAAATCGGCAATTATCGGTTTGTCGGCATCCTTAAAGAACCGCCCCTTAGCTTCGTCGGGCCCCTCAATCACTTTGCCGTTCGGATCAAGGGTTGAAAGGACTGGTAAGCCATGTTCTTGCCCAAAGGCTAAGTCTACTTCACCAAACGCCGGCGCAACGTGCAAAATACCGGTTCCATCTTCTAAGCTCACCTCTTTAGAGTCGTAAATTGCGTAAGCTTTCGGCTCGTCGGAAACTTCGTACAGCGGCTCGTAATGTAGCCCGACTAAAGCCCTGCCCTTGCGGGTCGATTCGATATTAAATTCGTGGCCTTTGAGATCGAGAACTTCTAATCGGTCCTTGGCTAAAATCAATCTACCGTGGCCCTTAACTTCCACCGTGGCGTAGTCAGCCTCAGCCTGAACCGCTAACGCGACATTACCCGGTAAACTCCAGGGCGTTGTGGTCCAAGCGAGCATGTAAGCATCTTCGTCTCTTAACTTAAACTTCACGTAAAAACTCGGGTCCATCACGTCGTCTTTATAGCCGTCGTTCATTTCAAAGTTGGAAAGTGGAGTGGCGCAGCGCGGGCAGTATGGCAGCGATTTAAAGCCTTGATAAACCAGGCCTTTCTTATAAATTTCGCCGAACACCCACCAAACGCTTTCCATATAATCTTGGTCGAGTGTGGCGTAGGTGTCGTCAAAACCTGCCCAACGGCCAATCCGGTGATGCATCCGTTCAAAGTCGCCTCGGTGCTTAAATACCACCGCCCGACAAGCCTCGATAAATTTGTCGACACCGTGATCGATAATGTCTTGCTTGTTCTTAAAGCCCAGCTCTTTTTCGACTGCGAACTCGACCGGCAAACCATGAGTGTCGTAACCGAGCCGTCTGGGCACGTAGTAGCCCCGCATGGTTTTATAGCGGGCGATGGCATCTTTAATGGCTGCCTGTTCGATATGGCCGTAATGAGGCTCGCCGTTGGCAAAGGGCGGGCCGTCGAAGAACCGGAAACGTTTGCCGCTTTTGCGTAACTCCAAGGACTTTTGGAACGCCTTCTCGGCATCCCAGACCTTTAGCATTTCGGCTTCAAAGGCCGGTAAATCTGGTCGCGCGGCTTTTTTCATTCTCTTAATTCTATCGAGAATTTAGATATGAGCAAAGTAAGTTAGTTCTGAAACGAGCGGCCAGTCACCTTGCCACTTATTCACTAAGCTACCATCCAAGCGTGTGAGTACCACTGCGGGGTGATCCATAATGTCATATGTCTCGCGCAGCACAATTGCTTGCCGGCTATTAAATTCGGTGGGGCTGCAGTCGACTTTCTGCCGAGTCAACTGGTCGATAAATTCTTTGCATTTGCGAACCTCTGGCCCGTTGTCGGCGCTATAAAAAACGTATGCGGTCATATTCTTATTATAAACGAAAAGAGGGCAGGTCCGGTTGGACCCACCCTCTCTCGCGTCCGATCACTAAATAAGCGATCAAACCGTTGTTGCTAGTCGCAGTTGAGCTGCTTGCCGCAGCCCCCCAGCTCCCGCTTGCAGTACTTGCAACCCTGAATGTGAACTACCGAGTAGTTCTTGCACTCCGGGCACAAATCACCGCGCGGCTTGCTCACAGCCGCCGGCTCCGCCACAACCGTGGGCGCTGAGCCGTTGGTTGGGGTGTCAAGAGCGTAGTCGGCTGCCCACTCTTCAGGCATGTAAAGCCGCTTCAAGGTCTTGGCGATCGCGTCGGGCGAAGACCGCACCTTCCGGTCGCGGAACCCGATTTGACTCTGACCGCCAATGCCTTCGAGCTGGTCAACCACATCCTTGACGTTGATTCCCGCCCGGAAGCACAGCGAGATCAACCGACCGATGGCTTCGATGTCGGCCGCCTTGTCGTTGCCGGCCTTACCGAACTGCAGCCGTGTGTCAAACGGACGCCCCGGGTGTTCGACCAGCTCCGTCAGATACCCGTGAAGCTTACCGAACGGCGTCGGCATCCGCAGTGTCCGCGTCGGTAGACCCACCGTCTCGACGTAGCCGGGCAGCGGCATCGGCTCGATGAACGGCCAGTGATCCGGATCGATCGTCTGGTCGCCCTTGCCCGTTGCCAGAACCTCACGTTCCCGACTACCCTGCCGGTAAACCGTGATGCCCTTGCAACCGAGCTGGTAAGCCAGCTTGTAGGCAGCCGACACGTCCTCAACCGTCGCCTCTTTGGGGAGGTTGATGGTCTTGGAAATCGAGTTGTCGACGAACCGCTGGATGACAGCCTGCGTCCAAACGTGCTCATCGCCGGTCACATCGGCCGACACCACGAACACATTCTGGATCTCGGCCGGCACCTCTTCGATCCCCTGGCACGACCCCGTTTCCTTGACCTTGTCCAGGATCTTCTTCTGCGTCGCGTCGTCGATACCGGCGCGCTGCAGAGCCTCAACGAACAGCGGTGACAGGTAGTAGAGCTTGATGTCCTTGCCTTCCTGCATCACCGTCCGCTCGTAGATCAGCGCGAACAGCGGTTCGCAGCCGTAGCCCTCCATCGCCGACACAGTACCAATGGTGCCGGTCGGGGCGATGGTCAGCTGACAGGCGTTGCGGATGCCGTGCTCCATGATGCCTTCGGTCACGACGATCCAGTCGCAGTCCGGCCGGCCGAAGTCGCGTTCGTGTTTGACCAGCGGCGTTGGCGGCTGCCATAGCCGCGACGAGTACATCCGCCCGCTGCCATCGGTCATTTCGCCTGAGATCTCCGCCCCGGGACCGAGTTCACGCAGCAACTTCGGATCGTAGATCGAATCTTCGATCCACTCGAACGGTCCGCGCTCTTTGGCCCGCCGAATCGACGTCAGCATGCTGTGGTAACGCACGAACTCCGTCAGCTGGCTGGCGAAGTCGAGACCGTCCGCAGCGCCGTAACGAATGCCGAGTTTGATCATGGCATCCGCTTGGCCCATCTGGCCCAACCCGATTCGCCGCTCGCCCTGCGCCGCCGCCTCCAGCTCCGGAACTTCCGGAACGTAGGCGTTGGCGTCGATGACGTCGTCGAGCGCTTCGGTTGCCAGGACGATCGTTTGACGCAGCCGCTCCCAGTTCATGACGTAACAACCGCGCGCTTCGTCCCATTCGACGAAGTTGACGACCGCGATCGAGCCGAGGCAGCAGTTCGAATACGGCGGCAGCCACTGTTCCCCGCAGGGATTGGTGGCTTCCAGAACGTAGAGCTTCGGCACCGGGTTGTCCCGGTTGGCTCGATCGATGAACAGGTTGCCGGGGTCTCCGATCACCCAAGCGTTCTTGACGATCTCGTCGTAGAGCTCCCGCGCCCGGATGGTCTCGGTCAACTGGTAGTCAACCGGATCGTCCGTCGGCGAGTTGAGCTTCCACTGCAAGACCCAGTCGCCGTCGCGTTCGACGGCGTCCATGAACGCGTCTTCGATCGCCACGCTCAGGTTGAAGTTGCCGATCTCTCCCTCGACAACCTTCGACTGGATGAACGGCCGGATGTCCGGGTGGCTGACTCGCAGCACACCCATGTTGGCACCCCGGCGCGAACCACCCTGAGCGATCACGCCGAAGGCCGCGTTGTAGACCTCGAGGAAGCCCATCGGCCCAGTCGCCTTGCCCATGCTGCGCCGGACCAGCGATCCGCTGGGGCGCAGCGCCGAGAAGGAGAAGCCATTGCCCCCGCCGGTCTGCTGGATCAGCGCCGCCACCTTGAGCGTCTCGAAGATGCTCGAGCGGCCGCGGCCGAGGTCGTCGGAGATCGGCAGGACGAAACAAGCGGCCAACTGCATCAGGCCAGTCCCCGCTCCGGTCCAAGTCGGCGAATTGAACACGTGGTCCCAACTCGTCGCCATCTCCTGGTACGTATGAGCCCGCTCGATCCACTGGTCGACCCCGTGGGTCATCAGTTCCTCGAACGAGCAATGCACCCGATCCTGCTTCAGCAACCAGTTGTACTGACGAACTGCCTGCTTCAGCGGGAACGGCACCGTGTCGCGATCAACCTCCGCCGGCTCCGTCGTTCCTTGGTAGCCCGAGTAAAGCGGGGTGATGCTGGAGACGTTGGAGTTTACCCGCCAGATCGCCTCGCGGGGATCCTCCGACAGTTCGCCGGCCTCGTTCTTCACTGAGTATCGAAGGTCGAAGGTAGTACGCGAGTTCTCGGTGAATGAAGGCTTGCGCGCCTTCTCCAACTCGAACTCCTCCGCCAATCGAGCCTTCAGCTCTTCGTACGGCTTGATTTCCGTAACTGTCACTTGCGTTCCTTTCTTTCGTAGACCGTCCAGGCAGCGAAGCAACTGCACCCTCACAGATGCTCCGCCCCCCAGACAGTTCGAAGAAATAAACTAGAATCTAGTTGTCAAAGTCCCCCTAGCGGTTTTGGCGCTAGCCCGGCACCTTTTAAGGTCAAAGGTGCGGGGTCAACGTCAAGCCGGCCGGTTTTTAAGCCGCGCAACCTCCGCCTCAAAACTGGCCAAGTCGGCAAAACTGCGATACACACTGGCAAATCGAACGTAAGCCACGTCATCTAGCGTTATTAATTTTTGCATCACAAGCTCACCGATTTCGCTGGAAACGATTTCAGCCTCCCCCCTTGCCCTCAAATCCCGCTCGATTTGGTCGACAACTTCTTCAATTAAAGCCACTGCCACCGGCCGTTTCTCACAAGCCCGATAAATTCCGCCCGACACTTTTTCGCGATCAAATAATTCCCGTCGCCCATCTTTTTTAACGACCGATAGTTTGGCTGACTCTGCTCGTTCGTAGGTGGTAAATCGAAAGCCGCAGCGTAAACACTGGCGGCGGCGGCGAATCGACAATCCGTCGGCATCCCGCGATTCGATAACCTTGGAGTCTAGATAGTCACATTCGTGACACTTAATAACATACCCCCTACATTTAGCGTAAGCGAATTACATCATAACGCTAATGGTAGAGGGCGTGTCAATACTTTTTGTGCTTAGTCTATCTTCTTTCTTATAAAAGCTGGCACATCTAAATCATCGTCGTCGAGAGAGACTTCGGTCCAGTCGGCCGCCGTCTCAACCTTCTCGGCTCTAGCCGGTTCAACTATTTCCGCCTCGGGCTCAATGTCGCGATTAAACAGCGGCTCAGGCTCAATACTGGCCACCGGCTCTATCACCTCCACGGTTTCGGTCACCTCTTCTTCAATCACCTCTGCTGGCCTTTCATTAATGAAAGGTCCGCGAGTCCCGGAGACATAAGAAGAAAAGCTGTAAGGTTGCTGTTGCTGCTGTTGTTGCGTTTTCTTCGGTTCAAATCCGGTCGCCACGACGGTGATTTTAATTTCGTCATCCAGAGTTTCATCAAGCACTGCACCAAAAATAATGTTGGCTTCGGGATCAACGGCATCGGTAATGGTTTTGGCGGCTTGGTCGATTTCGTGCATGCCCATATTGCGTCCGCCGGTCACATTAAACAGCACACCCTTGGCGCCGTTAACAGAAATCTCAAGCAAAGGCGAATCAATAGCCTGTTGCGCCGCTTCGATCGCCCGGTTCTCGCCGCTGGCTCGCCCAATACCCATCAACGCAGTACCAGCACCTTGCATAATCGCCTTCACGTCAGCAAAGTCGAGGTTGATTAATCCTTGAATGGTAATTAAATCGGAAATACCCTGGACACCTTGACGCAAGACATCATCGACAATACCAAAAGCGTCAATTAAAGAAGTTTTGCGGTCAATCATCGACAGTAGCCGATCGTTTGGAATGGTAATAAGCGCGTCGGTTTTATCCTTGAGCTCCTGAATAGCCTTTTCAGCCACCCGCTTGCGGCGTTCACCCTCAAACGTAAATGGACGAGTCACAATCGCAACCACTAAGGAGCCGCTTTCTTTAGCTGCCTGAGCAATTAGCGGACTCGCGCCGGAACCGGTTCCGCCACCTTCACCGGCGGTCATAAAGACCATGTCGGCGCCCTTTAGCGCCTCAAAAATTTCAGCTTCGCTTTCCTCGGCTGCTCGGCGACCAACTTCTGGGTCAGCACCAGCCCCCAAACCACGAGTGGTTTGTTTACCAATGTGAACCTTGCGCGGAGCGTGAGAATTATGAAGAGCCTGCGCGTCGGTGTTAACCGCCACAAATTCGACACCCTGCAGTTTGGCTTTAATCATGCGGTTGACCGCCGATCCGCCACCTCCGCCGACGCCGACTACTTTAATTCTGGCAAATGTTTCGATCTCGGGCAGAATCTCTGCCATATAACCTGTAATCTCCTTAGCAAATCCGAATTACGGATACAACCTGCAGTATAGGCATACAAATTTTTTAATGCAAATTTTTTACTCGGCTGAAAGTGGGAGAAATTCCGAACAAATAATTTGTTCTAAAACGATGATTTGTATCAGGGAAGCAAGTTACGTAAAGTCTGTTTTATACGGTCAACGGTGTGGCTAATTTTAGCGGCCGGTGCACCCGAAATCGTCGTGGCCGTCATGTTTTCAAGCATCAGCCCAATCACCGCCGTATAGCCCGGGCCGCTGACTTTTTCGGCAATGCCCGAAAGACCATCGACTTTGCCGATTGTAACCGGCAATTTCAGTGCGTCTTTAGCGAATTCTTCAATACCCTTTAGCTTCGCACCGCCCCCAGTCAGAACCATTCCGCCCGGCAAGAGGGCATCCTTACCGATCTTTTTCAGCTCCGCCCTAACCAAATCAAAGATCTCACCCAACCGTGCATTTACAATGTTGGACAACTCCCTGCGAGTCAGGATTGAATCTTCACCGTCTAGTTCTTCCACTCGAATTTTTTCTTTATCAGAAGTCTTGGTGGCATCGGCGTATTTGATCTTAATTTTTTCGGCGGTTTCGATTGAGGTTCTTAAACCGATAGCAATATCGGAGGTAATGTGTCCGGCTCCGACCGGTAAAATGACTGAGCTGGCAATATCTCCTTCTTCAAATACCGCTACCCCCGTGGTGCCGCCACCGATGTCTACCAGTGCAACGCCAATTTCACGCTGCCGCTTGGAAAGAACCGCCTTGGCCGAGGCAATCGGAACGAGTGTTTGGCCGGCAATATCGATTCCCGCCTGATAAACGGCTCGGTGTAGATTTTTCATGGCTGGAGTCGAGCCCGTTACAATATGGGTATCTACTTCTAGACGAACCCCTCGCATCCCAACGGGATCGTGAATACCGGTTTGGTCATCAACGGTGTAACTGCGGGGAAAAACCTGTAAAATCTCCCGATTTTGAGGCAAGTTTACAGCCGTAGCGGCCTCTTCAGCCCGCCGCAGGTCATCAAGGCTAATTTCCTGATCTGCCCGCCCCACCGCAATCACCCCCTTAGAGTTTTGGCTGGTAATATGAGCGCCGTCCACACTAATCGTAGCGCGGTCGATAACCACACCCGAAATCCTCTCGGCTTCATCAACCGCCGCGGTTATGGCGCTAACCGTTTCCTCAACATCAACCACAATCCCTTTTCTCATCCCCACGCTAGGCGCCACACCAACCCCGATTATACTAGGGGTAGCTGCGCCCTCTTCTGAAACGCCAACCACGCAAGCCACTTTGCTCGAGCCGATATCTAGTCCAATGTAGTTAACTTGAGTTTGTGTCTTTGCCATATCTGCAGCTTAGTATATATCAGTTGGTCAGGATTTCGCAGCCAGACTCCGTCACCAGCACCGTGTGCTCAAATTGAGCCGCCAACGAACCGTCCGCGGTCTCAACGGTCCAGCCATCATCGGCAATTTTAATTTTCCCTTTACCGGTTGAGGCCATCGGCTCTACTGCAATTGTCATGCCAGCTTGGAGCTTCGGTCCAGTGCCTGGCCGGCCAAAGTTTGGCACCTCTGGGTCTTCATGCAGCTCGCGGCCAACACCGTGCCCGCTAAGACCTTCCACCACACTAAGCCCAGTAGAGGTTAGGGTTTCTTCGATGGCGTAAGAAACATCACCAATCATTATCCCTGGTTTGATCACTGCAATTGCGTCATACAGCGCATCGTGAGTATCTTCTAGCAGCTGCCTGGCAGGATGCGAAACTTCACCCACCCCCACCGTCACCGCTCCGTCGGTAATCATTCCCTTATATTTCACCCCAAAATCCAGCCCAACAATATCGCCTTCCCCCAAAACTCGTTCCCCGGGAATCCCGTGGACGATTTCCTCATTGATCGAAACGCACAGTGACGCTGGAAAACCCTGGTAACCCAAAAATGCTGCCTCGGCATCGTGTTTTTTTAGTTCCGAACTAGCCAAATCATCCAGTTCCTTTGTCTTCATACCCGCTTTGATCGCTTTTGAAAGCACCCGTAAAATCTCGCCCAAAATCTTGCCTGATTTTCTCATATTCTCGATTTCAGCCGGCGTTTTAACCAGATTATTCAAGAGCGGCCTCGATCCGTTTAGACACTTCTTCAACGGAGCCAACTCCATCAATTTCGGTTAAAATCCCAAGGTTACGATAATAATCAAACACCGGCCCGGTTTCTTGGCTGTAAAGACGCCAGCGTTTTTTCTGAGCCTCAATGTCATCATCCTCCCGCTTACGCAGGCTATTACGGTTAACCGCCTCATCGATCCCAACATCAAGCAAAATGACTTTTTTCAATTTGCGATTCACCTTTAGCAAATAATCCTGTAACCACTCTGCTTCCGGCTTCATCCGAGTAAACGCATCGAGCACAATCGGTTTGTCGCTTGGCACTTCTTTTATGGCCTCACCCACCAATCGACAAACATCCTCCGACGGCACTAGGCCACCGGTTACCATGATGTGCCTTAGTCGTTCGTCTCTAGTCGAACGCAATAGGTCACCGCTTGAAAGGTGAACGCCACCAATCCGCTTAGCTAAAATGTCCGACTGCGTCCCCTTGCCGGCACCTGGTGGCCCCATCAGAATTATTACCGGGCCCATAACTTCTCCAAAATTACCGGGAAGAAAATCGCTACCCCCAAAAGAAACGATCCTACCGACGCCACCAGCACCGCTCCGGCCGCCATATCCTTCACCAACTTCACCTCGGGTGAATGTTCTGGTTTAACCAAATCCAAAATCTTCTCGATTGCACTGTTCAAAATTTCGGCTAAAAACACCAGTAGCACTGCAAAGAAAATTGCCGCCAGTTCGGTGTTGGTCAGGCCCAGCAAAACTCCAGCCAGTAGCACCAAAATCGCTACCGCTAAATGAATACGCGCGTTTAGCTCGTGCCCCAAAATATAGCGCAAACCGGCCAGGGCATAGCGAACCGCTCGAATTAAACTGTAATGTTCCTTTTTTACTGCCATTTAAACTTCCGGTAAGTCAGTCCGGCGTCCTTTAGGATTTTAGCCTGATACTGCTCCATTAAAGCTTGCTCCTTGGGTGTTTTATGATCAAGCCCTAAAATATGCAACAATCCGTGAACCAGCAGTGTCGCTAGTTCGTCGGTCAAGCTTACCCCCGCCGCCTCCGCCTGCCGCTGCGCCGTTTCAACGCTAATGGCAACATCGCCCATCTCCTCACCATGCCCGCTATAGGGAAAACTCAAAACATCGGTCGGGGCGTCTATGTTGGCAAATTCCTTGTTTAGCTCTCTAATTTCGGTGTCAGAAACCAGCTTTAAATTAACACTGCCCTTTTTGCTCGGTAAATCCTTCATTTCATTCAAAAAAACCGTCACTCGGTCGATAACGGTCAAATTAAAGCCCTCCGGAAAGTCTCCCCCAAACGGATTAACTTTAATTTCAGGCATTAGGCTAAATTGGCTGAAGCCTTAAGCATTTAGTTTTTGCCGCACTAAACTGGCGATCATTGCACCATCAGCCTGACCAGCCGTTTTTTCACGAACTTTGCCGATCACCTGGCCCATTTGAGCGGCCGAGTCGGCTCCCGTTTCGGCAATCACCTCGTCAATAATTTTACTCAAGTCACCCTCGCTCATCTTTTCTGGTAAATAATCTTCAATTACTTTCAACTCAGCCTTTTCAGGGTCAGCCAAATCCTGTCGGTTGGCTTTTTCATAAGCTTCAATCGAGTCTTTGCGCTGTTTGGCTTCTTTTTCCAGGGCAGCGATTGCTTCCGCATCACTCAAATCATGCCCTAAGTTGATTTTCTGATTATGTAGCGCGCTCTTAAGCAAACGCAAAACAGCCACTTTGTCCGTTTCACCGGCTTGCATGGCAGCTTTCAGATCGGCTTCGATCTTTTCAATCATTATTTGTAGATAAATTGTTTGGCGCGAGCGTCTTTGCGGATCTTTTTACGAATGGCAATTTCACGGGCTTCACGCTTTGAAAGCGGCTTCTCAAAATATTGCTTCCGACGAGCCACACCCAAAACTCCCGCCAGCTGCACTTTTTTGTTAAAGCGGCGCAGCAGGTTCTCGAGTGATTCTTTGTCGTCTTTACGAGTTACTTGAAGCATAACTTGACCATTTTACAGGATAGCCAACCTGGGTTCAAGTCTCACAGCCCCTCAGGCAGCGGGCCCTCTGGAGCTACATCGGTCGTTTCCTTACCCAGCAGATGAATATGCAAGTGAGGAACATCTTTTCCGACAATGCCTACTCGATAGAACGGCCCCAAGTCCAGCTTCTTAGCCACATCTTTAACCGCCATCAACAACTTGCCTGCCAGCCTCTCATCCTCGAGCATAGAGAGCCGCTCAATATGCCGTTTCGGCACAATCAAAACGTGCACCGGTGCCCGAGGATGAAGGTCGTAAAACGCGGCAATATCGTCGTTTTCCCAGATGAGCGACTCCTTCTGGTGGTTAGCGATTTTACAAAATAAGCAATCTTCCATATCAGAAATTATCCCACAAAAAACTTCAGGGCCCGCCGGTTTCCCGACGGACCCTTTAATGCTATTGGCGCTATGCGCCGTTGCCGTTTATCTGTTGGCTGCGATGAAACATGATGTCGCGGCGAAGATGCTTGATAGGCCGCTGCAGACTGCGCCGCTGCCCGAGGCTGTGGAGCATCTTAAGCATCGTTTTGCGGTTCAACCGCGCGATGTCCTGCTCCGAGAACTTCGTCAGGTCAACTGGCCTGGCCAATCCTGCCCTCCTAGTCGTCGGACGCTTTACGAATGATCGATTTCAGAACGCCCTGGCAATATTCCTTGCCCGAACCCAGGACAATCTGAATCTCGTGCTCTTCGACGCCGCTGGATCGAAGATGCCGAGCCAGTCGATCCTTTAGCTCCTTTTCGCTAAGAAGCTCGATCTCCCGCTCTGTCAGCCGGTTGGCTGCAGGGTGACGCCGCCGAGGGTGCTTGATTACCTTTCCCGTAGCCACCACCTCCAGCCACCACTAGCCGGCCCCGCCAAACGATGCGCTTCGTCTAGCTGACGCGAGATCGGCTGCGATTCCTCCTCGGAGAGATCGAGCAGCGGATCGAACATCAACGGGTGGGGTGGTGAAACAAGCCTCATCAGCGGGCCGTTGGTTGGGTGTCGAGACTGCGACAGGCGCTGGGCCTCCAGCTCCTGGGGAGACTGCATACCTCCTCCTTCGCTCGGGGATTGCGACATTCTAAGCCGTTCTGACAGCTTTGTCAATCATCCAACAGGAGTGGTTTTTTACTTTTAGGGGTTGACAAATAGTGCTTATGCTGCTAGAATACCTCCTTGTAACTAGAAGGTCTGTCATCTGGCAGGTCTTTTTTGTTGCCTCTCTCACTTAAACGGGTGGGCCCAAAAACCGCCCAGAGAGATGTCGAGAGGGTGAAGGAGAGAATCTTTCACAATGCGTAGTTTCCTAGCCGTTGGTGCAACGATTCTTTCGTTCGCCAACCCGACAGGGATCTCGCCCCTGGCTGCCGTCCCGGTAGCCATCAGCGCTGTGACGCCGGCTCAGGCTCAGGCCGATCAGCAAGTTACTGTCCCGAAAATAAACTTTGACATTAAGCAGGCCGACCCGTTCCACGTCGACACCAAGGCACCCGACTTCGAAAACGATGTCGTTAAGCCTTTGCGCGCGGAACAAGCTGCCGAAAAAGCCGCCGCTGAACAGGCTGCTCGGGCCGCCGCTTTGGCTGCCCAGACTGCCCGTAAAACCCCGATTGTCGTCAATACTGGCGACGTTTGGGCCCAGCTTCGCTTCTGTGAGGCTGGCGGCGACTATACCCGTAACTCGGGTAACGGCTTTTACGGTGCCTACCAGTTCGACTACGGTACTTGGGGTGGTTACGGTGGTTATGCCACCGCCGACCAGGCTCCTCCTGCCGTGCAGGACGCCAAAGCCCAGGCTACCCAAGCCGCTCGCGGTTGGTACCCATGGCCTGCTTGTGCTCGCAAACTAGGGTTGATCTAACCCTAACGAATTAGCCCCCTCTCGGGGGCTTTTTCGTATCTTATATTTCAGGTATAATCCTCTGGCCTTCGAGAAAAGGAGTATTTGTGCCCGTTGACAAGCAAGAACTCACCGAGCTGGTCGAATCAGCTATCTTGATCTCGCAACTTCACGACGAGTTGACAGCCCTTACTCCTAGCGACCTAGGTCTTTATGAGTCGATCGAATGGAGACACGGCGACGGGATGAAACTACTGGAAGTTCTAACCGAGTGGTTTGGGGTACAGATGAGCGATGTAGCCAGGTTCATGCCGATGTTCAAGCTCCGCCCAAACACGATCGAGACCAACATCAGAACGCCAGACGACACAACACTCTATATCCAGATCACACCAGATCAGAAACTGGTTTTCCTGGTTGGCCCACCGGGCCGCCAGTTTTGACCCTCGTACGTCCCAGAAGGGACCCCTGCGGGGGTCTCTTTATCTATCGAGGCGAGCCTGTATTTCAGATAGGACTTTGGCTCTGGGAACGCTCTCCTGGGCACCGTTTTTCATATCTCGAATTATCACCACCTTATCAAAAACCTCCTTCTGGCCAATGATTACTGCGTAAGGGGCCTTGGTCTTATTCGCTTTCGAGAGTTGCGAGGCAATTCCATCTTTTTCGACCGATCCAACGGCCGAAATATCGTTATCTAAAAGCTGTTCAATTAACCTGAAGGCATCGATCCTGGCCGGTTCCCCTAACGATGCCACATAAACCTGGGGTGGGTCGGCTTCGGGCAGTTCCGCTCCTGAACCCTCAAGCTCCAGAAGAACTCTTTCTATACCTATCCCAAAGCCAATTCCGGGCGTTTTCGGCCCTCCTAGCTGCTCAGCTAGCCCATCGTAGCGGCCACCCGCCCCAATGCTACTTTGGGCCCCCTCGCGAGCCCCGTAGAACTCGAATACGGTGCGGTTGTAGTAATCTAACCCTCTCACCAAGCGATGATTTAGCTCATAGGGTACGTTTAGCTCGTCCAGATACTCCAAAACTCCCCTGAAGTGAGCGTGACAAGCTTTGCACAGCGAATTAAGCATTTGCGGCGCGCCGTCTAGAATCTTCTGGCAACCTTCATCCTTGCAGTCTAAGACCCTCAACGGATTGGTTTTTAGTCGATTATTACAATTTTCACACAGCTGCTTGCGGTGGCCTTCCAGATACTCGGTCAACGTTTTGATGTATTTTGGCCGGCAATTTTCATCTCCAACGCTGTTAATCTGAAGGCTAACCCCGGCAACGCCCAAACGTCGGTAAAACCGTAGTGCCAACATAATCACCTGAGCGTCCAGGCTCGGCGCGTCATATCCAATCGCTTCAATGCCAACCTGGTAATGTTGTCGATTGCGGCCAGCCTGTGGGCGTTCGTAGCGAAACATCGGCCCAATATAATAGAGCTTAACCGGCTTAGGGAGGCTTCCCATCCCATGCTCCAGATATGCCCTCATTACCGGAGCGGTGGATTCGGGCCGTAAAGCCACTTTGTTCCCCGATTTATCCTCAAACTCGTATAACTCTTTCGAGATGATGTCAGTTTCTTCACCAACGGTCCGATGGAATAATTCGGCGGCTTCTAGCATAGGGGTGGCAATTTTGCCGTAGCCGGCTGCGTTAACTAGACTCTCGAAGGTGGCCGAAACCAGATCAAATTTTGCCTGCTCCCCAGGCAAAATATCGTTCATCCCCCTCACGCTTTGGTACTTCGAGCTCATCTGCAACCCAGATTAGCATAATTCCCGGCCTCCTCCCAACAGATTGACAAACCAAGCCGCTTAAGGTATAATTACGCCCTATTTCGGCTTTCCGGCTGTTCCGGGAAGCCTTGATTGTTCCTACGAGCGAAAGGATTCGCAATGCAGCCGGTCACCGGCGGTTTCACCAAAGGTTTCCTCTGGGGCGCTTCAACCTCGGGCCATCAGGTCGAGGGCGGCAGCAACGATCAATGGTCGGCTTATGAGTTCGAGAAGAACTACCAACTGGCAGACGACGCGGACGAGAACAAAGACTACGGCAACGGCCGTGGCGTTCCGCCCGAGATCTGGCCTATGATCAAACGGCAAGCCAAGGACCCGGGCAACTATCTCTCCTTGGGAGCCTGCGAGCACTACCAGCGGTTCGAAGACGATCTCGATCTCGCGAAGCAACTGGGTCTCAAGGCCTACCGCTTCTCGATCGAATGGTCGCGAATCGAGCCGGTGTCGGGCCTAATCGAGCCCGACGAGATCGAGCATTATCGCAGGGTCATCCGGGCGTGCAAGGCTCGCGGTATCGAGCCGGTCGTTTGCCTCTGGCACTGGTGTCACCCGCTCTGGTTTGAGCAGGAAGGCGCCTGGCTCGGCGACAACGCCGCGCGGCGGTTCGAGGAGTATGTACGGACCACCGTTCAGGCATTGGCGGGCGAGGGAGTTACCTACTGGCTGGTTCTGAATGAGCCAGAGGTTTACTCCCTGCTCAGCTACGGCCCGAAGTTCGCGATCGGTACTCCGCCGTGGCCGCCGCAGAATGGCAGCTACCGGAACTTCCGCAAGGTAAGCCGGAACTTGGTTGAGTGCCACCGCCGGAGTTACGAGATCATTCACGAACTCGTGCCCGGCGCAGTCGTTAGCTCGGCGGTCAACCTAAGCTGCAACGACTCAGCCCGTGATCCGATCAGCAAAGGCATCAAGGCGTTTGTGGACCACAGTATGTGGGCGTTCCACCGCGCAACCTCGGATCGGCAAGACTTTGTCGGACTGAATTACTATATGCACCAGGTTTACAAACTGAGCCAGCCATTCGCCGGCCAAAAGCCGGACGCGTGGCGGTCGGACCTGGGCTGGGAGTTGTACCCCGAAGGGTTGTACCGAGTGCTGATCCAACTTCGGAATCACAAAGCGACACGCGGGAAGCCGGTGATTATCACGGAACACGGCCTGGCCGATTTCCGGGACGTTCACCGCGAACGTTACCTCCGCGAGTCGCTGCAATGGTGCCTGAAGGCGATTCAAGACGGCGTCGACCTGCGCGGATATTTCCACTGGTCCCTTCTCGATAACTTCGAATGGGATAAGGGATTCTGGCCAGAATTTGGCCTAATCCATGTGGATCGCAATTCGCTTGAACGGACGATCAGGCCCAGCGCCTGGTCCTACGCCAGAATCATCGCAAACAACGCGATCTAGCCCCCGCTAGGGACCACTTTCCCGACAAGGAAAGCAAGGGCCCCCGTTAGGCGGGGGCTTTTGCTATTCTTCCACAGAAAAAACGTACTTTTTAGCGAGCTCGCTCCTGATACGCAAAAACCGGTTCACTTCTTGCAATGAAGTTGACCGGCCGCTGTGGCTGGCTGACGCGAATCGTCGGCCTATAAATACTCGATTCTCCCATAACTTTGATATTGTGCTTTTTGAACATTTTGGCGAACATTTTTGTTTGGACCTTTCTTTTAGTTTTTTATTATTTTCGGAACCCGAACTTATGCTTTGGCGCCTCTCCCTTGCATTTGCGACGCCTTCAGGACCATGCTCTGTAGGTCTCTGAATAGATAGAAGCTCTGGTTGGCACCGTAGACTTTGGAGTTGCCGTCGCGCGAGCTAGTTACAAAACCGGCTTTTTCCAACCGACTTAGTTCCCGCTGCACATTACCCGGGTCCTCTTTAATCATCTTGGCCAAACCGCGGACGTGAATCCGGAAATCGGGGTGTTTGGTGTAAACAGCAACGATTTTGCGCCGTGTTTTTGACGTAATAAACAGATCTAATATCACGCTCGCACCCCTCCTCTCTATCTGTGAATAATTTACAACATTACTTTTCATAATGCAAATGCTTATTTTTCGTTATTTTTGTTGTTCAAAAAAGTGTGCTCAATAGTACAATATGCTTATGCTTAATGATTGTGAGCACAAAAACCTAATCGAAACCGCCCACGGCAACTTCTGTTTGAATTGCGGGCACTTAAATAACAAACGGCTACCCGATCGGAAACCATCACAGATTGCGGAAGAACCGATCGGAAAGTTTATGAATATCGAGATCAATCATCAGCCACCCCAAAAACACGCCAAAGCTAAAATCGAAAAAGCCTCCCTCAAGATCAAAGTGAAAGCAGCTTAATCCTTTTACGTTTGGTTTGCCAGTTGTGGTAGGTCACCAGCAGCGGCGAGGCGTTGAAGATCGAAGAATAAGTTCCCGACGCGATTCCGGCGAGTAGTGCCAAGACGAACAGCTTGATCGACTCTCCCCCAAATAAGTACAGTGCGAGCAAAACTAGCAGTACAGTCATTGAAGTATTAAGCGACCTGGCAAAAGTTTGATTAACACTGTCATTGACGATCTCATCAAACGGTTTGCGCTCACGGCGGAGGTTTTCGCGGACCCGGTCAAACACCACAATCGTATCGTGCACCGAAAATCCGATGACAGTCAAAACGGCCGTCACGAATAACGCATCGACCTCAACCTTAAACAGCCAACCGAGGATCGAAAACAGTCCAATCAAAAACAGGGCGTCGTGGAGCAAGGCAATGATAGTCGCAATACCAAAACTAACCGGTTTGACCGGCGGCGGCGCGTTTCGGAAAGCAAAGCCAATGTAGATAACGATGGCTAGCGAAACGACGGCAATAGCAACGATAGCGTTACGGGTAATGTCTTTGGAAACCACCGGCCCAACATTGCTGAACTGAATTTCGGTAAAACCGGCTTGAGCCAGCCGAGCCTTTAATGCGTTGTGGTGAGTATTGGCTAGTGAGGCATTGGCCTTATCGCTAAAGCGAACCGAGGTGCGATTCCCACTTTCTGGCGTCACGACTACATCGGTAAAGCCTAGATCGCTTGAGAGTTTGGTGAATTTGTCGCGGCTTAAACTGCCCTGCACGACTTCGGTTGAACCGCCCGTAAAGTCGATGCCTAATCGCAATCCGTGAGTCGCCAAAGAGATAAGACCGGGCAAGATCAATAAGGTTGAGATCGCGTACCAAAGTTTGCGACGGCCGATAATTTTCATACTTCCGCTTCCATTCCCTGCAAGCCATAAAGCTTGGGGTTACGCCCCGCCCGAGTCCGAATTAGCATTCGCATAAACGTTCTGCTAATCACCACCGCCGTAAACATACTAAACAGCACACCGATAGCCAGGGTAACTGCAAAGCCCTTGATTTGGGGAGTGCCTCCGCTAAACGAGTAAAGAATAATGGTCGAAATTAAAGTAGTAACGTTGGAGTCGCGAATACTCGGCCAAGCTCGGTCAAAGCCGGCTTCTACCGCCGCTACAAAGCTTTTGCCATGGCGCAGCTCTTCTTTCATGCGTTCGAAAATCAAAATGTTGGCATCCACCGCCATCCCAATTGAAATAATAAACGCCGCAATGCCGGCTAGAGTCAAAACGATCGGACTAAACACAAACCACCCGCCGGGAATGTAGGTACTTAGCTTAAAGTAACTCAGCATCAAAACGGTGTAAATCGCCAGCGCCGAGACTGCCACTAGACCCGCCAGACGGTAATACCAAATCATAAAAGCTGCCAAAATTATCAGTCCGATTAACCCGGCGATCAGACTTTTGGAGACCGCCTCTTGGCCCAAAGTCGGACCGACGGTCGCTTCCTCGCCGAGTGTAATTGGCACCGGTAAGGCTCCGGCGTTAATCTCTAGCGCGATTTGTTTGGCTTGTTTAACGTCGAAGTTGCCCTGCAGCTGCGCGGTTCCATCGGTAATTGCCGAAGAGACTGTGGCAGGACCGAACACTATTTGGTTATCCAGCAGTGTCACTAGCTTATCGCCAACCTGGTTGATGTGAGAGGTAACGCTGGAGAACTTGGTGGTTGAGGATCCAGATTTCATCCGCAGCCGCACAATGGGTAAGCCGGTTGAGCCGGTTGAGTTCGAAGAAAAGTCCGCATCCGCTCGATCAACGTCCTTACCGCTAACCCCAGTGTCGATTACCTTATTATCATTAGTAATTTCTAGAAATTGCAGATTCGCCTGCCGGCCAATAATATCCGGACTACAGTTGGCGTTAGTACCGGGACACTCAATAATTACCCGGTCGGAGCCGGCGGTCTGGACCAAAACTTCGCTGGTACCGCTGGGATTAATCCGCCGTTGGATGGCCGAAACCAAACTGCTCATCGCGCCCGCCCGATCGCCAGACGCAATCCCCTTCAAATCGGCCTGATAGGCTAAGTGGGTGCCACCTTGCAAATCCAAGCCTCGTTTAACCTGCAGATTGGTTTTAATACCCACGAATTTTAAGATGTCATGCTCGCGCGGATAAGCCACAATGGCCGCCAACACCGCCATGACCAAAATTAAATAAAACTTAGTTTTCAGCTTCATCTACCTGAAGGATTATATACTATGAGCGTGGCACTACAGAAGAAATACTATCTCGTCTCCCCCGCAGGTTATGGAGCGACCGACCGATTTGAATTTACTTATGAATCCGACCAGAATTTGCCGATTGGTTTATTGGTAAAGATTCCCCTGCTGCGCCGCACCGTTTGGGGCGTCGTTACCGGAACCGAATCTAAGCCTTCATTTAAAACTAAGGCCGTCTCAATTCCGGAAACCAAATGGCAATTGCCCGCTGAGTTGATCGACTTGGCGCATTGGTTGTTTGAGTACTACCTCGCCTCCCCAGCCGCCGTTTGGCAAACCATCCTACCGGCCAACCTCGATAAGCCACCTCAATCGACGCGAACCAAACAGGACTTTCCTAAAATCAACTGGCCCGATCAACCCGAAAGCCAGGGTCAAATCAAGGCTTTGGCAGCAGCCAAAAAAGAGCCGGGCCCCTTTTTGCTCCACGGCGTGACCGGCTCGGGCAAAACCCACATCTACATTCAGCTGGCCAAAGATGCGATCGAGGCCGGCAAATCGGCCATTATTCTGGTACCGGAAATTGCCTTAACGCCCCAAATCATCGCCCGTTTTCACGAAGTGTTTGGCGACAAGGTCATTTCCCGCCACTCACGAATGACGCCGGCGCAGAAATTCCTAAATTGGCAGGAAATCTTAAACGATAAACGGCCGCGGGTCATAATTGGTCCCCGCTCTGCCCTTTTTTTGCCGGTCAAAAACCTAGGACTGATTGCTATCGATGAGTGTCACGAAACCACCTACAAGTCCGAACAAGCGCCGCGTTACCAAACCGACGCCGTGGCCGCCAAATTGGCTAAGCTTCACGGCGCCAAGTTAATCCTCGGCAGCGCCACGCCTAGCGTTAACCAAATGTTTTTAGCTGCACAGGGGCGGTTGAAGTTACTAGAAATGAAGAGCCGCGCGGGCGGGCAAAGTTTGCCGATCGGCCAAATCATCGACTTGCGCCAACGTAAAAGCGGCCAGTTAATCTCTAGTGAGCTGAAAGAAGCGTTAACCGAAACATTAGAAGCTAATCGGCAATCGCTGCTGTTCATAAACCGCCGCGGCAGCGCAACCACCCATATTTGCGGCAGCTGCGGCTACGTATCGCTGTGCCCTAGTTGCCAACTGCCACTTACCTTTCACGCCGATCGGCTGCGGCTGGTCTGCCACCACTGCAACTACGTGTCTCCCCCACCCCCTAAATGTCCCGAGTGCGGCGAGACCAAGTTCAAATTCTTGGGCGGCGGCACCCAGCGCGTGGAAGCCGAAGTTAAAAGCCTCTTCCCCACCGCTAAAATTGCCCGGCTCGACAAAGACACTGCCACACCAAAGTTCATTAACCAAACTCACGCCGACTTGCATGCCGGAAAAATCGACATTTTAATCGGCACCCAAATGATCGCCAAAGGCCTGAATTTGCCGCTGGTAGACACGGTCGGAATCGTTTTGGCCGACTCCCTGCTTTACCTCCCCGACTTCACCGCCGCCGAGCGCACCTTCCAGTTAATTAGCCAAGTCAGCGGCCGAACCGGCCGCGCCAACGAACCAGGTAAAGTGATTATTCAAACTTACTCGCCCGACCATCCAGCAATAATTGCCGCCGCCAAGGGCAACTTTGATGAATTTTCGAAAGCCGAGTTGGCCCAACGTCACCTTCTTAAATACCCACCCTACTCTTATCTACTGAAGCTTGAACTATCCGCCAAAAGTGCCGAAAAAGCCGAGGCCGAATCCAAAAAAATCGCCGAAGCGATCAAAACTGCCGGCATCACTATCCTCGGACCCGCCCCCGCCTATCACGAGCAATCGGCTGGTAAGTATAATTGGCAATTAATCGCTAAATCACCTTTTCGCCATATCCTCATTGAGGCAGCCAAAAAAGTCCCCACCGCTTGGACAGTCGACCCCGACCCCATCAATTTGCTTTAGATTAAGGTAAAATTACTTCATGACCGAAAAAGATCTGGTAAGCCTGCCGGACAAACGGCTGAAGCAAAAGTCGAAGCGGATCAACATCATCGACTCTTCTATTAAAAAGCTGGTTAAAGATATGACCGAGGCGACTTTGGATTGGGAAGATCATCGCGAGCACGAGTCGGCCGCAGCGTTGGCTGCAATTCAAATTGGCCAACCCTACCGGGTAGTTATTGTCCGCAGCAAAATGGAGAACAAGAAAAGCCGCGACTTCGATGTTTACATCAATCCCGAAATTACTAAGTACGAAGGCGAACCGGAAGAGGATTTAGAGGGCTGTTTGAGCGTGCAGTCGATTTACGGCAATGTTCCTCGTTACCCAACAGTCAAAGTGAAAGCTCTCAACCTAGCAGGAAAAGAAGTCAAAGTCACCGCCAAGGGCTTTTTAGCGCGCGTCTTTCAACACGAGCTCGATCATCTTGACGGTAAGGTTTTCCTAGAACGCGTGGACGATCAAAGTAAGCTCTTCGAACTTCAACCTTCCGGCAAATTCAAACCAACTACGCTATAATCTGCTTATGCTTCCCCAAACGGCAAACAAACCAGCTTGGCTAGTCTACGTAACCGGCAGCATCGGAGCTTTAGCTGTGGCCGGTTTGTTAATCTCTATTATCGGCCATATCAATTCGAAATCCTCAAGCACCGGCGGCGGGATCGGCTATTCCTCGAGCGGTTCTTCTCGAGCTCGTGACGCTCAGCGTAAGGCCGACCTACGAAGCGTTAAAAACGCGCTAGAAACTTACTACAATGACCAAGACCCCGGCAGTTACCCCAGCGGCGACTACTCGGGATTATCAAAAGTTCTCGTCAGTGGGTACTTGCCCAGCTTGCCTCAAGATCCGCTACCGCCTAGAAAATATTCTTACAAGCCATCGCCTGACGGCTGCACGAATGATTGCACATCTTTCGCACTGACAGCGACCCTAGAAAACAAGAACGACGAGTCGGCCACCGATAGCAACGGTACTTACGAAATCGACAGTATCAACTAGCTTTTTAGAACTTCGATTTCCGAAACATAACCATCTCGGCCAAGCGTCACCCTAACAGAATCACCAACCGCGATATCGCTCAACTTAGTCTTAGATGAGTCTTTGTAATTTACAACCGTTGGATTGGTGGACCACGAAGCGTTGTGCTCCTCAGAGTTAAATATCTGGTAGTAAATCTTTTTATTGGTGAGATCCATCTGCGTGACAGTGCCAGCCTCTTGTTTGCTGCCGGTGGCCTGAATTGTGCTAGGACTAGAAGAAGTGGCGCTCGAGGAAGAGTGCAGGCTTAGACTGTCTGCACTAGTTTTTAGATCGATGGGGTTATCTACCCCGTAAGCGGTACGTTTAAAACATTGGTGGCCCTTGTCGTGAGAGCTGGGAGTGTCGTAGAAGAAACCATCGACATTATCGTTGACTTGGCGGGCTTGCTCGGCTTTGGATATGGTGCTGGTTTTAAAGGTCGCGCATAGCTCGAAAACATTGTAGTCGTCCTTTTGGTAGGAGATATTGTTTTGCTTTACGCTTTTAGATAGTTTGGCGGTGAGTTGAACGTCGGATAATTTCTCCGGGAGAGCCTTGTTTTTGGTGGCGAAGGCGTCAACTTTATCCTGTATCTCGGACATATCGGTTGCTAGTTGCTGGTCGGTTTTCGGGCCTTGCGCCAATCCATATTGCGCAACTACTGCCACTGCGCCGATCACCATTAAGACCGCCATAAAGACATAATATTTCTTCAAACTAGACCCTTCGGTGATGGTCGATCCAAAAATAAGTAAAGATCCCGCCCGCGATCGCCATGGTCACAACCATATGCAAGAAATTACCCCACCCCGAAGTAGTCGAGGTGTCTCCCGCTCCAAAAAAACTAAAGATATTAAAACCGCCATCGGAGCTGGTATGGTTTAGCAAGCCGTAAAAATACGTAATCAACTTACTGAGTCCCACCAAAAAGCTAACAACCAGAGTAAGCTGCACTAATCGGTGGCGCGAGATGTCTTGAGAGAGAACCGGGTTGCGATGCTCTGCTCGCTTAATGCGCAAAAAGAGTAAGGCGAAAATCGGTAACGACACAATCAGCGACGCGCTGGAAATGGAAAAAGCGTCGGTAAAATAACTGCTATCAACGCCAGTTAAACGATCAACTCCGCTATGCAAAATAGCACCCAAAGAAAAAGCCGCCAGGGCCATCGCTAACAACATTAGAAAAAACTCGGTCGCGTGTGTCGACAAGTACTTGATAACTGGGGTTGGTTGAAGAGTCGGTTCGAACGTTTGAACGGGGGTTACTGTCGGGGGCGGCGAAGTTGGCTGCTGCGGAGGAGAATGATGCACTTCCCCATTGGGCTGAAAAACGTCGTGGGGTTGGTGCGGATTAGAAAAACTAGGATTCATCTCCACCCAGTATCAGTCAAACCGCTTATGCTGTCAATTTCAGGCTATCTCGATATGCTAAATTTATGACCGATCGATTGTTTTTCTTTGGAACGGCCGACTTTAGCGCCCCAGCGCTCGAGGCGCTGATCGACGCTGGATTTAATATCGTAGCCGTCATTACCAAACCCGACAAACCGGGTGGTCGCGGACAGCAATTGATTGTGCCGGCGGTCAAAAAGATTGCCGAAGCTCACGGCATCAAGGTTTTTCAGCCGCTCAAATTTAAGGAGATCCGAGAAGAACTTGAAGCCCTAAAGCCCGATGCTGGGGTGGTGGTGGCTTACGGTAAAATCATTCCGCAATCGGTGATCGATTTATTCTCCAAAGGACTGATAAACACTCACGCCTCGCTTTTGCCAAAGTACCGCGGACCCGCTCCAATCGAAGCCGCGATTTTAAACGGCGATAAAGAAACCGGCATCACGCTAATGCAAATCGACGCCGGCATGGACACCGGCCCAACCTACGTTGCCGAATCGATAAACATTGAAGGCGCTACTCGACTAGAACTCTACGAAAAACTATCGAAGCTTGGCTCAGAAATGCTAGTCAAACATCTGCCTGATATTTTGTCCGGCAAGCTCAAACCAAAAGCCCAAGACGAATCACAAGCTTCCGTGATTCCAATGATTAGTAAAGAAGACGGGCAGATCGATTGGAATAAACCCGCAGTTGAAATAGAACGCCAAGTTCGCGCTTACCTCGGCTGGCCCGGATCCAAAACTGAGCTTGGAGGCATCGAAGTTACCGTCACCGCCGCCCACATCGGCGAACCGGAGCCAAAGGACTTAGCAAAAGGTTCATTGATTATCGATCGGCTCAAACCGGCCGGAAAAAAAGAAATGACCGGAAAAGAGTTCCTCGCCGGCCACCCTACCTAAAACCGAGTTTTCGAATCTCTGGAAAATTAGTGCTACCCAAGTTAAATGCCGGATTATCTGGATCAATTCCTTCGCGCCTTGCAACCTGATTGAACGCAGCGTCTATATTAAAACTAGGTTCGTAAACCCGCCGTCCAGCCTTTTGAGCCCCGAGTTCGATGAGGCTAAGGATTTCTTCCCGCCGGCTCGAGAACGAGCCCGTCCGACCTTTTTCGCGTTTATTCGGCTCTTCACCAAAACTAAATCCGGGAACCTTTTGGCCGTTAGCTTTAATTCCTAAAGGCATCGTAAAATCTGGCCGATCGTTAGACATCTCTTTGCCGTGCAAACCAGCAAGCTCTTCTATTATTTTTAACATCCCAGACTCGTCTCGATTGTCGAAATAAACCACAATTCTGTCGCGGGCCAAAATAGTTCTCTCGCCGTTTTTTCGTTCATACGATTTTTTGGAAATTTCATTTAAACCCGAATGCATAACTCCGCGCGCCTTTAGCTCAAAGGGAATCTGCGTTTTTGCTCCAAGATTAACTATTTCAGCAAACACCCGCGGCACGTTCTGGGGCTGCGGATTAACGTAGATTCGACCAATATTGCGCTCCCGAAGACCTCTTCGGACCCGTTCTACCTCATTGACACCCACGTAAAACCAGGGATATTGACCTTCAATTCGCTTAACGATCCCCTCCGTGGCCGGCAAAGCCTGTTTCCGCCGATCCATGTGTTCGCCAAACTTCGTGAATTCGCCGTAGATATGCTGGCCCAACGAACCAATGTCAGCTTCTTTAATACCGTATAAAGTCGTTAGGCTCGGTAGCAATTTGGCGTCATAATTCGCGCAGCGATAATTGGCCCAGTCTGGCTCTGATTCCTGGCAGGCTTTTTTAAAACGTTCTAGCGCCGTATGAGTATTTAAGGCAATAGCTTTAGCTTGTTCCTGGTCAGGAATCCGCTCGATCGTTTCGGCAATATCCAGCTCAGTCAGGCTAGAGTGAAATTCGTGTTCTTGGCCGGCTGGTCCCTGTTTCTCAGGCACAACTAACCCTCGGGGTAGACAATTTCATCAAGTGGCAATGCCGTGGCACTACCGAGGACATTGACGTACGCTCGCCCGTCACGCGTTCCAGCGAAACCCTCAACTTCAACCGGCAGGTCGGCGTCGTTATTGCGCCAAATCGCCGGGCCGGTTTTAACTTCAGGCTCTTCCTCCGGCGAAGCAGGAGTTGCATCAACATCTGTGGGTGGAGCGGCTTCGGGTGAGGCATCAACATCAACTGGAATTCGACCACGCTCTTCGGCCCGGTTGAGGAAATTTTCACGGCTTAAATAGCCTGGCGTCTTGGGAGGGGCGTCGGTATCGACTGATGGCGAGACCGGCTTGGCGGTAACCTCGAAGGGTTTGGGCGAGGGGTGAACCGTCGGCGCTGACTCGCCTATCTCCCAACCCTCATCTTTTTGACTGCCCAGCTTTCCATCGGCCGCCAAAATCGAAGCGTTGATCGACTCTAAATCGTCTCTTGGCACTAAGTCCGGTTCGGTCTGATGCAATTTTGTGAAAATTGAAAATAGGCTGTAAAGATCCGATTGCGTGACGTTGCGCCGGTTCATCCGTTGAGTAATCCGACCTAGGTTTGAAGCGATGACCTCTCGTTCCGCAGGGGTAATCCCGCCCTTATTTTTCATTTCGCCAACCGCTTGCCGGGCCCGTTCTTTAAGCTCAAACAGAGTTAACGACGGTGGCCTCGGACGCTCATCGGCTTCGCCAGTTTCGAAAGGTTTCGCAGCCGGATAAACGGTTCGGGCTGACTCGCCAATCTCCCATCCAACCTCTTTTTGACGAGCCAGTTGATTATCTACCGCCAATAAGGACTGAACATAATGAGGCAATAAATTGCCCGGCATTTGCTCTGGAGCTTTTTGGTTCAAGTTAATAAACATCGCCGACAAACTGGCCAGATCCGATTGCGTTACCTCTCGGCGCTGCATGTTTTGAGTAATTCGACCAATATTGGCTGCGATCACTTCGCGTTCGGCCGGGGTAATCACGCTACTATTTTTGAGTTCTCCCACCGCCACCCGAGCCCGCTCTTTTAGTTCAAATAAACTTAGCGGTTTTTCCGGCGCTTCCTTTTCCGGCTGCGTCTCTTCGATCTTCACTGCCGGAATTTCAATCGTTTTGGCGTTTTGGTCTTCCGGCGCTTCAGCTTCGCCCAAAGCTTCACGCCCGAAAATTGGAATAATCGGCGGTACGTCTATGGTTGGTGGCAACTGAATACGGGTGATAAATAGGTCCTTCGGATTAAGATCAACAAAGCGCGGTTGGCCTGGGCCAACTTCGGTAGCTAAAATACGGAAATTATCCACGCCATTACTACTGCTGGTAGTTTGGGCGACTTCCGCAAATTTCCCAGTAAATACCGCGTGACAGCCGGAGTTTTGGAAAAAGGCTCTTCCGGCCAAGCTATCTTTGGCAATCAGCACAGTACCATCGGCACGCACCGGCAACTCTAGCGCGCGGTTTTGCGTTTCTCGAGACGCCGAAATTAACAGTTTCATACGGCCCTCGGACACCAATTGTTGGGCATTAGCCGAAAGCCCGGCGTGAGTTGAACCGCCAACGGTCATATGGGCCACCGAGTAAATGTAGTTGCCATTTGCGTCCAGACCGTTCGTTCCCGCCCATCCTAACCCAAGTTCATTGCGGTCAAATTGCGGAGTGTTGTTGTCGTACCACAGCTGCCGATTAACTGTTTTAAAATCTCCCGAATGGTGGGCAATTAACTGATCCGGAGTGCGCATGACCGCCTCGGTGCCGGACTGTACGTGTTCCGATTGGATAACGTAACCAGCATGGGTCAAGGCTGCCTTAGTTCCCGGATCCATCTGACCGTTATTAAACTTCAAACCATGGGCAATTTCTTTACCACCGTCGTGCAGGCTAAAGCTGCCATTGGCGTCATGAGTTAAGCTCACGCCTTTGGGCATTTGTACCTCACCCTTGCCGCCAGGCAGCGCATCGTGAGCACTTAGGTGGCCAACTTCGTGACGACCAAAAATACTAAGCAGCAGGGTTTGATGAGCGCGCTCGGAATTTCCGCCGTGATGAAGCGCGTGTTCGAGAAGTCCAGTCTGGTCGGCCCGCAAGAAGGAGGTTGCTTCTTGCGCGATCAGGCCGATCGTCGCTCCGATCAAAACTCCTTTGGCAGCGGCCTTAGCAACCTCTACCCGCCGTAAATGATCAAACGCTCGGTCTTGTTGCTCAATATGTATTCCGAGATTAGAAACCTCAATATATCTCAAACTAGCCAGCGCATCTGCAAAAGTACTATCTCCCAAAGTTTCAGCCTTAAACGTGTCGTCCCCAGCCTCAAATTGCTTGGCCAGGATAGTCTTCGCCTCGGATACCGATTTATAAAGCTCAAACCGCTCCTGCTCGACCGTAGTCTTGTCGCTAAAAGTAATCAGATCAATTCTCATTCGGTTAGATAACTGGCGACGAGCATCGATCTCTGCCACCAAGTGCATAGCATCAACCAATTCGTCTCCACCAAGATCCCTTTCGACCCTCTTACCTTCGGGGTCGGTTTCAAACAACGATGAATTCAGGGCGTCGACTAAATCTTTACTAGATGCTGTTTCATAGCGAACGTTTTCAAGCTCGATCCGCCGCCGCGACGCCGCTTCGGTAGTTTGCATACCTTCGGCCATTTCACGATTGTGACGACGACGTTCATCTTTCATGAATTTGTTTTCACGCATGCCGGCTAAAATTCCACTGGAAATTCCAGGAATCGCCATTTTGCCTACTACTGCTACTGCTCGTCGGCCGCTCCAGCGAGCCGCTGTGTAGCCAACTGAAATAGCGGTAGCCAAAACTCCTTCATTTGCCACCGCGCTAAGGCCGTGACTGCGAATCTTTTCGAACACGCGGTCGATCGCGCCATACTGAGCCTCGGTCCGAACACCGGCACGAGCGCGGTCTAGATAAATCTTCGTCTCCGCCAATAAATTATCCAGAACCTCGCCGGCCTCGACCCTAGCTTCGACTTGTTCGGCAATCTTTTCGATGTTATCGGCGTATTGGAGTCCGGCTTTGGCTAACTCCGGATTCTTGGAGGCTACTTCGTTAATAAGCCTAGTTTTTTCTTGTTCAAACGCTGGCCGGGACATGTCTTTTTCGGCCACTTCCCTGATAAGAGCCTTAAACTGATCCTTTAATTCATTGCCGCCGGGCAATTCAGACAATTCAACCTTACTCTCGCCGGCTTCGGTGTCGACCATGCTTTCGGCTTCGCTGGCAAAGCGTTCGATGGTTTTAGTGGCTTCCTCTTCATTTAGAAACGGCGTGCCGGCCGCTTCTATCTTGGCGCGCTCTTCCCTCTCGTACTTCATCGAGTAATAATCTTTGGCAAGGTTGCCCTTCCAGATTCTAGTCAAAAGACCTTTTTCGGCTACTTCACTATCTACTCGGCGATCAGCTTCGTCCCGCGCGCGGGCATTAGCATCGGCGCCGACCAGATGTACCTCCAGCCCATTAGGGTGAATTACTGTACCCGGCTCGGGATTTCTGTGCGGTGCGTCGGGGGCTGGCGTCGCCAAATCTGGACTCGAAAAAGCCCCTGTTACTTCACCCCCTGCGTCCGGACTAATTCCCTCTCCGGACATTTAAGCTCCCAAAAAATCAGTTTTAAAACGCGCTAAAACTCCGGCAACCAGGTTCTTCATATCGGGAATTTTAGTCTCGCAAAACTTCACGATCTCTTCCTGAGATGCCTGGTTTTGAATCAGCTGATCCATTTCTGGCAAATCTTTTTGCGGAATCGAACTTAAAAGCGCAGCGTTGATTTGATCTTCAAGGCTTTCGACTAAATCTTTCTTGAGTTGAACTTTAACATCTTCTGGTGTGTCTTTTAGCTCACCCTTCTGAGCTAAAATCCAGTCCACAAACTGTTCAATATCTTGCGGCTGTTGACCGTCCATATGATAAGAGCATAAGCTTTTCGCTAAGATCTGGCAACTTAAAGATTCTTTAAAACGCGGTTGATTCGGTCGGCATAAGCTCCGCCATGATCGCTCTTAAAAGTCAGCCTCGGCACAAACTTAGTGGTCAAACGTTTATTCACCACTTTTTGCACGTCTCGCCGAACCTGCTCGATTTGACTCATCACGTCCTGTTCGTCTTTTCCAAGCACGCCAATCCACACAGTTGCCTTTTTTAAATCCGGCGCCACTTCCACACCCGTTACTGTAATGATCGAGTCGTGGGGCAACAATTCGGCCAACGCTTGGGCCACCTCATGATGCACCGTGCTTTCAATTTTTTCGGTCCGTAGCGACATTACAGCCTCCGGGCTTTAGTCTCCGTAGTGAAAAATTCGAGTTTATCGCCAACTTCGATTGTGGCGGAGGTAGCGATTTCCATTCCGCACTGTTCGCCGGCATTAACTTCTTTGGCTGCCTGCTTTTCCCGTTGCAGACTGATCACGGTGCCGCGACCAACCTCTTTGCCGCTATGAGAAATCTTAAGTTGCAGCTTCGGTTCGACTTTACCGTCTTTAACCTCACCGCCGCAAATCACTGAACCCTTTTTGACTTTAAAGACTCCCAGAATTTCCAACGTCCCGACGGCGTGCTCAATTACCTCAGGATCCAGCATTTCCGATAATACATCGCGCAAATTATCGAGCAGTTCATAAATAACTTTGTAGAGCTGGATTTGGACCTGCTCACGGCCGGCCAATTGTTTAACCCGCGAGTTCACTCCGACATTGAAGCCAATCAGTAAAGCTCCCGCCGTTTTGGCGGCATTTACGTCGTTTTCCGAAATATCGCCAAGACCGCCTTGAATTACCTTTACACCAACCTCTTCGTTGCGAAGGTCTTTCAACGAATCTAGCAACGCTTCTAGTGATCCCTGAACGTCGGCTTTAATCACCACATTAAGTTCTTTGACTTTGCCAGCCGTAATAGCGTTGGCGATGTCTTGGGCCTCAATTTTTTTGACCCTAACCATACTTTTAGCTTGAGCCGAACGCTTACCGGCCGTCGACTTTTCCCGCGCCTGCTGCTCGGCTTCGACCCCATAAAAGATTTGACCAAAGGCTGGTGCCTCCTTAAAACCGCTAACCACCGCCGGCATGCCGCCAGTCGCCTCTTTAATCTTTTTACCGCGGTCATTTTCCAAGCTGCGCACTTTGGCATAGGTGTTGCCGGCCACGATATAGTCACTAACCTTCAGCGTGCCATTGTTAACCAGTAGCGTCGCCACCGGACCTCGCCCGCTTTCAAGGTGGGATTCCACCACCATGCCTTCGCTGGGACCTTCTTTGCGGGTCTTTAATTCCTCAATGTCCGCTACCAATAAAACGAGGTCTAGGAGCTCATCAATCCCGGTGCCGGCTTTGGCTGAAACCTCTGCCACCACTGTATCGCCGCCCCACTCTTCAGGGTTTAGGCCTAATTCCGCCAATTGAGTTTTGACTCGATTGGCATCGGCACCCTCTTTGTCGATTTTATTAATTGCAATTACGATTTTGACGCCAGCCATTTTGGCGTGATCGATGGCTTCTTTGGTTTGGGGTTTTACACCATCGTCCGCGGCGATTACAATCACCGCCACGTCGGTCATCTTAGCGCCGTGAGCGCGCAGAGCTGAAAAGGCTTCATGGCCGGGGGTATCAAGAAAAGTAATCCAGCGATCTTTGCGTTTAACTTGGTAGGCGCCAATGTGTTGAGTAATTCCCCCGGCTTCACCACTGGCCACATCGCTTTGACGAATGGCATCGAGTAACTTGGTCTTGCCGTGGTCGACGTGCCCCATGACTGCCACTACTGGCGGTCGGTTTTCGCCGTCTTTGACCTTCTCAACCACTGGCGCCACAGCCTCTTCGATTACTTCGGGTTCAACTTCAATTCCCAAATCGCTAGCGATAATGGCAGCCGTGTCGTAATCGATCATTTCGTTGATGGTCGCCATTACCCCGTTTTTCATCAACTCGCCAATAATTTTGGTCACGGGCAAGTTAAGCTTTTCGGCAAATTCACCGACCCGAATAGCTTCGGGAACTTGGATTTTTGTGGTTGGCTGATCGCTCATGGTTGGGTGCGATCAGCGTTAGGACTGATCGGCGTCCTCATCCTTCTTTCTAGTGGTCTTCTTGGCAGGCGTTTTGGCTTTAGCCTTCGCCGGCTTTTTTTCAGACATCTGCTTTAGTGACAATGAAAGCTTGTGCGATTCGGTATCAATATCAATGACCTTAAACTGCATCGTTTCACCTAGTTTCACCAAACTAGCCGGATCCTCGGTGCCCTCATCGGCCAACTCCGAAACGTGCACTAGGGCTTCGATTACGGGGGTAACTTGGACGAAGGCGCCAAAGGGCGTAATGCGGGTGGCTTTCCCCTCTACCACGTCACCGACTTTGTATTTTTTTATCTCAGCCAGCCATGGATCGTCGCTTAATTGCTTGATCGATAAGCTCAATTTGTCCTTGTCGATGGCGATAATTTTAGCTTTGATTTTCTCCCCAACCTTGACGTAACTCGACGGGTTATCCACTCGATCCCAAGCAATTTCAGAAATATGGACTAAGCCTTCTATGCCATCAATGTTCAGGAAAATTCCAAAATCAACTACACCCGTTACCAAACCTTCAACCACATCACCTACCTTCAATTGGGCTACCCGCTGTTGAGTATCTTCCCTAAGTGCTTCTTTTTCAGAGAAGATCAGCTTACTTTCGCGGCGGTTGATGTCTAGGATTCGTACGCGCAAAGGTTTACCAATCAAACTAGATAACCGGTTCAAAATTTCATCTTTGTCGGCTCCGGCTACTCGCGGATAATGCTCGGCTGCTAGTTGCGACACCGGTAAAAAGCCGCGAATGCCTTCGCACTCGACTAAAAGGCCGCCTTTGTTGGCGTCATATGCTTCGATATTAAAGATTTCGCCGCCACTAAAACGCGCTTCAAGAGCTTCCCAGCCCTTTTCCTTAGCCACTCGCTTAAGTGAGAGCACCGCAAAACCACCATCGGCTTCTGGGTCCAAAATGGTCGCACCCAAAACGTCACCAACCTTAATTGGCTCCGACATATCGAGTTCTTTGCCAACAACCAAACCTGTACCACGGGCGCCAAGGTCTAACCAAACGCCGTTGCGTTCGATGTCGATAACCTTGCCTTCCACTGCATCACCGACGTTCAGACCCTCGATCTCGGTGCCTTCAAGCAAGTCTTTCATACTGATAGGGGTTTTGGTTGCCATAAATTTAACTGCTTAATTTTACCGGCTTTGCCCCTACCTGTCCATATCTGAATAGCCCGCTGGCTTTGAAACTAGTACTGGTAGCTTTTGCGGCGGCGAGCCACAAAGAACCCGGTGGCTGCGGCTGGAAGGATCAGCCAAGCAATGTCAGAAGGACCGGTTTGCGGAATGCTGCCTCCCCCAACTGTAGATTTACCGGCAGCAGGACTGGATGAACTACCGGAATTGGCAGCGGGTTGGTTCTTTTTAATTGGTACTGGTGCTTTTTGCTGAGCTTGATTTTCTTTTCTAATTTGATCTTGCCTTTGCTGGTTGCCGACCAAAAAGGTAGCAACAACTATTGCACCGATGACTAAAATTCCGCCCAAGGTTTTAAGAAAGTCGCGATTGAGATTCACTTTTCCCTCACTTGGTTAATTATTTCTCTTATACGCTAAAGCAATGATGAGAGCAAGAAAAAAGGCTTAAGAAAGCCAAAAGCATAAGCGTTATACTATATGTGTATGTATATTGGAATCGACATTGGCGGCACCAAAACTTTGGTGGCTTCGGCCGACTTAGAGGCCAAAATCGTCTCTCAACAAAAAATCGCCACCCCCGGCAAAGTTGAGATAGCCCAAGAAGCAATTGTAGATCTCGTTCACGCCGTGGCTCGCAATAGCGATATTAAAGCTATTGGCGTAGCAGCCCCCGGCCCGATCGACTGGGAAAATGGCGCTATCGGCAAAGCCGCCAACATCCCCTGGCGTCACCTAGAGATTATTAAAGTTTTAGAAAAACACTTTCGTGCGCCGGTGGTTTTAGAAAACGACGCCAACACGGCCGCTCTGGCCGAAGCCAGGCTGGGGTCTGGAGCGGGTTTTGACCCAGTCCTCTACGTCGGTATCGGTACCGGGGTGGGCACGGGCCTAGTAAGCAAAGGGCAAATTTACCGCGGAGCCTTTGATGTAGAGGGTGGCCACATGATAATTGATCCAAATGGTGAAAAATGTGGCTGCGGCGGGGTTGGGCATTGGGAGACCATCGTCAGTGGGCCAGCCTTTCATAAACGGTTCGGACAGCAACCAGCCGAGGTTAAAGACCCCAAGGTTTGGGACGAATACGCTAAAGACCTCGCTCACGGTCTTGTAAATCTCTGCGCTGCCGTTTCGCCGGGAGTCATCGTACTCGGCGGCGGGGTTGGCACGCATCTTGATAGCTTCAAGCAACCGCTCGAGAAATACTTAGATGAGCAATACCGCCTGTATCCAACCCCAGAGATTAAAGCCGCTAAGTATCCCGAAACCGCTTCGGTTTTTGGCGCTATCTTGCTAGCCAAATCTGCCCAAGATCACAAATCCGCTTAAGCTTGTATAGCTTTAGTAGCACACCTGTATACTGAACTCTTAGCGAGGGTGGTCTTTGGATTTACTCAAACATTTTCCAGATATTAATTTTGTTCCCGGGCGGTATTTTATGTGGTCGCCCGCTACCGGCACAGTTACCTACGATTCTCGCCGGTTGAAGCGCGACGACGGGAAAATTGCCTTAATCCACGAAATTGGGCACGCTCGCCTCGGCCACCGTAATTACAAGTATGATATGGAGCTGATCAAGATGGAGATGGACGCCTGGGATGTGGTGCGAGAACTGGCTCCCCAGTTTGGACTGCAGATCGACGAAGAGCATATCGCCCAATGTATTGAAACCTACGACGAGTGGCTCAGTAAACGCGCCACTTGCCCAGACTGCCAAAACTTTAGTCTGCAGAAAGATCGCGACACCTATAAATGCTTTGCCTGCGGCTCGATTTGGGCGGTCAATTGGCGCAAGGATCGCCGAGTAACCCGCCGCGTCATCGAACGCTGGGTCCACCCCTCCTTTGTTTAGTGCCAGGAGATCAAAGGCGAGGGGTGACGCCGGAGGGATCCCGCTGCCGCGCGCAGGAAATTACACGAGCAATTTACGAGCACGCACGCGGGATCCGCAGGCGGCAGGACCCCGAGCTGACAACTAAAAAACTCCCGGATGGGAGTTTTTTAGAGTGAGTTCTAGTGACTACTTAAGCAGCTTTGCTGCGGCGGCTCTGCATGCCACCTTTGCGGCCTGCAATTCGAGCTAGCTCCGGATTTTTAGCAAATCCGCCCCCCCGGCTAATGGTACCGCCTTTGCGGCCGATGCGCTCGTAGAACTGCACACCGTAGCGCTGCTTGTTTGTTTGAGCGGCCTTAACGCCGCCAATTTTGGTTCCGGCCATGGGTACTCCTTTTAGTTAATTGCGTTACCGACTATTTTGCCAGTTAGGCAAGACAGCCGCTTTGGCCATTCTGCCAAAAAGGTTACGCTAGTGAGCCTAAACTTTTGGACGGCCTTCTCACCGCCTCAATGAGAGGACCCAATATTAATATAAAACGCTAAAGCTGTCAATACTTATTGTGCTTAAAATTTATTCAGTCTAAGCCTAGCGTTTTGCCGCAAATCCGGCTGAGTACAAAAGTTGGTACAAGCGGCTAAGATTCGGACGAATTTTGGCCGTCGAATTTGTCTCGGGCCTCATTTTGCTCGACTGCCTCTTCGACCTCTTCTGTCTCTTCCCTCTCGGTCTTTTGCTCTAATTTGTTAGCTTCGGCTTCGCGGGATTCTTCTTTCGCATGCTCCCACTCCGGCCGATTCGTCTGGTTCGTCATTACAGTAATTATAGCGCACGAGGCCGGGGATGAATCTCCCCGGCCTTGTTTTGTTCACACCTCGGCCAATTCAAGTCCGCATTGAGCAAGGATCTTCTTGATTACCCCAATCTCGCCTTGGTCAAGATTTAACTCCACGAGCTGCTGCTCTGATATTTCCGCCAACTGAGCGTAAGTCGTGGCTCCGAGATAGGCGACGGCTGCTGCGGTGTTACGGTTGCCAAAATCATCGGCCCAAATGAACTGCGCGCCACTTGAGAACGACTTTGTCCGGCTTAGCAGCGGATTATCCAAGCGGATCTCCCGTCGGTTGTCCTGGCTCCCACAGTATATACAAAAAGACGCGAGTTAACGCGTCCTTTTGAAAAACCCGGCACTACCTACTTTCCCAACAATCAAGTGTTAGTATCATCGGCGTTTGAGAGCTTAACTTCTGTGTTCGGGATGGGAACAGGTGTGGCCTCTCCACAAAAAGCACCGGTTAGGTCGGACAACCGAAGTTGCCCAACCAAACCGAAGCTCATCGTCAGTATACACTCGCGAATCGCTAGTCAAACAAAGTAAAAAAGTCGATCGGATTATTAGTACACCTCGGCTGAACGTGTTACCACGCTTACACCTAGTGCCTATCAACCTCGTAGTCTACAAGGATCCTAAAGGGAAATCTCATCTTGGGGCCGGCTTCGCGCTTAGATGCTTTCAGCGCTTATCCGTACCGAACATAGCTACCCGGCAGTGCCGTTGGCACGACAACCGGTACACCAGAGGTT
>CAYZIN010000002.1:0-70205 GCA_964478595.1 uncultured Candidatus Saccharibacteria bacterium | reverse complement strand
TGACAGTGGCGGGTTGTCTGACGATCCTAGGTGTTATTGCCTACGGCATCGTCGCCGCTATCGCTGTCGCGATCGACCCACTCCTCGAGCGTTACTCCAAAAAGAGAAAACGCGAGTGGGCGGGCTACTGGAACGAGGACCACACGAGGTTCACACAGCGGATCATGTAGAAACATGGGTGACGGCCTCGAGGCGCCTGCCTCGGCCGATGAGGGGAGATGAACGCTCCCCTCCACCCTCAGGTTTTTGAAGAAATTCGAAGACCTAAGGGTGGAAACGAAAGTTTCCTAGCTGTACCTTTTAAACTACCCGTGTTTCACAACCGAAAGGAGCTGCCTTGCAGCAGTTTCATAGTGTTTACGAGGCCAGCGAGGCCTTCCGCAAGACACTAGGCCGGGTGAACGAGCGCGTCTCAAAGCGCGGTCAGTTGCTGCCGAACATCCGGATCAGCTGGATCGGCACTGGCTACGACCCGATCAAGCTCGATCTTCGGTTCAGCGAGGTCGGCGGCACACCGATGCTGTGTCTGAACTTCTACGACGGACACCCCGAAGAGTGGACGTTCTGCTGCAACGGCGCCCTCGGACGCATATACAAGCCGAATGGATTCTTCGCCACCAAGTACGACACACTCGACGATCTGGTCGAGGCAGTCGTGGCGAAGGTCGACTCGTTCCTCGAACGAATGCACGCAACCGCGTGAAGCATGGGTGAATGGCCTTGAGCGCCCGCTCGGCCAGGGGAAGGAGCTGGAACTTCTTTCCCACAGGTAGGAATCGTCTAAATCGGTTCCTACCCACCCTCAGCCTCTCAAATCACCCTCTTGAGAGCCTAAGGGTGGATAATAACACCCATTGTTCTTTTTAGCCGAATACTCTTGTTGCAAACGACCAAGGAGGTTGGGATGCATCGCGGAAACGTGGTTTTCTTCGACCCAAGGCCGGAGAAGCGCTTCGGATTCCTCGAGGCGACGATTCGGGGCAAGACCGAAACGGTCTTCTTCCACTTGAGCGCCGGTTTCCAGGTTCGGGTGAGCGGATACGCGATGATCAGAGACCGCCCGGTAACCGTCGAACCCAAGACCGGAGACGAGCTGACGTTCGGGCTGGTTTTTGCGCGCTACCGTGGTAGACCCGTGTTGCGGGCCGTACCCTGGCACTTCGCCGGCGAGTACGACGTCGCGCTCGAGGCAATCCGCAAAGCTACCCAGATGTTCCGCTACTGCGAGATCGCCGACCTCAAGCTCGGTCGCAAGATCGAGAAAGGCGAACCGTATGTGGTCTGGGAAGGCCGCAACGTCGCCGAGCTCGACGAGGTGGTCGAGGCTAAACGCCTCGGCGAGCAGCGCAGGTTCAAGGTCTCCGAAGGGCCCACTATGATCGTCTGGGGCTTCTTCGAACACCGAACCCCAGAAGGTAGTTGGGAGTCCTGCATGGACCCACGCCTGATGGTGGGCGCCGGGATCGCGGTCTAGCAACAAGGTGCCCCGAGCCAGTACGGTTCGGGGACACCCTCAGGTTCTTGAGCAATCGAGAGCCTAAGGGTGGAAACGCATTGTTTTCACGCAGTACCTTGTTAATCAATCACCCAAAGTTTCACCGACCGAAAGGACCCAGATGCCACGCAAAGGCATGGTCTATGACAAGCTGCAGCGATTTATGACGACTGTGCCTGTCGACTACGACGCCGAACAGATCGTCATTGCCACCGACGCGCCCAACGCCGAAAGCTGGGTGGCCCAGTGTGAGCACGACCTCGGGTTCCTGCGGATGGGGGCGCACGACTCGATGCTGCGCAGTGACTTTTGCATGACGTTTATCTTGAAGCATCTGCTTCGGGAAGGCGGCCTGCTACACCTGCACATCAACGGTGCCCGCCAGGAGCTGTGCGAGTGGCTCGACGTCAAGCACCTCTGGGGCCCTTGGCTGTACGCCTACAACGAAGCGTGGGGCGACCTCTGGATGAGCGCCTTTAACGCCAGAGTTTTGCGTCCGAACTACTAGAAACATGGGTGAATGGCCTTGAGGCGCCTGCCTCGGCCGATGAGGGGAGATGAACGCTCCTCTCCACCCTCAGGTTTTTGAAGAAATTCGAAGGCCTAAGGGTGGAAACGTTCCGCCGAAGTTCATCGAAATTCTAGTCCTGTTTCACCGAGCAAGGAGCTAGCATGGGCCATTGGAGTAACGTGCTTGCCATACTCATCGGTACGCTGCTTGCCCTGCGGTGGGTTGCCTACCGCTGGTCGCGCCGCGACAGCTGGCCATTTCGGCCAAAGCAACAGTCCCGCGGGTGGCACGACCTGAAGTTCTTCCCACTCAACAAACCGCATTGCAGGGCCGAAGTTCACATCACTGGGGAGTACCCCGAGTCGTTCGAGCCGCCGCCGGCGGTTAGCGGCTGCCCGGTTTGTGACGGCATCTGCACTCTCGAAGTCGCGGCCGAAACGCCGCGGTACTACAAGCTGTGCAACGAGCATATGTCGCAGGCCAATAGCTGGGTCAGCGACTAGAGCGCATTACGCGCCGAAACAGGCTCGGACGCGGAGGTCTTAAAACCTCCGCTCCACGCTCGGGTTTTCAAAGTTTCGAAGACCTAAGGGTGGAAACGTTCCGCCGAAGTTCATCGACAGTGAGGTTCAAATGAATGTATCAGAATTGTTGTCCGAGGCTTTAACCAAAGACGCAAACGGGATCTACGGCTGGGTCGATCTAGGCCCCGACACCAGAATCGAACTGGTCAGGCTGATCGGAGAAGCTCTTGTCTCCGGTGTATTCCTCAGCAACGAGCAGTACGACTCAGTCCGCGAACTGTTCGCCAGCTGGAAGGACCGAATCTACTGGTCGGACTCCGACCAAGCCAGCCAGTTCCTTCGTGAAGTCCACGCCGTCGAAGACATCCTCGCAGCTGGATAGTTGCGCGACCACCTCACATAGCCGGTCGACTTCCCGGCGCCACCGGGAGGGCCAGTTCTTACCTGGCTCTCCCACCTCGCACTTATCGAAAAAGACCCCAGGCCGGGGTCTTTTTTCGTGGATTGGTTTTTAGTATTCGCCCGGGGAAGCAAAGGCCGTAAGCGTCAGTCTAAGTAAGTAGGCAACTAAGGCATAGACTAGCATAGCTACAATTGTGGACATTTCTAGGGTACCAATGCCAGCATTAAGTGTGCCGCCAAGCGCCGAGAAAAACGGCGAGACTAACGGGCGACTAACTGAAAAAATCAACGACACAACGCCGGTGTTAGGATTGGCGCTTAGCAATTCAAAAAGCAGCCTCATCGCCAAAATTCCCTCAACTACCGCCAGCGCCCAGCCAACCACCGCGGCTGCGCCTAGCATTGGACTTGATCGCTCAATAAAACTAGTTTGGCTGGCCGGAATTGCCTCGTGGAATTCCTCGTCGGTCCGCCTTCTGATAATTCGTCTTCCCTGTCTTGCCATAACTTCGTCCTCCTCTTTGCCACCCTACTCCCCAGTCAAATCTCAGTCTTCGTTGAAAGTTACAACGTAAAAGCAATGAAGACGGCTGCTTCGGGGCAACCGTCTTCACTAGTTGTAGGAAAGTAGGTCGGGATTTTTGACGATCCCGCCGGCATCGAACGGGACGAGCTTCTCGTGCTCGGTAACCGCCTTGTCGAACTGAACGCAGTAAGCGCGGATCCACCGGGTCAGGATTGGCGCGTCCTTGAGCCATTCGCCCATAGCATCGCTTTGGTCGTCACTCATCGCCGGTTGGGTCGCCTTTCATCCGGCGCTCAAGATCTTGCGCTTTCTGACGCAGCGTCTCAAGGCCTGGGTTACCCGTGGGCAAGTGATCGACTGGAATCAACCGCAATCTGGGGGGTCTGGGCGATTGGCGCTGGGACCGACGATGGATCAAGGCTGCCAAAGCGACAAGCACCCAGGCTCCGGCGATGATGGCTATCCACCACATCACCCGCTCTCCTCCGGGTAACTCTGAGCGACGAAGTCGCGAAACTCATCTTCGTCACTCCAGTCTTCCAGGTCATCCCAGTCGTCCCAGTCTTCGGCCATGACGACATAGCGGGTGGCTCGAATCGCTTTGAAAACGACCACGAGCGCCGTCACGGTGGCAAAAGCAGCAATAATTAACCAAAACATGACGCCTCCTCGCTAGATGTCGGACTCGACGTTGTACTCAACACCGTCGGAACTGCGCCAGACGCCGGCGGTTGTCCTGTCGTGTTTCACGAAATGGTTGTACCGCCACCACAGCCAGATAACCGGTGCCAGCAGTAGCCCGAACGTTACAACTACAATCACAGTCCCCATACTACCTCCCGTTCCCCGAGTGGTCTGGCCAGATTTTACCGCTAATGGCTAAATAACAAAAGAGGCTCTCAAAGAGCCTCCTTTTGGGTGAGTTTAGGGGAAGGCGCACAAACCGGGCGGTGAGCTTGTGGTGCAACCGTTACGCGTCCACGTGTTGGCCGGGGCCGACTCGTCTTGGGCATCGAAGACCACGTTACTATGCATGTGGTTGGAGTCGAGCTTGGCGCCGCTGAGACCGGTGCCGAGATGGATACCGTCACCCTGGTTGGAGTCGGATTGGTTGCGGGTGAGTTGGTTGGCACTGCCGCTAACCGCCGAGTCGGCCAGCAAGATTCCGTCATACGCATTGCGCAAGACAACGTTGCTGTCGATATACAGCCCAGTGTTGGGCCCTGGCCCCAGGTCACGAACTCCTATGCCACCCCACTGTGTGTTGTCGTGCAGTTGGTTGCGAGTGATTTGGAGGTTGTCGTTGCCGCCTCCTAGAAAGATCATAAAACCGAAACTGCCGTTGGCGGCATTGTTGGAGTCGATCACGCTGTTGTCGGTGTTATACCAGTTGGTCATACTTCCAGAGTTGTTTGAAGTATTGCGGCTAAAGCGAACGCTGCCGGTAACTCCCGAAAAGCCAGTTGAAGTAAAGTCGCTGCTACTGTTACCACTAAACGCATTCGTGTCGACGAATGCGTTTAGGACCTGATCGGTGTAAATACCACTGCCGCTAGCTGCTCCTGTGGCATTGTTGTTGCGAATATTGTTAAGCTGGATTGTTTGCTGTTTAACGCCATCGCCGCCCAAGTAGATACCCTCGGCGTTGCCCTGGATGATATTGCGGCTTATTAAGACACCCGAAGCACCACTGATCAAGTTAATGCCGACGCTTGCTCCCTGGATCGTGAAACCTAAGATACTAACGTTTGCTGCGTTCACCAGAAAATCATTGTTTGTACCGTCAACCACTGCCTCCTGGCTGGCTGGGACATTGCGGCCACGGGCGTCATTTTGCTGCGGGCCCATTAAAAGAACTTGTTTGTTCACGTTCACGTCTTCGTTGTACGTACCGGGTAAAACTTTAACGGTTCCGCCGGTTGCTACGGCGTTAACCCCGGCTTGAATAGTGCAGTACGGGTGAGCCGGAGTACCGTCCGGTACACCTACCGGGCAGCTATCGTCAACGTAAACCAAACTGGGCGCCGCCAAAGCCAGTGCCGGTGCCAAAACTGCCGTTACCAAAATAGCGGCACTAAATTTCGCTAATAACTTGTTCATATACCCTCCTTGAGACTGAATGTGATTATAGGTTGATTATGCCAAGGGTTTTATCGTTAAAAGTTATGAGGCTTATGCTAATTGAAAAAGGCGGCCGATGGCTTCGGTCGCCTTTCACGTTACCGAACTAGAAAATGCGGATCTTGTAATCGTCACACGCCGGTGCCCGTTCTGCCTCCTCGATCTCCCGCAGCCCGGCTTCGAACGCAGGTTGCTGCTCGGGCGTTGACTGAAACGGGAAATGACCACGAACAACCTTGCCGGGTAGTTTCAGTTTGTAGATCCGCGGCTCAGGCTTTCGCTCACGTACCCTCCAGTAGCCAGTCTTCGGATCGTAGCTGCGCATTTGTTTCATGGCCAGCTCGGAGTAGATCCGCTTGATTCGACGAACCCGAAAGACCGCACAAACTGTCAGCAACGCCACCCCTATCGCGGCGAAATCCCAAGCGTTCATCACCTCTCCTCTCGAGTTCGTCTTTTTTCTGAGTTAGCTCGCTCAAACAGCAGGGCAACGAGAAATATGAAACCCCAGCCAATCACGTGGAGGGCGACTGGTCCGATGTGAAACCAGCCTATGCGCAGGAAAACGCGACCTTGAGTGAGTGGAAAAACCAATACCACAAACACCAAAACTGCCACAGTCCTGTAAACCCAAGGTTTGCGCATTTTTTCTCCTAGATGTCAAAGAAGTGCGCCGATTATATCAAAAAACCGCTCGATTGAGCGGTTTTAGCGGCCTTCGGCGCGGGCGGCGGAATATTTGCCGGCGATTTCGTCGGCCACGTTTTGCGGGACAGCGTCGTAGTGGTCAAATTCCATGGTGTTAGAGGCGCGGCCTTGGGTCATTGAACGCAGGGTAGTGGTGTAGCCAAACATTTCGCCTAAGGGAACAAAAGCGTCAACGACTTTAGCGCCGGCGCGGTCTTCCATTTTGTCGATCCGCCCGCGTTTAGCGTTAAGGTCGCCAATAATATCACCCATGAACTCTTCCGGAGTTACCACCTCTACCTTCATAATCGGCTCAAGGATAACCGGGCTGGCTTTGCGCACGCCTTCTTGCAGCGCCATCGAACCGGCGATCTTAAAGGCCATTTCACTCGAGTCAACCTCGTGGAAAGAGCCGTCATATAACTTCACCTTAATGTCCACCACCGGATAGCCGGCCACCACACCGTTATCCATGGCTTCTTTGACACCCTCCTCGACCGGTTTGATGTATTCGCGCGGGATGGCGCCCCCAACGATAGCGTTTTGGAATTCAAAGCCCGTGCCGGCCTCTTGCGGCGAGATTTCGATAAAGACATGACCATACTGCCCGCGGCCGCCGGACTGGCGAATGTATTTGCCTTCTTGTTCGACGGTTTTGCGAATAGTTTCGCGGTACGCTACTTGAGGTTTGCCAACATTAGCTTCAACCTTGAACTCCCGCTTCATGCGATCAACGATAATGTCGAGGTGAAGCTCGCCCATACCGGAAATAATCGTCTGGCCGGTTTCTTGATTGGAGCTAATGCGGAAGGTTGGGTCTTCTTCGCCTAGCCGTTGCAAGGCCACACCCATTTTTTCTTGGTCGGCCTTGGTTTTGGGCTCGATGGCGACGGAAATGACGGGTTCCGGGAAGGTGATCGATTCAAGGATAATCGGATGCTCGGGGTCGCAAAGGGTGTGTCCAGTGAAGGTGGATTTGAGTCCTACCGCGGCGGCAATATCACCGGCGTAAACTTCGGAAACTTCTTCGCGGGAGTTGGCGTGCAGCCGGACGATTCGGCCAATGCGCTCTTTTTCGCCGTTGGATGAGTTTAAAACGTAGGAGCCAGACTTCATGGTGCCCGAGTAAACGCGGAAGAACGCCAGCTTACCAACAAACGGGTCGGCGGCGATTTTAAAGGCCAGGGCGCTGAACGGCTCCTCATCCGAAGGCTTACGGGTAATTTCGTCGCCAGTCTTAGGGTCGGTCCCAATCATCGGCGGCACATCAAGCGGACTTGGTAAATAGGCGTTGACGGCGTCGAGCAGTTGCTGGACGCCTTTGTTTTTCAGCGCTGAGCCATTTAAGACCGGGTAGAGTTGGTTGGCAATTACCGCTTTGCGTAGCGCGGTGGTTAGCTCGTTTTCAGAAATTTCCTGGCCTTCGAGAAATTTCTCGGTCAAAGCTTCGTCGGTTTCGGAAATACGTTCAATCATTGTGGCGCGGTATTCGTCGGCCTTGGCTTTCATGTCTTCGGGAATCGGCTCGGCAGCAAACTCTTTGCCCATTTCGTCTTTGTAAACAATGGCTTCCATTTTGATTAGGTCAATAATGCCCTTGTAACCGGCTTCGGCGCCGATTGGCAACTGAATCGCCACAGCGTTTTTGTTCAAACGGTCGTGAATACTTTTCAAATCGGCGTAAAAGTCAGCTCCGGTGCGGTCCATTTTATTCACAAAACAAATCCGAGGGACGTTGTATTTGTCGGCCTGGCGCCAAACGGTTTCAGACTGGGGCTCTACGCCGGCAACACCGTCAAATACAGTGACTCCACCGTCCAAGACTCGAAGCGATCGTTCTACTTCGACGGTAAAGTCGACGTGGCCGGGTGTGTCGATAATGTTAATCCGGTGATCTTTCCAGAAACAGGTTGTGGCGGCTGAAGTAATCGTAATCCCCCGCTCTTGCTCCTGCTCCATCCAGTCCATAGTGGCCTCACCCTCGTGGACTTCGCCGATCTTGTGAGTCTTGCCGGTGTAATACAAAACCCGCTCGGTAACGGTGGTTTTACCGGCGTCGATATGGGCGATAATCCCGATGTTTCGGGTTTTTTCGAGCGAATATTCTCTTGCCACAACAACCTATAAATTAAAAAGTGTCCCCGAGAACACCTGAAATAGTTTAATTGATTGCGCTTCGGATATCAAGACGTGAAGACGGGGCCCCGTTGAGGAACCCCGTCTCTTTCGTTAGTTAAGCGGTCTGACCGCCGGATTTACCAGACCGAAACACCTTTTGGGCGTTAAACCACTTTGTGAAGCCCGGCTGTGCCTCCTCGGCCACCTTCACCGGGTCGATATCGTCCACCGTCTGCCCTCGATAGAGTTGGCGGTAGTAATCGGCGTTGAAGCGCCTGAGAAAGCCCGGATGCTCAAGCTCGAAAACCCGGTACGCCAGCCCTTCGACTTCAGCGTGAGTTGAGCCAGGAACCGGATTCCGATACTCCTCCGTCGCCGCCTTAACGGTGTCGCCTTTGTAACCCGGAGGGCCTCCTCCTTGGCGAAAGTAAAGGAACATGACCGCATTAGCCATGCCGTCCTCAAATCGCCGGTCCGGAATTTGGAAGCAACCATGAAAGGCATGCGCGACGTTGCGCCAGAGTGGAAACGACCAGTCAGTGTTGTTTTTGACCGAGCGGTACTCGATGTAGCCGAGCGACCAATCGGGCTTGCATTGAGCGGGGACAAACTGGTCGGACGCTTTGGCCTGTTTGTTTTGGATTAGCGTCACGTTGATGTTGTGCCACGGCGGGCCGTACCAGCGGCGAACCTCATACTCGCTGTCGCTAATCGTCTGACCGCCTTCCGGTTCGATCATGTCGAAGTTCACGCTGATTTCGTCGCCGTGAACGTCGATCGCGCCGTCGGGTCGACCAAGCGGCAGGATAGGGCCCGGACGTTGGATCTCGGTGCGAGCCAGCGTCAGTGAGTGTTCCAACTGACCGATCCGAACCTGGTCGGTCACGAACCAGACCACAATCGAGATTGCGAGCACCCAGCCCAGCACCTTGACCACATCTTTGCCATCCTGGGTTAGCTTCAAGGCAGGCTTCCTTTCGTTGGTTGTGAAAGGCCAGACGGATAAGGCGACACTTGCCGCGGTTGTATTATATCAAGACGTGAAGACGGGGCTCTCGCAAAGAGAACCCCGTCTAGATTTGATCACCCCCTGATCGACGATAAGAGCGTCTATGCCGCTGGTAACAGCCTGAGCTTGCGCAACTCGGCGATCGACGCGAGAGCAACGCAGTCCAGCTTGACGCCTTTGAAGTTCAGGAAAGGCCGGGCCTCAACGATCTCCATTGAAGCCTTCGGCTCACCCTTGACCGCGACCGTGAAGACCTGTGTTGGGTTCTCGGACCGCGGATCGGAGTAACGGCCCAAAGTCTGGCCCCACATCACTTCACAGTCCAATTCCTCTCGAACTTCCCGGATGACAGCATGGAAGCTTCCCTCGTGCTCCTCCAGCTTTCCGCCCGGCAGCTTCCAGGACGCATGGTCCTTGGTTACCAACCACAAGCCGCATTCGTGCAAGATCGCGGCCCGAGCTCGATCGCGCAGTCTGGTCTCAACTGTTGTCACAGTTCGCTCCTCTCGAAGGAACCCCACCTGTCTTGGCACAAGCATTATTAAAAGAAAAAGCCGAGTTGTAAAGCCCGGTTCGTCAGCTAAAAGTCCCAGACTTTGAGGCCCGATTCATCGGACAGATGTTTCGTTAGCGTTTCGGCGGATTTAAATATTACCAGCTCTGCCGTGGCCGAACATTTGCCCTTCACTAGGTGGCCACCGTAAGCCTTCATCTCCTCATCACTCACCACAACGTGGAGATGAATCGACAGCTGATCATTCACTTGGGCGATGGTGCCATTGAGTGAGGCAACCTCGTAAATGCCATGCATTGGCACCTCGCTATATTTTTTACTTGTGATTTTGTAGTGGGCCAGCACCGGATTTTCAACTGAACCCAGTCCCCAGATAAAACCTGAATCCCATCTTAGTTCGTGAAAGACTTTTTCGATCGACTCGTGATAGTCATCGCCGGGATCCAGTCGGACCGCTACGCGCCTTTCGGATAAAAGCTTGTGTTTCATACCTCGAGTATATCAGGCCGGGCTGGATCTAGATCGTAAGAAAACTCGGCAAAAAAGCGCGAGGTCGGACTTTGTTCGAGTGTACGGATTAGGTCGGCCACGCTGGGAATCAGCTCGGCTGGTTCTAGGTAATGAATTCTCGCCCAAAAATTTTGCCCGCCTGGAACTTTTTCCTTTAGCTTGCCCTGTGGATTCATGGCTATAAATAGGTGAAACATGATATGGCTGATCGGCTCGCCCTTTTGATTAATCGTCACGTAGCCGTCGCCGCGGTGAGATAGCTCGGCATCTAAGCCAGTTTTTTCCTTAAACTCTCGCTCCGCCGCTTCGGCTACGCTTTCGCCCAAATGCACGCTGCCATAGGGAAAGCCGACTTTGCCAATAAGCGGCTGCTTTTGGCGCCGATGCAGTAAGTATTCGCCGTAAGCGTTACGGCAAATCAGCAAAGTAACGATCCGCGGCTGAATTCGCGGTGCCAAAGTTTTTAGCGTCAGGCGATCCGCGTAAAGCTTTCCCGCGGGGGTAAGTTCATAGAGACCGTCGTCTCGTTTTGATACCCAACCTTCCTTTGTGACAGCGCCAAGGTGATAACTAAACAAATTCCCTTCAACGTTGCCTGGTTTAAGGTCGGCGTAACGCTGAGTGGGATGGGTAATGAGCTTGCGCAAGATTTGTTTTCGGATGTCGTGCATAGTCTTAGCATAACAGATTAGACAACTTGAATTGAGTCAAAGTTTCTCGACTAGATTTAACTTTGAGTCAAACCATAATGGACTTATCCACAAGCACTTTGACAGATAGGAGGCCGGCCGTGGCAAAGCAATGCCAGATCGTCAAGCAAGACTGGGCCGAGGGTCGCATGAAGTTGACTTTGCGATTCGATCAGCCGATCGGCACAGGCATGAAGCGTTATTCGCTGGTGCAGCGGCTCCGCTTTATTAAGGGCGTTGCCGGAATGCCGGAACTGGGTGAAGATGCCCTGGCGATTCAGGTTGACGGGCTCGACGATTGGGCGACGGTCCTACCTGTAATCTTGCAGGCAATTGCCGAGGTTTGGGGCTTCGAGCCAATTGCACTACCCCGGATTCAGGAGTGGTACTGCCCTCAGCGTCATCGTCACTCAACTCTTAAGGGTGAGAGCTGCATGTCCTGCGGCACCTTCTTCCCCGACGGCGAGGCTCGGCATCGGTTGGAGGAGATCGTGGCTAGGATCAGTCAAAGGCCGCACAAGGCCAAATAGCTTGTGGCACCAAAAGCCCGGGAGACACTTCCCGGGCTTTTACTTTATCTGGATGGTTTCGCCGCCAAGAAAGCGGGCGAAGTAGCTGTCGTGGGAGATGTAGATGATAGCGCCGTGATAATCGATTAAGGCGTTCTCTAATTCCTCAATAGACGGCAGGTCTAAGTGGTTGGTCGGCTCGTCTAAGATTAGCAAGTTGGGGTCGCCGGCCAACAGATCGATTAATTGCAGCCGAGCCTTTTCACCTCCTGACAAAACTGAGACTTTTTTACCCCGATCGGCCATTGGATCGAAGAGGAATTGCGCAAGTAGCTGATAGGCACGCTGATCGCTGACCGCCAAGCCGTTTTTGTCGAGCATATGCTTAACGGCTTCAGCTAGAGGTAAACTGAGCAAATCATGGCTAACTTCTTGGTGGTAGACACCGAGTTTAATCTTTCGATCGGGCTTAATTTGACCGGCTTTGAGTGTTTTTGGCTCGTCCCCGTTAAGCTGAACCATGATCGCGCGGACCAACGTAGTTTTGCCGATGCCGTTACGACCCTTGATCTCGATGCGGTCGCCGGTGCCAATAGAAAAATCCAAGCCGCTAAACAGCGGGCGCTCGTAACCTAAGCTCAGGTCCTTAACCTCCAAAAGTCTCCAGGCATCGGCCGTCTGGCCCGGTCTGATTCGAATGTTTTTGGCCTTGTACTTATCGTACTTTTCGACCACGTCCTCGCGTAGCTGTTCCACTGATTCGCGGTCGATCCAAAACGACGGCTTAGAAACTTCGGCTTTGAGCTTTTCGAGTTGTTTAGTTAAGCGTTCCTCAATAACGACAAACGGATTTTTTTTGTCGGCGGTCCCGCCCCATGAAGGCTTAAGAGCTTGGGCGCGCTTGAGCTGTTTTTCGATGCGGGCAATCGTTCGCTGAGCGACTTCGTAGTCGTTGATTTGGCCAACGGTCGTGATGCTGTTCTGTTCGAGATAGGCGTCGTAGTTGCCCGGGAAGGAGTAAATCGTTTGATCGCGGATCTCAAGAATGCGGTCGACCTCGCTCAGCACATCGCGGTCGTGTGAGATAACAAGGACAGCGCGGTCGGTGTTTTGCAACCAGTTAATAAAGGCCGCTTTGGCAACGTAGTCCATGTGGTTAGTAGGTTCATCGAGAAGAGCCAGATCGGCATTCGACAACTCGACACGGACTAGGTCAACGAAGCGCTTTTGGCCTCCGGACAGGCTAGCAAAGTCGCCGTGCGCTTGTTTCTCATCGATCTGATAAGCCTCTAAAGCCTGTAGGGCGTCGCCTTCGATGTCGTAGTAGCCGAGCCGGGTAAACTCCTCAACCGCGTCGCTGTAGCCTTTAATTTGTCTTAAGTTAGTGCCGGGACCGACATCGAGCGTAGTTTTGAGGTCGTTGAAGTCCGGTAGGCGGTCCAAGATGAAGCTCACAGCAGACACACCGGGCTGCTCGAAGTGCTCTTGCTCGGTCGCAGCCGATTTTAGTCCACGCCGATGGCGAATCTCGCCGTCGAACTCCGTATCGGCGCCAGTAATAATATTGAAAAGCGTCGTCTTACCCACCCCATTGCGGCCGATCAGAGCTACTTTCTCTCCTGGATTAACGACAAACTTAAGATCGCGCAACAGTATGCGATGACCCAATTTCTTTAATTTAATATCGGCCGTTAAAAGCATAACCTTCCTAGGATACCAAAAACCGCCTCGGTCAGGCGGTTTTAGTAGCGGGCAAAGTGTGCGAAGGCTTTGTTGGCCTCAGCCATCCGGTGAGTGTCCTCTTTTTTCTTAATCGACTCACCCTGGTTGTTATAGGCGTTCATAATTTCTTCGGCCAGCCGGCGATCGAAGGGACTGCCTTTCATAGAGCGAGCAGAATCGATCATCCAAACCATGGCGTAGTGGGTTTTGCGATCGCCCCGAACCTCAACCGGGATCTGGTAGTTGGCACCGCCAATCCGGCGGGTGCGGACTTGAACCTGCGGCGAAACGTTGCGAATAGCGGTTTCAAAAACCTCCAGCGGCTCTTTTTTACTCATCTCTTTAACTTGCTCGAGAGCCTCATAGAACAGGTTTTCGGCGACTCGCTTTTTGCCGTCCTCCATCATTTTGTTAATCATTTTGGCAACCAAAACGTTACCGTACTTAATGTCCGGGGTGATGTCGCGCTTAAATGATTTGGTCTTTTTTCTAGGCATTAGCTTTTCTTGGTTCCGTAAAGGCTGCGGCCTTGTTTACGATTAGCTACGCCGCCGGCGTCGAGGTGACCACGGACGATGTGATAGCGTACACCTGGTAAATCAGGCACGCGGCCGCCGCGGATCATCACAACCGAGTGTTCCTGCAAATTGTGGCCAACGCCGGGAATGTAGGCGGTAACTTCCATGCCATTAGTCAGCCTCACCCGAGCTACTTTTCGCAGCGCTGAGTTCGGCTTTTTCGGGGTTTGGGTAAACACCTTTACACACACCCCTCGCTTCAGCGGCGAGGCCGTCGAGTAACTGCGGTTTTTGAGCGCATTGTAGGTGCGCCCCAGCGCCGGAGTTTTACTCTTCTTGGCTAAGGGTTTACGGCCTTTTTTGACTAATTGGTTAATTGTTGGCATAACGAGGGTCTATTTAAGCAGATTCCAGGTGGTTAATCAAGAAGTGGCCTCGGTTTCCCCTCTTGCGGCGGCGTTGGCTTCGGTTTTAGCTACAGCTTTGGCTTGGGCCTTCGCCTCGGCTCGGCTTTCGGCCTTAGACGCAACGGACTCGGAGTCTGCGCCTTTGAAGCCAGTTCCTACTGGAATCAGCCGACCAATGATCACGTTTTCTTTCAACCCGCGCAGCTTATCGGTCTTACCCCTAATGGCAGCCGCAATCAACACGCGAGTGGTGTCTTGGAACGAAGCGGCCGAAAGGAACGAGTCGCTGGAAGTAGCAATCTTGGTGATTGAGAGCAACAGCTGATGATAGGTGGCGGATTGCTTTTTACCGCCATCCAGCTCGCGATTTTCCTCTTCCAAGGCTACCTTACTGACAACATCACCGGTTACAAACAAACTGTCACCTGGCTCATCGACCTGCACCCGACTAAACATTTGCCGGATGATGATCTCGATGTGCTTGTCGGCAATTGCCTGGCCTTGGCTGGAGTAAATCGACTGCACTTCGGCCACAATGTAGCGTTGGACGGCGGCTTCACCGAGCAACAAGAGCATTTCTTGCAGGTTAATCGAACCCTCAGTTAAGCGTTGCCCTTTTTTGACTAGGTCGCCGGTTTTAACTTCGAGGTCGAAGAAGTTCGGCACAGTGTATTCTTTGACGTTCTCACCTTCGTGAGTCAGTAAAATCTTGTCTTTTTTAACTTCAACGCGACCATCAACCTTAGCCTTTAGGGGCTTTTGCCCTTCGCCTTCAGCCAACACGTCCTTGGCGGTCACTGTATCACCACTTTTAACGACTGATTTGCGGCCTTCGAGTTCATACTCGGTAACCTTGAGGTCCGGCGGAGTAATCCGAATGATGTGCTTACCGGTTACAGCCGCTACATTAATCACGCCATCAACTTCAGCCAACACGGCCTGGCCTTTCGGCGCACGAGCTTCAAAAATTTCCTCAACTCGAGGTAGACCCGAAGTAATGTCTTCGCTGGCTACACCGCCTTTGTGGAAGGTTTTCATCGTTAGCTGAGTACCGGGCTCACCAATTGACTGGGCAGCGATAACGCCGACTGGCTCACCTAAGGCCACTAAGTGGCCGCGAGCTAGGTCGATACCGTAACACAACCGGCAAACGCCCCAGGAGGCCCGACAAGACAGCACGCTCTTAACTCGAACCGCTTCAACCCCACCGTCGTCGATGGCATGGGCAAGCTCGTCGGTAATTAACTGGTTTTTCTTAACTAAGGTTTCGCCTTTTTTACCTTTAACTTCACCGGCTGTGACACGTCCGCTCAAGCGGTAAGAGTAGGTCTCGCCAATGCTTTCGGATTCCAAGCGAGACAGCGTAACACCTTGTTTGTCGCCGCAGTCTTCGATTGTGACAATCACGTCTTGAGCTACGTCGACCAAACGGCGGGTCAAGTAGCCAGACTCGGCGGTGCGCAGGGCGGTGTCGGTCAAACCCTTACGAGCACCGTGGGTCGAGTTGAAGTATTCCAGTACTGAAAAGCCTTCTTTGTAATTGGATTTAATCGGCAGCTCAATGACCTTTCCGGACGGGTCGGACACCAGGCCCAACATTCCGGCAATCTGGTTAACTTGTTCGATATCACCGTGCGCAGCGGAGTCGATAATCACGGTCGTGGCATTGGTTTGAGCCTTGAGCCGGTTTTCGAGTGATTCACGAACGTGGTTGTTGGCCTCCTGCCACAAATTAACCGTGCGTTGGTAGCGCTCTTCGTCGGTAATCAAACCCTGCTGGTACTGCAAAGAGACTTCAACCGCCCGCTGTTCAGTGTCGGACAGGATCTTGGCCTTTTCCTCAGGCGTCACAAAGTCGTCGATACTAATCGACAAGCCCGACTTAGTGGCGTAGCGGAAACCAAGTTGCTTAATGTCGTCAACCGCCTTAGCGGTGGCCTCGGGGCCAAAACGCACGAATACCTCAGCCACCAGCCGCTGAAGCGTCTTTTTGTTCATCGACTCGTTACGGAAACCAAAACCTTCGGGTAAAATTTCGTTGAACAAAATGCGGCCAACGGTGGTCACAATCCGCTCACCTTCAACTTCAACTAAGATGCGGTTTTGCAGTTCGATAGCTCTAGTATCGTAGGCGTAAATAGCCTCTTCGGCCGAGTTAAAGTACTTAACCGGCTTATCTTCGCCAAACTTTTCGTAGGTGAGGTAGTAGGCGCCTAGCACCATGTCTTTCGATGGGTTGATGACCGGCTCACCGCTGGCGGGTTTGAGCAAGTTGGAGCTAGAGAGCATAATCTCGCGAGCCTCTTTTTGAGCCGCTTCCGACAAAGGCACGTGGACCGCCATTTGGTCACCGTCAAAGTCGGCGTTGAACGCGTAACAAACCAGCGGATGCAGCTGAATGGCTTTACCCTCAATCAAAACCGGCTGAAACGCCTGAATGCCTAAACGGTGCAAGGTTGGTGCGCGGTTTAGCAGAACGTATTTGTCTTTAATGATGTCTTCAAGAGTGTCCCAAACCTCATTACGGCCGCGTTCAATCATGCGCGAGGCGCTTCTAACGTTATGGGCAAAGTCGCCTTCAATTAGCCGGCCAATAATAAACGGCTTAAACAGCTCAAGCGCCATCATCTTTGGTAGACCACACTGGTAGAGTTTAAGTTCCGGACCAGACACAATGACCGAGCGGCCGGAGTAGTCGACGCGCTTACCCAGTAGGTTTTGACGAAATCGGCCCTGCTTGCCTTTTAGCATGTCGGAAAGCGAGCGCAGCTTACGGCGACCCCCGGTAGAGGCCGACACAGCCCGCTCACGTCGAGCATTGTTGTCGATTAGGGCGTCAACAGCTTCTTGGAGCATGCGCTTCTCGTTACGCTTAATGACTTCCGGGGCATCCAGTTCAATTAGGCGCTTTAGGCGGTTGTTACGGTTAATCACTCGGCGGTAAAGGTCGTTTAAATCCGATGCGGCAAAACGGCCGCCGGCCAGCTGCACCATTGGGCGCAGATCGGGCGGAATTACCGGCAACTGCGAAACGATCATCCACTCTGGACGGATCTCGGCGCTCTTCATGCCTTCAAGCATCTTCAAACGCTTTAAGATCTTTCGCTGGCGTTGACCTTGAGCCTCGGCCTCTTCTTTGCGCAGTTCATCAATTAATTTATCGAGTTCAATTTCACCCAGAAGCTGCAAAACGGCTTCGGCGCCAATGCCCGCCCGGAACAAATCACCGTACTTTAAATTCAAATCGCGGTATTTGCTCTCAGACAAAAGCGTCAGCTTAGCTAAAGTATCAATTTCCGACCTGGCAGCAGTGTAGTTAGCTTCGAGGTCGGCTAATTCTGATTCCCGAGCCTTGAGCGACTCTTCGTCTTTGCCGGCATGCTTCTTTTTAATGTCACTTTGGCGGGTAGTATAGTCTTTTTCTAGCTCAGTCAGGACTTCTTTACGACGCTCGTCATTAACTTCGGTCACAATATAGTTGGCAAAGTAAACCACGCGTTCAAGGTCACGGATGGTCATATTCAAGACTGTGCCGATCGAGCTTGGGGTACCGCGTAAGAACCAAATGTGTGTAACCGGTACGGCTAGGGTAATGTGGCCCATGCGCTCTCGGCGAACGATTGAGCGGGTAACTTTAACACCACACTTGTCACAGACTACGTCCTTATAGCGAATACGCTTGTACTTACCGCAATAGCATTCCCAGTCCTTGGTTGGGCCAAAAATGCGTTCACAAAATAGACCATCTTTTTCCGGCTTTTGAGTACGGTAGTTAATGGTTTCCGGTTTGGTAACTTCGCCGTGACTCCACTCCAAAACGTGTTCCGGGGAGGCTAGTGAAAGCTTTACGCCGTTAAATTCGCTGGCGATTTGGTCGTGAAGATTTTGCATTACTCGGCCTCGCTTTCTTTGGCGGTTAATTCGGCGGCAGGTTCTGGACCTTCTTCGGCCAGATCAACTAGCGGCATATCGGCCACAACTGCTTCGCCCTGCAAGAGCTTGTCTTCGCCCAAGTCGGTTACGTCGGCCTCAAGATCTGAGGCGAGCAACTCTTCGGCATCGATTTCAACCGAACCTTCCGGTTTAACCAGTTCAACTCCCAGGCTAAGGCTTTGCAGCTCTTTAACTAAAACGTTAAAGGATTCTGGAATACGCGGACCGCGAATCGGCTCGTTTTTAATGATTGACTCATAGGCTTTACTTCGACCAACCACATCGTCGGATTTAATCGTTAAGATTTCCTGCAAAGTCGAGGCGGCACCATATGCCTCAAGCGCCCAGACCTCCATTTCCCCAAAGCGCTGACCACCCATTTGGGCTTTACCCCCCAGCGGCTGCTGAGTAACCATGGCGTACGGTCCAGTCGAACGAGCGTGGATTTTGTCGTCGACCATGTGCTGAAGTTTCAGCATGTACTTAATACCGACGGTGGTTTTTTCCTGGAAAGGCTCGCCGCTCATACCGTCGTAAAGTTGGACTTTACCGTCTTCGGGCAGTCCTGCCTTTTTCATTTCATCTTTAATCTGCTCAATCGTCACACCGTCAAAAACCGGTGAAGCGACTTTATAGCCCAGAGCTTGGGCAGCCCAGCCGAGGTGAGTTTCAAAGACCTGGCCAATGTTCATACGAGCACCAACGCCCAACGGGTTCAAAATGATATCGATCGGCGTGCCGTCATCTAGATACGGCATATCTTCAATCGGCAAAATCCTGGCAATGACGCCCTTGTTGCCGTGCCGACCGGCCATTTTGTCACCAACCGAGATTTTACGCATTTGGGCAACCGAAACCGACAACTGTTCGATCACACCCGCCGGCAGTTCATCGCCCTTTTCGCGAGACAAAACCTTCACGCCTACAACCTTGCCGCGCTCGCCGTTCGGCATGCGCAGGCTAGTGTCTTTAACATCACGGGCTTTTTCACCAAAGATAGCGCGCAGCAATTTTTCTTCACTGGAAAGTTCTTGCTCGCCCTTTGGCGTAATTTTTCCAACTAAAATGTCTCCGGCTGCCACTTCGGCGCCAATGCGGACCACTCCAGTTTCGTCGAGGTCTTTAAGCGAATCTTCGCTAACGTTAGGAATATCGCGGGTAATCACCTCGGGTCCGAGTTTGGTGTCGCGCACATCAACCGAATAGGTTTCGATGTGAATCGAGCTGAAAATATCGTCGCTGACTAACCGGCGGGAGATCACGATGGCGTCTTCAAAGTTGTAACCGCCCCAGTTCATGAAGGCAACCAAGACATTATTTCCGAGGGCCAGTTCGCCGTTTTGGGTCGACATGCCATCGATCAAAACATCACCTTTTTTCACGGCAATACCCGAATCGGTGACTACGCGTTGGTGAACGCAAGTTTGTTGGTTGGTACGCACAAAGGTTTCGGTCTTGTAGGTTTTAGTATTTCCTTTGCCATAGTTAACAACCACTTCATCGGCGGTAGCCTTTTCGACTTTACCGTCGGCTTCGGCCCTTACCACCTGGCTGGAGTTATTGGCCAGCATCTTTTCGATACCGGTCCCAACCACTGGCGACTGCGGGTCAATCAGCGGCACGGCCTGTTTTTGCATGTTGGCACCCATTAGGGCGCGCTTCGGGTTGTCGTGCTCAAGGAAAGGAATTAAAGAAGTCGACACCGACACGATTTGCCGGCTGGAGACATCCATAAATTGAACCTGATTGGAATCTTCCTCTTCAGCTTCCCCGTTTCGTCGGGCCGAGACACGGGCTTGCTTGAAGTAACCGTTTTCATCGTAGGGCGTTCCGGCTTGGGCAATTACGGTGTGTTCTTCGTCGGAAGCATCAAGCCAAACAATTTCTCCGGTGACTTTTGCTTTAACTGGTACCGCTTTTCCAACTTTTTCCAACTTTTGAGCCTGGGCGGCGGTGATTTTGTCGCCTGGTTTTACTATCTCTTTGCCGCTCGAATCTTTAATAGTCGTACGAGCGACGTGCCCCGCAGCTTTTTTGGCGTCAACCTCATTTGTAACAATCCGGTAAGGCGTTTCGATAAAGCCATACTCGTTGATACGGGCATAGCAGGCTAGGTTCGAGACCAAGCCGATGTTCGGCCCTTCCGGCGTCTCAATTGGGCACATGCGGCCGTAGTGAGTTTTGTGCACGTCACGGACTTCAAAGCCGGCCCGTTCTCGGGAGAGACCGCCTGGTCCCATGGCGTTTAGGCGGCGTTTGTGGGCAATTTCACTCAAAGGATTAACCTGGTCCATAAACTGAGACAGTTGTGAGCTGGCAAAAAACTCGCGGACGGAGGCCACAATTGGCCGAACGTTAATCAGCTGACCGGGCGTGACGGTTTCCAGCTCGTATACGCTCATGCGGTCTTTAACGATGCGTTCCATGCGGACTAGGCCAATCCGGAAACGGCTCTGAATAAGCTCCCCTACCGTTTTTAAGCGGCGGTTAGCCAGGTTATCGATGTCGTCAGCTTGGCCAATACCGTTAGAGAGCTGAATAATCTCCGACACGATCGCCACCAAGTCTTCGCGACGCAGCACACGGTGGTCGGCGTCATTTGGAACATCCAAATTTAAGCGTTTGTTGATTTTGTAGCGGCCGACTTTAGAAAAGTCGTAGCGCTTAAAGTCAAAAAACATACCTTCGATTAAAGCCTTGGAGTTTTCGACCGTTGCCAAATCGCCGGGTCGAATACGGCGGTAAACCTCCATCAAAGCTTCGGCCATCGTCGAAGCCGCGTCCTTTTCTAAAGTGGCTTTGATAAGCGGATTTTCACCGGTGTCGACCTCTTTAAACAAATCCAAAATTTCAGTATCGGTACCGTAGCCAAAAGCCCGCAAAAGCGTGGTCACCGGCAACTTGCGTTTGCGGTCGATTTTAACCGAAATTACGCCGTTAGCAGCGGTCTCAAGCTCGAGCCAGGCCCCCCTATAAGGGATAACCTTGGCACCAAACAGATCGATGCCGCTTGAACTATCAACCGTAAAGAAAACGCCAGGACTACGGACGAGCTGGGAAACTACAACACGTTCAACGCCGTTAATAATAAAAGTCCCGCGCTCGGTCATCCAGGGGTAATCACCTAGGAAAACTTCCTGTTTTTTGACTTCACCGGTTTCTTTAATTACCAGCTCAACCTTAGCCTTAAGCGGCGCTTCATAAGAAGCGTTGCGGTCTTTGGCGGTTTGCTGGTCGTATTTAGGCTGCTCAAAATGAAAATCTTTGAAGTGCAGCGACAAATTCTTGCCCGTAAAGTCCTCGATCGGAGAAATTTCGGCAAGCAGTTCTTGAAGCCCCTCAGTAATTAGCCAGTCGTAGGATTTAGTTTGTATTTCGGTCAGGTTTGGAAGCGGCAAAGCTTCCGAGGTCGTACCAAAAAACTTGCGCGCAAGCGGCGTTTTGGGCAAGAGTAACCCCCGCGGTTATTAGGTTATTACGAAAAAATCCCCGAGGCTTTTCTAAACACGTAGGACCAGGGCATAAACACCCTAGTCTATATTTAAGCTTCCTCTAGATCAGATTCTATTGATTTTACTCGAGCGTGTCAAGACTTTTTAGGCGAAAAAGCGGCCCGGCCGTGAAGTACCGACCGAGCCGCAAACTAATCGTCGCCGAGCTCGTCCTCAAGCTCTTTGATGATGGCCTTCCTCGCCGCTCTTTCCGCTCTCATCATGAAGTTGTAGTGGATTAGGCCAAGACAGACTAGGAGTTGGATATAGATCAGCAGACACAGCGGGCCGGCTAGCCGGACATCGAATGAGATTACTCCCAAGGAGTAGCCAACGAACGCGAATGCCCGCAGATTGTGCACCGGACTGAAGCGATGCAGTCGGTTGAAGTAGAAGCGCAGGTAAGCCCGGTAGCCGAGGTAAACCGCCATAGCCATGACGATTAGATAGACTGACACAAACCTCATCTAGACTCCTTACTCTAGGCCGGACTCCGGTCTGGCTACCTCAGCGGGTTAAGACTGCTTTCTGGCCGCCGCTTGAAACCGTCGATCATGACGAACCCGCCACCCGCGAGGTCGCGAGCTTCCTCCCCTTCGATGCCCAGTCTCTCCGGCGTCACCACCGTCCACAGTCCCATTACTTCTCCGATAGCGAACATTCGAAGCGCTCTGTCTTGGCTATCGACGGCGCCGCCGACCTCGATGTAGCTTGGCCCTTCCCGTAGCGGATGCAGGGGGTGGCCCCATGCTTCGCTCGGGTATTCCCTCAAGAGGTCTTCGAGTCGGTGCTTGTTAGCGTGTGCCTTCGACTTGTCGACTGCGAGGCTGAAGAAGTGCACACTAACGACCTGAACACCTTCCGGCAAATTATCCGCGTCAACAGCCGTCGGCCAAGTGCACTCCCAAAGCAGTTCGTCCAATGCCTTAATGTCAAACATGACTCTCCTCGGTCCGCCTCTACGATTTGGGTATTGTACTACTGTTTGGCGATAATTTTCTTGGTAATGGAGCCGACGAATAAGCGGTAAGCGGGCCGGTTCTCTTTTTTGTAGATTATTTTCCCGCCCAGAACATCGTTGCAGTTTGGGCAGACCAGCGAACCACTGCCGGTCGAACGGCCGCCGATCCGATCAAGGTACATTCGTTTGAGCGGCCCGGGGCCATCTTTTTGATAAAAGCAGATGTGCTGACCACAATTTTCGCAGCCAATATCGAGCATCCTCGACCAGCCGCCACGCGCTTTCCGGAACCTATCGTTCTTCATGGACGGATTCAGCCACCCAGTCAGTGACGCCGGCGGAGGATTCGATGACCGGCAGAGCGGTGAGGACAAAAGTGTCATAACTGTGAATCTTTTTAATCTCGCTCTCGATTGCGTCGAACTTCCCCTCGATCGAATCCGTGTTCGATTTTGCCTTGCCATCGATACTTCGACGATACGGGAATAGATTTTGCACAAGCAATTAATTGCTTCCTCAAAAGAACATCGATAACCTTATCGGCTTCTACCTGATTGCTACACGTTAAGAGTAACGTGACCAGCTTCATTGTTTGGAGATGATTTGGTCGACGATACCGTAGGCTTTAGACTCTTCAGCATTCATATAGTAGTCGCGGTCGGTGTCTTTATTGACCTGGGAAAGCGGTTTGCCGGTACGCTCGGCCAAAATTTCGTCTAGTTTAGAGCGCATGGCCATGACTTCTTTAGCCGTGATAGCTATATCAACCGGTGTGCCTTCAAATCCGGCCGAACCCTGATGAATCATCACCTTCGAATTTGGCAACGCCAAACGCTTACCTTTTTCGCCAGAAGCCAGCAGAACCGCCGCCATACTCATAGCCATCCCTACACAGATCGTCGAAACGGCTGGCTTAATCAGGTTCATCGTGTCGTAAATGGCCAGCCCGGCGTAAACCTCACCACCAGGCGAGTTAATGTAGAGCTTAATCTCCTTTTTGGGATCTTCACTCTCTAAAAACAGCAGCTGGGCGATCACCAGGTTTGCTACTGTTTGGTCGATCGGCGTACCCAGAAAAATAATGCGGTCTTTTAACAACCTAGAGTAGATATCGTAGGCCCGCTCCCCCATGCTGGTTTTTTCAATAACCGTTGGAATTAAAATCGATTCGTTCTTCATTTCTTCTCCGTGTAGCTAATTATACGATCAATTACCTTTTGGCTCATTAAATGGTTATAAACGCCTTCGCGGCCAGTGGAAGTATCAAGCTCCTCGTGAACCTTAGGATCCGAATATGTGGACTTCAGCTTGGTTATCTCGTCGTTTAGCTCTTTGTCTGGTAAAGAAAGATCCTCGGCACGGGCAATTTCGGAAAGCAAAATAGCTAGTCGCACTCGGCGCTCGGCTTCGGGTTTAACCTCTTGCTCAACCTTTTCCTCGGTGGTGTTAGACAGCTTGAGATATTCTTCAAAGCCCATGCCGCGATTTTCGATATTTTGTTTGACCTCCCCGATTAACCGGTGCTGTTGGTCGTGAACCAGGCTTGTCGGCAGCGGAAAGTTCGACTTATTAATCAATTCGTCCAAAATATCTTTTTCATACTGCTGGTTAATTTGATCCTCTTTTTGGCCCTTCAGTTTGGCTTCGATGTCTTTACGTAGCTCTTTTTCGCTTTCAAATGGACTAATTTCACTTATAAATTCTTTATCGACTTTCGGGAGTTCGATTTGCCAAACGGCATTGACTTTAGTTTTGAAGTGAATCGTTTTGCCTGCCACGTCTTTGCCGTGATAATCGGCTGGCATTTTGATATCAAACTCGGTTTCTTGGTCGGTGGTTTTGCCAACTAGGTGATCCTCAAAACCAGGGACTAAACGTCCGCTACCCAGCCGCAGTGTGAAACTCTGGGAAGTCGCCTCCGGCAAAACATTGCCATCCAAGCTGCCCTCAAAGTCTATATTCACTTCGTCGCCCATCTCGGCTCCGGTTTGCTTAACGGTTTTTTTAGCCTGACGAACCCGAAGATCTTCGATCATGGCGTTAACTTCTTCGCCCTTAACCTCAGCCTTTGGCTTGGTCAGTTTTAACTTCTTGTAATCTGGTAATTTCACTTCCGGCAAAACTTCAACCTTGGCGGTGTATTCAAGTTCAGAGTAGGGCACAAACTTTTTCAGCGTAACTTCGGGATAAGCCACCACTCGTAACTTTAAATCATTAACCGCCTGCGAATAACTACGGGAAGTGGCGGCTTCTAAGACTTCGGACTGGATTGTGTTACTGCCAAGCTCGCGCTCGACGATAGTGTCCGGCGCTTTACCGGGACGGAAACCGGCAGCCTTAACCCTGGGCCGTAGTTGCTCAAAAACTTGCTTAACAATTGGCTCAAGTTCGGATGCTTTTAAGCCAACTTCAATAGTAGTTTCGGTGTCTTTTTTAGTAATAACTTTGGCTGGCATAGGCCGACAATTCTAGCAAAATACAGCTTCGAGTGCCAGCATAAGTGCTAAAGGAAAGAGACCGGACTCTATCTCGACTGGATGTCGAGTGAGCCGGCCTCTTAGGTCTCCCGCCTCCCTGTAACGAGAGAAGTGTTGTACGCCTAGAAGACGTGGACGAACTGCGTGGTCTGGGCGAGCTGGGTCATGTGACGCTCGGTGTCACCGAAGGTCTGGAGCCGCGAGGCAACTTGCTGCTCATCGAGTTGAATTCGTGTCTTGCCGATCGCGAAGCTCTTTACGGTGCCGCCATCGATGCTGCACGGCGTGCAAACTGCTAGGTGCTTGCCGAGAGGGCTGCGCGACTCTGTTCCGCAATCCGGGCAATTGCCGAGAGGTTGACTCATTTTTCCACTACCCCCGAGGAGTATGAGTAGGAAATTGACCTGACGCGCTCTTGCAACCTTTCTCCCTGCGCCGAATACGATAAGCACGAGCGTAACATGCACCTACTAATCTGTCAATAATGTTAATAGACTTAGACATTTGCATTACCCGGGCATTGAGAGTAAAAACAGAAGCCCTAGCCCCTTCGACAACTGGAGAAAAAGATGAATGAGTACAATTTCTTGTTGATCATTCGCTTTATCAGGCCCGAGTACGAAGAGGAGTGGGTCGAGCACTACGAGAAAGATCTCAAATTTGCCAACAAGGACAAGTTGGCCTGGGAGGTTTTATTCAAGGTGCCGGAAAGAAGCCAGATCCCCTTCGAATACCATGACCTCTCGTCTCCCCACGGCAAATTCGTCACCTACTTCAACATCGGGGCGTGGCACACGTTGGCGGACTTCAACGACGAAGTCAGCCAGTACATGAAGCGGGAGTACTTCGAGTTCAAGGACAGGTTGCGTATCCCGCTCGAACCTCAAGCGGTGCGACTGGGGTTCTTCGATCTTCAAATGACCCCCACCTGCGAATAAGGAGGCGGCAATGGAGCTGAGGATATTTTGTGGCGTATGCGGTCGCCCCGAGAGGGATGAAGGTGGCTGCAGTAACAAGAAGTGCCGACGCGGCAAGAAGAAACAATCCGCGCAGCGGAAGGACTAAGACGAGTAAGGCCCTCCCTGGGATTCCCCGGGGAGGGTGCTGTTTTTTTTGAGATAATTCTGGTGGACGTCCGAGGACACTATTTGAACCGCTCTGACCAGCACAAACGCGCCTGGACGCGTGAATTTTGGGACCTTTTGGCCGAAAAAGGGCTCTTAATAGAACTCCTGGAGCTGCTCGGCTGGCCAAAACGCCGGTCCAAATACCTCGAGCTACTCAACGACCCGGACTACGAATGGTCAGCCGACCCCGAAGAATGACAAACCCGCGAAAGTTCTTGATTTCTTGCGCACGTTCTGTAAAAGAAAGTTATGCCTACCCAGCTCGAAACCACCCTTAAGGAGATCGTCAACTTTTACCTTGGGTCGAGAGACTTTAATGGCCTACCTGTCTATGCGGGTCGACCAACCGACCTTCACATGCCTTCGATCAGGAAGCTGGTCGAGGCCCGCCTGATTCAGGTGGTAAGTGCTAGTGACTACCCCAACCCCCATATCCGACCTTGGGCAAGTCGGAGATCCATAGATAGTCAGATCGTCGACTTGTTGGCCATGAAGAAGCCTGCCCGCGGTGAGTTAGACCGTGTTTGCCTTTATCCAATGCGAAAAGCCTTAATGCCAGCCGTAAAAGGCAAATGGCAAGACCAGCCCTTTCGTCGGCGCATGGCTCAAGGCGGCGGCACACTTGAGCTGGCCTACTTCTCTACGGACGTCATAGAGCCCTACCGCAACGACCCTAAGTACCATTTCAGCGCATGGGACTTCGGTGTGAATTTCGGTATTGGGGACAAGGCGTACATGGATGAGGGAGAACCGCAGAAAGACAAGATCCCTACGGTTCGAGCCGGATTTGCCTATAAAGAGGCATTCCTAAAGAACAACGAGATTCGCCGATATCTTTGCGCGTTTCTCTGCGACTTGTGGCCACTAACCCCAGAACATCAGCGAAGGATTGAGAGTTATGAGGTCAAGCCTCGAGACCCACAAATCAAGCCTCACCCGTCGTGGTGGGCGTCGCAGATGGGGCACTTTCCAGACCTTGTCGGCGTATTTGAAAAAATTCTCGCGGAGATGCAGGCGATAAACGAACTATTCGTCTTGATTTACGGAAAGCCTCTATTTAAGAGTACGGAACGACCGAGGGGCTGGGGCTGGCTGCTGAGGCCCTCTACATCCGAATGGCAACACTTCGTTTCGGTGACCGACAGACTCATTTCTGACAACATGAGCGGCGCTGCCTTTAAGGCTGCGGGTGTCTCAACTAAAGACGAGGCGGGCAACCCGCTTGGCACGATCGGAAGACTTGAATTGCTGATTCGGACTAAGACCGACACCCCTCTCGAAAATGTAGAGAAAGGGCTAAAGCCATTTCGTGATGTACGACGCGAGAGAAAGCGGCCGGCCCATTACCTCGACAAGGAGATCTCTGATAGCACATTTGTTGCCCGTCAGCGAGATCTCCTTGCGCAGGTAGCGTCAGCATTGTCGGCGTTGAGAATCCTTTTTTCGTCCCATCCGAAAGCTAAGGGATGGAAAGGGAAACAGTGGCTTGACGAAAACTTCTACCGCCTCTAGCGAGTCAGCGTTCGAAAACTCTGAACTCGTATTCCTTTAGGGCAACGAGCTCTAAATCTTCACCAACCTCATCTAGCTTGCCGGCGAACTCGTCTGAATAATGCGGGATCACCTTTATGGGCAGTAACCCCAGGCCCTCGAGGATTCCGTCGGCGCTTTTGCTGTATGAGTACTCACCTATAACGTTTGCGCCGGCCGATTCACCGGCAACAGTCTTGCCAACCAGCTGCGAGGGCAACTTCGGGAACCTTTGCAACGCTTCTAGCAGTTTAGAAGTCGTGCCGCCGTGGAAGTAGATCGCGTCGGCATCTTTCACTTGCTCGACGAAATGATCCGGGTCAGCTGTTACAAAGCTCAGTTTCTGTCCGGTGCTTACTCGCTCGAACTCGTCCTTGACCTTAGTGATGGCTGCAGGAATTCGCTCGGGATCTTTAGCGAAGGGGCACAACAAGATCATCGGATTGTCTGGTAGATCCCGCAGGATTTCCGTGTAGAAAGCCTGATTATCTTCGTCGGTGCTGCCGGCTTTGAATCCGCCGTGCAGGACAAATCTTGTCGTGTTTGATTCCCTTCTTTTGATTTAAGACCTTCGTAGGAATAGAACCGTTTTCTATCTGTTAGAAGCTTTAGCGCGTTCGGAACGTAAGCACTTACAAGACCCTTAGCACTAGAACTTTCAACAGATAGAAAGTTGCAGTTAGACTGCAAATTGGTGGGCGAGAGAGGACTTGAACCTCCACGGGTTTTACCCCACTAGGTCCTAAACCTAGCGTGTCTGCCATTTCACCACTCGCCCTAGCTGTGCGGCTGATCGATTTTAACCCGTTTTTGATACTCCCGCCAAGTTAGCCAGGCGATAATAGCATCGAAGATAGTTAACACACTTAGACCGAAGGTTGGCTCGATAGTTAGTCGATAAAGTTGATAGACAATAAAAAGTAACAAAAAAACGATCATCCAAGGGTACGCCCAGAGTTTATTTTTCAAAAGCGCGCCGACCAACACGATCTTCACTAGGCCATGACTCAATAAATAAAGCGCACCAAAAACTACCGCGTGGCCGTTTAGCTTAGCCGCCGACCGCAATAGGTGACGAGCGATAAAATCATGCGGATCTTGCGACAGCTCATGCGCAGTTAACCCAATCGCTAGCCGATTAAGGGCCGCCGGTGAGACGAAAAATAGGGCCAGCCCGCCAATAATTTCCAGCAGCCCATCAAGACCCTTGAGAATAATCCCAACCCTAAACAATCGATCAAGCAGATCCGGCTTTTTCATGACTTCATTGTAACCGGTAAAAAGATAAGGCGGAGTCGCCGTAAGTTTTAGTTTGGATAAGTTCGAGACCTTCAAGAACCGGTGATTCTTGTTTACTGGAATGGGAAACCGCCAAAATCCCCTCGGTTTTTAGATAGTTACTAAGCCTAATCAAAACCAGCTGGTTGAGCTGAGTATACGGGGGATCGGCAAAGATTAAATCGTAACGCTCCGCCGGTTTATTCATTGGCCAATCAAGCCACTTTTCTACCTCCGAAACCACAAGATTTAACCGATCCGCGGCATTCAGAGTTTTGGCGTTGGCTTGGATGACTTTAGCAGCGGATTTGTTGGATTCGATTGCTTCGGCAAACTTGGCGCCGCGGCTTAAAGCCTCAAACGCCACCGCACCGGTACCGGCGTAAACATCAAGCACCGACCAATCGGCAACGTCACCTAGAATGTTAAACAAAGCACCGCGTACTTTATCGCTCAAAGGACGCGTCAGGCGGCTGGAAGGGCCCTTTAGCTCCCTCCCCTTAAACTCACCAGAAATAATCCGCATTAGGTTGTGGCTCGAGCTTGGCTGGCCTCTAAATACGCCAGCAGCCAGACAATCCCGATCACTTGGGTCGCGTGAGGGGCAATAAATTCTTTAATACTGCGAGCGATTTTAGTAGTCCAGCCTTTTTTGCAAAATTGCTCGTACAAATCCAGTTTGGCCACTTCTTTGGCCTCTTGGCGAAAAAATTGGAGGGGCCCAAGGCGGCGAGCTTGAGCCAATTTGTCTGAGTCAAGATGGAACTTTAAAGGCGAAAAAAGCAGCGCAGCGGACACTCCCATCTCAAAGTTTGCGTGAGTACTCATGGCGCCTTTTTGACCAAACCACTGAAAGTGCCGTTTGAGAAAACCGTGCTCAGATTCGGGCCCAAACAGCTCTTTTTTCAGCTGATCAAGAGGATAGTGGTGAGCCGGACAAAGTCCGTCGGTAATATAGTGTGCCAACCAGCTGGCCTCAAACGAAGCCCGAACATGGTCGGCTTGAACCAAAGACTTAACCAACGCCTGGTAGTGAGTCTCGATTTTTCTAGGTACATCACCTCCACCCAGCTCGGGATCATAAATGTGGCTGCCCTCGGTTTTGTGGGGTGTTTTTAACTTCAAGCCATCCGGGCCATTCACTCCCTCGAAGTGCAGAATTTGTTTAAGCGAGGGGAAGGTTTCGGGCTTGATATAGTTTGCGATCATTGCAAACGCAGCCATATCGAAGCGCTGGTGGATTCCCATCCGCTTAATGGTGCGGTGTTTGCTGACGATTCCTGAATACATTAGTCGAGTGAGGTGACGGCTTTAAGTTGGTTAACACGTTCAAACATCGCCGGATATTCTAGCAAAACATTAGGATTTTGTAAAAACTCCGCAGCCAATTCTTTTACTTGAGCCAGCAACTTGGTGTCGGAAATGTCGGCTAGTTGCAAGTCGAGCAGTCCGTGTTGGGCGTGGCCGTAAATTTGGCCTGGACCGCGAATCTCCAGGTCGATTTGGGCCAGTTTGAAGCCGTCGTGATATTTTTCCATGGCTTTTAGTCGTTCAGCAGCCGTTGGGGTGTAGTTTTCGTAGGTTAAATAGCAAAACGATTGATGCGCTCCCCGCCCCACCCGACCCCTCAGCTGGTGTAGGGTGGCCAGGCCAAAGCGATCGGCGCCCTCGATTAACATAACTGTCGCGTTGGCAACGTCGATGCCGACTTCAATGACGGTCGTTGAAACTAAAATGTCGATTTTCCCGGCCGCAAACTCACTCATGACTGCGTCTTTCTCTTCCGACTTTAACCGGCCATGCAAGGGTGCAATCCGGCGGTGTGAAAAGACCGTTTTTTTTAGTCGCTCGCTTTCTTGTTCGACGCTTTTGTAGTCCAGCTTTTCTGATTCTTCGATTAGGGGACAAATGACGTAAACTTGGCGGCCTTGCTCAATTTGCCCGTCGATTTCGGCGTAAACTCCATCGCGTTCAGCCCGCCGCGCTACTTTAGTGATAATTGTCTGACGACCGGGTGGTAACTCATCGATAACCGTAAGGTCTAAATCACCGTAAACGGTTAAGGCCAAACTGCGTGGAATCGGGGTGGCTGTCATTGAAAGTAGGTGCGGCATTTTGGTGGCTTTTCGTTTAAGCTCCTGCCGTTGGGCCACACCAAAGCGATGTTGCTCGTCGATTACCACTAAGCCAAGGTTTTTAAAATCAACTTTTTCCGAAATTAGAGCGTGAGTACCAATCACCACATCCGCCGAGCCGTTAGCGGCTAGCTCAAGAGCGGCGTTTTTCTCGTCTGCAGATTGCTTGCCCAAGATAGTTGCTGATTTCATTCCAAGCTTAGTCAGTAAATCGGCGATTTTTTTAGCGTGTTGCCGCGCCAAAACCTCGGTCGGCACCATCAGTGCGGTCTGGAAACCAGCTGCCGCCGCCATGGTCGCAGCCATTATAGCCACAACGGTCTTGCCGCTACCGACATCTCCCTCCAGAAGCCGATTCATCGGTACGTCACGTTCCATGTCCTGCAAAATCTGCCAAGCGGCTGCTCGCTGAGCGTTGGTGAGTTTAAAGCCGAGTTGGCCGACGAAGTTTTTGGCAATCGCCTCGTCAAACTTAATCACCGGTGCGGACTCAGTCTGAATTTCTTGCTTAATTACCAATCCAGCCAAAATTAAGTACCACAGCTCGTCAAACGCCAGCCGCATTTTGGCCGCCAACAGACCCGGTTGATTGTCGGGGAAATGAATTTGGCGAATCGCTTCCGGCAGGTCAATTAGCTTGGTTTTTAATAAAATTTCATCGGACATAGGGTCTTCGAGATCGGCAGCCAAGTCCAAAACTTGGCGCACCAAACCGCGCAATTGTTTTGAGGTAATGCCTTCGGTTTCGGGATAAACCGGCACAATCCGCGCCGTGTCTTTCGGGTCATCACTAGCTGCTTCGATCGCCGGTGAGGTCATCCCAAGTCGGTTGCTTTTTAGCTCAACCTGCCCAGAAACCAATACCTGCGATCCAGGTGGATAAGTTTTGGTTAAATAAGGTTGATTAAACCAAGTCACGCCAATACTGCCGGTGTCGTCGCCAATAACTGCCTCGGTTAGGCGCAGCCGCCGATTCGTATGAGCCGGCCGGACATGAATTTGCTCGATTTCGCCCCTGAAGGTAACTGGCCCAGGCCTCATCTGTCCTATCGGAACGATCTGGGAGTAATCCTCCCAACGGCGCGGAAAATGCCAGAGCAAATCTCTAACTCTTCGAATGCCCAGTTTAGCTAAGTAACCGCCCAACTTGTCGCCGACGCCTTGGAGGTCTGAAATCGGCGAATCTAGAGTCATTTAGACTAGGCGAATAAATCGCCGCTTACCTAATTGCAGACTGTCACCAGCTTTGACTTTGTGATCTTCGGTTTCAACTTTTTGGCCGTTGAGTTTGACTCCGCCTTGAGCGATCAAACGGCGCGCAGCCGAATTACTACCTTCGATTTGTGACACGATCTTCAAAACGTTGGCGGTCTTGTCGATTTTAACTTCGGTTTCGTCTTGACCGGCTGGGCCAAGTTTCTGGCGAAAGGTCCGATCGAAAGCGCCTTCGGCTTCTTCGGCCGCTTTGGCTCCGTGGTAGCTTTCAACCACTTGGCGAGCCAGTGACGCTTTGACATCCCGCGGGTTGGCGCCTTCGGCGATGGTCTTAACGGTCTCGTGGATCACACTCATCGGCGTCGGGGTAGTCAGTTCTAAATATTCAGCAATCAAGTTGTCAGGTATGCTCATTAATTTGCCGTACATATCCGCCGGCGCATCGGTTACGCCAACGTAGTTGCCCAGCGATTTGCTCATTTTCTGGACACCGTCGGTACCCACCAAAAGCTTGGCCAGAAATACTTGCTGCGGTTTCATCCCCATTTTTTTCATCAACGACCGACCAGCCAGGATATTAAAGCGTTGGTCGCTACCCCCGAACTCAACGTCGGCTTTAACTTCAACCGAGTCGTAGGCCTGCATTACCGGATAAAGCAGTTCATGAAGACCTAGTTCTTTTTTTTCGGCTAGACGAGTCCTGAAATCATCCCGTTCGATTAGCTGAGCGACGGTAAAGCTGGACGCCAGCTTAATTAGATCATCAAATTTTAATTTGGCTAACCATTCGCTGTTGTGCCGTACCTCGGTTTTTTTAAGATCTAACATTTTGCCGGCCTGATCGAGGTAGGTCTTGGCATTGTGCTTAATTTGGGCATCGGAGAGAACCGGCCGAGTAATGTTACGACCAGAAGGATCACCGATCTTCGCCGTAAAGTCGCCAATGATGAGGACGGGATGATGGCCCATGTCTTGCAGATGACGCAGCTTGCCAAGGACAACCATGTGGCCCAAATGTAAATCTGGCGACGACGGGTCGACGCCTAATTTGAGGCGCAGTTTTTTTCCACTCTTTAACATTCGGTCCAGCTCGGCGCGATCGATAATATCGTCCACGCCCTTGCCAAACAACTCTTCGTGTCTATCCATCAGAGAAAGTTTAGCATAAGAGAGCTAGGAAATACCGAGCAGCTTATGCCACAGCTTGAGGTGGTCGCGCATTAACCGCGGATGGGTGAAATTGTCTTTAACATAGTTGCGGGCCTTGTCTCCGATTCGATCGATTTTGGCACCACCTTTCATAACTTCAATGATCCGCTCGGCACACTCATCGACTGAATTCACCAAAAAACCCGTCTCACCATCTTTAATCTGGGTGCGAATTCCGCCGACGTTGCCGCCAATTACGACCTTTTTCTTCCACATGCCCTCCGAAACGGTCAGCCCAAAGCCTTCTCTAAGAGATTTTTGAATTAAGACGTCCGAAAAGGTTTGGAAGGCGTTAACCTCAATCTCACCGACTCCCCCGAGATTAGTTAGTAGGAAAATATTGGGATCTTTGGCGGCATATTTTTCGATTTCAGCTAAAATCTGGGCGCCCTCAGGGTCGTCGTGAGCCATGGAGCCGACTAATGCCAGTTGCAAACCTTTGATGTGTTTTTTGGCTTTACGGTAGGCGTCGATCACACCCTTGGGATCTTTCCAGGGGTCAAAACGGGAAACTTGGGTGATTAAAGGCCGAGTGATGTCAACGCCAAAGGCCCGGACAATGGCCCGCGAAGCTGGTTGATCAAGATCCACGTTTTTGACTGAGAGCGGATCAATAGTGGGGGTAATAAAGTTTAGCGAAGTGTGTTTCAAGCCAGAGTGGGCAAACTCGGGAAGGGTAAAGATTAGCTCGTCATAACTGTCGATTGATGGCGCCAGCACATCCCAAACTTTCTGGTTCGGAGAGGTGGTGTCGATATGGCAGCGCCAAATAGTGTTTTTCAATTTGGCGTAGTTGATTAAACCGAGCGGCTGCGGGTCGTGGATTTCATAAATATCGGCACCAACATGTTCGACCATCTCGGCTAACTTTCGGTTGTAGTTGAAGTAGGTTTTTTGGGCTTGGTCATTAAAATCATAATCTGCACCCTGGAGCGCATTGTGTAGAGACTTTGTGACTACAAAAAAATCCGGATCCGGAGGCAAAATATACCATTCGGCTTTGATGCCCAAAGAATGAAACAACGGCACAAAGCTGCTAAAAATCTCTGACACCCCACCGCCGTAGGCCGTGGCATTAAGCATTAAAACTTTTTTGCCCTTTAGCGGACGGGCTAGGTCGATAACTTCGTCGAGCAATTGGTCATCAACGACTCCTTTATAGAAAGTGATCGACAGGGGCGAAACCGGTACCAGCTGCAATTGCTGCTTCATTGGCCTCACACTAGCACAAAAGTGTTAAAATGATTACGTTTATGCGGCAAATTATTCCACACAAGCGGCATGTAGGTCCCGGAAAACTTAAGCAGTTCATGCTTTCGTTTAAGCCAAGTAATTTTAAATCGTACTGGATCAGCCGAAAGGGCGGTTGGCGGGCGGCGCGAATAATCGGCCACGGTATCTTGCTGCTGGCTCTAGCGGTTTTATTTGTGGCAAAAGACTTGCCCAGCCCGAGCAAAATCAACGCACGGGTGGGGGCCCAAACTACCAAATTCTATGACCGTACCGGTCAATCGGTACTGTATGAGGTATTCGGCAACAAAAACCGCAGCGTTATTAAGTTTGATCAGATTCCGGACAACGTTAAAGAAGCCACGATTGCCGTTGAAGACAAAAATTTCTACCGGCACGGCGCTTTTTCAACACTATCGATTTTGCGTTCGGCTTTTACCGACTTGCTCCATCGGGGAAGCGGTATTCAGGGTGGCTCAACGATTACGCAACAGTACGTTAAAAACGCTCTACTCTCGCCCGAACAAACCCTGACCCGTAAAGTCCGCGAATTGCTGCTTTCTATTATTCTTGAGCAGTTCTACCAGAAAGACGACATTCTTTCGCTCTACCTCAATGAGATTCCCTACGGCACCAACGCTTACGGGGTACAGGCGGCGGCCAAAACTTATTTCGATAAGGATGCCAAAGACCTCAGTTTGAAGCAAGCCAGTATTTTAGCGGCGATTCCGCGGGCTCCAACCTATTACTCGCCTTACGGCTCACACCCCGATCTGCTGGTTCAGCGGCAAAACTTGATTTTGGATCTGATGGTCGAACAAAAATACGCCACCAGGCAAGAAGCCGACGACGCTAAGTTAAAATCGGTAGCGGATTTGGCGGCGTCCGTGCGAGCAACCCCCGATTACTTTGCCAATATCACCGCACCCCACTTCGTGTTTTACGTTCAGGAACAACTCGAAGCCAAGTACGGCGCCAAGGCCGTGACCGAAGGTGGGCTGAAGGTAATTACAACCCTTGATCTGAAAAAGCAGAAGCTGGCTGAGCAGGCTGTATCCAATAACATAAATGGCGTTCGGGCTTTTGGCGGCAGTAACGCCGCTTTAGTTTCAACCGATCCAAAAACCGGGCAAATGCTGGCCATGGTTGGCAGCTACGACTACAACGACCAAAAGTTCGGCGCCTTTAACGTGGCTACTGCAGAAAGGCAGCCGGGATCTTCATTTAAGCCATTCGCCTACGCTACCGCCTTTGCAAAAAACTATGGCCCGGGGTCGACTTTGTATGACGTGCCGACCGACTTTGGCGGCGGGTATAAACCCCACAACTTCTCTAACGGCAGCTACGGTGTGGTGTCGATGCGACAAGCCCTTGGTGGATCGCTTAACATACCAGCAGTTAAAACTTTGTACCTTGCCGGAATCCCCGAAACCCTCAATACGGCCAAAAACTTAGGCATTACTACCCTTAGCAGTCCGGATAAGTATGGACTCTCGCTGGTACTAGGTTCGGCGGAAGTAAAGCCGATTGAAATGGCTAACGCTTACGAAACCTTTGCTAATGGCGGCTATCATCACGAGCAAACTACAGTCTTAAAGGTCACCGATCCCAGCGGCAAAACCCTGGAGGAGTACAAAGATAAACCCCCTAAACAGGTGATGGACCCGCAGGTGGCATATTTAATCTCTAACATCTTAAGCGACAACCCCAACCGCGCCTTCGTCTTCGGCTGTTTACTTTGTATGCCCGACGGCCGCACGGTGGCTATAAAAACCGGAACGACCGAAAGCTTCCACGACGCCTGGACCATGGGCTTTACGCCAAGCTTGGTGACGGCTGTCTGGGGCGGTAACAACGACAACACGCCGATGTCTTCAGCAGCCGCCAACGTTTCGGCTCCGATTCTCAAGCAATACATGGCTGCGGCTTTGGCCGGCACTCCCAATGAAGGCTTCACTAGGCCGCCCGGACTCAAAGAGGTTAAGCTGGATAGTAATACGGGTAAACTGCCGGGGCCGGATTCTAAAGCTCAGCGTACCGATTTATTCCCGTCGTGGTATAAACCCACCGACTTTACGCAGGGTCAAAGTGCGGTTGTCGATAAAGTGTCGGGAAAATTGGCAACCGACTGTACGCCTGAAGCCGCTAAGCAAACTGTATTTGCCACCGACATTCACGCTGAAATCCCTTCAACCGACCCGTCTTATCCTAGGTGGGAACCTCCGGTTGAGGACCTTGCCCGCAGACTGGGCTTTCAGGAGGGTGGCACTCTGCCAACCGAACACGATGATGTACATAAATGCAGCGACGTCAAACCCACCATCAACGTAAGCGTTCAAGACTTTGGTTTAGGTTACGAGGAAATAACTGCCCAGGTCGGTTCTGGCACCTTCATTGCCAACAAACTAGACATTAGCGTCGACGACCAAATCGTTTCCACCCAAAGCGTCAATGGGGGTGCGAATTACAGTTTCGGCTACCACGCCGGCAATGGCGGCCATTTAGTTAAGGCGACGGTCACAGACAGTGGTTACTACCAAAACTCTGACTCCCAAAATATAACCGTCAGCGGTAGCGGTACCTTTGCTGGTGTCGCCCCCAGCGGCGGACATAGCGGAGCAGCTTTCCAGTATCAATGGGGCTCGGGGCTAAACTCGGGCGTAGTCTATAAAATTTTCGTCAACAACACCCTCTTTACCTCAACTGGTACCTGTTGCCACGCCAATGGCACCGGTTCCCCGATCGGGGCCGACCAGTGGTACGTTGAAGCCTATGATGGTTCGGTTCTACTCGCTAAAAGCGACTTACTCAGCTTCACTAACCCGTGATGGCGAATGAGTAGGGTGATTCTTACTTTTGTGGGCTTTGCCGTTCCCATTTGCGTGGTTACCGATTAGGGCTGCAAAAATCATCTTGCCGGCTACGGTTTGGAACACGCGAGTAACTTCAACTTTAACTTCCTGACTAATTAGGCGATCGCCTTTTTCAACCACAATCATCGTACCGTCTGGCAGATAACCAACTCCTTGGTGCTTTTCTTTGCCGGCCTGGACGATTTTGACTTCCATAGTTTCACCGGGCAAAACGACTGGCCGAATGGCATTGGCCAGCTCGTTAATATTCAAAACGACTACGCCCTCAACTGTCGCAACCCGATTTAAGTTGTAATCTGTGGTCAAAATGTCGGTGCCGAGTTGTTTGGCCAGGTGTACCAATTTGTGATCCACCTCTTTGATGTCGGGTGCATCCATATCGATAACTTCAAATTCCACACCAGAGGTTGACTTAATGTTGGTTAGCATTTCAAGGCCACGGCGGCCGCGGCCGCGGCGTAAATTATCATCCGAGTCGGCAATGTTTTGTAGCTCCGCTAAGACGAAACGCGGAACCAACAACTTGCCGCGGATAAAGCCGGTTTTGGCAATGTCGGCAATCCGGCCATCGATAATCACCGACGTATCAACTAGAATCTGTTGCCCAGCTGCTACCACTTCGGTTGGCGTTGGGACTTGCTCAACTGCTGCCGCCTTAGCCCCGCGGCGGCGGTGCAAAAATGGCAGTAACTCGGTAATCACGTCGCGCTGATTAATAAACACGCTAATCATAATGACTGTAATGATAACGGCGGCTGCAACCGGCAGAATCTGACCGTAAGGAGAAGGAAGCTTGCCCAGCGGGATGGACAATAAACCGCCCATGATTAAACCAAACACCGCCCCCAAGACCGATAAGATTAAGGTCTGGAGCGACATCTTAATATTTTTAGCTAGCCCGAAAATTAAACCCACACCGATCAGACCGATTACGGTATATAAGATAAAATTACTGTTCATAGTCGTATAAAACCCTTTGATTAAGTCGGTACTAAATGGACTTGATAGTTGAGGCAATCGCCTCACTTGCGGTTTTGACCGCAATGATTGCTGGGCCCTTAGCTGTGCCTGGCGTAATAACCTTAGAAAAACCAAGCTTCGACGCTTCTTTCAGCCGAGCACTTGCTCCGCTGACCGAACGGACTTCACCAGATAAACCAACTTCTCCGAACACCGCGAAATCCTCTGGAAGGGATTTATTCTTAAAAGCTGACGCGATTGAGAGAATAATTGCGAGATCTGCTGCGGGCTCAGTAACCTTAAGTCCGCCCACGATATTAACATAGATATCGGACTGGCTCAAATTGATTCCAGCTCGTCTTGTCAGGACTGCAGCCAGTAAGTTGAGTCGATTAATGTCAAAGCCCGCCGACGTTCGCTTCGGGTAGCCAAAGACGCTTGGAGACACTAAAGCCTGGACCTCAACCAATAGCGGCCGGTTGCCTTCCAACCCAACAAAAACCACCGAGCCAGGCGCAACCTGACGTTCCGACAACAACGCCGCGGAGGGGTTTTGAACTACCGCCAAACCCTCGTTAACCATTTCGAAAATGGCCGTTTCACCAACCGCACCGAAGCGATTTTTGTTCGCCCGCAGAGCCCGAAAATGGCCGTACGACTCCCCCTCTAATTGCAGTACTACGTCAACTAGGTGTTCTAAAATCTTCGGGCCAGCGATTTGACCATCTTTAGTGACGTGCCCAATCAGCAACACTGCACAGCCTGAACTTTTGGCAGCTTGCTGCAAGACCTGAGTTGAGGCAGTAATTTGGGCAATTCCACCGGCAGCGCCGTTGACTCCATCCACTAACAGCATCTGGATCGAGTCAACGATAGCCAAATCGTAACTTCCGGCAACCGCACCGGCCACCGCCATAGCATCGGTGGCGGCAACGACATCGAGCTGGTGCTCAGATAAGCCTAAGCGGCGAGCCCGCAATGTCAATTGTTCGGGCGATTCCTCGGCGCTAACATAGAGCACTCGGGCGCTGCGGCTAAGAAGACCGGCTAGTTGCAACGACAGCGTTGATTTACCAACCCCCGGATCACCCGCCAACAGCATTAATGAACCCGGTACGATGCCTCCTCCTAAAACCTGATCGATCTCCTCAACCGACGTTTTGAGTCGTTTTGACGGGACTGAACTTAGCTGGCCAAGTGAGGCAGGTTTTAAGCTTGCGGCAGCTTTGGTCTTAGCGACGATCTGCTCAGCTAATGAATTCCAGGCCCCGCAGAAATTGCAACGGCCTGACCATTTTGAGTGCGCTTCGTTACAAGCGCTACAGACAAATTGCGCTAACGTTTTAGGCATGCATCAAGCATACCGAACAAACACCGAACGCGTCAAGACTAGTGTTTGACTTTGGGGGTGCTGCCAGAGGAAAGCTCGAGCTGATCGCCCTTGCGGGTAACCGAAATGACTGAGCCTGGCTTAAATTGGCCGCGCAGCAGTGCCGAAGCTAGCGGGTCTTCGATTAAGTCCTGAATAGCCCGACGCATCGGGCGAGCACCTTGATCAACATCGTAGCCCTGCTCGATTAGAAACTCCTTAGCCGTTGGTGTAACTTTCAACGTGATTTGCTGCTCCTTGAGCCGAGCATCTAGTTCGCGCAGCTGCAGTTCCAAAATGCGCTTAATGTCCAGTCTGGACAGCGAGCGAAAGACTACGACACGGTCAATGCGGTTTAAAAACTCCGGTCGGAAGGCTTTTTTGAGCTCTTCAAGCACTTTGCCTTTAACGTTTTCGTGGGCCTCCTCTAGATTTTTTTGCTCGTCCTTGGTCTCAACCTTGAAGCCCATGACGGCTTCCCTATATAAGGTTTCGGCCCCGACGTTAGAGGTCATAATAATAATCGTGTTGCGGAAATCCACGCGGCGACCCTTGGCGTCGGCCAAATACCCGTCCTCCAAAATCTGCAGCAGCATATTGTGGACATCCGGGTGGGCTTTTTCGATTTCGTCGAACAAAATCAAAGCGTACGGGTTGCGACGAACCGCCTCGGTCAGCTGACCACCCTCTTCAAACCCCACATAACCAGCCGGCGCACCGACTAGGCGAGCGACGTTGTGCTTTTCCATAAACTCAGACATGTCGATTTTAATCATGGCCTCATCGGAATTGAAGATTTCCTGACTCATTACTCTAGCCAGTTCGGTCTTGCCTACTCCCGTCGGCCCCAAGAAAACAAACGAACCAATCGGCCGCCTGCTGTCTGAAATACCGGTCCGACTCCGCCGAATCGATTTTGCCACCGCTTCAACCGCCTCGTCCTGACCAATCACCCGCTTTTTGAGGGAATCCTCCAGCTTCATTAAGCTTTCGATTTCGGTCTTAATCAGTTTGGTTGCCGGAATCCCGGTCATCAGATTAATAACCTGGGCGATGTCTTCGGCGGTTATTTTGATAGCGCCTTCGTTAATGCCTTCCCGCAGGCGTTGATTGGTAATCCGCTGCTCCAAAATGCTCGAGCGAGTCTTAAGCCGTGCCGCCAACTCGAAATCTTGACTCTCAACCGCATCGTCGGTTTCTAGTTTTAACTCTTCGAGTTGTTTTTGGAGATTACGAATGGTTTTAGAAACCCCGCCGCGGCGAATCCGAGCCAGTGAAGCCGCCTCGTCAATCAAATCGATTGCCTTGTCCGGCAAAAATCGGTCGGTCATGTAGCGCTTAGCTAGTTTCGCCGACTGCTCAATCGCTTCGTCGGTAATCTCTACCCGGTGATACTCCTCGTAGTGGCCCTTTAGTCCATGCAGCACCTGAATAGTTTCCTCAACGGTCGCCTCAGGTACGGTCACCGGCTGGAAACGGCGTTCAAGTGCCGAGTCTTTTTCGATATGTTTTCGGTATTCGTCCAAAGTGGTGGCGCCAATAGTTTGAATTTCACCGCGCGAGAGTGACGGCTTGAGAATGTTAGCCGCATCAATCGCCCCTTCGGCCGCACCGGCTCCGACCACGGTGTGCAGCTCGTCGATAAATAAAATAACTTCGGGCGTATTTTTAGCCTCATCCAAAATTTTCTTCAGCCGTTCCTCAAACTCACCGCGATATTTAGTCCCGGCAATTACGCTAGCAAGATCGAGCATGATAATTCGTTTGCCCTGAAGGTTTTCGGGCACTTCGTCAGCCACGATTTTTTGGGCCAACCCCTCTACAATAGCGGTCTTTCCCACTCCCGGCTCACCAATTAGGACCGGATTGTTTTTAGTCCGGCGGTTTAGAATCGAAATCACCCGCGAAATTTCAGCTTCGCGGCCAATTACCGGGTCGAGTTTATCTTCTTTGGCTTTAGCCGTTAGGTCGATGCCGAAGTGATCAAGCACCGGAGTTTTGGATTTACTTTTCTTGCCGGCGGTAGCCACTTTGGGTGCGGATTCGTCGGAGTAAAAGTACTGCTGATTAGATAGGTAATTTTCCAGCTCGCCCCGCAGCAGTTTGGGGTCAACTTCAATCTCGGCCAGAAGCGCATTTGCTCGGGCGTTACTTTGGCACAAAATAGCGTAAACCAAGTGCTCGGTGCCGGAATAAGGCTGGCCAAATTCCTGAGCTACTCGAATCGACCAAGTCAAAGTTTTCTTGGCGGTTTCGGAAAGACCCTTGTTCTGGCCGGTTGGATCGAGTTTGTGCGAGTAAGACAGCGCCAGGTCGATTTTATCGGCCGTTACACCGGCACCGCGCAAAATCCGAGCCCCAACCGAGCCCTCCTGCTCCAAAACCCCCAGTAAAATGTGCTCAGTGCCAATGTAGTTGGAGCCGCGGGTTTGGGCGACAACGTCGGCCCGCTCGAGCGAGCGTTTGGCGTTCTCTGTAAACCGATCGAATTTTTCGCGAAAATCGTTACTCATAACGGCTTCTCATTACCCTTTAATTGTAACAGGCGTGGCAAGGGTTTTTATTCAGCTTTGTCTTCGGTATCGGCTGGTTTTTCGCTGTCTTGCCCGGCAGACTCGACGGCCTCGATTAGCGAACCCTCAAAGTCTTTGCGTTTTGGCGGTGCGGCGGCTGGGGCCTTTGCGGGTGCCGCTTTCTCGGCGGCCTCGGCGGTTGCTTCGACCTTACTCTCGTCGGCACTGGCAATATCAATGTTCCAACCGGTCAGCTTGGCCGCCAGCCGAACATTTTGACCCTGTTTGCCGATCGCCAAACTGAGTTGGTCCTCCGGCACTCTAACAACGGCCTTCTTGGTCTCTTCATCCAGCTCAACATCTAAAACTTTAGTCGGTGAAAGGGCGTTGATGATGAAGGCTTTGGGGTCTTCGGAAAACAAAATGATGTCGATTTTTTCCTCGCCCAACTCGCCCATCACGGCTTGAACTCGAGCACCACGGCCGCCAACGAACGTACCGACCGGGTCCACCCCATCGGCGCTGGACGAAACCGCCACCTTAGTACGCAAACCGGCCTCGCGGGCAATTCCGGCAATACTCACCGAACCGGCCAAAATTTCTGGCACCTCCATTTCGAACAAGTGCTTGACCATATTGGCGTGCGCCCTGGAAAGCACAATCTGAGGGCCGCGAGCACTCTCCTCTACCCGCACCACATAAAACTTCAAGCGTTGACCAGGATAATAACGCTCACCGGGAATTTGCTCCGAACCAAACAACACGCCCGAAGTTCTACCCAGGTCAATAAAGATAATGTTCGGCTCTACCCGTTGGACGGTGCCGTTTATAATCGTGTCTTCCTTATCCTTAAACTCGGTCATAATGATATCGCGCTCGGCTTCCCTTAACCGCTGGACGATCACCTGTTTGGCGGTTTGAGCAGCTACGCGCCCAAAGTCGGCCGGCGGCGTGACTTCCATCTCAACCACAGCTTCGAGTTTAGCGGTTTTCTTAATTTTCTTGGCGTCCGCCAGCGAAATTTCGAGATGTTCGTTCTCGACTTCTTTGACCACGGTTTTACTAACAAAAACCTTGGTCTTACCGGTTTTCGGGTCGAGCTCAACTCGAACCTCCTGGTCTTTGTCGCCAAAATCTTTGCGGTAAGCCGCGGCCAGCGCCGATTCAACGGTCTCAACGATAATCTTTAAGGGTAGACTCTTCTCTTCAGCGATCTGCTCAAGAGTAGTATAGAAATTTTCTTGCATCTTAGTTTGGGTACTTTCTTATTGAGTTGTTTTGAACAAAAAATCCGGCGGAAGCCAGATTCGTAAGTGCTTCGATTGTAACTTAGGAGCCAACTTTTATCAATGCCTCCAAGTATTTGGATCAAGTAGGAGAAACAAAGCTATCCCAAGCAAAACAAACACAATAAAAATAACCGATTTTTTCAGATCTTTTTTGGCGGCCTGTGACATGCCGTTAGGGACGCCCTTTTCGTCCAAAAATTTATACCAAGCTTCTTCATCCAGACTAATGAACTTTGTTGATCGAAAATAAAAATTTCGGCCATCCTTTAGCCCAAATGAAAAAGAATCATGAAAGGCGCCGCCGCGGAAACCACCACCTCCTCTAGAGATATTTTTGTATTGCAGCTCAGAGATCAGAACATCCAGAAATTCCTGCTCTCCATTGTTGGTTGTTCCCTTTATTCTTTCTTGGGTTGCTGTCAAGGTGGCCACGTTTCGGACTCTGAACAAGTTGTTTTTCGGAATTCCTGGGCCTTGACCGAAGAACCCTGTAGGTAAAGTTTTTGGATCAACCATAAAGGTATTTTCTAGCCTTCGACGGCGTTTGGCAAATACTCGATCGCTTGGCCGGTGATGGAGATGGCGTCGATTTGATAATCACCGGCTCGACGATGCGCCAACATCCACATTTCGGCCGCCCGTTTGAGCCGCGACTGTTTGTCGGAGCCAATGTAGTCAAAACCCGACCCATAAAAGGAAGTCTTGCGAAATTTGACCTCGACAAAATGAATGATGCCTCGTTTTTCGGCGACGATATCGATCTCGCACCAGCGATTCTTCCAGTTCCGGTCGAGAATTTTAAATTTTTGTTTCAGTAAAAAATCAGCCGCTTGTGATTCGGCTATAGCGCCACTACTCGATGGCGCCGATTTGCTCATAGAACTCTGCGAATTGGGTTTGATTTAACCTGGCTACGGGTGTAAAGAGCCGGCGATGCAAGGGTGAGAGCTCGCGTTTCATGGCCTCGAGATGCGACTTAGTAGCGTAACCAACGTTGGTCAGCCAGCCGAATTTAGGATAAATCTCGTGCATGCGGTACATATAGTTATCCCGAGCCACCTTGGCGACAATCGAAGCGCAGGCCACGTTTAGGCAGCGCTGGTCGCCTTTTACGACGGCCTCGGCGTAGCAGTGGCCTTTCAAATAATTGTGTTTGCCGTCCAGAATGACCGCATCGTATTTGGATCCCATATCGGCCAAGGCACGAAGGCCCGACGCCCGCACCGCCCAAGTTAGCCCATACTGGTCGATTTCGGTATGGCTGGCCCACCCGACGCCGATCGCCATGGCTTGGGCTTTAATTTTTTTGACCAGTTTTTCTCGGGCGTAGGGGTCAAGCAATTTGGAATCATTGGCTCCGCGAATCTTGATATCGGTCGGCAAAATTACCGCTGCGGCCGTGACTGGTCCAGCCAAACTGCCCCGCCCCACCTCATCAATTCCAACCACAATTCGGTAACCCCGCTCAATCAGCGAGTTGGTGTGCACGTGGTTTGGTTTTCTTCGACGTTTCATTTGCCCAGGCAGCTTAGCAGAAATTTTGCCAACAGGGTATACTTTCCCCATCGTTCGAGCGGGGAGGCGCAACTTGAAAAACGAATTTTTCGGAGCTCTAGTGAAACAAGCTCGGGAAAAGAAGCACTGGACGAAAGGCGATCTAGCTATCCACGCCGAGGTCGGATCTTCAACTGTGAGTCGAATCGAATCGGGGAGCATACCGCGCATGGACGCGACGGCTCGGATCGTGATTGCACTTGAGCTCGACGCGAAACTCGTAATCGGAGCTTTGGCTCGGCGGTTGGACGGTCGGACATTCCGCCCCGCATACCTCGACTACCGGGATACGCACGTGCAAAACACCACATCAACATCGGTTTCCTTCTAGTGAGGAGGGTGAGATGGCACCGGAGAGTTTCTGGGACGACGTGATGACTGGAGATAGCGCGTACGAGACCCGGTCGGATCCCGTCGAGAAGCAGCCGGACAAGTGTCCGGGGTGTGGAGAACCGATTGTGGAGGGTCAGCACTTCATACGCGTTCGGCTGGAGCTCGGCACCATGATGCCAAAGGATTGGCGGCCGGTGCGTGAAGTCGAGCCGACGGTATTTGAGCTCGACGTGCACAACCCCGCCTGCTTCAGTTTGTGGGCGGCCAGCAACGACATCATGGTCGACGTGTTCGCCCGCTTCGCCGACTAGGGAGAATGGAATGATGAAAAAGCAGGACGATCTCTGCCCGCACTGTCACCATAACCATCCGAAATTTCCGTGCGGGGTGGTCATCGGGCTCGGAGATGATCGAATGGGGTTAGATGATGAGATTTGCGGATGCAAGCACATCTACGGTCTCAGATTAGGAGGTTGAGGTGGCAGACCAGACTGAGCTCGTAAATGAGCTGAAACGAAGGGCGGCTGAAGAAGGCGGACCGGAATTCTGGGGCTGGCCGGATCGTTGGTGGGACGCCCATTTGAGGCGCTGCCCGAACGATCATGTCAGCAGCATGGTATTAAGCTCTGAGGCACTCGGGCGAGATGCCTGCCTGGCGTGCCGGGCACAAGTGTTTCTGACTTTCCCCGAAGACCACGACGGTCCTCTGGAAATCCGCACCCCACAGGGAGGATGAGATGGCAAAGCGGACGTTCTGGAAATCGAACAAAGTGGGTGGGTATTACACCAACCGGCGGGAAGAGCTCAGCAACGTTCCGCGCGAAGACGCGAACCTCGCCAGCTCGCTGTGCGACAACGGCAAGCACGCGCCGGTGATTGACATCGACTTTCCGGCTCGGCTGGTCCCATCGAAGACGCCCGGCCACTACCATCTCTACCTCGATGTGGAGATGCCGTGGGCCAAGTACCAGCGGTTGCTGCGATCCCTGCTAACCGCCGGTATCATCGACAAGAACTTCTACGACTTGACGATCGAACACAAGCAAAGCTTTGCTCGTGTGGCCGATCGCGACCCAGTGGTGATGATGGAATGCTCTTGCGGGGCGATGATCGTAGACATGGAAAAGCACGCAGAGCATCACGAACGTCAGCGCGAACATTCCCACCAACCAACGCTCCTAGCAGGAGGCTGAAATGGCGAATGATGTAGCCGAGCGGGAACTTCGGTTCCCGGAGTTCAACCCGACCTACTACGAGTTTTCGTTCACGCCGAAGATGCTCATCCTGCGCCTACAAACGGAGCACCAGCGGGCAATCGACAACTGCCACCGGTTCAATCCGTCCCAGCTCGACTTCAAGGCCCATCGACTGGAGTACGAACAAGGCTTGGGGTTGGGATGCGGTCAGTGCTCGATCATCGATGCGTTCCTTTTCGTCGAGGCGCTACTTGAATTCTGTGCCGGCGAACGACGTTGAAGGAGGTTGAGGTGGGAAAGAGGATTCGCTCAAGCATGGAGGTGAGTGAGGAGCTCAAACGCTTGCTCGAGGCGGCTAAGGGTCACGTCATGACGCCTGGCGAGAAGTACGACCAGCGGATCAGCTGGGTCTACGGGCAGCTGGCGATCGACAACCCTTCGATCACCCGCGAGCAGGTTGAGCAAGCCGCGCTTGAGTTGTACGGACCCCGACCGGAGGTGTGAGTTGGCCAAGCAGCCACTCAAGGAATGACACGGCGATGCTGCATTTGCCCGACGGCGATCTACGGCTGCTTCGGTTACGCAATCGCGCGAGACCTGCTCGCTACCATCGACGAGCCAGCTGCCCGCAATCCACACATCCACCCGCGTGAGCTGTGTGGTAACTGCGGCGAGCGGCCGGTGCAGCAGCTGTTCGCGATTCTGTTCATGCAAGACGCCCTAAGAGGAATCTAGGAGGGAGAATGGCAGATAGTAAAGAACAGGCTGAACGGATCCAGCGCGAGGGTAAGAACCTCGACTACGAGCAAGAAGCCATCAATGGCATCGTTCGCTCGTGGACACTCAATGATCCGGAGTGCCAGGCTTTGGCCCTGGCGGACGCGCAGGCCTGGGCCACGCTCCACTTGGCTCGTGTAACTAAGGAGGCCGACTCGTTCGAGTAAGTAGGCCTGCCCACAAAAACGGCTCGGGTGCGTCCAGCAAGTCTGGATAGCACTCGGGCCGTGTTTTTTTTGAAACTAATTAAATCGAGTCGTTGGGTTTCTGGGCGTTGGTGTCTTCGTCGTCGGCTTTGTCTAACTTTTCTTGTACTTCTTCAGCCGGCAGTTCTTGCTCGTCGTTTTCCTCAGATACATCAGCTTTAGCTTCGTCAGATTCTGCCTCCTTGCTCTCTTCGCTAACTTCCGGCTCTAGGTTTTCATCTGGCTGGATTGAATTTTCGGTCGGCAGTTCGGTAATTTCGGCGTCTTTTTCGTCCTCGGCTTTTTGGGCGGCAACTTCTGGCTCTTCTTCTTTGATATTTACGGCTTCTCGATCAAAAATTTGATCAACCAACCGAGCCGATCGGCCACTGCGGCCGCGTAAATAGGTCAAATAATTGCGGCGGACTTTACCGCGCTTAATAATGTCGACTTTCTTAATGAGCGGCGAATGCAGCAAAATGGTTTTTTCAACGCCAACCCCAGAGGCCATCCAGCGGACGGTGATTGAGGCATTTGGCGAAGCCATGGCGCGAACCCGAATAACAGTGCCGGAAAAAGCCTGCACGCGTTGTTTACCGCCTTCGCGGATCAGTTGCTGAACGCGAACGGTGTCGCCTGATTTAACTTGAGGAATCGCCGGCTTAGAAAAAGCGGCGGCAAATTCCTTAACAGCTGGTTGCATAACCCGAGTAGTATACAGATTCTAGGGGTGGGAGTCTAGGGGCTAGTGGTGCCAATGCGGCTAGTGCCGAGCAATGCACGCAATTCGTCGAGTAATTCCGACGAGATACCAACCTTAAACGGCAGTTTAATTTTTTTGTGCTCCTCGCCCTCTATGTCGATAATCACTTCGCTTTCGCCCGGATAACTCGACAAGAGCTCTTTGAGCTTAACCAGCTGTTCAGTGTTGGCGAAACTTTCGAGCGTTAGGGTTAGCGGTTCGTTTTTGGGTGCTTCGGTCGCTAGCGACTCGCCGACTTGGGGCGTAGCTTGAGCTTTTTCGGGATCGAGCACTTCGGCCCGATCGAGCATTAATTTAAGTTCTCCGCCAACTTTACCCTCGCGGTCTTTGCTGGAAACTTTACCTGTAGCCAAAATGATTTGGTCCACTTGAAAAACATCGGGAAATTGCTCGAAGGCTTTCGGAAAAACTATTAATTCGAGCGAGCCAGAAAAATCTTCGATGGTTACAAAAGCCATCATCGCATTATTTTTGGTGACAATTTTACGGACGGCGGTAACAATGCCGCCCAAGCTAACAACCTGGCCTTCGTGTTCGGTGGTAATGGTTTTAATTGGCCGCGTAACCGCCGACAAAAAGTTGGTGTACTCATCCAGCGGGTGATTTGAAATATAAAGCCCCAGGTGTTCGCGTTCCCAGCTGAGCCGCTCCCTTTGCGCCGCTTCGGCCGGCGGCGGTGCCAAGTGCAGTGGCGGGGTCTCGGTGCCGGTTCCAAGCGAGCCGAAAATATCGATTTGGCCGGAGAGTGCACTTTTTTGAGACTTGTTGGCGTAGCCGATTAAGGTGTCGAGGTTATAGAGTAATTTCGCCCGCTCTCCGAGGCTATCGAGGGCACCGGCTTTGGTTAAACTTTCCCAGACTTTTCGATTAATTTCGGCGGCATTAACCCGAGTGGCAAAATCCTCAATCGATTTAAAAGGACCGCCGGACTTGCGGTTTGAAACAATTGCCCCGATAGCCCCAGCGCCGACGTTTTTGATAGCGGACAGTCCAAAGCGGATCATGCCAGTCCGGGCCGAGATCGAAAACTCGGCGTAGCTCTCGTTCACATCCGGTGGTAAAACCTCGATTTTCATCCGGCGGCACTCGGCCACCTCAATAGCGATCCGGTCCATATTGCCGTAATCGCTAGTCATCAGCGCCGCCATAAAGGCCGCCGGGAAGTGGGCCTTGAGGTAGGCGGTTTGATAGGAAATCATGGCGTAACAGGCGGCGTGAGCTTTATTGAAGGAGTAATCGGCAAACGGCTGAATTGTTGCCCACAAAGCCTCCGCCTGAGCCTGAGTTAGGCCCTTCTTCTTGCAACCTTCAATAAACTTGGGCTCCTCGGCCTTCATAATATCGCGCTTCTTTTTGCCGATAGCCTTTCGAACCAAATCGGCTTCACCGGGAGTGTATCCGGCAATTAGCTGAAGCATCTGAATAATCTGTTCCTGATAAACCAACACGCCGTAGGTTGACTCTAAAATTGGCTTGAGCGATTCATGGGGGTAGGTCACCTTCCCGGGGTTGTGCTTGCCTTCAATATAGCGCGGGATTTCGGCTAACGGACCGGGCCGATATAGCGCACCCATGGCAATAATGTCGGCAAATTCGTTGGGTTTTAGTTCTTTTAGGTAGCGCTTCATGCCGGCCGACTCCAGCTGGAATACGCCGGTGGTGTCGCCGGTTGAGAGCAGTTCAAAGGTTTTGGAATCGTCTAGCGGCAGCTCGGCTAAATTAATCTGCTCATCATAAACTTTACGCACAATCGCCAAGGTAGAGTCGATAATTGTGAGGTTAGATAATCCCAGAAAGTCCATTTTTAGCAGGCCCAGCTCTTCGATTGGACCCATCGAGTACTGGGTCGAGATGCCGCCTTTTTGAGCGCGCTGAAGCGGTGTGTGTTTGACGATGGCATCAGGCGCAATCACCACCCCCGCCGCGTGAACACCGTTACTGCGGATGGTGCCCTCGAGGCGCATGGCTAGATCAATTAGCCGTTTGGCCCGCTGATTAGTTTGGTATTCGCTCTTTAGGGCTGGGTCATCTTTAATGCTTTTAGCCAGCGGAATATGGCGGCCCTGGATAGGGACGGGAATCACCTTGGCAATCAGGTCAACTTCGCTATATGGCATGCCCAGTGCCCGACCGGTGTCGCGAACAGCATTGCGGGCCGCCATGGTACCGAAGGTAATAATTTGGGCCACCCGTTCCTGGCCGTATTTTTCAATGACGTAGTCTATCACCTCACCCCGGCGGGTATCTTGCATGTCGATGTCGATATCAGGCATGGAAATACGGTCGGGGTTTAGAAACCGCTCAAACATTAGTTCGTACTTCATCGGATCGAGATCGGTGATATTTAAGGCATACGACACAATCGAGCCGGCGGCACTGCCGCGACCCGGACCAAAAATGATCCCTCGGTTCTTGCCCCAGTTAATGAAATCGGCGACGATTAAAAAGTAGCCATCGTAGTTCATCTTGCCGATAACTCCGAGTTCATACTCCAAACGCTCAATTAAATCGGCTGGCACGACGGTTTTTGCCTTGTCGATCGTAATATGAATAATGTCTTCTTTGGGAATGCCGCCGTAGCGCCAGGCCAGGCCCTGAAATGAGAGTTGGCGCAGATAGTCTTTTTCGCTTTGGCCGGTGGGAACGTCAAAAGTCGGAATTAATATTTGGCCTAGAGGTATTTCGAGGTTGCAAAGCGAGGCCACTTTGACGGTGTTTTCTAAAACCTCCAGATGATCCTTCCAACGCGCCGCAATTTCGGCCGGCTCGGTGATATGCAAATTCATTTCCATTTCCATCCGGTCGGTGTCACCCATGGTTTTGCCGGTTTGAACACAGAGCAAAACCTCGTGCGCCTCGCGATCATGAGCGTGGGTATAGTGACAGTCACTGGTTACCACCAGCGGCAGACCGGTTTTTTCGGCCAGCTTAAACAATCCAGCATTGATTTGTTTTTGCGGCTGCCACTCTTCGTGGTCTTGCAGCTCCAGGTAATAATTGTCTTCCCCGAACAGTTTGGAATACCAGAGCGCCGTTTCTTCGGCCTGACCGAGATCGCCGTTGAGGATATGCCGGGCCACTTCACCAGACGCACAGGCCGATAACGCAATCAAACCCTCGCGGTGTTTTTCGAGCAACTTGCGGTCGATCCGTGGTTTGTAGTAAAACCCGTCTAAATGCGCCGTAGTCACCAGCTGCATCAGATTTTGGTAGCCTGTGTAGTTTTTGGCGAGCAATATTAAATGGTAAGGGTTGGCGTCGGCTTTGCCGGATTTATCTTCGAGAGTCCTGGGAGCGACATAGACTTCACTGCCAATAATTGGCTTCAGCCCTTTATCCTTGGCCTTTTGGTAGAACTCAATCGAACCAGATAGCGTGCCATGATCGGTTAGTGCCACCGAGCTCATCCCCAGCTCCTTAATCCGGTCGAGCATTTCCGGCACCTTTTGCAGTCCGTCGAGCAGTGAATAGTGGCTGTGATTGTGGAGGTGGACGAAATCGGGCATTACTGAGTCAATTTCCGGGTCTGGTTTTCCAGCTCTTTTAATACCGCTTCGCCCTCATTAATCAGCGGCGTTAAGTCCTCGCCCGAAGCATTTTTGAATTGCTGCGTTAGCTGGTCGACCCGACTGAGTAATTTGGCTTTATCGGCCGACGAGTCGGACTTTAGGTTGTAGCGGATCTTAAATAAAATCGTCAAAATCACCCACAATACGGCGCTGGCGAGTATCAGAACAAACAATAGCCCGGTTGAGAGTAAGACGAGCAGTAACGTTTCGATCGACACCATTTCCCCCTCCCCTTAGAGCTATTTTAAATCAGAGCGCTTGGCGAGCAAGACCCATTCTTTACGCTCGATAATTGAGTTAGGAATAACGTGCAGTTTGCCATCTTTGGCGCGAATTCGAGTTCGGCGCATGTCCATGCTTTCAACAATGCCTTCGGTTTTTTCCTCGCCGGCGCGAATCTCGTCGCCAATATTAAAATGACGGTCTTGGGACAGAAAAATCCCGGCGATCACGTCGCCAGCAAAACTAGAAGCTCCGCTGGCAATCGCAAGACCTAACACAGCGATGGAGCCAGAAAAGACCAGGGCAGCGGCCGATAAACCGAGCGACTTAAGCAACACAATGATTAGTAAAATCCACAGCAGCGACCGGATTAGCGACACCAAAATGCTTTTCAAGCCCTTTGGCAATCTCATCAACCCGAGGAAAATTTCGGCGATCCAGGTTCCGATGTAAACCAAGATGATTCCGAGCAGCAGCGACATAAAGGCGCCGGGCAATTTAGCCAGAATATCTTTCAGGCCGCGGATGGCCGGGTCAAATAATGTGATACTACTGAGTTCCATCGAGTTGTTTTTTTAGTATAGCACTAGCGATTTGAGGATTTGCGCGGCCGCCGCTGGCCTTCATAATTTGGCCAACTAAAAATCCCATCGCCGCCTGCTTGCCTGCTTTAAAATCGGCCACCGACTGGGGATTTTCGGCCATAACTTTTTTGATTAGCTCCCCCAGTTCGTCCTCATTAGACTCTTGGATCAAGTTCATCTCGTTGGCTAATTTTTGAGGCGACTGCTCTTCGGTGAGCATTTTAGCTAAGACGGTTTTGGCAGCAGTTGAGCTAAGCTTACCGGCGTCAACCAAATCATCGAGTTCGTCTAAGCCCTTGGCGCTCAGCTTAAATTTCGCCCAGTCATAATCTGGATCCGAGGTTAGGCTAATAACTTCACCGGCCAACCATCCGCCGATCCGTTTAGTATGCCCTTTGGTTGCAGTTAGTAATCCCACGAAGACCGGATAGTTGACCAGCGCTTCAATTTCTTTGTTGTTGAGGCCTTCCGATGCCAGCTTGGATCGTAACTCGGCCGGTAAAGTGGGTAGTGTTTGCTGGGCGGCATCGATCATGGCTTTTTTAATGACTAGCGGCGGTAGATCGGGCTCCGGGAAGTAGCGGTAATCGTGCGCCTCTTCTTTGGAGCGCTGGGAAAAGGTTTTGCTCTTGGCCTCGTCCCACCCGCGGGTTTCCTGAGTAATCTTTTCGCCCTTATCGAGTTCTTCGCCTTGGCGTTTAATCTCATATTCAGTCGCACGTTCGACGGACCGGAATGAGTTGAGGTTTTTGATTTCGGTGCGCGTGCCAAACTGCTTAGAGCCTTCCGGCATCAAACTAACGTTCACGTCAAAACGGACATGGCCGTGATACAAATCAGCTTCAGACACTCCGGCGTAACGCACCGTGTGAACCAATTCTTGGGCGTAAGCCTTGGCCTCGTTGGCGGATCGCAAATCTGGTTCCGAAACGATCTCCACCAACGGCGTGCCCGCGCGGTTGAGGTCGACTAGTGAGTAATCTTTGCCGGCTGGGTGGACAAGCTTGCCGGTGTCTTCTTCCATGTGTGATCTTGTGATGCCGACTTCGATGGTTTTGCCGCCGATTGGGATTTCGATCTTGCCGTCGTAGGCGATTGGATTTTGATACTGGGTGATTTGGTAGCCTTTGGGAATGTCCGGATAAAAATAATTTTTGCGTTCAAACTGAGTGTTTTCGGCGATCTTGCAATTTAGCGCTAGCCCAGCACGAATCGCCAGCTCAACCGCCGCTTTATTGAGATACGGCAAAGTTCCCGGCAGGCCCAAACAAACCGGGCACACATGAGTATTCGGCTTAGCATCACGCGAATCGTTGTCGCAGCCGCAAAACAATTTAGACTTTGTGTTGAGCTGAACGTGCGTCTCCACCCCAATCACCGGCTGGTACTTCATAGCGGAACCTCGTTCAACTTGTACGTCCAGCCAGGCTGCCACTTCCACGGCGCGGTCAGCGCTTCCTTGATCGAGAGGCCGTTAATCCAGGTGTCGAGCCCATTTTGAGTGGCGCGGTGGCCAATTATCATAACCTTCTTACCGGCGTAATCGCGGCTTAAATCCTTAAGAAATTCACCCATCCTCCGGTTGGTCTGTTCGTAACTTTCACCGTTTGGAAACGGCGTAGTAATTCGGTTGGGCTTCTCGCGGGCAACTTCGATGCTTGGTTTCCGGGTGAAGCTACCGTAATCGCACTCTCGTAAGCGGGCATCTTTAATAATCGGGAGCCTATCGCCGAAAGCCAGTTCGGCTGTTTTGTACGCCCGCTGCATGTCAGAACAGAATACGGCATCAAAGTGATCATTTTTGTAGCGTTCACCGAGCTCCTTAGATTGTTCGATGCCGCGAGGGGAAAGTTCGGCATCGAAATGACCCGAGGCGACCTCGTTCTCGTTGTCGATGGTAGTTGAATGCGACTCAAAGACGACGGTAACGCTCATAGCACCCTGTACTTATCTTGGCCAGTATTCAGAAGATTTAAGAGAGATTCTGTTGCCATGTCACTGCAGAGCTGGATTACTTCTTTGGTGTTATAGGCGGTGTGATTATTGGTATAGAAATAGGTATGTTTCGGTAACTTTTTGTAGTCCTCATTTGGAGCCGGAAAATCGATAGCAGCTCTCAATGAGCCGTCCTGAAGCCGTTGCAATAAGGCATCAAAATCGATTTGATTCCGAGGAGAAATGCTTACTAGTAAAGCATTCTTCTTGAGTAATGAGATCGCTTCTTTGTCTATAATTTCCCCTGCACTTCCTGGAAGAGCCAGAATAACTACATCGCATTCACTTAGTAGGGTTTCCAGGTCAGTGTATTGAGCACTATCTTTTTCCACTTCCTTATGGCGGTTGCGGGTATGGTAATAGATTTTCGAAGGAGAAAATGAGGCTAACATCCCGATCACCCTGCTACCTATATGCCCAGCTCCAACAACCCCCACGGTCGAATTCTGCAAGGTCTCGGTGGTTTGAAAATCTACGTCCCCCGTCCGCCCAAGTTCAAGGAGATTTCGCTGCATTAAAAGCGTCATCGCCAGGGCAAATTCCGCTACAGCGGGCGAATTAGCCCCTGGGGAATTCGAAATCATTACGCCTTTATCTTTGGCTTTCTCCCAGCCAGTGATTAGGGCTTGCCAGTCGGAGCCGGTAAAAGCAATTACCTTCAGATTATCGGTCGATTCAATTACTTTGGCTGTAACTTTTTCGATTCCACCTAATACATAGCCAACTTTTCCTTTGAGAGCCTCGATTAGCTCCTCTTCCGTGGCGGCAACCTTTTCAAGCCGTGTGACATCATAGCCTGCTTCTTCGATCTGCTTGACGTGATCATCGGTCATAAACAAGGTGTCTGTGATTAAGATTTGATCTTTCACAACACACCCAGGTCTTTGAGGCCGCGGTGAATGTCGTCGACGGCTTGGCGGCCGCGGGTCATTACAAGGTCGTAGTTTACATCGTGGGCTAAGGCATTGCGGAGTTTGTGGGCGGACCAAATCGCTTCTTTGTCGGCAAAACGATCTTCGGCTTTTTTCAGCCGTTCAGCCATAGTGTCACCAGCAAAACCGCGCTGGCGCATAACTTGGTCGAGCAGTTTATCGGCGTCGGCAATAGCAGTACGCAAGCTATGCTCGCCACCTTCGGCCGCCTCGGCAATCGATTTCCAACGATCTTTGATTTGTTCTCCGCTTAAGCTGACAGCATGATAATGAGGCTTTGGACGAGGAGTTGGCGGACGCCGGAAGTTCAACTTTTTTCCGTTTATCAGCACATATAAACCCAGCGAGATCAACAAGATAACTATCAGAGCGTAAATCACAGCTTGAGGCCCACCTTTTCGAGCTCGGCTTCCAAGGCAGCGGCCGCCGACAACAACTGCGCTTCACTTTTTTGGGGACCAATCAGTTGAATGCCAATCGGCAAACCTTTACCGTCTTTGCCGGCCGGCAAACTGATTGCTGGCGCACCGACTAAATTAGCGGCAACGGTCATAACATCCGTCAAATACATTTGGACAGGATCTTTGGATTTTGATCCTAGGTCAAAAGCCGTTGTTGGCGATGTTGGCCCCAGCAGTAAATCAATTTTCTCAAAAGCCTTATTAAACTCATTCACCAACAAAGTGCGGACTTGCTGGGCCTTGTGATAGTAGGCATCGTAGTAGCCGCTAGATAAAACGTAGGTGCCAATCATAATTCGGCGTTTGGCTTCGGCACCAAAGCCCTTACCCCTGGTTTGACTGTAGGTTTCTTGCAAAGTTTTGGCCGCTGGGCTGGAGTAGCCGAATTTAATACCGTCGTAGCGGCTAAGGTTTGAGCTGATTTCAGCCGGCACCAAAATGTAGTAGCACGGCAACGCCAACTCGACGGAGGGTAAACTGACTTCCTCAACCGACGCACCAAGTTGTTTTAGCTCTTCGGCCGCCTTCATGACCGCGTCTTTAACCGCGGGTTCAACTCCTTCACCCAGGTATTCTTTAACTAGGCCAACTTTCAGACCAGACTTAGGTTTGGCCAGCGAATAATTTTTGTCGCGATCGATGGTTGTAGCATCCATTGAGTCTTTGCCGGCCATCACCTCGAGCACTAAAGCAGCATCTTCGACATTTTTAGTAATTGGCCCGATCACATCGACCGAACTGCCCATCGCAATTACGCCGTAACGCGAAACTAAACCGTAGGTTGGTTTTAGCCCAACCACACCGCAAAAGGCCGCTGGCAAACGGATTGAACCGCCGGTGTCGGTGCCGAGGGCGAATGCTGCTAGTCCTAGGCCAACTGCGGCAGCCGAACCGCCGGATGATCCGCCCGGCACCTTTTGCTCATCCCACGGGTTTCTGGTTGGGCCAAAGTCGGAATTCTCAGTTGATGATCCGTGCGCAAAAGCGTCTAGATTGGCTTTAGCGACTAGAATAGCGCCTTCGGCTTCAAGTTTTTCGATGGCGGTTGACTGATACGGCGCCTCGAATGGTTCAAGAATATGACTGGCAGCTGTTGTATGAGTATTGGAAGTTAAAAAGTTATCTTTAGCCATGAAAGGCACGCCAGCTAATTTGCCGGCTGGTTTTTTGTCGATTTCGCGGGCTTTATCCAACGCTGCCGGATTAACTTCCAGTACGGGGTGAAATTGCTCGGCTTCTTTGATGCGATCCAGGCAGTCTTTAACCAATTGATCGGCTTTAATTTCGCCGGAGCGAACCTTATCGGCGATTTCGGCGATCGACAATTCTTGCCAACTCATTCGAGCACTCGATTAACTTTAATGTAGCCATCTTCGGTCGCCGGGGCATTTTTGAGTAATTCGGCCTGAGTAATCGGACTAGGCTTTACCTCGTCCTCTCGCCAAATGTCGCTCAACCCAGTCACCTGGTTGGTCGGCAAAACGTCTTGCGTTGGCGCTTTCTGCAGTTGCTCAACCAGTTTCATGATTTCCTCAAGCTCCGGGGTAAATTGTTCAACTTCCGCGTCGTTTAAACCCAAGCGCGACAGCTCGGATAAATATTTAACCTGCTCTTTGCCGATGTCGGACATAGATTATATTTTAACGGATAGAAAGCGCTTGGCTAAGGTTTTATACCCGCCGCTGGTCAAATAGTTGATGTGGGCTTTGGCGTAAGCGTCGGCATAAGCGTTGACTTTAGGCGTCGGTGTCCCCTGCAAACCCTTGGCCGCCAGCACGCTATATTTTTGACCGCCCAACGATTCTTCAACTTTGGCCTTCATAACCGAATACTGAATCTCGGCTTTAAAATCGGCCAGGCTCCAGTTATAAGTTTTTTTCAGGTCGGCCTGGAGCTGGGGCACACCGCCGTGACTTTGAACGTTCGCTACTAGACGGCTATCAACCTCGCTCTCTGGTGCGCTCAGATGATGCTCTTTAGCGTAAGAGTAGACCACTTGCTCGATTAGCATGCGTCGTGTGGCGTCTAGGACGAAGAAGTTAGCCTTAGGGTCGGTTTGGGTTACGTGGAGCGCGGCTTGAAGGTGTTTTTGACTTACGCATAGCTGGTCGAACCGGGCCTTACTCAAATAATAATCCCCCACTCTGCCGATGGCTTTGTGATTGTTTAAGTCGGCGTCCAAAATTCGACTACCCAGCCGAGCACCCAGGCTCATATCGTCAACCACAGTCCTAAGACCATCAACGTGCGCATTATTAGACTGCGTGTCGAGCCAAAGCACACCGCTGTTGACCGCTAAAAACAGTAGGTAGACTGCCAGTAGACCGGCTAAGATTTTTTTCCAGTTAAGTTTTTGGAGGAATTTCTTCACTAGCGGGGTATTTTACACCGGGAAGCCAAGCCAGCCAAGCTTAATTACTTTTCGTCAAGACTTTGCAGTGGGATCTGGCTGCTGTCGTAGCTAGTCGAAAGGGCGTTACATTGGTTGATAACGCTGTGAATTTGGTCGACCCCCGAGTTGTAGACGCTAACTAAATTATTGAACTGGCGAACCAGGGCATTGTGCTGTGGCACCAACGCGTTGTAGCCGGCAATATCCCCAGAGTTTTCGTCTAGTTGCATGGTTTGGCGCATGGCCTGAATCCGCGCCTTAAGTTGATCTAAACTGGCTCGATCACTGGTTAGCTGGGCGGTTAAATCGTTTTCCTGGGTCGTACATTGATTAAATAAAGACTCATTCCCCTGATGAATCTCGGCAATTTTACGGCGATCGCTAAAGTAGCGTTTATAGTAATTTTCAAAATCAGCCGGCAGGACAGGTATTTCTGTTCCCAGGTGGGAGTGCAATTCGTTGTAATTACCTTGGCTGATGTAGTTTTTTATGACGTCGGTTTTTTCGGAATCAGGAATTTGGGGCAAGGCTTCGTCGATCATTTTTTTAACTCTGTCCTGCTCCCAGGGCTTTAAATGCGACCAAGCTGAGTGCAGCGTTTCGTGAGCGGCGGTGACATCTATTTCATCGGCCACCTCGCCGTTATCAATCTTAAATAACGCAATTGAACCCGAATCTAAAATTCCATCACTATAACAACCCAGCACATTAGTACCGGCCTCCGGTAACGGACAGTGTTGCCCAAAATCGGTCCGGTCATAAACAGCCGGATGGGTCATAAAGAATAAATCCTGGCCGCGGCTTGTCATGGTGTCGTCTTTGGCGATCTGCTGGACATTGAGCGTTGGCGAAAAATCCTGCAGTGCGAAATAGTCGCGAACGTTTTGGTAATTCCAAACCAACCAACCAAAACCGATTAATAAAATTAGGCTAACAACCGACCCAGTTCGATTTTTCATGCGATCAACCTCAAAAATTCAGCCTCGTTGACTTGCTTTGTGCCAATTTTTTTGGCCTTAGCTAATTTGCTTTCACCGGTATTGGCACCGACTACCAAATAGTCGGTTTCAGCGGTCACCGCCGATTGGAATTTGCCGCCTAAGTCCACGATTCGCTGCTCGGCCTCACCCCGGCTCATCGATTCCAGGCTGCCGGTAACCACAAAGTTCCGCCCAACCAACTTGCCGGTTCGTAGCTTGAAGTTGGCTGGTTTAACCCCAGCTTTGGCCAACTTTTCGAGCAGTTTTTGAGCCTTGTCATCTTTTAGCCAGCCGGCAATGCTTTGGGCTACGACTTCGCCGATGCCTTCGATATTTTTGAGTTCCTCGTCACTGGTCTTAGCGAGCTTATCTAAAGAGCCAAAGTGAGCCGCAAGGTCGGTAGCGGTTTGGCGGCCAACGTGGCGAATGCCCAAACTGTAAATAAACCGATCTAAGTCGACTTGCTTGCGCGACTGAATGGAGCTGACTAAATTAGAAGCCGACAGGTCGGCAAAACGATCCATCCCCGCAACGTCATCTTCGGTTAGGCTAAACAGGTCGGACGGATCGGCAATCAACTTCGATTGCAGCAACTGATCGACGGTTTTTTCGCCCAAGCCCTCGATGTCGAAGGCTTCCTTCCCGGCAAAGTGAATAATTCGGCCTCTCTCTAAGGCGTAACAATTCGGGTTGGGGCAGCGCCAGATCGCCTCTTTGGCGGTTTTTTCTAGTTTGGTGCCGCAGATCGGGCAGTGGGTCGGCATGACGAACTTTTTTTCTTTGCCGGTTCGCAACTTCGGCAGAGGCGAAACGACTTCGGGAATAATATCACCGGCTTTTTGAATAATGACCGTGTCGCCAATTCGGATGTCCTTACGGTCAATCTCTCCGGCGTTGTGCAGCGTGGCCATTTGAATCGTCGAGCCCGCCACTACCGTTGGCTCGAGAACGGCAAAAGGCGTGGCAGCGCCGGTCCGGCCGATGCTAATTTGAATGTCTTTGAGTTTGGTTGTGGCTTGTTCGGCGGCAAACTTGTAGGCCACAGCGCCGCGCGGTGCCTTGCCTACTACGCCGAGCTTTCTGAACTTGGCGTGATCGTTGATAGTGATCACCAACCCGTCGGTGCCAAATGGTAGAGTTTTGCGCTTTTCGCTCCACTCATCGGCGAAGTCCATTACGGCCTTAGGGCTTTCGACGATTTTGCCATGCGGTTCAACCAAAAATCCAAGTTTTTTGGCCAACTCTTGTTCGTCGGCCAAAGTGTCTACTCCGAGTACATCGGACATTACTAGATAGACCATGAATCGCAGCTTGCGTTCAGCCACAAGTTTCGTATCAAGTTGGCGAATGGCACCTGCTGCGGTGTTGCGGGGGTTGGCGAATAATGCCTTACCCTCTTTGGCCCGTTTCGCGTTAAACTCGTCGAAGTCTTTTTTGTAGAGTAGGACTTCGCCCCTTACCTCAAACCGACCGCGATAGACCGATTCAGGCACGCTGGGATCTCGACGCAAGGTTAACGGCACCGTTTCGATGGTCCGAAAATTGGCGGTCACGTCTTCGCCGCTCTGGCCATCACCTCTAGTTAGCCCCTGCACTAAGCTGCCGTCTTGGTAAATCAACGAGCCGGCTAGCCCATCCTTTTTAATTTCAACGAAGTACTCGCTGGCCGGGTGAGCTAATAGCTTTTCTGCCCGATTAGTCCAAGCCTCGAGCTCTTCGGCGGAAAAAACGTCTTGGAGCGACAACATGGGGGTTTGATGGCGGACCGACTTAAATTTTTCAAGAGGTTTTCCGGCGACTCGCTGGGTGGGTGAGTCTGGCGTAATTAAATCAGGAAACTCGGCTTCAAGTTGGGTCAGCTCGTGCTTGAGTGAATCGGCCGCCGCTTCGGACATAATCGATTTATCGAGTACATGGTAGTTATAGCGGTACTCGTTAATCTGCTCGCGCAGTTTGTTGATCCGGCTAACGGCTTGGCTTTTGTCCATCGAGTGCGAGGTAAAGGTTATACAGGTAAGTGTTATAAAACGGTAAGACTAAAAGACCGATCACAAACTGCATTGTGAACAGGCCCAAGCGATTGGAAAAATGAAGCGCAATCGGTACTGCAAGCGGAATCAGTCCGGCAACTAGGGTAATGATAGCAACCGCAACCAACCGGCCAAAAACCGGCCAAAAACGACCCTTAACCAGTTCCCTACTCCGCCTAAGCGCGCTCATTGGGCTAAAGTTGGAATCGGGAACGATGTAAAGCGCCAAAGCGTAGCGAGTGACCCACCTGAGAGTTGGCACGATCAAGAGCGCTGCCAAAACCGTTAACAACACCCGCTCAGCCGCCAAAGTGCCGGGCTGAATGACTCCAAGCGCCAAGATTGCTACGCCGGTAATGAGTGGGAGAAGCATTAAAACCAACGTTAACGCGACCACCAAAAACTCGACGAATTTGGCGGTGCCTTTAAAGTAAGCGTCTTTAATAGAGATCTTTTTGCCGGATAGTGCTTGGCTAATCGCCCAAATTAGCGCCAGATTCATTAAAAGTGAGGCTAACGTCGTAAATCCCGAACTGCCGTTGGTTGCGGTATTGGTAAAGCTAATTAATAGCGAGGTCGGCAACAAAATGATTCCGACAAGGGTTAATAGCTTCGGATTATGTTTAATCAAACCCGACGATTGCTTTATTAAATGCCAAACCTTTGGCAATTTCTTAGGACTTGGAGTTGGGGTGGGCTTTGACTTGGCCATTAAACCGTTTTCTCCATTTGCTTAAGGCGTTTGATTCGATCTTCGATTGGCGGGTGGGTTGAAAACAGTCTCATCACTTGCGCCCCCTTCCCCTTAAATGGGCTGCAGATATAAAGATGAGCCGTCGACGGGCTGGCATGTTTAAGAGTTTGCGGGTCGGCGCTGATTTTTTCCAGAGCGTGTTCCAGCCCTTCGGGGTAGCGGGTTAGCTTAACGCCCGAAGCGTCGGCCAAGTATTCCCGCTGCCGGGAAACCGCTAGCTGCAACAGCGTCCCGATAATTGGCGCCAGTACTGCGGCGATGATGCCTATGATGGCAAAAATACCGGCTGCCTCGTTGTCTCGATCGTCAAACCAGCGCATCCGCAAGAACATATTGCTAATCACCGCAATGATCGTAACCATCATAATCACAATCGCCATCAGTCGAATATCATAGTTGCCGACGTGGCTCATCTCGTGGGCAATCACGCCTTCAAGTTCATCCTTATTGAGCCGCTCAAGCAATCCGGAGGTAACGGCAACGTAGGCGTGCTGCGGGTCGCGGCCGGTGGCAAAGGCGTTCGGCGCGGGATCATTGACGATATAAATGGCTGGGGTTGGCAAGCCGGCCGTAATCGCCAGATTTTCCACCACCCGGTAAAGTTCGGGCGCGTCTTTTTTAGCGATCGGCTTGGCGCCGGCCATGGTTAAAGCGATCTTGGCTGCCGCAAAATAGCTAATCACGGCATAAACCAACGCGAAGGCTCCAAACAGATAAATCAGGCTTGGATTACTGGTCGCCCGGGAGAATATCCAGCCCAATACCGATAAGAAAACCACGAACGCCGCCATTAAAATCAGGGTCCTGCGCTTGTTGGCCGCAATCTGGGTGTACATCGTTCTCCTAAGGGTTAGGCTTTGGTCTCGTCGAAATCAACGTCGACCGGCTTGTCGACCTCGGCCTGGTTTTCAACTTCAAAAAAGTCGCGGTGCTGGAAACCGAGCATATTGCCGATCAAACTGGTAGGGAAAACCTGCAGTTTCTCGTTAAATTCCCTGACGTTGTTGTTGTAAAAGCGGCGAGCGGCTTGGATTTTGTCTTCGGTATCGACCAGCTCGTCTTGGAGTTGTTTAAAATTTTCGTTGGCCTTTAGGTCCGGATAAGCTTCCGCGACCGCAAACAAACTTTTGAGTGCCCCGGCCAACTGATTTTCGGCCACGGCTTTTTGACCAATGCCCGTTGCGTTCATGGCAGAAGTTCGGGCTGCCGTAACCTCTTCGAAAACTTTCGACTCGTGTTTGGCATAGCCTTTAACTGTGTTGACCAAGTTTGGGATTAGGTCGTAGCGCCGTTTGAGCTGAACGTTAATGTCACTCCAGGCTTCATCGGAACGAATTCGGCCGCGCACCAAACCGTTGTAGGTTAGCCATAACCAACCCAATATCAGGACAATTGCGATAATCACGATCCACAAAATCATGGCGATACCCTATTAACCTTACAATTTTACCACCTCCTTGGGTAAAAATCAGGATCTGCCCGCTCGGTTTTTGAACTTTCGAATTAGATTAGCAAGATCGAGACGCCACTCCCACAGACCGTAGCCTAAAGCGCCAGCGCCAGCTAAACCGGCCAAGTACCAAGAAATATGGGATGCCGCAATCGCCGAAGGAATGTCTTTGACTTTGGCTAAGTTACTAGCGCCAGCCACAACGACTTTTCGGCAGCGATTGGTGTCGGAGTTCCGAGTTTGCCCAGTCGGACAAGGTTTGGGGCTAGTCGATGAAGTCGCAGCGATATTGCGGCAACGGTTGGTATCCGGATTACGCTCTTGGCCCGCCCTGCACGACGTTAAAGTCGATGTTGGGGTGGTAGTGATTAGCCGGCAGCGATTGGTGTCGGGATTTTTGATTTGCCCAATTGGGCAACCGCTCGTCACGCTAGCTACAACCATATCCCTGCAGCGGCCGGTATCGTCGCTGCGTTCCTGACCACCGGGGCAGGGTTTGTCGGCGAGGAGTTGATTGGCTGCATTCGGCGTTGGCGCGTAGGTCGCCTGCCACCCAGAATCGAAATTGGCCCACGAAACATCATCGTCGAGATTCGGTTGATAGTTAACTGAGTTTAATTCTTCAAGACTCGGGCTCAGTAAATAAACCGTACCGCCGGCCGCGTTCGGCAAAGTTAAGCCGGTATCGCTGTCGTAAAACCCCTCGAATTGGCCCGGACCCAAGGTGACGTCACTGAACCGGTACACCGTCGCGCTTCCGCCAACCTGCAAACCGCAACCGGACAGCGAAATCGGCTGATCGGTTGGATTGTTAAGCTCAATGAACTCGTGGCCGGAGTCGGTGCCGGCCGGATTGGGTAAAATTTCGGAAATCGTTACACCTTCGCATGTCGTGGTTGGGGGTGGTGGCGGCGGGGTTTGGTCGGGACAACCGGTCGATAGGGCGCCAAGCGAATTTGGGCTTGGCGAGTTAACTGCAAAATCGGCCGCATTGTTGCTGGTATTAACCGGATAAGCGCTGACGCAGTCGAGCAGCCGCTGCAAGCTTTTGGCATTTGGCGGAATCGCCGCCGGGCCACCGCTATAACACGGCGAGCCCGATCCCCACCCAGCTAAGTCCTGCAAACCGCCCGCCGCGTCGATCACGTGCAGTGAACCAGAGGTATTGTCCGTGAGCTGACGTACAATCGGTGAGCTAACCTGACCCGGCTGCAAAGTTCCGGATAGGACCGTAGTGCTGGCCGAACCGTTCACACTGAATTGCGACCAATCGGAATCGTTGCAGTGCTGATTGCTGAACGTGCTTTTCGCGTACTGCAGTTTCCAACCCGTCAGATCGACCGGAACGTCACTCTGGTTATAAAGCGCCACATACTCCTTTGGCATCTCGGCAGTTGCGACGGCTGGGTCACCTAACTTAATTTCAGTAATTAAAACCGCCGGCGAGGTCGAATTATCGGCCAAGACCGGCTTGATTGGAGACATTAGGCTGATGAGCATTGCGGCAAAAACGGCGATTCGGAATTTCATGAGGGTCCCCCTGTTAAACCCTCCAGTATTCTCAAAATAACCAATCAACTAAAATCCTGTCAAGACTTTTTGGCGAACAATTCACGAACAACAGATTAGAGAATGTATAATTGGGTTGTGAAACTGAAGGACAAATTAAAAAAGTTGCCGTTAGTACCGGGCGTTTACTTTTTCAAAAACGCCTACGGCGACATCATTTACATTGGCAAAGCCGCGGTGCTGCGCAACCGGGTGAGTTCGTATTTCCAAAAATCGAAAAATCACGAACCCAAAACTTTGCTGCTGATCGATGAGATCGCGGATGTGGACTGGGTAGAGGTTGGGTCGGAAGTCGAAGCGCTATTTCTCGAATCGGAATTTATCAAACGCTACAAACCCCCCTACAACATCGATCTGCGCGACGACAAGCACTGGAACTATGTGCGAATCCCGATGAAAAATGAATGGCCGGCTGTAAGCTTTGTTCGCCGTCCACTAGACGATGGCGCAGAGTACTTTGGTCCATTTAGCGAAGGACTGGCACTTAAACGCGCGATGCGCATGCTGCGACGAATTTTTCCCTACGTAACACACGAAAAACTACCCAAACGGGCCTGCCTCGACACCCACCTCGGTCTTTGCCCTAATCCCGAAGACGGCGCCATCACCTCGGCCGAGTACAAACGAAGTTTGCGGAAGTTAATGCTGTATTTGTCGGGTCAAGGCGGCAAGTTGATTACTCAGCTAGAAAGGGAAATGAAGCGCGCCGCGAAAATGAAGGATTACGAGGTAGCGGCCAAAACGCGCGATCAGTATTTGGACCTTAAGGCTCTGGCTAAGCAAATGATCTTTGGCAAAGAAGAATCGTTTGATCTGACTAAGGACCAGGCTTTGTCCGGGTTGGCGGATCGGCTGGAATTAAACGGTATTCCGCGCCGAATTGAATGCTATGACATTTCACACATCCAAGGTTCGGACAACGTTGCCAGCATGATCGTGTTTACCGACGGGGTAGCAGATAAAGGTGAGTACCGTAAATTCAAAATGCGGCTTAAAGGTAACGATGACTTTGCTCACATGCGCGAAGTTATTTCCCGACGATTTAGCGGTAAACCGCTGGCGGAGTGGCCTAAACCAGACCTGGTGATAATCGACGGCGGAAAAGGTCAGTTGTCGGCGGCACTCGGGGCTATGAAAATAAAAGAGATCACCCTGCCGACTATCGCGCTGGCCAAACGCGAGGAAGAAATAATCCGCCCTCTCCCGAAGAATCGTTATGAAAGCATTTGGCTGCCGCGCGATTCACATGTTTTAAAACTGCTCCAACGTATTCGCGACGAAGCCCATCGCTTCGCCGTCACCTACCACTCATTGCTGCGGGGCGTGCGCCAAACCAAATCTCTGCTCGACGACATTCCGGGGATTGGCCCTTCTACCCGCAAAAAACTCATCAAAACCCTTGGCAGTGGCCAGGCCGTAAAAACGGCGACCGAATCCGAGATTGCGGTTGTGGTTGGTCGAGCTAAAGCTGAACTGATTAGGCGGCACCTGGGCTTGACCGAAACGCCAGAGCAACCTACGATAGAGTCTAATTAAGCATAAGGACTTTCTCTTGGATCAATTAATCAAATCCCTAGACGACATTTTCGTTAAGAAGGCTCCGTTCCAGCTGCCCAACAACACTAAAGAATGGATCGTTAAATACGGGCCAATTATCGACTTGGTCTTGCTGATCTTGGCGTTGCCAATCGTTCTGGCGGCCTTTGCCATCTCGGTCTTTAGCCTCCCGTTTGTGCCGGCGGCGGCTCAAGGTGGGTTTACCTTCATTTGGTTCTTCGTGGCAGCCTACTTCTTGCTGCGAGCACTAGCCTTACCCGGATTGTTTGCCCGCAAAAAAGTTGGCTGGAACTTTCTGTTTTACGCAGCGCTATTGAACTTAGTTGGCGACGTCATTACCGTCCACTTACTCAACGCCGTTGTTGGCACCGTAATTTGGCTCTACTTCCTTTTCCAAATCCGCTCTAAATACCACTAGTAATGAGTCGCCGCAGCCAACTTGACCGAGCGGTTCGGCGCGCGGCAACTCGAGATAAAAAACGCCGCCCGAAAATGAAAGTCAGTGGTAAAAGCGTTTTTACTTTGCAAAATCTCAAAAAACGCTAATGCTAAAATAAGTCTAGTGAAAGTCGTCATCCAACAATTCTTAATCCGCTGGATCGTTAATTTTTTCGGCATTTGGGCGGCCGCCTACATTCTGGCCGGCCACGTTACCTACCAAGACCATATCCGCGTTCTAATCTGGGCAGCCTTAATTTTTTCGATCGTCAACGCGTTAATTCGCCCTCTGGTTATTCTCCTAACCTTGCCGGCAATCGTACTGACTTTGGGCATTCTGACTTTGTTCATTAACGCAGCCATGCTCTTTTTGGTAACCAAAATTTACCCAAAATTTCACATCGTAAACTATCGCTTTGCCATTTTGGCTGTTATCATCGTTTGGCTAGTTAACTATCTATTAAATAGCTGGCTGGAAATGGCAAAATGAGAGTTTTATTTTCTTGGTTAATCTTGGCTTCGACAATTATGCTAATCGTCTCAGTGCTGCTGCAGCAACGCGGCGCTGGTTTGGGCGCGGCTTTTGGCGGTGACAGCGGACTTTATCGCTCACGGCGCGGGGTTGAGAAGATTTTGTTTCAGATTACAATTGTAGCCGCCATCATTTTCGTGTTGTCGGTGGTGCTGGCGATTTTGTCCCGCTAAAAATGTTTCCATATCTACAGTTTCAACTTCATCGCCGTTGGCGCAAAGCCAGACGCACTTTTCGAATTTACCGAATCTGGTTGGTTAATTATTTCTACCGGCATGTCTGGGGCAAATGGCGTCAGCTAGGCATTATCCGTCGTTTCGTAATGGTTTGGTGGGGAATTGCGATTGTTTGTTTGGTGGCGCTGCTAAACCAAACCGGTAACCTGCAGCGTTTTTATTTGGGCCAAACCCCGTTGCCCGGCGGCACCTTCAGTGAAGCAATCGTCGGCAACGTCAAAACGATTAACCCAATCTTGCCGGACTCGTCGGCCAGTGTAGACATTAGCCGATTGGTGTTTTCCGGTCTAACCCGGTTTAACCCCAGTGGCAAGCTCGAACCGGACCTTGCCCAAAGCTGGCAGGTTTCAAGCGATGGGCTAAAATACACCTTCAAATTACGTCCGAATGTAAAGTGGCAAGACGGCGTCAAATTCGATGCCAGCGACGTAGTTTTTACGATTACGGCTATTCAACATCCCGACTCCCGGTCGCCGTTGGCGACCGACTGGAAGGGCGTTAAAGCGACCGCGCCAGACGACAATACAGTGGTTCTTACCCTGCCCAATCCTTACGTCGGTTTTCTAAACCTTACCACTGTTGGCATATTGCCGCGCCACACCCTGGAATCGATCGACCCAGCTACCTTGCGGGTTAATAACTTCAATCAACAGCCAATCGGCACTGGGCCCTTTAAGGTTAAGGCCTTTGAACCGGGCAACACTGCAACGTTAGTGGCAAACCCAGGTTACTTTCGGGGACGGCCTAAGCTCGATGGCGTAACGCTGCGGTTTTACAGCACGCCCGACTTAACCACTGCCGCTTACAGTAAACGACAGGTGCAAGCGGTTGCCCGGATTGATTCGACCAAAATCGAGGAAACCAGCAAACTCAAACAACTGCATCTGATAACTTATCGCACCACCGAGCAAACCGATTTATTCTTTAAAACCACTCGCGATCCGTTAAAAGATAAAGCCGTTCGCCAAGCCCTGACCTTAGCCACTAACCGGCAAAAAATTATTGGCGACGTGCTTGGCAATTATGTGCAGCCTTCGTTCGAACCGTTGTTGGCTGGCCAAATCGGCTACAACGCCAAATACAGCCAGCCGCGCTACAACCTGGCTAAAGCTAAACAGCTGCTAGGCGGCAAAAAGTTCAAACTTGAACTGGTAACCCTCGATAACGATCGGCTAATAGCCGTCGCCAACGCAGTAAAGCAGCAGTGGCAACAGGCCGGAGTCGATGTAACCGTCAAAGCTGTGGGGCTTGAGGATTTAATTCAAAGCCACATCAAACCGCGCGATTACCAGGTTTTGCTGTATGGCATCACCATCGGAGTCGACAGCGACGTATATCCATACTGGCACTCATCGCAAATCAACGACCCCGGCCTTAACCTTTCGCAATACCAATCAACCACCGCCGACGACGCGCTTGAGGTCGAGCGAATTATTACCGACCCAGACGTTCGGGCCGGCAAATATAAAACCTTTTTACAAACCTTCGTTGACGATGAACCTGGCGTGATGCTTTATACCGACAATTATTACTACGCCGTTAGCGACGACGTTAAGGGTGTGAAACCAGGAACATTGTCGGTCCCAGCCGACCGGTTTTACGGCATTGAAAACTGGACCGTCCGCACCAAACCCACAATCCTTAAATAAAACACCCTCCCCGGCGTATCCGGGGAGGGCACTTCGAGTTAGTCCGTTAGAACGAAACCAAGGTTGACGCCGACTCGCTTTCGCGAGCCTCACGCGCGGCGATTCGCTTCTCGTTTCGCCGCCGCCATGACGCCATGTGACGCTGGTAGGGACCACCCTCTCGCCAGGTCAGCTCGATCCGGCGGTCGTTTTCAT
>CAYZIN010000001.1:0-91830 GCA_964478595.1 uncultured Candidatus Saccharibacteria bacterium | reverse complement strand
TGCCTTTCGCTCGACCAGCCCAAGCACGCACGCGTGACTGAACAGGCCGAACGAAAGAGGCGCTTCGAAAAGAGCGCGCAGATTTGCGCTACCGGGAATTGTGAACTTCTAGGAGCAGTTCATCAAGCGTAAGAGGAACAGCTACTTCTTCTTTTTGGCTTCGAAGTTGGTCGACGAGTTCTTGAACACGGCAGTGACTTCAGTGAATACGCCAGAAGGATGAATGTCGCTACCCCCACGATCAAAGTCCATTCGTTCAGCCGCAGGCTCGACGAATAGCTGGACTTTCTCGCCAGACCCGTCCTTCTTTCCAACCTGCACCATTAGCTGAAGCCCCTTGGAGGTATTGCTGAGCTTCGATTCAACCCAAAACTCAGGGTGCTTCTCGGTGGTTTCCTTCGAAATGACTTGATAGCCATCCGGATCAATGCGAACAACCTGAAGTTCCTTCATGTCTGTGTCGAAGATCTCTTGGCGAATAAATTCAGCGTGAGTGTGGAATGAATTCCCGAGAACAAACTGCCTTCGATCCTTCGGGCAAATCAGGTTTCTCTCGTAATAACTAGAGAGGAGTTTCTTACGGTGCTCCTTGCAATAGGGTATTGGTTCTTCATCGGAGTATCGTCCAAACCAAAGAACCCCTTCGGTATCTCCGAGGATTTCGAACATCTGACCTTCATTTGAATTTGGAACGGTTGCCACAACATGCGATCTCGATTACACAACTTCATTGTGAAGTGCGCAGTGTAGCTGTCAAGAACTCGTCTACCGTTCGTAGACCTTGAACTCGTATTCCTTCAAGGCAACGAGCTCCAAATCTTCGCCGACACCGTCTAACTTGACGGCGTAATCGTTTGAATAATGCGGAATGACTTTGATTGGCAGTAGGCCCAGACCCTCGAGAACTCCATCGGCGCTCTTGCTGTAGGAGTACCTGCCCATAACGTTTGCACCGGCCGACTCGCCAGCGATCGTCTTGCCGGCTAGAAGCGAGGCCAAATTCGGAAACCTTTTCAATGCCTCCAGTAACTTGGAAGTTGTGCCACCGTGGAAATAGATCGCGTCGGCGTGCTTCACTTGGTCTTCGAACTTGTCCGGGTCGGCCGTCACAAAGCTCAGTTTCCGCCCAGTGTTGGCCCTCTCGAACTCAGACCTGACCTTGCTGATGGCTGTAGGAATGCGATCGGGATCTTTGGCGAAGGGACATAGCAAGATCGTTGCGTGGTCGGGTATGTCGCGCAGAATCTCCGCGTAAAACGCGCGATTATCTTCGTCTGTTTTGCCGGCTGTGAATCCGCCGTGCAGGACAAGTTTGGTCGTGTTTAATTCCTCTCTGTTGGTTTAGGACCTTCGCAGGAATAGAACCGTTTTCTATCTGCTGGAAGCTTTAGCGTGTTCGAAACGTAAGAACTTTCAAGACCCTTAGCACTAGAACTTTCAACAGATAGAAAGTTGCAGTCAGACTGCAAATTGGTGGGCCTCCCGGGACTCGAACCCGGAACCAATTGCTTAAGAGGCAACTGCTCTACCAATTGAGCTAAAGGCCCTGGTGCGCCCTGAGGGATTCGAACCCCCGGCCTTCTGGTCCGAAGCCAGACGCTCTATCCACTGAGCTAAGGGCGCGTATTGTTATTGTAGCCGAGAAATTTTACCCTAGTTAAGCATAAAATGTAAGGCTAAAGGAGGAGCTATGTGCCTAACTTGTGGTTGCGGATTGCCGTACGACGATATGGGTAACCCAAACAATATTACCGTTAAGGATATTAAAAAAGCCGTCGAGACCAACGATGGTAAGGGGCAAACCGAGGATCAAGCTGTTTCGAACCTGATCGAGACCTGGAAAAAAGTTAAATCCGAAGACAAAAGCTTCAAAACAACTTAGCCCAGACGTTGGCGTTTGTGGACGAGTTCGCTTTGCTCAGCTGCGAGCGGTTCGGTTCCGCCGGCGAATAGAACTTTTTTAACGCGGTCAAAAACTTGCTGCGGGGTCATTTCGGATTTGATGATGTAATCAAGCGGCGCCAACCGGTAAATTTGCGAGGTCGTGGCGTCGTCACCAACATTGGTCAAAACCATCACCTTAACTTGATCACCGCCAGGTTTACCGCGCAGTTCCTCTAACATTTCAATCCCGGTTTTGTTGGGCATCATTAAATCCAGCAAGACGATATCGGGGTTTTGTTGCTCGATTAGAGCCAGCCCCTCGTTGCCGTCGGCTCCGGTACCAACCGTGTAGCCTTCTTTTTCGAATTTAATTTTGTACATCTCAACGATCGCGGCGTCGTCTTCAATAATCGCGACTTTGTACTTTTTGGCCGGCTGCTGCTTGCCCTCAGGTTGCAGCGGCTGAATTACTGGTTCACTCATTTGCTCCTATCCTATCCGAAACCCCCTTCACTGGCAAATTAAGCTTGAGCTTAACCGGAGCGTTCACTAAACTATATCTGATGAATCAGAACTTACTGATAGCGGTGGGCGCCGGACTTACCGGAATGCTTGGCTGGGGCTTTGCGGATTTCTTCGCCAAAAAAACCATCGACGAAATCGGAGATTTAGGAACACTAGCCTGGGCTCATATCTACGGGGGTGTGGCCTTGGGTATTATTTTGATTTACAGAATTGCGAGCGGAACTACAAAAGGTTTTCCCGGAAGCTCGAAGGAAATATTAGCTCTAGCATCGTTCGGCGCTCTCCAGGCAGCTGTTTATTTTTTTGCTTATAGAGCATTCTCGAAAGGAAAACTTGCGCTGTTAAATCCTGTATTTTCATCCTATTCTGCTCTCGTTGTTGTTCTATCTGTAATTGTTTTCGGAGAAGTGTTAAGCCGTGGACTGATAGCCGTTTTGATTTCAGCTTTAGTCGGCATAGCAGCAATTAATTTGGACCCGAGTTCATTAGCTCGAAAAAGGATCAAATTGATCCGCCAACCCGGCATGGCCGAAATCCTGACCGCAACACTCTTAGCCGCATTGTGGACCACGTTCTGGGGGAGATTCGTCGCTGGCAAAGATTGGTTGGTTTACGCTGCGTTCATGTACATTTTTATGGCAGTGACTATCCTTTTGAAATGCTTCATGGACAAACAAAATCTACGTCTTGGTCCCCGCGCGCTCCACAGATATTTCTTGGCAATCGGACTGTCGGAAGTCGGTGCTTACATTGGAGTCAGCTTGGGTTACGGTTTAACATCACATTTGAGTGTGGTCGCAGTGTTGAGCTCAGCTTTTGCAATTCCCACCCTGTTGTTGTCTCGATTTTTTCTTCGCGAACAGGTATCTAAACTCCAATACGGAGGCATAATCTTAGTCGTGACTGGTGCGGTTTTAGCATCCTTGCTATAGTCGGATGGTGTCAAACACTGAGGTTATCAACAAAGGTAAAAGACTAAACTACCCGACGCCTTTCTTTTTAACGAGCAAAAAGCAACTTCAACAGAATTATGAGTGGTTTAAGACCCACTTTGAGGGTCCGGAAGTGTGTTATGCCCTTAAATCCAACGCCGATCCGAAGATCATCAAATTTCTAAAATCTCTGGAAAGCAGTTTCGAAGCCGCTTCTTTCTTTGAGATTGAACTACTGATGGATAATGGGGTAAAGCCATCAAATATCGTCTACGGAACTTCGGTTAAGCCCGTAGAGCATATTCAGAGGGCATTTAAGGCTGGCATAAAGCGTTTTGCGGCAGACTCGGGTGAGGAAATTGAAAAAATTGCAAAGCATGCTCCGGGCGCAAATGTTTTCGTAAGGGCGGTGGTTAATGATTCGGATAGCGTTTTTGCATTCTCAGAACGTTTTGGAGCTCCCCCCGAAACTATTCACGAGCTCATGAAATCTGCGAAGAAACTAGGGTTGGTGCCATACGGTTTAAGCTTCCACGTTGGGTCTCAGGCTACTCATGTTGAACATTGGTCCGACGCGATACTGGCACTTAAACCTGCAATCGAAAAACTGCACAAGGACGGGATAATCCTCGAGGTTCTTAATATTGGAGGTGGTTTTCCGGTTGAATACTCCAACCATAAACACGTACCCGAGCTTGGAGAAATTGCAGAAAAGGTGCATCGTGCATTGGACTCGTTGCCATACCGTCCGAGAATCATTGTGGAGCCAGGTAGGGCTCTGATCGCGGCGCCAACAATTATGGTGGCTGAAGTCATTTCGAAAACGATCCGAAGAGGTAAGACCTGGCTAGTGTTAGACGGTGGAATTTATAATTGCCTGTATGAAGCTATGATCCACCAAGGTACAACCCAGTATGAGGTTCACACAACAAGAAAAGCTAAAGAAAAAAGCCAGCAGATGCCCTGTGTCCTTGCTGGTCCAACTGGAGATAGCTTGGATATTATTTCTAGAGACGTTACCCTACCTGAAAGCATGCAGGTGGGCGACAAGCTCATTTTCGAAAACGCAGGAGCCTATACAGTGACAATGGCCAGCAGTTTTAACGGCTTTCCAAAACCAGAGCTCTACCTGATTTGACAGCTTAGCTCAAAAAGCTTACGGTTGTGCTAATGTCTCTGTTTAAAAATAAGTATCAGATATTTTTTGCTTTCGGACTTTTTGCTTTGATGGTTTTCTGGGTCCCACTTCATTTGAGTGGCCTCAAGACTAGCAATTGGAATTATTTGTATTCTTTTTTGTTCGGATTGTTTCCGTTTTTCGGGGGAATAATTGGTATGGTCAAGTCAAAAATCTGGGGCAGGTTTGAATCCTCATTAGGAAAATCTGTCTTTTATACTTCCCTGGGTCTTTTTCTGTGGGGAATGGGTGAGACCATTTGGTCTTATTACAACTTCGTCGTTCATCAGCCCGCTCCATATCCTTCGATAGCTGATTTGGGATTTGCGCCCAGTATTGTTTTTTGGGTAATAGGTGTGATTTATCTCACCAAAGCAAGTGGTGCGAGTGTGGCTTTTAGAAAGAGCAAATTGGCCAAGGTCTTTACGGTGATTGTCCCACCATTGCTCTTATGGGCCTCATACTATTTACTCGTAACAAAGGCGAGGGGTGGAGTGCTGGTTCCACAGGGCGAAACGAAATTAAAAGTAATACTTGATATCGCTTATCCTTTCGGGGATTTTTCTGCGCTAACTATTGCCACAGTAATTCTGGGCTTATCGTTTAAATATTTCGGGGGGTTCTTTAAGGTCTCAATAATCTCAATTCTCCTCGGTCTTGGAGTAATGTTCTTTGGGGATATGGTGTTCTCTTATACGACCACGGTTCAAAGTTACTACAATGCTGATTGGGGGGATCTGATTTTAACGGCAGGCGTTTTCCTGATGTCTTTCGGTATAGTCGGCTTCGCGACGCAGCCTACGGCTAAAGGTGAAAAGTGATGGATGTATTTGCGCAGGCCGCAGATAAGATTATCAAAGAGCAGCAAGGCATAATCGGGCCCGTTGCTTTGGAACAAGCTAAAAAAGTACCCGGTCTAAAGATTAACGGTTCAGTCTCTATCGAGGGTGACAAAACTAAAGTCTTGGAAAACCTCGTGGAGCAGTATGAACATCTGTTTGGACGTGCCTCGGTTGAGGTTTGCAAAGAAGCAGTTAGTGGGCTAAAACTGCCGGCCGATCAAATTCCGGCACTTCTCAAGTAATTAAACATAAGTACTGATAAAATCTAAACATGGCCCTACTTAGACGAACCGATCCGGCTCAACCGGCGGACATTACGCATGTTACTCAAGAAATGTACAAGAAAAATCTTGAGCTGGCCGATCGTAATAAGACCTTGGCGCTGCTTCGAAAAATTGATGAAGTCGTTTTAGGTTCGGCAGCTAACCCGCAAAACCTTGCGCAACAGGTAGCCAACACCGTCTTAACGGAAACTGACTTTAAATTCGCGGCAATTTTCATCCGGAACGGAGCTTATTTAAAACCCTTCGCTGTCGCGAGTGCCAATAATGGGACTGCTTTGGAAAAAGCCATTGACGATCTACTTCTGCGAGAAGTTTCGATACGTCAGCCTGAACACCCAATGAATGCCAGCGTGAAGACGAACCAGATAGGATCTTATAACTTATCACAGTTTTTAAGCCAACACTTGCCCGCCGGCGAAGGCGAGAAAATTAGCCATTTCATGGGACTTGAATCACTGTTTGTTTGCCCGCTAATGGTTCGTGAGCGCTCGCTAGGCGTGCTCTTGATTGGTAGCCCCCAGCCACTCGATCAAATCTCCGAATTTAAGCGAAACTTGGTTACACGTCTGGCTGGCGTGGTAGCAATTGCCCTCGACAGTTCCTTGCTCTATCAGGAATTGCAGCTGGCGAACCAGCACCTGCTGGAGTTGGATAAGGCCAAAGACGACTTTATTTCAATGGCCTCTCATCAGTTGCGCACGCCGCTTACCACCGTCAAAGGTTACTTATCGATGCTCGGAACTGGCGACGCCGGGCAGGTTAACTTGGAGCAAAAAGAGTTTATCCAAAACGCGCTGACTGGCTCGGACCGATTGGGCAAGATGATTATTGAACTGTTAAACGTATCGCGAATGAGCACCGGCAAATTCAAAATTGATCCCAAATTAGTCGATCTCTCCAAAATCGTTAACGACGAAGTTAAACAGCTGCAGCTGCATGCGGACGCCAAGCACCTAAAGTTAATTGTTAATGTGCCCAAAGCGCCGGTTTGGTGTGAAATAGACGAAGACAAAACTCGCCAAGTTATTATGAACTATTTAGACAACGCCATTTACTACACCAAGGCTGGCAGTGTGACCGCCAACCTCTCGGCCGATCCCAAGAAGCTGATCTTTACCGTGGTAGACACGGGTATTGGCGTACCAAAGGCAGCTATTCCCAAATTGTTTTCCAAGTTTTATCGAGCCGACAACGCCAAAGTTGCGCGGCCTGACGGTACCGGCTTAGGCTTATACTTAGCCAAAAAGGTAATCGAAGACCAGGGAGGCAAGTTGCTATTTTCAACCGTTGAGGGTAAAGGTTCGACCTTTGGTTTCGAACTGCCCGTAAAAGTTAAGGCGGCCGACAATGCTTAGGGCGTTGCTGGCTGGAGCGATTGCTTTTGGCCTAAGCTATATCGCTTTGACTTTTGTTGAACTGCTAATTCACAAGCTGCGTAAGAATAAAGATAAATCTTATCGCTGGGGCGTAGCGATCTTCTCGATTTTAATTGCTATCTATGCTTACCTAACTTCGGTCGGCAGGTAATACTTAAACCTACTTTTGCCAGTCAAAAGTAGCAAAACCTGCCAGCCAAGATCGCTAAGCTGGCATTCGACCGAAGGGAAGGGCCGAAGGCCATGTCAGCGAGACGATTAGCCCGAGCGAGTCTTGATCGACTCACCAGCCGGCGGCACAGACGGGCCAGGGACGCCAACCAGAAACGGCTTGAATTTGGGCAGCTCGGTCGGTTTGGACGCTAAGAGGCGCATCGCTGGCGTTATAGTAACCGTCGTAACCACCCCAAGTACTATGCGAAAACTGATACGCGCCATAAAAACCGTTGCCAGTGTTGTCGGCCGGATTACCGCGAGATTCACACCAAGCTAACTTAGACCAAGTATCAGTGGTTATAGCGCCACCCTTGGCAATGATTTTTGGCATTGCAGCCAGGGTAATTTCGGTTTTTAAGATGTCCTTTGCCACTACTTTGCCATTACTGTAAGTCACCCGGTAAGTGGTAACTTTAGTGCCATCACTGCCAGCTTGCTCAACTACCGTAGCCGGAATGGCCAAATTAGGATCGCGAATGTTTTGAACATTGGCTGGGATAGTCTCTTCTTCTTTAACAATCTGTTCATTCACTCGGGTCAGACTAATCCTTAGTCCGTCGGTAATCGATGATTTAACGCCCGGATCCACGATATCGCCCGGCAAAAGTTTAATTTTTTGCTCGGCCAAAAAATCGCCAACGGTGGCTTTTTGAGTTCGCAAAATTTTGTCGTTGCCGTCAAAGTCAGACAGTGTCACCAGTTTGGCACGAGTGATTGTGATTTGCTCACCAACAACCCCGGTTGCGACAAAGTCGGTGACCGGAGCAGTTGCAATCAGATCTTGTGGGTAAATTTTAATCCCGAGTTGATCTAGAATCAGTTCGGGATTTTGATAAGCGCTTTTGCCGTGTATTGTTGCGTCACCGTCTTCTACCACAATCGGCCTTGAGCGGTAAACGTTAATAAAAGTCGGACCTTTATCTAAAACGGTATCGGCGCTGGGTTCAACCAAGTCGCCGGCATCCAAAGTTACATCTGCTCGCTTGAGTAAATCGCCGACGGTAGTAGCTTCGGTTGGAAAAATTCGTGTCTGTCCGTCGACGTACAAACTGACCAACTTCCCGGCATCGGCTTGGGCGTGATTGGTGGTTGGAATTTTATTGGTTACAAGCCCGTAGGTGGCAACGGAGAGGAGTAGTAGTGCCACTAGCGCCAGTCGGCGCTGCGCTTTCAGCCAAGTTATCGCCCGGTCGAAAGCCAAATTAACGTTACGTATGTAAGCCCTCTTTGGTTAGACTTTGAAGTAAAACTTTTGTTTTGTCTTACCAGGTTGAGCAGTTTTTGTTTGCAGCACCCCACAGATCTAGCGAGTACTAAATGTACTCAAAGTGCTAACGTTTATGCTACCAAATTAGTCGATTTTTTCAAGTGGGGCCAGGCTTAAAAGTAGAGACTTAGTGCCAAAGCCGGCAAAGGCTGCTGTTACAGTGTCGCCACTGACGCTAACGACGATCCCGTCGCCGAATTTTGGATGGCGAACCTTATCGCCGTCTTTGAGTTTGTCGGACTCCAGACGTTGGGCATCGGAGCCTGATGCCCCAGAACCGATATCGGATAATTGAAGGTCGAGCAAAAAGCGCGACGGTGGATTGTGCATCGTCTGGCCATAAAGCAGGCGACGTCTTGCATAGGTTAAATGCAGTTCTTGTTTAGCTCGCGTCATGCCGACGTAACACAATCGCCGCTCTTCCTCCATTTCCTCTTCGTTGTCTTGGGCTCGGCTATGCGGGAAGACACCCTCTTCCAGGCCGGCCATTATTACTACTGGGAACTCCAGGCCTTTGGCAGCGTGCAGTGTCATTAAAGTTACGGCGTTAGCATTGGGAGAATAATCGTCCAGCTCGCTCATCAGTGCCACATCCTGCAAAAAACCCTCCAAATCGTCGCCATACTCTTTGGCGACCCCGATTAATTCTTTGACGTTTTCGACCCGAGCCTCAGACAGCAGGCTGCCATCGTCAAGTGACTCCAAAAAACCAGTTTTTTTAAGCAGCAACTCTAAAAGGTCAGTCACCTTAAGCTCCTGAACGCGTCCAACCGCTTCCGCCAAAACTTGCCCCAACCGGAAAAGGGCGGAGCGGGCTTTGGGGCTGAGTTCGGCAATCGACTCGGCCTCCGCCAAAGCTTGAGGCAAAGTTAAGCCGTGAGCTTGTTTAAAGCTTTGGAATTTATTGATACTTACCTCGCCCAAACCCCGAGCCGGAGTATTAACAATCCGCTCAAAGCTAGTCATATCATCTGGCCGATAAGCTAGCCGTAAGTAGGCTAGGCTGTCTTTAATTTCTTTACGTTCATAAAATCTGACGCCGCCGACCATTCGGTAAGGCAGCCCGGTGCGCAAAAACGCTTCTTCCAAGGCTCGCGATTGGGCGCTAACGCGGTAAAGCACGGCGAAATCATGCGGATGACGCCCATTTCTCATCCCGCGCTCAATGATTTGTGTTACCAGCTCTGCCTCCTGGGTTTCGCTATAGCTTTCATGGACTTGCACCGCAGCGCCGGGTAACGCTTTGGTCCACAGCTTTTTTTCACTGCGCTTTCGATTTTGGGAAATTATGCCGTGAGCCGCGTTTAAGATGTTCCCGGTTGAGCGATAGTTTTGTTCAAGTTTGATAATGACGGCTTCGGGATAATCTTTTTCAAAATCCAAGATGTTATTAAAGTCCGCGCCGCGCCAAGAATAAATACTTTGCCAGTCGTCTCCGACCACGCAAATGTTTCGGTGAGAAGCAGCTAATAACTTACTAAAGCGATACTGGGCGTGATTGGTGTCTTGGTACTCGTCGATCAAAATGTAGGGGAATTGTTTTTGCCAGCGTTCCAAAATTTCTGGATTTTTGGCCAGTAGCCGAACGGTTTCCATAATCAGATCATCAAAATCCAACGCATCGGCTTCGCGCAGCAGCCGGTGATAGACCCTGTAAACCCTGGCGGCGGCGGCTTGAGACGGTCCGCGGGCAATATTTTCGTATTCGTTCGCCGTAACCAGCTGATTTTTGGCAGAGGAAATTAAGTTTTGAATTAGACCAGGCGTGAAGACTTTTTCGTTAATAGCCTCTTGTTTCATTGCGCGGCGAATTGCCGCCTGGCTATCGGTTTGGTCAAAAATAATAAAGCTCGAGCTGACTCCAACCTGCTCGGCGTGGCTGCGCAGCATTCGCACGCAAATGGCGTGAAAAGTACCCATATAGGGGAAGAACCCGCGGTGACCGCTCTGGCCGAGCAGCTTGGAAACCCGCTCGCGCATTTCCCCGGCAGCCTTGTTGGTAAAGGTCACCGCCAAAATATGCTGCGGGTCGGCTTTGCCCTCGGCGACTAAATGAGCTACACGATGAGTCAGGGCCTTGGTCTTACCCGAACCAGCGCCGGCCAAAATTAAAACCGGCCCCTCGGTTTGCAAAACCGCCTGTTTTTGCGGCTCGTTTAATCCCTCAAGTAAATCCTTCACCCAGCCATTATCTAGGAACTAGAGGCTAGGATCTAGGGTTAGGAGTCCCAGGGAGAAGCCAGTTGGAAGAAGTTACCGTCTGGGTCGGCCAAAGTTGCCAGCCAAAATTCGCCGTTAGGATCGGGCTTGTAGGGTTCAGCGATGACTTTGGCGCCGTGATCTTTAATTCGATTGAACTCCTCTTTGACCTCCTTGGTTTCAAAAAAGATAATAATTCGCTCTGGTTCTTTAGCCTTGCCGTGGACTTTGTCGTGCGGTCCGACGCTTAAGAAACCGCTGCCGACTAACCAGCCGGTATAGTTATTTTCGTCCATCTTCGGCTCACCCAGGATTTTGGTGTAAAACTCCACCAGCCCCTTGGGGTCCTCGCTCGAAATCATCACGCTATTGAAATTTAACTTCATCGTTCCTCCTTGTTACTTCAACCAATAATAAAGCAGTATCTTTGTGCTCGCTTTGGTTAAACCTACAAATTAGCCGCCCAGAACGAAGGCTTGGAGTTTTTTGAAGATCCCGCTGGCGCTACTGCTATGACTTTCGGTGGTGGAATTCACGCTAGTAACTTTATAGGTCGGATAGCTCGGGTCGGTTTTGGTCTCGAGCGTCGCTGTGATGGTAAAACCGCCGCATTTGGTGGCCGCACAATTTGCTGGTGAGTAGATGTAGCTGCCGCTGCCGGGGTCGGTCGGAAGTGAATCAAGATAGCCGGGAACCAAAATTTTCTTCAAACCAGAGTAATTTCCAGAAGGATAATAGCCAGCATCGTTGTAGTAGGTTTCAAGGGCATTCCTGGTTGCGCGCAAATCGGCTTTGCGTTGGGCGTCCCGGACCTGACCGGCGCCCGCTGGGCTCATTTCCCCGTCACTCAGCTCGCTAAAATCTTTCGCCCCAGCGGGAACTTCGATTTTGACGGTTTTATTGTAATCGGATGTGTCGAGGGTAAAGTCGATGTCGTATTTGGGATTGTCGGTGGTAGCTTTTAATTCCATCCGATCGAAGTCTTGGCTAGTCCAGAGAATATAATCAACCGCAAAGCCTTTAACTTGGTCTTTGCTGACCGAGAACTTACACTCTGCCGGCAGCAGTTTATCGGCCGAGTCGAACCAGTTTGGTAATTTTACTAAATCGATCGTGCCTTTAGTTTGCCGCACAGTATGCCCATCAACCTTGTCGAATAGTTTGACCAGCTTGGTGTCCTTAATCGGGAAAGTGGATAGGAATTTTGGCGTCAGGTTTTTGTCGTAGGCAGCCTGGCATTTGTCGTCGGTCGGAGAGTTTTCGGTTGGTTCGGGGATTTTAAACCATTGGCCGGCGACCCCGTTATCGGGGCCTAGGATGGTATCAATAATTGGGCTGGGATCAACTTTAAAATAGGCGACCTTTGTCAGCAGCCTCAGCTCAACGGCAACTTTGGCGCTGTCGGCGGAGCCCTCAAACGTTAGATCGGCTTTAGTATTTTTGGGGTCGTTATTATCGAGGCTGCCACCAAGAGTAAGGGCCAATTTATTGAGCGGTCCGCCGCTGGCACTGGTGGCCGACAGATTACCCCCGATTTTTAGAGTTTTAACCTTACTGAGTTTTTCAAGATAGCCCAGCGGTGCCTCTTTTGGGGCTTGGACGTAGAGCGAGTAGGCGGTAGCCGAACCGCCACCACCTAGCAGCAAGATCAGCCCAGCCGTTATCAGCAACAGCTTTTTCTTTGATTTGGGCTTAGGTCCGGATAGGTGCTCGAGTTCGCTTTCGGCAGCGAAGGCGTGTTGCGGATTGGGGTAAATCGATTCGGCTAGTGGGCGAGTGGCAGCTGGGGCTGGAGTTTTTGGTGGCAAATTAAAGTTGTGGGTTGGGTTTGTTGTTGGCGCTTGGACCAAAGCCGGATCGGTTATCGGGTGTGTGGCAGGACCGACCGTTGACGGAGCGGGAGGTGGGACGGGAACTGGGGTTGAGACTGGAGCGGGGCTTGGAGACGAAGTCGATTGAGCCGAGCCAGTCGGGGTAGCTTGCCCGTCGCCGGTATAGCCGCAGTTAACGCACATAAATCCGTGGTTGGTGCGGGTTAAATCATGCCCGCAGTTTGGGCACTTCATTCAGCGGCTACCTCTTGGGCGGTCTTAATGATCTGGCTAAACTCTTCGTAATTGACGCTAGCGCCGCCGACGAGTAGGCCGTCGATGTAATCGAGATCTAAATAGGCCTTGGCGTTGTCGGGGTTTACGCTGCCGCCGTAAAGGATTTTAACGCTAGAGCTAGCCCCTTCGCCATAAAGTTCCTCAATGGTGTGGCGAATCCAGAGCACAATTTGCACCACGTCATCAGGCTTTGCAAAATCACCACTGCCGATAGCCCAAACCGGCTCGTAAGCAATAATGAATTTATCCATCTCCTCGGCCGTAATCATAGCTAGATCGGCTTCAAGCTGGTCCATGACAACTTTTTTAGTTAAGTCGTGGTGCCGATCGTTTAGATTTTCGCCGACACACAAAATCGGCACGAGATTATTGCGAACCGCAGCGGCCAGTTTTTCGGCAATCGTTTTGTCGTCTTCACCCATGGCGCGCCGTTCGGAGTGGCCAACAATGGCGTAGTCGGCAATCCCCTTAACCATGGCGCCGGAAGTTTCTCCAGTAAATGGACCATCATCGCGCCAGTGAATATTTTGGCAGCCAAGCTTGAATTTCTGGCTGTCCATTTCTTTCTGGACCGCCAACAGGTCAATAAACGGGGGACACAAAATAACCTCGACTTTAGGGTCGTGGTCAATTTTTTGGTTGAGCCGGCCAGTCAGCACGGTCGCTTGCGAGGGCGACAGGTGCATTTTCCAGTTGCCAACAACAATTTTTTTCACACTTGAACCCGCCCAATAGGCATAATCAGATTCTAAAGCTTTTATGCTTAGGCGTCTACTTCCGGTCCGAGGTTTTGACGACGCCGATGATTGCCAAAATGTAACTCAGTGCCTCTAAGGTGAGGACGATTTTGATATGCGTGACCGCCCACCAAGGTAAGCCGGACGCTTGACCGCGAGCAATGGGGCCGAAGATAAGTAGAGTAATCGTCCCAATTTCTAATGGAATGGCAGCCAGCCAAACTATCGAGATAATTCTGATTGCTTTCTTCATGACTTATCCAGCAATGCTTCGAGGCCGGGGAGGACTTTGCCGGCCATCAACTCAAGCGCCGCGCCGCCGCCGGTCGAAACTAGACCGAATTTTTCGTGGAGCCCGGCTGCATCTATAAATTCAGCGGTGTCGCCGCCACCGATTACACTTTTGGCTTCACTTTCGCCTAGACAGTTTGCTAGCTCAAGTGAAGCTTTGGCGAATTCCGGAATTTCGGTAAGCCCAAACGGCCCGTTCCAAATTACCGTGCCAGCCTCCATTAGTCGCTGGCAGATTAGCTCGACCGACTCAGCTCCAACGTCGGCGATAATGTCGTTTGGTTCAACTTCGGCCACCGAACGCAGTGTGCGAACGTCTTTTGGTGGACGAAGGTTTGATGCCACCACAATATCGGTTGGCAGCCATAGTTTGTCGCCAGCTTCCTTTATAATGCGCTGTGCTGTTGAGGCTTGGTCGGGCTCATAAACGCTTTTGCCAACTGGCTTGCTCTGGGCCGCAAAAAAAGTGTTGGCCATTGCCCCGCCAATAATCAGCTGGTCAACTTTTTTTAATAAGTTATCTAAAACTTCGATTTTGTCGGAAACTTTGGCTCCGCCGATCATGGCAATCAGCGGCCGCTTAGGCTGGTCGAGAGCTTCAGTAATGGTCGTCACTTCCCTTGCAACGAGGAGCCCGGCTACTGCCGGCAAAAATTTAGTTACGCCAACTGTAGAAGCGTGAGCTCGGTGAATGGCGGCGAACGCGTCATCGACAAAAACTGTACCAAGTTGCGAAAGAGCTTTGGCGAATTCAGGATCGTTGGCTTCTTCCCTGGAGTCGAAGCGCACGTTTTGCAGTAAAATAATTTCTTTTGGCTGGAGACTCCCAGAGGCTTCCTGGGCGGTTTCACCAACGATGTCTTCAACGAATTTAACAGGGTGACCAAGTAAATTGGCGGCTTCAGTAGCGATCGGCTCTAAGCTGAGTTTTGGATCGGGCTTGCCATCGGGACGGCCAAGGTGGGAAATCAAAACTATGGCGCAGTTTTGGTCGAGTAAATAGTTGATTGTTTCAAATGATGCCCGAATGCGCAGAGTGTCTTTAATCTGTCCGTTTTCGATCGGGACGTTGTAATCAACTCGGACCAGGACTTTTTTGCCGCTTAGGTTAAAGTCGCGAACGGTTTGTTTATTCACCCCCATAGTTTATCAGGCTTGATTTGAAAATACTTATGCTTTACGCTAAAACCCGATGGCCAAACGCAGCAGCCTAAAAGGTTTACGTAAATTCGGTAAATTCCGAGTTTTGTTGGTGGCAGCCGGTTTGGTTGTAGCCGGACTAGCTGTTGCCTTTATTTACGCTGGTACCACCTGTACTACTAGTAATGGCTCAACGACCTGTACAACCACTCAAACCGGATCATCTAGTAGCGGCGATTGTATTAACGGCCAGGTTACGAGTACGAGCGGCACCAACAGTACCTCAAACTCCTCTTGCTCGACGCAAAATGTCAGCGGCGGCAATACCAACACCTGCTTCAACGACAACTGCTCAACCAGCGGGGGTACCACCACGAACACTGTAAGTAACCAACAACCGGCGAGCGGAGGCTTAGCCTGTAGTGTTTTATCGGCTAGCAGCATTCGTTGGAGGGCGAGTTGGCAAGATGCTCCCGGGATTGTTGTACTTGCCTATAACGGAAACAGCGTCCATCGCTTTAAGGGCGCAGGACCGCCGGCTACTGGTAGTGAAACGTGGGAAGAAACGGGCCTAAAGTCAGCAACCGCTTACCGCGGGGAGCTGCGCCACAACTACAATGGGGCATCAACGATTATTTCGACTCGCTCCTGCCGCACTCCCGGTGAGCCGTCGAGCACTACCAAAAGTACGAGCACTAATAATAATTCCTCGACGAGCTCTACTGCCCCAGGTTCAGTCAGCGGCCAAGTAGTGGTCTGCAATAATAACCTATGTACTACTTACTCCAGTGGGGGCACGACAGGCTCCACCAAATCGACTGTCACCACCCAGGTTTGCCAAAACGGCATTTGCAAGACTTATACATCGGAATCTTCGTCTGGCGGCGTTGGCCAAAGCCTCACCTGCGTTAACGGCAACTGTTCTTACGAAGCTCACGAAGCGGTTCCAGTCAGCGGCGTAAAAGGCTTCTTTGTTAACCTTTACCTTTCGCTCAACGGCTTTTTCTCTCACCTTTTCTAACTAAAAACAGCCCACACAGTGAGCCGTTTTTGGTGACCCCACGGAGAGTCGAACTCCGGTTGCCAGGATGAAAACCTGGTGTCCTAACCACTAGACGATGGGGCCGTATTTAGATTGTACTTCAAAGCAAACCGAGAAATTTTAGCATTTTTAGCCGGTTTACTCAATAAGCTTGCTCTAGGCTAGTCGGGTTGGTAAAATGGTTATGTTTTGGATAATCTTCCGGGCCAAACATTTCATCCAGAGAATTTTGCGGGCGGCACGCCGGCTCAGGTGAACGCAATGGCCGCTGGTCCAGTAACTCCTGATCCAACAGCAACCCCAATTCCAAATATCCCTCCAATTCCGTCGGCTCAAGTTTCGCCAACTCCAAATCCGCTTCCGACCAAGAAGAATGGCCTCAAGGGCATTTTAATGATGGTAGCTGTCGGCGTAGTCGCGGCTGCGTTGGCGGGTGGCGGCGTATACTTCTGGCAAAACCAGAAGCTAAGTAATCAAGTTACCACCGCGAACGCTGACAAGGACGCCCTTAATACCCAGGTTGCTAGCTTGACCAAGCAACTGGCCGATGCTAAGACTGCCTCTCAGGCGGCAACGGCCAAGTCAGACACAGAAGCGATCCAGCTGATCGTAAAAGCCAGCTGTGAAGCCGACGCCACGATGAAATCATTTAGCGTAACTATTTCGACCAACACCGGAACATTCGCCAAGGTTGCCAATGATTGCCGTAAGAAAACCGCCAAAACCGCAAACGTTGACACGGTTATTTTGAAGAAAGCTGATGGGCAGTGGGTGAGTGTTTTTGAAGGCACTACCGTCCCAGCCACCACAATCGCTAAATACTCGATACCATCCTCAATTAGTAAATGATGAAGCGTTACCTACAGCTCAGCGCGATTACTTTCGTGCTGTCGGTCACGATATTAACGATCATGGGTTTAAGCAAAGCCAGCGTTTTTACCGGCAACAATTCTTTGTCGACCACCCAAACCACCACCTCAACTTCCTCCTCGACTAATACAACCACCTCGGGAACAGCAACCCAACAATCAACTGTCTGCACCGGTACAATGAGCCCGTCCGGCGCATCCTTCACCGAAACTGCCCCCGGCGAGATAGATGTTATTGGTACGTTAAATAGCAGCTGCCCCACCGACTTGAAGGTCACAGAGATAAAGATAACCAATGCCCCCGAGAACACACCTGCCGATGATCGAGTTTGTACGTCACTGGACTCCACCAGACCTTGCCCGGCAATAAGTGCCGGTAAATTCACTTTCCAGTGGAAACTAAATAACCCCACTTCACCGAATGGGGATAGCAACATAACGGTAGGTGCGACTGTGTCGAACGGGACGTACAGCTACGGAATCCCCGCCAGTATTGGTAACTCATTGATCGTTAACGCTCAAAGTACCACCTCCTCAACGCCCCCAACCCCATGCCCAACTCCAACAATCGCAGCCAAAAGCAACGGTCTAGACCTGGGCAACCAGCCTTCGGTCGTTCAGGGAACGATCGTGAATATTGTTTCGAGCGTAATTTCGGCAAAGGTAGGAGTTTTATACGACCCAAACTCTTATGAAACTTACATCGATAGCCACACTGGATTATTCGATAAAACCTACAACGTAACAACCTCTCCCGCGGTGAATAACAGGACGGCTTGGGATACCACTAATGTTAAGCCCGGTTCCTATACCTTTAAATCTATTAGCACCTGTTACACCAGCGATAACTACGACAAAAATAGTGGGTATGGCGCCCTAGATGTGACCGTGACGGCTCCCCCAACGACGAGTAATCCAAATCCAACTCCACCACCCACCGATCCGGTTAATCCACCCCAGACGACGATTCAAACTTCGAGCGGTCAATCTGTTGTAGCGACTGTACCGTTGCTCTCTAACCCGACCTATAAATCCGTTGTTACGACACCTTACACTAATCAGTTGGTCGTCAGTAAGGTTAAGCCGGAGCTGACAAACACCGGGGTTAAATCGGTCGACTTTAGTGGTAAGGCCGCCCCGGATACTAAATATCAGTTGTTTGTGTTCTCAAACGTTGAAAAGCTGGATGTTACGACCGACAAAGACGGCAACTGGAATGTAACGCTCAATAGCTCTTTGCCGGCCGGACATCACGAAGCGTATATCGTCCTAAACGACAAGTCGGGTAAACCGGTTCAGCGGTCTAATGTTGCTAACTTCTTAATCCCAACCGCCCAAGCTGCGGCGTTGGCGTCTGCCGGAGTTACTCCGCAGGTAGCGGCTGTCCAGCGGGCCAAAATTTACGCTATATTTAGCGGCCTCACAGTTCTGGTAGCGGTAATTGTGTTTGCGGCTTTTGAAGCGATCAAAAAACGCTTGGCTAAGAAAAATTCCTCGAATGGACCAACCCCCCCGAACTCACCACCACCAAACCAAACGCCACCGCCGACTTCGCCGACTATCATCAAACCCCCAATCCCACCGCCTGCAACTCCTGGAGTTTAAGTCGTGAAACCTTTGGGCGATCGTCTTAGTACTCTCCGCGCGATCTTTAAGACCCCCGAAATTGTTTATTCATTTTCGTTGATTATTTTGATACCGGTGCTGATTGTGATTAATTCAATTACATTAATTAACGTTTTTACCAACGTTACCGACGCCCAGGCCGAAGATAAAGCGGTGGTTGCCACAAAGTTGCTCAACGACGATTTTAGCGGTGTCACTCAAAAGCAAGTCCAGGCTAAAATCGATAAAGTTACCAGTAACACTACGAATCAGTCGAATCAGACCTTTTTTAAACGGCTGGATTATTTTGTGCATGATCCCCACACCGAGGCGTTTGACCTTATCGCATCCAGCAATCGCGACAGCGCTGGCCAAACGGTAAAACCCGAAGCCGACTCAACCTCCTCATCCGAGACCCAAGCTAGTCCCTATAGTTTTAGCGCCCTGAACCAAACCTGGTCGGAGCGCAGCGACACCGTCATTGCCGCCACCGAACTCGGGCAAGCCGGTTATCGCGTAAACACTTTAATAGCCGATCCAACCACCAAAAATCGAGTAGCTGTGTTGTCGGCTTTCGTCTCAACCGAATATATTACGAGCCTACTCAACCAAGCTTTCACTAAATCGGCCATTTTGCTGGTGGTGGTGATTGGTTTGACTTTGGCGATGCTGTTTATCCGCTCGCGGATTTATCGCTACAGTACCTTGTTTAAAAAACTGCAAGAAGTTGATCAGATGAAGGATGAATTTATTTCGATTGCTTCTCACGAATTGCGTACGCCGTTAACTTCGATCCGCGGCAGCCTGTCGATGATCTTGGAGGAGCAGAATTTAAGTCCGGAGGAGCAGCACAAAATGATCCAAAACGCCGAGCGTTCGAGCGAGCAGCTAACTGCGTTGGTAGCTGATTTGCTAGATGTGTCGCGGATCGAGCAGGGCAGATTGCAAATCGCGCCGGAGAAAATTGATATTGGCACCATGATTAAACAAGTAGTTGATTTAACCGCCCCCACCGCCCGGCCCAAAAAACTAGCTCTGGAATTTGTACCGCCCGCTGCTCCGTTGTACGTCCGGGCCGACCGCCAAAAACTGCAGCAAGTCTTAGTTAACCTAACCGGCAACGCCGTTAAATACACTATGCGCGGCTCGGTTACCATTAAAACCGAGGTCGAAAAAGATGCGGTGGCGGTTTTAGTCAGCGATACTGGGATAGGGATGAGTCCGGAAGATCGCGCTAATTTATTTAAAAAGTTTTACCGAATTCGTAATGCTCAAACCGAGCACATTGGCGGTACTGGGCTGGGATTGTGGATCACCAAAAGCCTCGTTGAGTTAATGGGTGGGGAAATTTTCGTAGACAGTATTAAAGACTCCGGCACCCAAGTTAAATTTACCCTTCCCAAAGCTTAAACTATACTTTAGCAATGGATTTGACTCGGCTTGAGGATTTGCGCTTGGCGCTGAAGCTGGCTGGCATTCGGCCTAACGCCGATTTGGGCCAGAATTTTTTGGTTGACCGGCAAACCCTGGAGTCAATTGTTGACCAAGCCGAGCTGTCAAAAGAGGATACGGTTTTAGAGGTTGGTCCAGGTCTTGGCACGATGACTGAGCTTCTGGCAGCCAAGGTTAAAAAAGTCGTAGCTGTTGAGACGGACGATAAGCTGGCTAAGTTACTCCAAGAGTCGGCGCTGGATAATACCTCGGTAATAAATGAAGATATTTTGACGTTCGATTTTCGCCGCCTGCCAACCGACTACAAAGTCGTGGCCAATATTCCTTATTACCTAACGTCTAAAATCTTACGATTGTTAATCGAAAATTCGCGTCGGCCGAAACTAATGGTTTTGTTAATCCAAAAAGAGGTCGCGCAGCGGGTTTGTGCCCAGCCCGGCGACCTATCGATTTTGGCGTTGTCGGTGCAGTACTACGCCAAACCGGAGGTAGTTGCCTTCGTCGGTCGCGAAAAGTTTTGGCCTAGCCCGGCGGTTGACTCAGCTATTTTAAAGGTCACTCTTTATGACCAACCGCTATTCCCGGCCGAGCCAGCGAAGTTGTTCAGGCTGATTAAGGCTGGCTTTGGTGAAAAACGTAAAATGCTCAAAAATTCTTTAGCAGGCGGTCTAAACGCCACCGACGAACTAGTAACCCAAACCCTCAAAGACGCCAATATTAATAGCAGCCGCCGTGCCCAGGAGCTCTCGCTTTCAGATTGGTCCAGGTTATATAATGAAGCTATAAAGCATGGCTTAATTTGAAAAAATTTCTCCGGAAACTCTTATCGATCGTTACTATTACCGTCATCGTCAATGTGGTAGCGCTTTGGGTGCTCGACGCTACTTTGCTGCACTCGCAATTTATTTTGGCCCAGGCCAAAAAAGCCGACGTCTACACTAAATTTAATGCCGGCATGTCGATGTTCTTGCACCAGAGCGAGGATGAGAACACTCGGTTAAGTGCCGACACCATCACTAAAGTCGTTACACCTGGCTACATCGAAATGAAGTTTTCGGATTATCTGACGCAGCTCGATAATCATTACCGTCATGGTGCGCCGTCACCGGTAATCGACTTCTCCGATTTGCAAAACACCGCAGCAGCCAGGGGGTTGCCGACTTTGCCGGTCAAGCCAATTACCCCAAGCGATCCAATTGCACCCCAAAAAGTTAGCTGGCTGTTTTCTGGCATCAGTATCTATAAGTACGGTGGGGTAGCTTTGAGTTTGGCACTACTAGCATTAGTGGCCTGGGCGGCTGAAGCCGGTAAACGCCATCGCGCATTGTTTCGGACGCTGCTCTGGTCTGGAGTTTGGACATTGCCTAACTGGGGACTTTTCCAGGCTTTGCCGGATGTGATCGACACCGCCATTAAAAATAATCCGCAGTTTTTAGCCCTCGAACCGGCGCTTAAGGCGTTGGTGGACGTCGTCTTTAGAGCCGTCGCCAAGCAATTTCTCTACGCTGCGGGCCTATTGGCAATTTTGGCCGTCGTGACCCTACTGGGAGGCATGCTGCTTAAGATCACCCTAAAAGGCAGGGACAAAACGCCAAAAGCCAAGAAGCTTGATGGGGGAATGGTTAGCAATGGATAAGTTTTACGTCACCACCCCGATTTATTACGTCAACGATGTGCCCCATATTGGCCATGCCTACACCACTATCGCCGCCGACGCCTTAGCGCGCTATCACCGCAATCGCGGCGCAAAAGTTTTGTTTGCCACCGGAGTGGATGAGAACTCGCAAAAAACCGTTATCGCAGCTGCGGCTGCTAAAACCCAGCCCGCTAGATACGCCACCGCTATGGCGGCCACCTGGCAAAAAACTTGGGATTCGCTGGATATTAAGTATGACGATTTTATTCGTACTACCTCAAAGCGCCACAAAGAGGCGGTAGCGGCATTTTTCGCCAAAATCAAAAAGGCTGACGTCTATAAAGGTACTTACGAGGGTTTGTACTGCGTCGGGCACGAAGCTTTTTTGAAGCCGGACGAGTTAGTTGACGGCAAATGCCCCGACCACGGCACGGTGCCGCAAAAAGTTAAGGAAGAAAATTACTTCTTCAAACTTTCGAATTATCAAAAACCGCTACTGGAATATATCAAGGCGCACCCAGAATTTATCCAGCCCGAACATCGGCGCAATGAAATCGTGGCTTTTATTCAGGGTGGGGTGGAAGATTTTAGTATTTCGCGGCAAAAAACTGGTTGGGGTATTCCATATCCGGACGATCCGAAGCAGGTACTTTACGTGTGGTTTGATGCACTAATTAATTACCTGACGGTAGCCGGTTTCCCCAACGAGAATTACACTCAGTGGTGGCCAGCCGAGCTCCACTTAATGGCTAAAGACATCATTCGCTTCCACTGCGTTTATTGGCCGGCAATGTTGATGAGCGCCGGTCTGCCCCTGCCAAAGGCCATTTTTGCTCACGGCTTTTTTACGATCGACGGGCAAAAGATTTCTAAAACCCTAGGCAATACCATCAACCCCCTGGAAATTAGTAAACAATACGGCATCGATGCGTTGCGGTATTACTTACTGCGCGAAATTCCGTTTGGATCCGATGGCGATTTCAACCATGCCCGCTTCGAATCGGTCTACGAATCGGAGTTGGCCAACGATTTGGGTAATTTGGTGCAGCGCGTGGCTTCGATGGTGGGAGGGTACATGAAAGGGAACGTCGGCCAGGTCCCGCCGTTCGCCCACGATGATGGTCCGTTTCATCAAGCTATGGGTCAATTTAGGCTAGATAAAGCATTGGGGGAAATCCGCGACGTGATTCGAGGTTTAAATCAATACATCGACGAGGAAAAGCCCTGGCAGCTGGTTAAAACCGACCCGGCCCAACTTCAGGTCGTACTGACCCACGCGGTTTCCGATTTGGTCCAATTGGCCGACTGGATCGAGCCGTTTATGCCCCAAACCGCCGAGAAAATGATGAAGATTTTTGAAGGTCCGGAGATTAACTTGAGGGTCGGCATGTTGTTTCCCAAAAAAGAGCAACAGTTCAAGAAAAAAGAGTTTTGATAGATTCTCACGCGCATATTCATTTCGACCAGTATCAAGATCAACTAAATGAGCTGTTGGATCGAGCTAAAGACGCTAACGTTAATCAGATTATCACCGTAGGTGTCGATGAGGCCGACAGTAAAAAGGCGGTTTATTGCGCCAACTCTCACCAAAAAGTCTTCGCTTCGGTTGGGGTTCATCCTCATGAGGCCAAGTATGGTATCGGTAAAATCTCGGAGTTGATTTCCGATAAGGTGGTGGCAATCGGGGAGTGCGGCTTGGACTATTATCGAAATTTGTCTCCCAAGGATGCACAGCAGACTACCTTTAGGAAGCAAATCGAACTTGCTCTCGAAAGGGATTTACCGCTGATTTTTCATGTGCGGGAGGCTTACGAGGATTTTTTAAATATCATCAAAGACTATCCGAAAGCTCGGGGCGTGGTTCATTCTTTTAATGCCGATGAGAAAACGGCGGATGCCCTATTAGGCTGCGGATTTTATCTAGGACTCAACGGCATCATGACTTTTACCAAAGACCCTGCCCAATTAGCGGCCGCCAAACTCATTCCGTTAAACCAACTTTTACTCGAAACCGACTGTCCGTTTTTAACCCCGGCTCCGCGCCGCGGAAAGGTCAACGAACCAGCGAATATCCCCGTTATTGCAAAATTCCTATCCCAACTACGTCAAGAATCGTTCGACAAACTATCAGAACAGACTTCTTTTAACACACAAAAACTCTTTCAGCTGGGGTAGTCTTTTTTTGTACGTAGGGTCTTTTGATATTGTAAAACATATATTTCTCAAGATGTGCATGATATTATAAAACATATGAATTTAGACCCCCCATCAAATGCCAATACCCCGGGTCCGGCGTTGGCTGTAATAGGCAATAATCTTAGAGATCGTCGTAAATCATTAGGGTTATCCCAACGACGGTTAGCCGAATTGGCGGGCACGACTCAAACCACTATCGCGTTAATCGAAAATGGTAAGGGGAACCCGACCTATAGGACCTTAGAGGGGATTGCTTCGGTGATGCATTCAGAGGTCAGAATTTTTTTAAGTGTGGGAAGGTCATGAATAATAGGATTTATTTAGATTATGCTGCGGCCACCCCGCTTGATCCGCAGGTTGAAAAAGCGATGCAGCCTTTCCGCTCGGATCGTTTTTATAATCCTGGCAGTTTGTATTTGGCCGCCCGAGAAGTTAAGACTGAGGTCGAGTCTGCGCGTAAAAGAATTTCTAGCACCATCGGCGCTGTACCGAGTGAAATAGTTTTCACTTCCGGTGCGACCGAAAGTATTAACCTGGCGATCTTTGGCGTTGCAAAAAAATATCCGAGCTCGAAAATCTTAGCCTTGGCGACCGAACACCACGCAGTTCTAAGTTGCTTAAATACTCTAAAAGACTCTCACAAAATTGAATTAATTCCAGTAGATGCCAAAGGCCGCATCAAGCTCGAACAGCTGGAAAAATTAATCGATGACCAGTCGGTTTTAGTTAGTGTCGCCCTGGCCAACAACGAAACCGGTACCGTCCAGCCGATTAAAGAAGTGACAAAAATCATCGGCGAGGTCAGAAAAAGACGGACCGGGAAGTTGCCGATCTATTTCCATACCGATGCGTCGCAGGCAGCAAATTATCTGCCCCTTAACACTGATCGTCTCAAGATTGATTTACTAAGTCTCGGCGGCAGCAAGATTTACGGTCCGCATGGCTCGGGTTTGCTCTATGTGCGCAAAGGAATAGAACTTAAGCCCGTGATTTTTGGTGGCGGTCAAGAAAAAGGTTTGCGCGGCGGCACATTAGGCGCAGATCTGGTGGTTGGTCTTGCCGAAGCACTTTCGATGAGCCAACGAACTGCCAAAACCGAAACGGCCAGATTGAGCAAGTTGCGGAATATCGCATTAAACGAAATTCGCAAAACCAAGGGAGTAAAAATTAATGGCGACGCGAAGCGTAGCTTGCCCGGCTTTATCAACATTAGTATCGAAGGTACCGACGGCGAGAGTTTAGTTTTTTATTTAGATGAGGCTGGAGTTCAAGTCTCTACCGGCGCGGCTTGCACCATTGGTCAAGCCAAACCGTCTCATGTTTTGTTGGCGCTGGGTTTAAGTGAGGTCGAGGCCAACTCGAATTTACGTATAACCCTGGGCCGCTTAACCAAACAGTCAGACGTCGAAGGTCTACTAAAGGTTTTGCCGGAGGTTGTTAAGCGAGTTCGGCAGCTTCAGAGCCACTAATCCGTTACAATGAAGAGCGTGAAACATCGGACCAAACGGGGGTTTATCGTAATTGCAATTTTGGTGGTGACTTTCGTGGTTTTCTTTTTCGGTTTGGGTTTTTATTTATCGCCCCAGAGTCATTTAGCTAAATCCGATGCGATCGTGGCGATTAGTGGCGGAGAAACCGGGGCACGGGTTGATGAAGCCGTAAAGCTTTTCCGGGAAGGTTACGCCCCGCAATTAATTTTTTCAGGCGCCGCGCTAGATAAATCCGGTCCGTCCAATGCCGCTGCAATGGAGCGCCAAGCGGCGATCGAAGGCGTGCCCCCGAACAAAATTACGATAGAGGAGCGAGCTGCCGACACTGCTCAAAATGCTGTCAACGTTCGAAACATCATCTCGGCTGCAGATTATCACCAGATTATCCTAGTCACCTCGCCGTATCATCAACGTCGGGCCTATATTACTTTTTCGCGAGCCTTTGGGCCCGGAGTAAAGATCCTAAATCACTCAGCGATCGATCAAACTTGGCGTCGATCGAAGTGGTGGGCTACGCCGCAAAGTTTCGCCCTGACCTTAACTGAACTGCCGAAAACCCTTTTTATATTGGTGGGAGGTAACCCATCATGAACAATTTCGTTATATCCGGGATTTTAGTGGTGATTCTAGCGGTAGCTGCCTGGAGAGGATCGAAGGCCGGTTTCGGCCGAAGTTTAGTAAATTTAATCGGTTTTATTATCGCCACGGCTGCCGCGAGCGCTAGTTATTTGTCGATTGCCGACCTGTTGAAGCTAGTTTTTGCCCTGCCCCAAATAATTTTGCACCTCATAGCCTTCATCTTAGTTTGGTTCTTGGTGGATATCGTGTACTGGTTAATTTTACATTTTGTTCGGATGCGAGGTCTTTATATGCCGGCTTCGGCTGCGGGTTGGCCCAGTCGGCTTGGCGGCGCGGTTTTGGGGTCTTTACAGGCGGGGGTGATCACAACCTTTGGCTTAATTGTGCTTTTGGCGGTGCCGGTGTCGGCGAATCTAAAAGACGAGCTTTCAACCGCCCCGCTTTCCAGGCAATTGGTGGCTCTCGGCAGCCGGTATCAGCAAAGCGTCAATAACGCGGTGGCTGACTTGTCGGAGACACTGAACTTTTTAACCGTCAAGCCTAAAAGTGAAACTTCGATTCAGCTTGGGTTTAAGACTGCTAATGTCACGGTTGATCCGGCTACGGAGCAGGCAATGATCCAGTTAGTTAATCACGAACGAACCTCCCGGGGGCTGAAGGCCTTAACGGTTGACCCAAAACTAACGGCTGTGGCAAGAGCCCATTCACAGGATATGTTGGCGCGGGGTTACTTCTCACACTTTAGCCCTGAGCATAAAGATCCGTCTGATCGTTTGCGGGCCGGGGGAGTTAAGTTCGTGGTGTACGGCGAAAATTTGGCCTTAGCCCCGACTCTCTCCTTAGCTCACAACGGATTAATGAACTCACCAGAGCACAAAGCCAATATCTTAGAGCCCAGCTTTCGCCGGATTGGAATTGGTGTTTATGATGCCGGCTATTTCGGCAAAATGTTTACGCAGGACTTCGCTGACTAACAGATGTAGGCGTTCCAGGTGGAACTGCCGCTAGAAACGCGGACCTGCAAAGTTGTGTTAGTCCCGACTCCGTATCTAAATGAACCACTGCCGGTACCGAAATTTGATCCCGCGGCGGAACCGGAGTTGTAAAGCCTCCAAGACCCACGAGTGTTAGCTCTGGTGGTCCAATTCGCGCAAACGTGCGTGTTGCTAGCGTTTCTAAAGCCGTGGGTCCAGGTTCCGCCGGAGTTGATTACGACTCCGCCTGATGCGAAAGATGAAACTAAAAGCCCAACTCCCAAGACAAGCGCCAAAGCAAAAACTGAAACTCCTACGAACTTCTTGGGAATGCTCGGTCGCGCCATTATTCCTGTAAGATTCTTTTTAGCCAAAATATTCTCCCTTTTGTTTGAAAAAAATGCTTATGCTTAGGTTACCGAGTGCAACAGGTTTAGTCAAGATTGTCGACAGATATGGCGGGCAGCTGTAAAATCGATTAATTATGCAAACCGTCTACGTTGGATTATCCGGAGGAGTCGATAGCTCGGTGGCCGCGGCGCTCTTGAAGCAGCAAGGTTACCGGGTGATTGGCGTTTTCATGAAAAACTGGACCAAGCCGGTTGGCGGGGTTGATTGCCCGTGGCAGCAAGATCTAACCGATGCTCGGGCGGTGGCCGCTAATTTAGACATTCCGTTTAAGGTCTTTGACTTCGAAAAGCAGTACCAAGACCGAGTCGTTGACTACATGATCGAAGGCTACAAAGCCGGGCTGACGCCAAATCCGGATATTATGTGCAATCAAGAAATTAAGTTTAAGTTGTTTTTGGAAACGGCCCTGGCCGACGGAGCCGACCTAATCGCGACCGGCCACTACGCTTGTACTAAGGACGGCCAACTACTTAAGGCGGTCGATGAAACCAAAGATCAAACCTACTTCTTGTATCGCGTTACCAAATCGGCCCTCGAAAAAACTCTAATGCCGATCGGTGAGCTCAAAAAAACCGAGGTTCGCAAACTTGCTAAAGAGCTTGGTCTGCCAACGGCTGATAAACCGGATTCACAGGGCATTTGTTTTATTGGTGAAGTCAGTATTAAGGATTTCTTAAGCGAGCACATCAAGCCTCATCCCGGTCCGATAAAACTTTATGATGAAATCATTGGCGAACACGACGGCGCCGAATTTTACACTTTCGGTCAACGCCATGGCTTGAAGGTTGGCTTGGGCAAACCGCTTTACGTGATCGGGAAAGATATCAAAACCAACACGTTGTTTGTGACCGACCAGCCGCAGGATCTCGACTTGTTCACCGACGAGTTCGAGATCGAAAACGCTCATTGGATCGCCGAAGCTCCGATCGATGGTCATAAGTATCAGGTTCACACTCGCTATCGCGACGAACTAAAGGACTGTGAAGTCGATAGCAATGTTATCAAAATGAACCGCACTGAGCGGGCGGTAACTCCTGGCCAGTCCGTCGTGCTCTACGATGGCGATAAAGTTTTAGGCGGCGGAGTGATTACCGCAAAAGCTCTGGCTAAAGTAAAATCATAATCATGACCACCGACGAACTGCGAAGAAAATACCTCGAATTTTTTAAGTCCAAAGATCACACCATCATTCTCTCGTCCCCTTTGGTGCCGGAGCACGATCCGACCACTCTATTTAATAGCGCCGGCATGCAGCCGCTCGTGCCAAATTTACTCGGCGAGTCTCATCAGGGCGGCAGCAGAGTTACCAACGTTCAAAAATGTTTGAGAACGACCGACATCGAAGAGGTTGGTGATGAGACGCACCTAACGTTTTTTGAAATGTTGGGTAACTGGAGTTTCGGCGATTACTTCAAAAAGGAGTCAATCGCTTATAGCTGGGAATTTTTGACCGACAAAAATTGGCTCGGGATTGATCCGAAAAAGCTATTTATTACCGTCTACGAAGGCGATTCTGGGGTACCTAAAGATGATGAGTCGATCGAGTATTGGCAGGAGCACTTTAGGTCGGCCGGGATCGAAGCCAGGGAAGGTGAGCGTATCGTCGCTTTGGGAAAAGATGACAATTGGTGGGAGCAGGGTGGGGTGGAAACTGGACCGGCCGGACCTGACACTGAAATTTTTTATTATCTTGGTGATGAGGAAAATCCTAAATTTGATGCGGCCGAACAGTCTAAGTTCGTGGAGATTTGGAACAATGTCTTCCTAACTTATCAACGTCAAAAGGATGGCAGCTACGAGGATCTAGCTCAGAAAAACGTTGATACGGGTATGGGAGTCGAACGAACGATCGCTGCTTTGCAGGGAGTCAAAACCGTTTATGACACCGACCTCTTATCGCAAATCGGCCATACGATTACCGACCTTGCCGATGAAAAGTTTGATCAGGTATTTTTAGAAACCGACATTAATATGGGTCGGGCGATTCGCATTATTACCGACCATTTGCGTGCCGCCACTTTTTTAGCTGCCGATGGTGTTGAGCCGACTAACACAGAGCGCGGCTATGTGATGCGCCGGCTGATGCGCCGCGCTATCCGCCAAGGCTTGGTGCTAGGGATAAAATCCGGACTAAGTGAAGCGATCGGCGCCAAAGTCATCGAACTCTATCACAAAACTTATTCCGAGCTGAAAGAACGCCAAAATGAGATCCTCGACATTTTAATGCGCGAGGAAGAGCAATTCCGCAAAACCCTCGATCGCGGAGTTAGGGAGTTTGCACGCGAGGTTAAAGATAAATTGACTGGGGAGGCGGCTTTCCGCCTATTTGATACCTACGGCTTCCCGCCGGAATTGTCGCTAGAGGATTCTAAACAGCTGAATATTCCGATTGATCCGAATTGGGACGAGGATTTTCAGCGGTTGATGAACGAGCAAAAGGAGCGCTCACGAACCGCCACGGCCGGAGTTTTTAAGGGTGGGTTGGCCGACCATTCGGAGCAGTCGACCAAATACCATACCGCTAATCATTTAATGTACGCAGCGTTGCGCCAGGTTTTGGGCAATCACGTTATTCAACGCGGCAGTAACATCACCGAGGAACGTTTGCGATTCGACTTTTCTCATTCCGAAAAGATGACGCCCGAACAGGTCAAAGAAGTTGAAGACATCGTTAATCACCAAATTCATCGCGATCTCAAAGTTTCAATGGAAGAGCTTCCTACGCAAAAAGCATTCGACGAAGGCGCCATCGGTGCGTTTGGCGATAAGTACACCGAAACAGTCAAAGTTTATTCCATTGGAGACTTCAGCAAAGAAATCTGCGGCGGCCCGCACGTTGAACACACCGGTGTGCTCGGTCATTTTAAAATCACCAAAGAAGAATCATCCTCTGCCGGCGTCCGCCGCATCAAAGCAGTTTTAGAGTAAACGAACGATCCCCCGTAAGTACTTCACGGGGGATCGAGGAACCTTGAGCTAATGAACCTTGTCCGACCACTGTTCGGTACTCGGACGGCTTGGATCATGAATGAGTGTGCCAGTGTCCACCATCATCGCCGGGAGCAAGTTGCTTTCCTCGCGAATATTGAACACCACGATCGGAATGCCGTTATCGCGGCAATGAGTGAAGGCGGTTTGATCCATGATCCTCAGTCTTCGCCTTAGGACCTCATCGAACGTGATGGTCTCGAAGCGCTCGGCATCTGAGTTGGTCTTGGGATCAGCGCTATAGACGCCGTCGACACTAGTTCCCTTGAGGAGAAGTTGCGCCTCTATGTTGATGGCCCGCTGCGCGGCGGCGAAGTCCGTTGAGTGGTGGGTCATACCTGTGCCGGCCCCGAAGATCACAATCCGGCCCTTTTCGAGGTGCCGGATGGCCCGGCGGTCGATCCACTTCTCGGCGACGTCACTCATTTCAATAGCTGACATGACCCGCGTCTCGTAGCCCATACCTTCAAGTGTCATTTGCAGGATGAGGGCATTGATAACGGTCCCGAGCATGCCGGCTTTGTCGGCGATCGACCGGTTGAAGTAGGGCGAGGATTGCAACTGCTCACCCCGGAGGATGTTGCCTCCGCCGGTTACGATCCCGATCTCGATTCCTTGGTCTCGGGCTTTTCCTATTTCGCCCGCTACGCGCTCGAAGATTGGCATTCCCAGCGGCCCGTGGTCTCCTCCGCCAGCCAGTGCCTCACCGGACAACTTAAGCAGTACCCGCACAATCGCCTCCTGATCTAGGTGGAACTCCCAAAAATTGAGCTTGAGCGATTGTACCGAACCACCACCATTTTGCAAGTTACCCCCGAAACGCTTATGCTTTATCCATGAGATTTAAAAACCAAAACGGGTTTGCTGGCCTTGAACTTATTATCATCGTCGGCGTCCTAGCGATCATCGGCGCCGTCGGTTTTCGTTACTACCAAGCCCACAAAACCATCAAGGTGACATCGATTCCAGTCACACACAAACCCAAACCAAAACAGCCGACCATGGGGACCATCACCGGAAATGCCTCTTACCCTGCCGACGGTCTTCCCCCTGATGAACAAGTTTGCGCGGTCAGAGTTACGGGCGGAAGCCCTGTCTGTGTTAACGTTGGCAATTCTGGCAAGTTGGCATATTCTCTCTCCGTTCAAGCTGGTGATTACTACGTCTACTCAACAGCTGAATCTCATCTATCTGCGTACAAAGCCTATTACGACGAATACTCAAAGTGTGGCAACTTGGCTAGCTGTCCCGCTTCAGGCCACACCGCTTACATTTCTGTTAAGGTTACGGCCGGTCAGACCGTGACGAGCGTCGATCCTGGCGACTGGTATAACCAGTAAGCTTCGCTAGAAGTAAAAGAGCATAAGCGGTACAATAAGGATGCCTGAGCTCTCAGGTGTTTTAAGCATGAAATTTCTGCCAAAGTTCAAGAAAAAGAGCACCGAATCAACCAGTAAGGAGTACTTGGTGGCTTTAGACATTGGTACTGAATTCGTAAAGGCCCTAATTGGCAAAATTACCGAACCCGATCGGGTGGAAATTATCGGGGCCGGTCGTCAGCGTCAACGGCTGACAGATATGCAGGGTGGAACCGTCACCGATATTGCCGGAGTCGTTGAAAACTGTGACGCGGCGCTTAAGGCTGCCGAGAAAATGAGTGGAGTGGTGGCCAAAGACGTAGTGATTGGAATTGCTGGGGAGCTAGTCAAGGGAACCTCAACGACCGTTCGCTACAAGCGAAATCATCCCGAAGATGAAATTACGATGGAAGAGCTGAAGCGGATTTTGGATCGCGTACAGTTTAGGGCGTTTGAAAACGCCCGCGAAACCCTAACTTGGGAAACTGGGTCAAGTGACGTCGAGGTGAAGTTGGTGAACACGGCGATTGTGGATGTTGAAATCGACGGTTACCGCGTGACCAACCCCATCGGGTTTCAGGGTAAAGACGTCCGTATTCAGTTATTTTGCGCCTTTGCGCCGATGGTGCACTTGGGCGCGTTGCAGTCGGTGGCGTCAAATCTTGATCTTAATTTATTAAATATCGCGGCCGAACCTTTTGCAGTGGCTAAAAGCGTAGGCGAAGAAGAGTCCAGCGAATTTTCGGCCATTTTTATCGACATAGGTGGCGGTACCACCGACATTGCCCTAGTTAATAATGGCGGGGTTGAAGGTACCAAAATGTTTGCCATTGGCGGACGCAGTTTCACCAAACGCATAGCCAGCGCCACCGGCAAAAGCTTCGAAGCAGCCGAAAAAATGAAATTGGACTTCTCAGCCGGTAAATTGGCTTCTGCTCGCGACCGGGCAACGGTTGAAGAGGCCCTAGCCGTCGACATTAAAGTCTGGATCTCTGGAGTTGAGCTAAGTCTGGCCGAGTTTAAAAAAATCGACCACTTGCCTTCCAAGATTTTGCTTTGCGGCGGGGGTTCGGGTTTGCCTCAAATTATGCAAATCCTAAAAACCAGTACTTGGCACAAAAGTTTACCGTTTGCCCGCAAGCCAATCGTTCGCCACATTTCACCCTCCGAGGTTACTCGCGTGATCGACAAAACCGGCGAGCTGACCAGCTACGACGCGATTACGCCGATGGGTCTGGCAAATCTCGGCCTGGATGTTATAAATACAGGCAGCGTGACCGAATCAATCATCTCTAAACTGGCCAAGGCGGTGAGCCAATGAGCCACGTACTATACCTCGAAAACGACGAAGATATTACTTCGACGATCGATAAGCTTAACAAATCAACGGGCACCGAGGTTCGGGTTGTCGTACCCAAACGTTCCAACCTGCTTTCGAGTTTAATTAACCTCAAGTTACTCAAAAAAGCCGCCAAAGAGGCCCACAAAAAATTAGTCATCGTTACGACCGACAAAACGATTATTAATTTGGCCAGCCGAGTCGATGTGGCTGTGGCACATAACGTCAATGCCCACGCCGAAATTCCGGATGCCGATAAAATCCCAGAGGACAAATCGGAAATCGTCGAAGAAGAGCCGGAAGAAAAACCCGCGGACTCACAAACCGAGCCAGTCTCGGACAAAACAGAGGCATCCGCGATGGCAGGAGCAGCGCTAGAGATGACACATCGACCGGCACCGGAGGACAAACCAGACGAAGAGTCTAAATCCAAACCCAAACGCGGGAAAAAAATCCCCGACTTTGGCAGTTTCCAAAAACGGATGTGGCTGGCTGCTGGAGTTGTTGGTGTCGCTTTGTTGCTGTTTGGGCTTAATTATTATTTCAAGCAAGCTAACATTACCGTTTTTGCCCAAGGCAATCAGACGCCAAGCACCATAACCTTTAAGGGCGTAACAGATGGTCCGGCCGACCCCAAACAAACCCAAGCCACCCAGCAAACCTTAAGTGATTCAAAAACCATCTCAAATTCCTTTACCGCTACCGGGCAAAAAGACGTCGGCACCAAAGCCTCTGGCACCGTCACGATCAAAAACTGTGAAGATACCGCCCCACACCCCCTGCCCGCCGGGGCAACCGTTAGCGCTAACGGCAAGAATTTCCTGACCCAAACTCCGGTTAATATCCCAGCAGGTACGTTCAGCGGCGGCGGAAGCAACTGCACGACGGGTCCTACCGCCAGCACTGGGGTGACAGCTGCTGCCAATGGAGACTCCTACAACCTGGCTCCGACCAGCTACACCAGCCCCAGTTTGACTAGCAACTTCAAGATCACCGGCAATCAGATGAGCGGGGGTACCACCAAAAACATCACAGTTGTCACCCAGGCAGATGTCGATGCTGCTAAAAGTAAGCTGAGCCAACCCGATGACACAGTAAAAAACGCATTGGCGAGCAAAGCCAAATCCGATCAGATTGCCGCTAAAGACACCTTTGCCGTAGATGTTTCGGGGCTGAACGCTAATCCGGCCGTTGATGGGGAAGCTAGCACTTTTACGTTGGCTGGTCCCGTTAAATACTCCTTGCAGGCATTCAATAAGAAAAATCTGGAAGATCTTATTCAGGCCGACGTTAACTCAAAAATTGGGCAAAACAACGTGGTTTACGATTTCGGCTTAGCCGGCGCCAAAATTACGCCCAACCCAACAGCCGGCCAGTTTGATTTGAAGACAACCGTTTATGCCGGGCCTCGGATCGACACCGACAACATAAAAAAACAAGTTAGCGGTAAAAAATTGGGCCAAGCGGGCACCATCATCGAACAGATGCCTGGAGTCGATAAGGCTAACATTAGCCTAACGCCGTTTTGGTCGACCAATATTCCCCGGATTAAATCTCATATTAAAATCGACATCAAAGTCTCTAACGAACCGTAATGAACTACTTAGGCATAGATTACGGGCGGCAGCGCGTTGGCCTGGCGATTGGTGATGACCAAACTAAACAGGCAGAGCCGTTCAAAACCGTGGCGGCAGATCGGTTTTTTGATGAAATCCGTGCCTTGCTAGGCGAGCATAAAATCGGCAAGATCATTGTCGGTTTGCCGCGCGGACTAGACGGCCAAGAGACTAAACAAACCGGTGAGACTCGACGGTTTATTGCCGAGCTGGCAAGGGAAGTTGATTTACCGGTTGATACGATCGACGAGGCTGTAACGAGCGAGCTGGCCAGAGAGAAATTAGGACCAAAGGCCCCCAAAGAGTCGATCGATATGGAAGCAGCCACAATTTTCCTTAAGGATTATTTGAACCAATGAAAAAATTACGGCTGATTTTAATCACCTTAGCCGCCCTGATTGGCCTAGCGGCCCTGGCCAGTTTAACGTGGTATCAACTACAGCTGCGGCAAGTCAATGGCAAAGATAAATCGGCAGTCAGCTTCGACCTACCCAGAGGCGAGAAATCGACCGCCACCGCCAAGCGGTTAGAATCCGCTAAGTTGATTAGAAGTGATAAGGCTTTTTTGATTTATATTTCTCTTAAAGGGATTCGGACTCAATTGCAGGCCGGCAGTTATTCTTTATCACCGTCACGTTCAGCTCCAGAAGTGGCCGCGATTTTAAGCCAGGGTAAGATCTCAACGAATTTGCTGGTGATCCCCGAGGGCAAAACGGTTGACGGCGTAGCGGCTCTGGCAAAAGCCAGGGGCGTAGACATTTCGTCGGCCCTTTCAGATCGCTACGGCTATGCCTTTTTAACCGACGCGCCCAGTCTTGAGGGATTTTTGTTCCCCGACAGTTATCAAATCACCAAAACTACCACACCGCATGTTTTGATAAATGAAATGCTAACGAACTTTAACGACAAGGTGCCGGCCCGGTTCGAGGCGCCGTTCAAGCTGCGAGGTTTGTCGCTAGAGCAAGGGGTAACATTGGCTTCGATTGTTGAGCGAGAGGCGAATAATTCTGCAGACCGGCAAATGGTCGCCCAGGTTTTCTTAAAACGATTATCGATTGGTATGGCGCTGGAGTCCGACGTGACCGTTGATTACGCTTCGAAGTTAACCGGCCAGCCGTTTAGCGTTGATTTGGACTCACCCTATAACACCTATAAAAATACCGGTTTGCCGCCAGGGCCAATTTGCAATCCGGGCTTGTCTTCGCTAGAAGCTGTGACTAGCCCAGCCAAAACCGACTATTTGTATTTCGTGACCGGCGCGGATGGAAAAACCCGTTTTGCCACTACTTTCGGACAACAACAAGCCAACATTAATCAATACGGTTTGTTGACAAAATGATAATTTATGGTGGTTTTTTTGCCTATCCCAAGCCAAAAACAGTCTATTGACACTACCTGTGCCGATTGCTAAACTTGCGAACGTATATTAATAAGCGTTAGCGCAATGCGAGTTTATTAATTGCCTGCTACCGGGCACTTTAAGAAGGACTTAATTTTCTAAACGTCGATAAGTCTTTTGCCCCGCAGTGCCTACTCTGAAAGGAGTGGGGTGGAGAGAACCTAATTAGTAGAGAAGTCCTAAGCGGCTCATTTGAGTCCTTCCCGTCCGCCAATTGGCGGGTAGGGGTGGGAGCGGCTCAGCCCTTTTCGAAGATAAAACTGCCCGGATCGCCCCAAAAAGCTATCACTTCGGTTCGCCGAAGCAGCGGTCTTGTCGGTGTAGGTAAAGTTTTTCGGGCTCTTTGGTCTAGGCCAAGAGTTCTGGTTCACTTTGCGGTAGCCGCTGGCGTAATTGCAATTATTGGCTCCTCAACCCTAAACAGTACTGGTGCTACTTCGCTGCAGCTAAAAACCGGGGGCGTTGGCTCCTCACTCGATCACGTCGCAACGGCTACCGTGGCTGCTGAAATCGCTCATACCACTAACTTTGCTCTGGCTAGCGACACCGCCAAACAGGCCGATGCCCTAAGCACTCAAATTACCCTGCCGACCGAAAGCGATGCCGTTTTGGCTAAAAGCGACGTGGTGGAGACGGCCGGTAGCGACCGCCGCACGATTCATACCTACACGGTTGCTCCTGGCGACACGATTTCAACCATTGCCTCGCACTTCGGGGTGACCACCTCGACCATCAAGTGGGCCAACGATTTGTCTGACGTTAACGACGTTTCTCCCGGCGACCAGCTAACTATTTTGCCGGTCTCAGGAGTTTTGTATTCCGTCCAGTCTGGTGATACCGCCGAGAGCATTGCCTCTAAGTTCCAAGCCAACGCCGCCCAGATAATCAGCTTTAATAACGCCGAAGCCAAGGGTTTGCAGGTTGGCCAAAAGATTGTGGTGCCGGATGGAGTCAAACAAGAAGCCGCCCCAGCACCGGTCACCCACGCTCGCTCGAGCGCTCCGTCTTTGACTTCATACATTGGTGCTGGTAATGGTTACGACTTCGGTTACTGCACTTGGTACGTCGCCAGCCGCCGCTCGGTTCCGTCGAACTGGGGCAACGCGATTAACTGGTACTACAATGCTCAATTCAGCGGCTTTAGTGTCGGATCTACGCCAGCGGTTGGCGCTATCGCTTGGACGAGCGCTGGTTACAGTGGCCACGTAGCGTACGTCGAAGCCGTTAACGGCGGATCGGTAACAATTTCGGAAATGAATTACGCCGGTTGGGATCAAGTTGACTATCGAACCGTCCCCGCATCTAGCTTTAGATACATCTACTAGCCGGCTTCCAATCTCGATACATTTCGTCGTCAGAAACTCCGATGCTCGCTCGTCGTACAGCTTGTCGTACGTCTCGTTGCGCGCTTCGGTTCTTCCTTGAGCTGCATCTAAATCTGAAAGCCTTTATAATTAGCTAACTGTGTTCACCGATAAAATAGACATTGAGGTTAAGGCGGGCAATGGCGGCGACGGCAAGCTGAGCTTTCGTCATGAAAAATACGTGGCTAAAGGCGGCCCGGACGGTGGAGACGGCGGTCGCGGTGGCGACATTATTTTTGAGGTCGACCACAACTTAAATACGCTTAGTTATTTTCGCAGCCATCGTAAAATCGAGGCCGAAAACGGTAAGCACGGTGAAAATGCCAAAAAAGCCGGCCACCGCGGCGAAAGTATTACCGTAAAAGTTCCGCCTGGAACGGTAGTGGTTGAGGGTGATAAGATCATTGCCGACTTAACCACCGAGAGTCAGCGAGTTGTAATTGCCGAAGGTGGCCGGGGTGGTTTCGGGAACTCACACTTTACCAGCTCCACGCGCCAAACCCCGCGGTTGGCCGAAAGGGGCGAGCCAGGAGAACGAAAAAGCTTAACTCTCGAACTGAAATTAGTGGCCGATGTTGGTTTAGTCGGTTTGCCCAACGCCGGCAAATCGACGTTGCTGTCGGTTATCTCAAACGCGAAACCAGAAATAGCCGATTATCCATTTACCACTCTGGTTCCGAATTTGGGAGTCGTTGATGCCAACGATTTTTCGTTTGTAGCTGCCGACATCCCCGGTTTAATCGAAGGCGCCAGCCACGGTAAAGGTTTAGGCGATGAGTTTTTGCGCCATGTTGAACGTACGGCGGTGATTTGGCATTTAATTGATGCCAACTCGACCGATCCAGTTAAGGATTGGCAAACCGTCATGACGGAACTTAAAACTCACTCCAAAGATTTAGCCAAAAAAGATCAAATTGTAGTACTGACCAAAATCGACTCAGTACCCGAAGAAGAATTAGCTCAAAAGCTCAAAAGCTTAAAAGCCAAAAAACTAATTGTGGTTTCGATCTCGGCGGTTGCCCACAAGGGTCTAGCCGAATTACTCCGCGCCGCTCGCAAACCAATCGAGGCCGCCCGAGCCAAAGCGATCGCGGTTGACGCCGAAGCTATACCCGTTATCGATGAGTCAACGATCGAAGACGGCTGGGAAGTCAAAAAAACCAAGACTGGTTTTGAAATTTCCGGAAAACAAATTGAAAAATTTGCGGCTCGCACTAACTTTGCTCAACCCGACGCGGTCGCTCGTCTGCGCCATATCCTTGCCAGGCAGGGAGTGGCCAAAGAGCTGCAGAAGCGTCGTATAAAGACCGGCGATATTGTGCGGATCGGACCGCATGAGCTTGAGTGGCTTTAGACTAATCTGTACAATTATTCAGTTACGGGGACGTAGCTCATCTGGTAGAGCGCAGCATTCGCATTGCTGAGGTAAGGGGTTCGAGTCCCCTCGTCTCCACCAAAATTATTTAGTACCAGTGGTAAATGGCGTTATGGCCTGTGAGTAGCCAGGCGTTGCTATGTTGATCTACCGAAATACGATATCCGCCGGTTGTCAGTGCGGTCCAGTTGCCGCTGAATAAACGGTAAAGCCGGAAGTTTTTAGAATCATTCGGCATTGGTGAAGTACTGACGAACCATTGGGCCGTGCTGGAGTAGGCGCCAACATCTTGAACGAAAGCTTGGTTGGTTGGTTGGCCAACGGCATGAGTTGTCGTGTTGTAGTACCAAAAGTGATTAGCCAGCCCAGCCCAGAGGATATAGCCGGGGTAGACCGCTAAGCCGCCGGTACCTACCGGCTGTTGGTAGTAACTGCTTGCGGCGTGGACTAGTGTGCCGTCGGAACGGTAGATGCCATCGGCTCGGGTAAAGTACATCGAGTCGTTTGAGTTCATGGCCACATCGAAAATCGGACCAACTCGATTGGCGCCCCTACTGTTCCAGGTGCGGGTAGTAGAGTTCCAGATTGCAATGTCACCGTTGGTTTGAACCACCCAGATTGATTTTGGCCCGACGGCAATTCGGTCGGCATGAGGGTTGCCACCTAGCTGGCTCCAGGTCGAGTTGTTCAGTTGGTACACGTAGCCACCGGCCACGGCATATTCCCCGGCACCCCCCGTGCCAATATCTTGGATGGCCACGTTTGGAATTCCATTTCTAGGAACCGAGTGCCAGCTCTGCGAAGAGGCGAAGCTAGGAAATAGTAATTTGACACCGACAAAAAAGGCAGCAATTCCTAAAAAGAAAATGACACCTTTTTCAAAGCGGGCTTGTTTTTTGATTAGACTCTTGTTAACTTTTGATTTTTTTGGCATACCTTTGAAAAATTATTTATGATGCTAAGATATAGTATAGTAGAAGCATAAGCAATATGAGTAAGTCTAAATCAGTTTTGGGGAGTCGAGCTAAATACAACCAAACCGTTCTGTACGGGAGCATGTTAGCCGTCGTTGCGATTGGTACTTACTTGCTGCTAAAAGCTTTAGCTTCAAGCCCGGTCAGCGTGACTTTGGCTGCCAACCACATGCCGAGTTACAATTTGAGCGATCCGGTCGTTTTTGGCCTTACCAACGAAACTCAAAAAGCCGTTACCATCGAAAAAGAAGCGCCGTGGGAGGTTATTGATTCCGCCGGCCGAGTGGTTTTCCTGCCAACTTCGAGCGAGGTTGAGACGGTCTTGTCGAATCAGGAAAAACGTTTTTGGACTTGGGATCACTCTGAATCAAACGGTCAGGTAGCTGGGCCTGGAGACTACACAATCTTGGTCGATTATTTGGTCGACGGCAAAGCCGCCACCGCCTCTATCAAAGTCACCCTTAAGTAAAAAGCCGGCATAACCGGCTAGATAATTCTGGTGGAGCATAGCGGGATCGAACCGCTGACCTCTTGCATGCCATGCAAGCGCTCTACCGGCTGAGCTAATGCCCCAGAACTCAAAGATTCTAGCACCTCAAACCATATCAGACAATCCGTTAACTTGGTAAAATATGGTTATGGTTGAAAAGTTTCGCCGGGCAATTGAACGAATCCTGAGCTGGCAGGTTAAGCGTTTAATCAAACGGCACAATCCGAAAATTGTGGCGATTACCGGCAGCGTCGGCAAAACTTCGACTAAAGCCGCGATTGCGCACGTTTTATCTTCTGAATACAGCGTCCACGCCCAAGCCGGCAGCTATAACACACTAGTTGGTTTGCCGTTGGCAATTTTCGGGGAATCCTCACCGCGCTTTTTGATTAACCCCTTAGCTTGGCTCTTGATTTTCATTCGCAACGAACACAAAATCTGGTCGCCGGTTAAGCATGATGCTTGGATTTTAGAAATGGGTGCCGAACGCAAAGGCGAGATCAAACAGCTTCTGAGCTTTATAAAGCCGGATATTGGAGTTGTGACTGCGGTCAAAAACGTTCACACCGCCGAGGGGCAATTCAAATCGATCGAAGAAATTCTGGACGAGAAGTGGCAAGTGGCGGTCAAAAGTCGCCAAGGACTAGTCAATGCGGACGATTCAAGGCTCAAGTCGAAATTGACCGAACTAAAAAACGGCAAAAGTTACGGCGTCGATCACGGCAATTATCACTGGACCGATCTCAAACTGACCGATGAGGGCTATAAGGGGTCGCTGCTGATCAACAACCATGGAATCAAAGTGCAAACTAAGTTAATCGCCAGGCACAGCTTGTACTCTGCCACCGCCGCAGTGGCCGTGGCCGATCTGTTGGCGGTCGATCCTGATAACATTAAAAAATCGCTTGAAACGCTTGAGCCAGTTAATGGCCGGATGAACCCGTTGCCCGGTCGACACAAAACTTTGGTGATCGACGATAGCTACAACTCTTCGCCCGACGCGGCAATAGCAGCACTCGAGGCTTTATTTGCCTTACCAAATACCGGCAGAAAAATCGCTATCCTCGGCTCAATGAACGAGCTAGGCGAGCAAACTGAGGCCGGACATCACGCCGTCGGCCAAGCCACCAAAGATCTCGATTTATTGGTAACCATTGGCGATAACGCGCGTCAATTTTTGGTCGATGCAGCCTTAAAAGCCGGGCTTAAGCCAGACAAAATTCGCAGTTTTAACGATCCTTACCGCGCAGGGGAATTCGTTTTGGCTAATCTCAAAAAAGGTGATCAAATTTTGGTCAAAGGCTCGCAAAATGGCGTCTTTGCCGAAGAAGCGACCAAGCTTTTGCTAGCTCATCGAGATGATCGAAATAAGCTGGTCCGCCAGTCTGCTTTTTGGCTGGCTAAGAAAAAGAAGGCGTTCGGGTTAAAATAATCAGATGGAAATCGATCGCGTCACTCTTCAATCACTGGAATCAAGCTTGGGCACGGAGCTGGCAATCCGCAGCTGCGCCCCGATCGCCCTGTTTATGCTACTCAAGGCCAACGGGTACTTGTCTGAGTCGATGGAGCCGGACGAATTTATGCGCTCAATCGATCGAAATCAATTGTCCGTAGATGCCGGCAATCCCATGGTCGACTGGAGCCGGCCTGCGTTAAGTAGGTTTCTGCGCAAAAAATATGATGCGACCATCATTTCCTGGCAGTTTGGCTGGCCCCCCCCGACCGATTTTCCAGCCATGATCAAAGCCGGCTACATTGAGAGCGACAAGGAAATCGATTTCTTTAAGAAGCACGTCGAAGGTAAACCGATCGAAGAGATTGTTAAAGCTGGTTTTCCTGTAATCGCGACCATGAAGCCCGGATTTGGTACGCCCGACAATAAAATCATTCACGCCATTATTGTCGTCAGGTGGGACGACAAGGTTTTAGTGGTAGATCCGGATGCCCGTAATCCAAAAACGCAGTTCGACGCCACCCGGGTAAAGGAATTCATTAGTCCGAAAGGGGCTGGAACGGTAATATTACCCAAAGATGAATAAATACGAACCGCACAAAATTGAGCCGAAGTGGCAAAAAATCTGGGCTGACGCTCATCTGTACTCTACCGACGACGATTCGAGTAAGCCTAAGTCCTATATATTAGATTATTTTCCGTATCCCTCTGGCGCCGGGTTGAGCGTAGGACACGTCCGCAATTACACGATCAGTGACGTTTATCCTCGGTTCAGGCGGATGATGGGCGATAACGTTTTGCACCCAATGGGTTGGGACGGCTTTGGTTTGCCGGCCGAAAATTATGCCATCAAACAAAAAATCTCACCCCGTCAGGCTACCGATGAGAATAAGGCTAACTACAAAAAACAGATGCAGGGGATGGGCTTTTCCTACGACTGGAGCCGCGAGGTCGATTCTACCGATCCGAAATATTACAAATGGACGCAGTGGTTCTTTTTGCTGTTGTTTGAGAGGGGCCTGGCTTATCAAAAAGAGAGTGAGCAGTGGTGGTGCCCCAACGACAAAACGGTACTGGCCAACGAGCAAGTTATTGACGGCAAGTGTTGGCGCTGCGGCCACGAAGTCACCAAAAAGACACTCAAGCAATGGTTCTTCAAAATCACCGACTATGCCGATCGGTTGATCGACGATCTCAACGGACTAGACTGGCCGGAAGGCATTAAAGCTCAGCAAAAAAACTGGATCGGCCGCAGCTTTGGTGTGAAGTTGAAGTTCGATGTTAAGGGCCGCGATGAAATTATCGAAACCTTTACGACCAGAGTCGACACGTTGGGTGGTGCGACGTTTATTGTTTTGGCACCCGAACATCCACTCGTCGAAAAATTGACGACCGAAAAACAGGTCCGCGAGGTTAAAAAATACGTCGAAAAAGCTAAAACCGAATCGGAAATCGACCGGATGGATACCGACAAGCCAAAAACTGGGGTTTTCACCGGCTCGTACGCCATAAATCCGCTAAATAATGACGAAATTCCGATTTGGGTAGCCGATTATGTGCTGATGGGTTACGGCACCGGCGCCATTATGGCCGTTCCGGCTCACGACCAGCGCGACTTCGACTTTGCTAAAAAGTTCGACTTGCCGATTAAACACGTCGTTGATCCGGTATTAGTGCGCGATGACGCCAAAGATATGACCCAGTTCAAGAAAAAACGAAAGATCGTGGCGTTAGTCGAAAATGATGAGGGTGAGATTTTAACGATCAACTGGGGACCAAAACTTGGAGGCCGGCTTACTATCGGCGGCACAATTGAAGGCAGTGAATCGCCGGTTGATACGGCTTTGCGTGAAATAGAAGAGGAAACTGGCTATCACGACCTGGAGGTGGATGAGGTTGGTGCCGAGACGGTTCACTACAAATACTACGCGTTCTCAAAGCAGCAGGCTTGCGAGGCAGCGGTTAACTTTGTCCGCCTAAAATTGAAAAGTAATATCCAGAAAGCTCAGAAGCTGGACGATTACGAACACGGTAATTTTAAGGTCGAGTGGGTCAACCGCGAAACCGCAGAACGCGAAATCACCGAGCCGCTGCACCGCTATGGTTACGACAAATTTATTCACGGCCAAGTTTACACCGGCGAAGGCCCCCTAGTTCACTCGGGCAAGTATGCCGATTTAGCCGGAGACGAAGCTAAACACGCTATTACCGAAGATCTTCATAAAGAAGGTAGGGCCGAGGCGACTACCAATTATCGTTTGAGGGATTGGTTAATCAGCCGACAGCGGTATTGGGGTGCCCCCATGCCGATTATTCATTGTGAAAAAGATGGAGCCGTTGCGGTTCCGGAAGATCAATTGCCGGTGATGTTGCCGGAGATTAAATCCTACGAACCGGCCGGAGATGGCAAGTCGCCACTTGCTCGAGTTGAATCGTTCGTTAAAACCACTTGCCCGAAATGCGGCGGCCCGGCCGAACGCGAAACCGACACTATGGATGGTTTTGCCTGCTCGAGCTGGTATTTCCTCCGCTTTGCTGATCCGCACAACGACAAAAAGGCATTCGATATTGAAAAGGTTCGTTACTGGCTGCCGGTTGATACCTACATTGGCGGCGCCGAACACGCGGTACTACATCTATTGTATGCCCGGTTTTGGACTAAGGTCATGAAGGACGCCAATATTATCGACTTCGACGAACCGTTTTTAACGCTGCGTAACCAGGGCATGATTTTGGCCTCTGACGGGCGCAAAATGAGTAAATCCTCCGGAAATGTGATTACTCCAGAAGCAGTAATCGACCAGGGTTACGGCGCCGACGCGCTGCGATTATTTGAAATGTTTATCGCGCCCTACAACGAAGAAACCAACTGGCAAGAAAATGGGCTGGCTGGCACCGACCGCTTTATTCGCCGCGTTTGGCGATTAGTCGAGGAATTCACTGAATCAACAGAATTCCAACCCAATGCCGAACTGGAAACGGCTTTGGCGTCGCTAACCAACAAAACTATCAAAAAAGTCACCAGTGACATCAGCAGTTTTGCTTTTAATACTGCCGTCGCCGCCCTTATGGAATTCGTCAATGGAATGTATAAACTCAAACCCGATCTTCCGCTTGGCGGCGAATCCTGGAGAGAGGCCATCAACGCCCTGCTCAAACTTCTAGCGCCGTTTGCCCCATTCGTAACCGAAGAGTTGTGGAAGGCTTTGGGCGAAAAGGAATCGATTCACCTCCAGGGCTGGCCGAAATACCATGAAAAACTCATTAAAGAGGACCTGGTTGAAATCCCAATCCAAGTTAATGGCAAACTCCGGGCCACGATTACTATTACTCTCGACTCGACCGAAGCTGAGACCACCGAGCTGGCTAAAAAAGAAATCAGCCGACAACTGGAAGGCCAAGAAATCGTCCGCACTGTAGTGGTTCCCCGCAAACTGATCAACTTCGTCACCAAGTAGACTACAGACACAAAAGATGGTAGAATTTGCCCGAACGTCAGGGACGTAGTCTGGTTCTCGCCAGACAAGTCAAAAACGGAAAGGAAATAAATGCCAGTACCAAAAAAGCGCGGTACTCGCTCCGCCCGAGGACAACGACGGAGTCATGACGCTTTGGCCGCGCCAACTTTAACTAAGTGCCCGAATTGTGGCGCACTCGGTCGACCCCACCAGGTTTGCCGAAGTTGCGGTACCTATCGCGGCGCCAAGGTTACCCAAGCGAGTAAATAGTGGCTAGCAATAGGCACCTTGGGCGGATCGTGGCGATGCAGACTCTTTACGAGGAAGACTTTAAGGAGTCGGCCGGACTTGATGTTAATTTGCCGGACGTTTTAAAGCGCAACATTGGCGAGTTTTCCGACTCAATCGACGACAAGGATTTTGTAAACGATCTAGTCGACGGTGTAACGAAAAACCAGAAAAAAATCGACGATATGATTACACCGGTTGCGCCAGAATGGCCGATTGAACAGATTGCCAAAGTCGACAAAATTATTCTGCGCATTGGGATTTACGAGTTAATGATTAAAAAGGATGTTCCACCCAAAGTAGCAATTAACGAGGCAGTCGAGCTTGCCAAGGCATTTGGCGGCGAAAACTCTTCTAAGTTTGTTAACGGAGTATTGGGTACGATTTATCGCAACAGTGATTTTTATGAACCAGAAACAGATAAAACCAAAGACCAAGAAAAAGCCTAAAGCGGGGGCTAAAGCCGTCAAGGAATATACCGCCGGCGGAATGGTGTATCGCTATCGTCGTGGACAGTTGCAGATTTTGATGATCCAAGATCACCTGAAACGCTGGACGATTCCTAAGGGCCACGTTGAGGAAGGCGAAAGTTTGCAGCAAACCGCTATCCGCGAAGTCGGGGAAGAAACCGGGCTGCGCAGGGTAAAAATTCGCGACAAGTTAGATAAAATCCACTTTTTTTATCGCCGCGACGGCAAGTTAATATTGATGACGACCTACGTTTTCCTCATGGAGGCCGTTGGCCGCAGCGACAAAGTTTTCCCAGAAGTGGATGAATGGATTATCGACGCCAAATGGTTTAGCGCTGAAGAGGCATTGAAGTTAATCGAATATAAGGACACCGAGCGGCTATTTCGGATGGGCTTGGAAAAATTGGCCAAACGGCAAGAAAAGAAAGCAGCGACCAGAACCGGAGCCACAAATGGATAAACCAACGGCTGCTGATTTTCAAAAAAAGTCGGGTTTCAAATTTAAGGAAATCGAGCTGCTAGAGCGCGCCTTTATTCACCGCTCCTACCTTAACGAGCATCCCAAATCGGGACTCGAGCACAACGAACGGCTGGAATTTTTAGGCGACGCCGTTTTGGAGCTGGTCGTTACCGATTATTTATATAAACACTTTGCGAATCCCGAGGGCGAACTCACCAACTATCGCAGCGCCTTGGTTAAAACCGAATCTTTAAGTGACGTAGCGGCTAAATTGGGAGTCAGTGATTATTTGAAGCTATCCCGAGGTGAATCAAAGGGCAACGACCGCAGCCGCGCGCTGATTTCGGCAAATTGCATTGAGGCGATTATCGGAGCGATTTATTTGGATCAAGGTTACGACGCTGCCTCGAAATTTATCCACGACCATATAATCGCCAAACTTCCGGAAATTCTGGAAGAAGGGAGCTACCTGGATCCGAAAAGTAAGTTTCAGGAAATGGCGCAGGACAAAGAAGGCGTGACTCCAAGCTATAGGGTCATCAAAGAATCTGGTCCCGATCACGACAAAACGTTCGAAGTTGGCGTCTATTTGACCGGTCGGCTATTGGGTAAAGGCAAAGGCTCGAGCAAACAGGTCGCTCAACTCGCCGCCGCCGCCGATGCCCTAAAGAACTACAAGTAGTTTTTGTGCAATATTCCAAAAACTGAACTAAGTAATTGCTAATTCATCGTAGTTATGCTATACCGGTGACTAGCAGAAGTTATTGCTAACTGAAGCAGCTCATTCCTAAGGGGAAATGGGGAATGGACCCGCAAAACCCAGTCATAGACATCGGGGGTAGCATAGTCCCCGGCAAAGGTATCGGCCGGGCGGCTTACGCCTTGCAGTGTTGGTTGGCCCACTCCGACTACGTCAACATCCCTCACCTGGCCTTGCGCTCGATGAAGGACACCTACCCGGAGATCGAAGCCGAGATCGACGCGAAGCTCGAGAAAGCTAACGCGCCCGCCATCATCGTCGGCCACTCCTATGGTGGGGCTTACGCAGCCCGTTACGGGATGAGCCGGCCGGATAAGGTCAAGCGAGTTGTTACATGGCACTCGCCCACCAACGGGGTTGATATAACCGACTCCGATGTTGGCCGCTGGCTTCGCAACTGGCTGGCGGCGACGATGGCCTTCGTCCTGCGGCGCGACGCATCCAAGATGGTCTCATTCGTCTGGCAGCTCAGCCTGGAAAGGGTCGAGCAATTGCTGGCCGAATTCGCCCCCGGACTGCACGACATCGCCTTCGTCGGCGACGACATCCGTCAGCTCCGTCTGGACGTTGCCACCAGCTGGCCAGAGTTGGTCGATCTACGGCAGACCACCGGTATCGGCGAACGGGTCGCGCGACCAAGACGGTCGTGCATCTCCCTGGAGAGATCGATCAAGTACTTCCTGGGTCATCTCTTCCGACCGCCTGGACTTCCGCCCGAGGTTGTGTTCGTCCGCGCCGGAGCAACTGGGCACATGACGACGATGTTCGGCCATAAGGTCAGCGACATCGCGTTGGAGAAATCCCGACGGCTTGCCGCTTAAGTACTTACCCCGCACTTCTATCGGCGGCCTCCTGGCCTGCCACACTGCGCTCCTCCTGTTTCGCTACAGGGGGAGCGCTTCCTTTTAACAGATTGACGAATCTCCAGATGTAGCCTAAAATTATCGTTCGTATGTTAGTTATCCGTTTGGCCCGGACCGGGCGAAAAAAGTATCCGACTTACCGACTGGTAGCCGCCGAAAAGCAAAAGGCAGCCACCGGTAAATTTGTGTCGATTTTGGGCCACTACAATCCGCATACCAAAGAATTTGTGGTTAAAAAAGACGAAACCGAGCAATTTTTGAAAAACGGCGCTCAGCCATCGAACTCGGTTATACGCTTGCTGGAAAAAGAGAAAGTCAGCATGCCGAAATGGGCAAGTTATCACTCGAAGAACAAACCAGCCAAGAAAGAAGCAAAGCCTGAGGCTACGGCAGCTAGCGAGGCCCCAGAAGCCGAAAAACCGGCCGATACTGAACAACCAGCCGCAGTCGGCGCCGAAGCTGCCGCCGAACAAGTAGCGCAAGTGGCTGAAAACGTAGAAGACAAGAACGTGACGGAGACCGCCGAAGTCGATCAAAAACAAGAGCAGGCTGCCGAAAAAGCCGAAGAAGTAGCCGCTGAGGCTGCAGTTCAAACTCCCGAGCCCGAAAAACCGGCCGAGTAAGCTTGCAAAAATAGAGTATTATTTAATTATCCGCGATAAGCGGAGCTCTAACCGAAAGAGGAAACTATGGCAGCAGAAGTTGACAAAGAGTTTGTCGAGTACGTGGTTCAGGCGTTGGTCTCCAACCCTGACGCGGTAAAGGTCGAACGCAGCGTGGATGACCGAGGAGTTTTACTGGAACTTACGGTTGACCCCGCTGATATGGGCAAAATTATTGGCAAAGCTGGTGCAACCGCTAAAAGTTTGCGCACATTGCTAAGAGTTCTCGGCGCCAAAAACGACGCCAAGGTAAATCTCAAAATCATTGAGCCTGAAGGCAGCGAACACGTTAGGGCCGAATCCTCCGAGGAACCGGCCGAAGCTGAGGTCGAAAGGCCTGAGGAATCTGAGCCGACTCCCACCGAGGAAACCACTTCAGATATTCGGGCCAAAACCGAAGCTGAATTAAAAGAAATAGCCGACCTAGAAATTTAATCAAAAAATGCATTTAGGGTCACCACAGCCCAAACCGCTTAGGTGACCCTTTTTGTTTAAAACCATGAAGATAGACATCATTACATTATTTCCGAGTATGTTCGAAGGTCCGTTTGCGACCAGCATGCTTAAAAAAGCCCAGGATAATAACTTGGCTGAAATTAGAATTCACGATTTACGAGGATTTGGTATTGGACCGCGCCGAACCGTTGACGACACGCCTTACGGTGGAGGGGATGGAATGGTTTTGAGGCCGGAGCCGATTTTTGCGGCCGTCGAGAAGCTGAAGGCGCGTGAGTCAAAGGTTATTTTCCTAACGCCTGCCGGAGAAAAATACGATCAAGCCTTAGCTCAGAAACTGGCTAAAACCGACCATCTGATTTTAGTCTGTGGACATTACGAAGGCTTTGACGAAAGGTGCTACGGGTTGGCTGATTTGCAGTTGTCGGTTGGCGATTTCGTTATGACCGGCGGAGAAATTCCCGCTATGGCGGTGGTGGATTCGGTTGTCCGTTTGATCCCTGGCGTATTGGGCGGGGAAAAATCGGCCGACGAAGAATCTTTTAGTGAAGGTCTGCTCGAATATCCGCAATACACAAAACCGGACGACTTTAGGGAGATGAAAGTTCCCGAAGTACTAAAAAGCGGCAATCACGCCGAAATCAAAAAATGGCGCTACGATCAGTCTGTCGAAAAGACCAAAAAGTTTCGTCCTGATTTATTGCAATAAACCGTAGACTCGCGAAGATAAATTGGCGAATTGGGCAAAAGAATCTGTGTCGTGTTGCCACGGCCCGCTCATCGCTACAATCACATAATCGGTTTTCGGTCCATAAACAATTCCGCCGTCGTGCATCAATCCGTCCAGATCACCGGTTTTATGAGCAAAGGTTGTTCCGCCCGGCAATCCTAAGGGCAGTCGGTTGTTAACTTTTTGCTCTTTCAGATAACCCAGCAACTTGCCGGTGCCGGCCTGGCTTAGCAGCTGCCCGGCATAGAGTTTTTTGAAGAAGGTGGCGGCGTCTTCGGCGGTGGTGTGAAGATCGTTACCACTAAGACTGGTGTTGGTAAATCCAAGCTCGTGCAAGGCAGCATCGTGAGTTTGCCACCCAACTATTTCCCCGAGAGCCTGGCCGCAATTGTTGTCGGAAATATTAATCATAACGCGCAAACAATCGTCAACCGACTGTCCGGTGCTAGTTTTCTGGGTGAGGTTAAGCTGGCCTTTGTCCACCCTGTCTAAAATACCTTGCGCTACAAATAACTTATAAAAACTGGCGCTGGTAAATTGCTGGTCGGGGTTAATCGACGAGGTTTCACCGTTTTTCAAATTGATTACCACTATGCCGTAAGGCGTATTTTGAGTTAAGACGAATTGGTTGAGTTGAGTTTGGACTGGAGCAATCAGTGGAGTTTGACCAGACGTTTGGCTCAATGCCGCATTTGCCGATAGTGGCGTAACCACACTCTCGATGTTTTTGATACCAAAGAAAACCGCTCCAACTAGCACCAAAGAGACCGCGCTAACGGCTAAAATCGCTCGCGGCGAAATTTTTTTTGCGGGCCGACCGAAAAAATCGGCGGTAACCACCCCATCCTCAAGCATAAGCTCATTGTAAAGGAGCATAAGCGTAATGCAAACTAGTGTCTGACTCGATTGACATTTCTGACATTTTATGGTATTATGCTCGCACCGTATTCCCTGTACGAATGGAGGATGGGTGCACCGTTTGATAGTTTCGTTGTCGGTATTAGCGTTTTCGGCTCTCGGAGTTACGGCTCCGGCCGGGTCGGTGGCGCATGCACCTGCCCGTGCCCAACGCGTAATTGTGCCGAAGTCGAAGATGTCATATCTCCCGCCGCGGCCGACTACCCCACCCTACGATCACATCGCCGACCTCAAGGGTCGCTACGTCGTGGTCGACATCTCAGACTTTCAGTTATACGAGATGCAAGACGGCCTGATCGTTGGCACGTTGCCGGTTTCCTCTGGCAAAGGTGGTCACTACGACGAGTTCTACAAGGGTCACGAGAACAGCGGTGACGCGAACACTCCAACCGGAGTGTTTACGGCTCATCGCCAAGACATCTCGGACTACAACGGCGGGGTCGACAATATGGGACCCGACGGCTGGTACGACTCAACAATCGGGCTCATGAAGTGGCCAGTGTGGTTTAAAGGGAACCTTGACGCCATCCATGGCGAAAATGTTCCTTATCGCACCAATGCCTCGCACGGCTGTGTGCGGATCCCGTGGTCTGACGCCTATGCGTTCTACCACTGGATTCCAGAGAAGGCGACCGTCATCGTTCAGCAGTAACAGGAATCGGGAAGCCCCCGGCCGCAAGGTCGGGGGTCTTTCTTTTGGTGTAACATTGTAAGGTAATTATTGGAGGGAAAATGTTTAAACTGCCCGAGTTGCCTTATGGCTATGACGCTCTTGAACCGCACATCGACGCCAAAACGATGGAAATCCACCATGCTAAGCATCACCAAGCTTACGTCGACAAACTCAACGACGCCCTAAAAGACCATCCCGACTTGCTGGAACTTTCAATCGAAGACCTGCTGGTTCAGCTGGATCGTGTGCCCGATGAAATTAGAACCGCGGTTCGTAATAACGGCGGTGGCCACGCCAATCACAGTTTATTTTGGACCCTGATGAGTCCCGACGGCGGTGGGGAGCCGGAAGGGGAACTTGCGGCCCTAATTACGACTAGCTTCGGTTCGTTTAATGATTTCAAAGCTAAATTCAAAGAAGCCGCGCTTGGCCGTTTTGGGAGCGGCTGGGTTTGGGTGGTTAAACATGGCGATAAACTTAAGATCTCATCTTCCCCCAACCAAGACAGCCCGATGATGGAAGGACAAACGCCGATCCTGGGGCTCGATGTTTGGGAGCATGCCTATTATCTGAAGTATCAAAATCGCCGCCCAGACTACGTTGATGCTTTCTGGAACGTCGTTAACTGGCCCGAAGCCGAGAAGCGTCTTTAAACGTAGCCGGGGAAGAAATCGGTTTTAATTTGCCGCCGCGGCACGTCCATTTTGATAAGTGTAGTTTTTAGTGCCGCAACCATCGGATGGGGTCCAGACACATAAAAGATGCGCTGTTTAAAGTCGGGAACTTCCCTTGCTATCAAGGACTCATCAACTAAACCGGCGCAGAAGCTAGAACCTTTGGGTAAAGTTTTTTGTTCCGACAGGACAAAAACCGGTTTTAGAACAGATTTTTTCTCAGCATCTTTTAATAAATTGGTGTAGACCAACTCAGACTCGGTTTTTTCAGCATAAAGAAGCGTGATGGTGCGTTTGTCGTTGGTGTCGAGTAGAAATTTTATCATCGACCGAAAAGGCGTCACGCCAATTCCGCCAGCGATAAATACCAATTTTTGGTTGCGGTTTTTGGGTAGCACAAAGCTACCCGCCAATCTGCCAGCCATTATTTTGCTTTGGGTATTAACAGACTGTAGCGTCCGTTTGAAGCTGCTGCCATTGGGGTAAAACTTCACACCTAGCCGTAGATCGGATTCGGTTGGCGAAGAGGCAATTGTGAAATAGCGCCGATTGCCCCTAGAGTCGGTGTGGCTGTGGGGTAGCGTCCACTCCAGGTATTGCCCGGGCTGAAATTTAATCGGCCTCGCCGGAGTAAAAATAAATTCTTCGATATCGGGGGCCAACCGATTTTTAGATTTGAAATGCAGCTTAAGGCGAAATCTTGGCATAACTACGTAGGCAAGGGCGTTTACGGTGACTAAGGCGAGCTCCGGAGTCAGGTAAAAGGCGCCAATGCGTGCCCCTGAAGAGTAAAGTATTCCGGCAATAGCGGCGAAGCCCAATCGCAAAATTTCGGTTGGGGGCGAGGTTGAGGGCTCGGTAAACATAACGAGGGCAAAAAAGCTTAAAGGCGAAACTAAAACGGCATTTTTCAATGCCAAACCTATATCCGCATGGTGCCAGACGCTCAGAAGTGCCAGCTCGGCTAGGGCGACACTGAAAAAAGTTAAGACCATCCAACCACGTTGGATTTTGCGTAGTACCAAAAATCCGCCAACCAACACTACTGGCAACATCACACTAGTGCCAACCCACCAACTAGCCGTGCCAAGGCCAATTAAAGCCGTGATCACAACCGCAATGGCAGCCGGATTGAAAATGTGCGCCCGCCGAATCGTCAGCAAATATTTTGAAGCCATCGCTATAATCCCGGCTAGAGTCGGAAAGAGCAGATCGTGGAAAGTATGCGGGGGTGTGATAATGAGACTCAGAATCAGAGCCGTAATCAGCGCTGACTCAGAGTTGGTGGGGGCATCAAATCCCCATGCTAGCAATTTATTCACCCCCCAGCATAATCCCGAAAGATAGAGCGCCAGAAAAACTATGCCAAGTGGGTTATAACTTAAAATTCCGAGACAGCTAAGTCCAGCTGCAACTGCCACTATGGCAATTAGGTAATACAGCATCAGCCGGTACATGGTAATTCGGTTGAGCCAGGAGTCTAACAGCGTCAGCATATTATTTTTTTGATTTCAAACCGGCGTGGATCTGCGTGCTCAATTTGCTGATGGCGGCCAGCTCTTTCATTTGTTCATCTTGCAAAATGGCCAAGTGCGTTAGGGTTTCGTGGTCAACCTCGGCCTTAGCGTCTTGTTTGGCCTGAATTTTGTTCTGACTGCGCTGCAATGCGGGCAAAGCCCACCACTGAATCCAGCTGCCGGAAATTACACCGAGGGTAATTTTAATGCCCGAAGGAGCCGGCAACACCAACAGCGGCACTACGAGCGCGATATCAAATAAGATGACCGAGGCCAAAACGTGGTTAGTGATCCATGTCAGGATGGCGTCATTAACCCGCAACGCTTTATTTTGCTTGGCTTTTTTGGCAGCGAGGAGTTCTTTAGGATGACGAACTTTGGGGTGGGTATTCATATGTTCATTATACTGCTTACGCTTATTGACATGCTAGATTAGTACTTGATAATTAAACCATGAAGCTTTTACGCGATCAGCGTGGCATCGCATTAGTCGTCGAAATTATTATTGGTGCGATCGTCGTTTTAGCTTTGGCAATTGTTGGTCTTAAAGTTTACTCGGCTCACCACAAAGCTGCTACGGCGCCCGCTTCTAGTCTCAGCGCCGCCAAAACCAGTTCAACCAACTCGGTCAGCGGCTGTTCGACCGGCACGACTATGTACGTTACCGCCACCGACGGGCTGAAGTTGCGTTCCGATAAAAACACATCCTCAATCGTAGTTTCGATAATGCCATATGCCGCCGGAGTGTTGGCAGGCTGCAGCGACGGAAACTGGTACAAAGTTAACTATCAGGGACAAACCGGCTACGCCTCAACGCAATATCTTTCCGCCAGCAAGCCACTGATTAAGCTGTTTGACGCCGCGGCCGAGCAGCAACTGGTGAATAATTGGTTCAACGATTATATGGATAACGACGGCAACAATTCAAAGTATGCCACCAGCAATATGAATTCCAGCTTCTCCTACACTCAATTTGCTTGCGGTCGGCAATCCCCGCCCCAAGCCTTAAAAACTTCGGTTACTTTCAAAACGGTTAGCGACAAAACCACAGCCTCAGATGTTTTGGCTTGGTACAACACGGGGGACCAAGGCATTAACGGCCCAACCTATAACGCGACCTTTAGTTTTGACGGCACCAATTGGTTAATCAACAGCCTGACCGTCAAAGCCTGCCACCCATAAGGTATGCTAGAAAGCAGTTATGCCTGACACCAATATTCCTAGTCCGGAAGAAATAATCGAGGAAGAACCTACCGAGGTAGCTGAAGTTACGGCTGAAACCGAACAACTGCCTAAGTGGCACCGGCGCCATGGTTATAAAATCATCCTCGGCCTTTTAGCTTTGATTAGCTTGTCCTTATGGTGGTATCGCCGACCGGTGGCAGAAGTAACTAAGCAAATAAAGGTGCAAACGCCAAAGACCCAACCAGTAGGGGGCCGAATTAGAAAAATTACTCCCTCGGGGAACCTAACCCCGGCGGGCGCTCGTTATTCGGTAGAGGAGTTCGACTTTACCTATACCAGTGTTGATGCCCGCAACCAACAGGAGATCGAGGTTACCGCTCGAGCCTATTTACCGGTGGGGGCCGGCGCTCAACCGCTGATCGCTTTCGGTCCCGGTACTACTGGTCCCGGTCCTGCGTGCGCCCCAACTTTGGAGCGTAACAGCGGTAAGAATTGGGGGAGTTACGACTCCGTTTTGAGTTTTTATGCCGGCCAGGGGTACCCAGTCGCGATGACCGATTACGCCAACCGCAACGGCGTTATTTCGCCTTATTTCGTAGGCGAAAGTGAGGCCAGAGTAATGCTTGATTTGGTTCGGGCGATGCAGATTTTCCGGGCCGATCCGGATTTTCGAGGGTCGGTAGTTAGTGATCAGGTGTTTCTGGCCGGCTACTCCCAAGGAGGCCACGCCGCTTTGTGGGCGGAAAAGCTGAGGCCTAAATATGCTCCGGAAATCAAAATCGCTGGACTTATTTTATTCGCGCCGGCCACGGATATGCAGCGAACCTTTGCCGATAGCGCCAAAGGCGCCACCACCGTTTGGCTTCCTCCATATGTTGTGGCCGCCTATAAAGACTACTACGGTCAAACCACCGATCCTCAGGCAATATTTACTCCAAGGTATTCCCCAACCCTAGATGCCGACGCCGCCAAATACTGCATTAATGACGTCGAGCCTTTTGCCTCTAGCGGGATAGAGTATTTCGGCACGCCCAGCAGTTTGGATGCCCTCTATCAACCGAATTTTCTGGCCGCCATGCGAGCCGGCTCGATCAATTCGGTGGCGCCAGATCTCGGCCATCAGCTAGACCAAAACTTAGCCGGGGAGCCAGAAGACGTGCCGGTGCTAATGGTCTCGGGCCGTAAAGACCAGGTAATCTTGGTTGGTGCCCAGACCGATCTGGCTCACCGTATATGCAAAGGCAACCAATCAAACCTTCAGTGGGCACTTTCAGACGCTAATCACTACTCATCAATGTTTAGTGCCGGGAAGGGTCCAGTCTTGAATTGGCTGGGACAACTAACGTCGGGGCAAACGCCGGCATCTGAGTGTAGTTCTTATGCTTCGTGATATATTAAGGAGGGAATTCTCATGAAAAAGTCGAAACCAAAAACCACCAGCAGCCGATCGGCAGCGTTGCAAGAAGAGCGCCGGCATTTTTTTGAGGCGTACCATCTGGTTTACTACGCTTTGGGAGCTATCGAAAGCATCCTGGCTTTCCGGTTTTTGTTTAAGCTGTTTGGCGCTAATCCAAATAGCGGGTTCGTCTCATTTGTTTACACTCTGGCTGGGATTTTAATGTCGCCGTTTCGCTCGATTTTTCACTCCGCTACCACAATGGGAGTCGAAACCGTTTCGGTGTTTGAACCCGCCACACTCATAGCTATGGCAGTGTTTGGCTTAATAGGTTGGGGTGTTGCTAAACTGATTGCAATTGTCTTGGCCGACGAGCTTAGCTAGAAGCTTCCAAGGTTTTTATATACAATGGTAATGCTTATTTAAGGGGTGTATTTGATCGGCAAGAAATTCAGGTTGCCGAAAATCCGTTCGCTGCTTCGGCAGGGGCTTAATTGGCTAAAAAAACCAACTCATATTGGGTTGGTGGGGTTAATTTTGACGGTCGGAATAATTCTAGCCAGAACCCAAATGCCTTTTTCGGCGGCGGTGTTTCATCAAGATTCTATCCCGGTTAATGGGCCGGTAACCTTGGAGTTCGGGCAAGACGTTTCGAGCCGGTATCAAGTATCAATTTCGCCGGCCACACCGGGCAGTTGGCGCCAAATTCGCACTCCTTTAGGGGTATCAGCAGTTCAATTTACGCCTAAAGATAAGCTCAAGGTTGCCAAGACTTACTCCGTTGAGGTCACCGGCCTAAAGCGCTCTTTAACCGGCATGGCGCTGCCCGATATTCATCGGTTTTTCACAACCGAGATAGCCATTGGTATCCAATCCATTACTCCAACCAACAATTCGCAAAATGTCGGTGTTTCGGCCGATCTGACCGTCGTCCAAAGCGAATCGACTCATTATTCCAGGCAGTTGGTAGCAAAACTGGAACCGGCGGTTAAGTTGAACCAGACTTCTACCGGCCAGACCCTAAGCTGGAAGCCCGCCGCTTCGCTTAAACAAGGAACTAGCTATACTTTTTCGGTTGAAGACCCCAGCTTGCCACCGCAAAACCGCCTGGTTTTAAAATCCAAGTTTATTACTGTAACTCAACCGGCTATCGTCTCTGCCCGCAGCGGCGATCACTTCAACAAGGATCAAACCGTTGATATAGTTTTTGACCAGGCGATGAATACCAGTTCAAACGCTTTCAAATTTGATCTGGCCGGCAAGGGCGCTTGGATAAACCCCAAAACTTATCAATTTAAGCCGTCGTCGCTGGAGCCGGGGAAGACCTATAAATATCAGGTTAATAAAGGCTTGCGATCCAAAGTTGGCGGAGTGCTGGAGGCGGATCATCCGTATCAATTCGCCACCAACGGAGCCGTTACAGCCAGCTTTAGTCCCGGGGGAGTGGTATCGCTTAACGCTCCCATGAACATTACTTTTGACCAGGCGGTTGACCACGCCTCGGCACAGGCCCACTTCAGCGTTAGCCCGACACTTGCCGGTAAGTTCTCCTGGTCCGGCAATACCATGACCTATTATCCTTCGGGTGCCGCTTATCAAACTGGCTATACTTTTCAGATCGCGCCAGGGGTGACCCCAACTTGGGGACTGCCTAGCGCTGTTGTCCAAAGCGGCTCTTATACCACGACATCACAAACCATCAAACTTGGAGTGCCGCTGTTTGCGCAGCCGTATGGACGTAGTTGCGAATTGACATCACTGCGGATGCTGCTGGCGTACAGGGGCATTCAGACGTCTGAGATGGATATCGTTGGGAAAATTGGCTACAACCCCCGAGCAAAAGACACCAGCACAAATAGTTGGGATGATCCAAACCACATGTTCGTTGGCTTTATTGATACGTTTGACTGGAATGTGGGGTATGGGGTGTATTCCGGACCGGTAGCAGCAGCCGCCCAAAGTTACGGTCGCAGTGCTAGTTCATTCTACGGAGTCTCGGCTCAGTTTATTGCTTCAAACATCTACGCCGGCAATCCAGTGGAGGTCTATGGCCATATTGGGAACGACTTCGCCGAAACCTGGAATACTCCCGGCGGACCGGTTAACGCGACGAGCGTAATGCACGCCCGGGTGGTCTACGGTGTTTATGGCAGCGCCGATAATCCGATTGGGTTTTATGTTAACGACCCTTGGACCGACTCAGCTTCTTACTGGTCGGCCGGAGCACTTTTGGGGAACATGAATGCGGTGCCGGGGATTAGTAATCAGGCCGTGGTGGTTTATTAAAGACCGCCCACGCCTTCGACAGTTTAGCCCGCCCGATAGTCGTATAGCTCCGCCGCAATTTTAAAGGCGGTTTTTCGATTAGATAATAAGTAATGGTCGCCCCTATTAGTGCGATAGGCAAAGCTATGAAGGTTGCCGACAGCAGTCCAGACCCTAAACGATGCCCTGGCCAGTTGAGCTGCCAGCCGTACTGCTGAAGCAGTTTAATTAAGGGGTACTGCAAAATATAGAGCGAAAAGCTGATTACTCCGACGAACTGTAGTGGCTTTGTCCATTTTGGCGAGCCCTGCCTAATAAACCGGATGTAATAACCGATCACGGTGGCCCAACCCAGCCCCTCCAAAGTGGGCCACAAAACTAAAAAGAATGATTCGCCGTATTTCCAGCCGGTTTTTAGGTAAATCCACTCTAAAGTTACGAGGGCAAAGACCGAAAACATCAACCCGCCAAACAGATCTGCCCTGGGCGTTTTGTCTGTGCTTAACCACCCGCGCTTTTTAGCCTGCCAAGCTAAAATCATACCGGCTAAAAATTGGTCGAGCCGGCCAAAAAGACCGTAATACACCAAGTCGTGAACGTAGGGGCCGTCTAGCCTAACTAACAGTCGAGTTATGAGCATTATGCCAATTAATGCCCAGAGCAGTATTTCGCCGCGTCTTTTGAGCCAAAACATCAACAGCGGGAAGAGTAAATAAAACTGGATCTCGAGCGATATCGTCCATAAAACTGTGTCGTAAATACCAAAGCCTCGGTGGAAGTTGCCGAAACCGATTAGATTTAAGCCAAATTGCCATAACGGCATATTGCCATGAGGCAGCAAAAAGGCCGCCAAATTTATGAGTAAATAAAGCGGTGCAATCCGTAAGATCCTATTTAAATAAAATCGCCGCCAGCTCAGGTAGGAAGTTTCGAAGGCGCCCCAGGTAAAAATGAACCCGCTGATCACAAAAAACAAAGTTACCCCGGTAAGACCGTTAATCAAAATTACATCGGCGGGGGAGTGGGCAATCGGCGCGGCGTTTGGTGAGACTCCGAAAAAATAAGGGGCTACGGCATTGGCGGCGACGGAGTGAAAATAAAAAACCAGCAGCACCGCCAAGCCTCGCAACTGGTCGAGCTCCGGTATGTATTTTATATTCGAACTGCGGATAGTTTTCCCCTCAAAACTAAACCTATCCTAGCATGACTTAAAGATGGGTTTGATAGAAGGCGATGACGTGTTGAAAGAAAGCCGCGCGGTTATAAGAAAAGTTGTGATCATCACCAGGATAGGTAAAGTACTCCACGCTTTTGCCAGCTTTTTGCAAGGCATCAACCACGTGATCCGAAAACAGTTTGGGTACGACGCTATCGCTAACGCTTTGATCAACCTGGACCGCCCCAGAAATATTGCCAACGTAGTTTATGGCCGAGGCCGAATTCCAAAAAGTTGGATTACTCTGGGGTGTCCCGAATTTATTAATTAAGTTCTGGCGATCGGTTTGGACGATTGCCGGTTGGTCAAACGGGGCGGGGGAGTTAGGCCAATTGTAGAAAATGTCTTGCATTGAACTGTCCGACCCGGCAGCTAAGACCGAGGCTTTAATGTCTTTTGACACTACTAAGGTTCGCAGGCTAACGTGCCCGCCCATGCTGTGGCCAAACAGCCCGATCCGCTTAGGATTCACGAGGTTATAACTTTTTAGGCTGGCGATTAAATTTAAGTCGTCATACGCATAAACCGACGAGAAGTGGCCCCCTTCCGCTACGCCTTCGCTATTGCCGTTGCCGCGGTAATCGGGCTTGACGACGACGAACCCGGCTTTCGCGATGACCGCGACCCAATCGCGATACGCCGCTCCGTTGGTTTGGTACTGTGATGGATTGATATAGCCGTGGTTAAAAACTACAACCGGCCACCCGCCGGCTGGTTTGGTGCCATCGGGCACTGCTTGTAGTGCGTAAATTTTCAAACCATCTGAACGATAGGAAACAATCGAAGCAGTGTAGCCGCCTTGTTCACCGAGATTTTGTTCAGTCACGACGGGACTTGCGGTATACTTGCGCGCTTTGATGGCTTCGATTTGAATTGGGTCTTGGGTTTTTGGCGGATTGTGGGCTTTTAGCGAAACGGCAATTTTTGGCATCGCTACAGGCCTGCCCGAACGGTAAAGCGCCCAGCCGGCCAAGGTCAGAGCAACTAAAAATGTCGCGGCAGTTAAGCGCTTATTGATTTCAGTTTTTTGCTTCATTTCGGGCCAGCCCCCAGCCGTAAATCGAAACGGCTAGTACAAACCCCAGCGCCATTACAAACGACCACGCATCTTTCCCGGTGCTCACGAACTGTTCGCCGGCGAGCCAAGCTATTAGAATCCCGATCAGCCCAATAACCGTCGGCAGCTTCCAACGATCCAGCTTGTTACGATAAACCCGGATCACCAGTACGGCCGCGTTAAGTAACAGCAGTGTCCCAAGGAGAATATGCGACAAAACTAGCCAGCTATGTTGAGCGAAGGTCCAGTTAGCGCGGGCATTGGCGTTTTCGGGAAACTTAACGAACAAGTTAATGTAAATGCCGAGGATAAATTGAATCGCCAGTCCGATCTTTAAACCCATTGCTTGCTTATCGATGCTTACCTTCATGTTGATATATTACTACTTTTTCAACTTGCGCCATCCACCGGCTCTATTGTTGGCGATGATGGCTTTGAATAATTCCAGCAAGGCCTGTTCGTTTAGCTTGTCACCTTCATAAACTTGGATTGCTCGCGCGGTCAAATTGCCGCGCCCTTGATTGATAATGTGGTGCGGATCGGGCGCGATCGGATCGTAAATGAAAATATTAACGTGATCTTTTGTTCCAAGCAGGGCGGCGATGTTTCCGTCCAGAGTAAAGTACGGTCGGTTGCTTCGTTTGATCGTCTCCTCAGTCTCCGGATCGGCATCGTGCGCGATTTTGCGGACAATGCGGCAAACAGTCTGTTGCCACGCAGGCAACGACTCAATGTATTTATCTACCCTCGGGTTCGTATCGCTCATGGTCAACATTGTATCAATACGGTAAAATACCTCGGTTACAATTTAGATAATGGGATGTAGCCAAGTGGTAAGGCGCCTGCCTCTGGAGCAGGAGATCGTAGGTTCGAATCCTACCATCCCAGCCAGAAAAGACGAAGGGCAGATTTTTGCTCTTTTTTTGGTTCTTCACTCCTGTTGCGTGATCGTTTTTGAAAGTTTGGACACTCATTTTGCTACTTCCATTATTTGATACGTTTCAGTTACCTTATCCGCGATTATTTTGACGAGATTTGTGTATTTAACAGATAGCAAACCACTTTTGATGGTCATGCTGGCAAAAAGTTTGGACATTATCAGTCGTTTTTGCTCGGGAGACCTGTTTTGGTAGATCTCACCGGCTTTTTGGGCCAGTTCCAGCACCGCCAGGCGGTGTTTCAGCAGTCCGCCCTGAGCCTCGCCAAGACCCCCTAAACGACTTTCAAGTTCATTCTTTTGACCTATGAGCTGTTCATGTTTTACCTCATACCACCCCCTGGGTTTTAACATATCCGAGATTCCTGACTAAGTTGCCAATCGGCTCATTATTGAAAAACTTCATAGTTCCCCGCTATTAGACCATAAACCTCATCGTATTGTCTGCTTCCCGTCTATTACAGTGATAGCCTGTTCGTTTGTGAGTGTAACAATTTGAGCTATGTGGGGTTGCATCTCCTGCTTCATTTTTCCAAGTTCGCTAGTATATTTCTCCATCCCCCAATGAGGCACAATACCAAAATCCACAAACCCTAGTCCGTCCCAAATGACCTGCGGTGCCTCCTTTGGGTCATCAATATTCTCAACGCCATGCAAAGTTGGCCCAGCAATAACTGCCCCCGCGCTTGTGCCACCGTACACCAACCCTTTCTCAAGAGCAGTTTTAAGTAACTTATCAAATCCGGCTTTTTGTACACAGTAATTCAGATAAAAAGTATTGCCACCCATAATCCACACAAAGTCGTTTGAGCTGAGGCTAACTTCTCTTTGCTTGTCTGAGCTGGTTACTATGTCTAATATCGAAGTGTGGAAACCTAATTTTTTGAATTGGGCAGTGGTGGCCACCAATTCAGCCCTCTGCCTGTCATCGGGGTACGTGTCCCAGGCATTAGGTACTATAGCCACTGAAACGGTAGGCTTACTCTCGAAGAGCTGGGTTTGTTCAGCTTGGTTTGGTAGACGAATGGAAGAGAGGAAAAACTTCATACCCATATCATACCGCCTCACATTCAAACCTACTTTCACTTTTTGCGTTTTGCCGAAGCATTCGCAGTAGAACCGACCCATCAATCAGTTGGCATTCATTAACTCTTGCCAACTCCCGAGCGACTTGGCTAAAACAGCCGTTGGTAATAACCATCGCTTGATCGCACCGGTATTTCTTTAGGCCGGTAACAACTTGCCTAACTGCCTTAGCCCTGACTAGGCCGGTGCATCTTTTGACCTGAATGCCCCAAGTAATGCCATCTTTCACGGCTATGATGTCGACCCCGAAATCATATTTTTCAGTCAGGTTGATGTTTAAGTAGCCACTTCTGGCGAGTAGCCGAGCGACATACCTTTCAAACTCTAAACCCGACATCTGATCAATCTGCGACATACCTGCACGATGAAGTTGGACTTTGCGGGCTGCTCTTTGTAAAAGCCATCAACTTATAGCCAACGGCCAATGCCAGGACTACCAACATGCCATAGACGACCCAAGTAAGCGCTTTATGCCACCAGACCAGAAGTACAATGGCAATAAACATCTCGCCACCGCCCGAGCGTCTCATATGCCGAGCCATCACTGGTCTTCCTCGAGAGTGGTATTATCGTCTAGCAGCTCGCGAATTTCTTTAATGTCGCGAGCAAGGTCCTCGGGACTAGGAATTTCTTCTGTAGAAGTTTGGACTACGTCCCTTATGGCCAGCCAGGGCCTGTATCAAATCACTTTGATCTAAGCCTGGGCGAAGCACATCGACAAAAAAAGGAGCTTCCGGTGATCTCTCTCCGTGTTTGCGCGCGCAGAAATCACTGAATCGGTGACTTGGGAGGAGTGTAATGGCAGAGAGCATGTACTACCGAAAGCCATGGGGTCAAGACCCCCTGGACGTTAGGGACGCAATTCTTGGCCATCTTTATGCCGTTGATCCCGCCCTGATCAAGATAGCGGCAGGGTGGCCAGCGGTTCAGGCGAGCCGAACCGAAAACTTCGACGCCTTCGTGGCGGATGAGGTTATGGTGGGCGTCATCAAATGGCTGCGCGCGTTGGCAGACGCAACCGAGAGAGAGGTGGTGAAGGATTTCTTGCGCTCACAGGCCGAAACAGCGTGGTCAAAACTTGTTGAGCGCGGCCTGATCGAAATCTAGACCAAAGGAGGAAGAATGGCGAAGCTCAGTATTCGTCCGGATGGCACGTCTGGCAAGTGCCGCTGCCGACGACCCAGCTGGTTCAGCGACATCGGTCCTGGAGTTGTGGCTGCCCAGCGCTGTAACAATTGCCTTGGTTGGGAAGATCCTGTCGAAGGCGAACGTGTCCAAGCTGCTCGCCGGATCTACAGCTTCCTCATTGAGACCAGGAAGCTTCCAACCGATGAAATCCTCGCGGTCGTTCGAATAGCCGTGACGGTCGGCGAGGAAGAGCTGGTTCGACAATAGAACAAGTCCTGAGCCAAGACGCAAAACTGGCTCGTTTTTCTTTTGCGATATACTGGAGTCATAACTCAACAGAGGCATATCTTGGAAAAGAAAAGTTTTGAAAAGGCTGATCAGTCGGTGAATCCAGCGGAGAAGATCAAGCTCGACACGGTTGAGGTTAGCGGCAAAAAGTTCACGCGAGTCACAGCTGCGCCGGGCTGGAAATGGTCGGTGGATCTTAAGCCAGTACTTAAAACCGACAGCTGCCAAACCGATCACTTGCTCTATATGATCTCCGGCAAAATGGCGGTCAAAATGGACGCCGGCGAACAGCTCGAGTTCGGCCCCGGCGACCTAGCCCACATTCCACCTGGCCACGACGGCTGGGACATCGCCAACGAACCCACAGTCTGGCTGGAGCTTCCTCACTAAGCCATGGCCACCGAATTAATCACTCTCGCCATTACCCTGAAACGCCCAAGAAAGTAATGTCTTCAAGAGAACTGATTACAATATTCTTGAGCCTTACCGCATTCTTCGAACTGGCTGGCACGCTAACTGTTGCCATCAACTACGACCGAACGAATAAAGTGGTTGAACAATTAATCGACAACCCTGATCAATTCGACAAATTTAGAGAGCGCCGGAGGTTCAACAGCTTGGCTCAAAACCTTAAGCGCAAACCCTATTTGACGGCAGGGTTAGTCGCTTATTTCCTCGGTGCAATTTCTGGATTACTCGCCGGACTCGCGGCGTTATATCACTGGTGAATTCCGGGTCGTGAGATAATTGTTGGTATGGGATGGCTAAATGTTTCTCAGATTTATTTCAATTTCATGGTAGGCACTGCTTCGGGAGCGTTCGTAATCGCTAAGGGCGTATCCAATTATCTTTCGAGCAGGAGACAACGTGGCCTGGAGACAGATATTAAAACTAAGTATCCAAGGGAAAAGTTGAATATCGACTTCAAGATTGTTGACACTGAAGATGCGCCGGGGAAAATATACTTGATTGATTTCGGTTCAAAAAAACGCCACTGGATCTCTTCTGCAAGCACGTTCAGAGACCTGGATTACCACTGGAGCGATGTCGAGAGAATTAAGAAAGATGAGTTCAATAAATACTCTGAGGGTCAAGCCATCTTAACGCGAGGTATTCCAGGAACTTAACGCCTTAGCTGCTAACCAGAAAAGTTAGCAGCTTTCTGTTGCTGGCTTTTTTGCGCAGACAGCTCTCCAAAATTAAAACTAGCCTTGATTAACGTTTCCGTGGAATGTTGGAGTTAATAGGTGACAAGTTTGAACTATCTAGCGATATGACCGAACTGTTAAATGTAGCGAGCTTGACGTTGTAATTGTCCACCTCGGCATTGAATTGGCTTACAAGTTGGTTCTGTCGTGGCACCAAGCTGTTATAGGCATAGATACTACCGATTTGTCTTAGGTATTCCATATTCGCATCAATCTGTTCTAATTCCGTCTTGTCGGCTATAGCTTGGTTATATAGGCGATCAATTTCGTTCTTAGCTTCCGCAAGATCTGCTTCAAACTTTTGATTGGCAGCAACTACCGTGGATCGAGAAACGAAATACTGGGAGTAGTAAGACTCTAGCTCAGGGTCTAGATCGCCGAATTCGGTTCCGAGAATAGAGTGAAGTTCATTATCACGTGCTCCAGGTTCGAGTTTTGCGTAAAGAGCCAACCGTCTAGTGAGTTCCGGATCAGCAATCTTTTTTACTTGAGCCTCAAGCATCCCGTCAACTTTATGTCTCTCCGCTTCGCCGAGATGCTCATAAACCGAGTGGAGCATTTCGTGAGCGGCTGTAACCGTCATTTCGCTTGCGAATGACCTATCCACCGAGAGTATATATATTTTGTTGCCTTGCGGCACGTAGCACCCTAACTCCGGCGTCGTAGAAGCATCTGGACAATGCGAATCAAACGAAGCCTTTGCCTCCAGTTCGGGGTGTGTCTTGTAGAAAGTTAGTTTGGCGTGATTGGTCATGGTTACTTCCTGTGCGTATATAGCGGCGGTGGAGTTCGGAGAAATGGAGTGGACTATCCACCAGTCGCTTACGGGTTGCCACGCTATCAGTACAAGAATGGTGGTAATCAGCCAATGACGACGTATGAACGACAATGTTTTATAAAATCTGTGCCCCGACTGTCGTGCCATCTGAGGTAGCGCCACCACCACCTTTTTGACTGCTGCCTTGGCTTTAATGTCTTTCTTCGGTTTTTCTTTTGGCTCAGGGACTTTGAAGAACACGTGGCCACAACGTCCACACTTCGAAAACGAAGGCGGGTTATCCCAGCCACATACTGGACATATCCGCAGGCTCTGCCGCCTTGCGACTTTCTCGACCTCGCCCGTCGCAGAGTCGATTTTTGATATTGGAATGTTCAAAAGCGAGTGACCACATTTAACACACTGTTTGGCCTCTAAGGCATTATCAGTTCCGCATTTCGGGCAGGTGACTATTTTGTACGCCATTGTTGTTCGTTATAGATTATGCAATCTGGCGTTGATTATTGAAACACTGTACTTGGGGGTCAGGGTTTTCGTTTTTGCTAAAATAAGCGCATGGCAAACGATAAGAAGTGGGATTTTGATGGACTATCGGCGTTGTTTATCAATGGGACGCTTAAGAAGTCGCCGGAGGTTAGTAATACCGAAGGGTTGATTAAGATTAGCCGGGGCATTATGGAGAAGCATGGGGTTAAGACCGAGCTGATCCGTACGATTGACCACGACATCGCCACCGGCGTTTATCCGGACATGACCAAACACGGTTGGAAGACCGACGAATGGCCGGAGATTTATAAAAACAAAGTGATGAAGGCCGATATCTTAGTTTTGTGCGGCCCGATTTGGCTGGGCGACAACAGCTCACAGACCAAGAAAATTATTGAGCGGCTGTACGCTTGCTCGGGCGAGCTGAATAAAGATGGCCAGTACGCTTTTTACGGCAAGGTTGGCGGCAGCATTATTACCGGCAACGAAGACGGCATCAAGCATTGCACGATGAACACGCTTTATAGTTTGCAGCACATCGGCTACGTTATTCCACCGCAGGCCGACGCCGGCTGGGTGGGGGAGGCCGGGCCGGGTCCGTCGTATCTGGACAAGGGCTCGGGCGGTCCGGAAAACGACTTTACTAATCGCAACACTACTTTTATGAGTTGGAACTTGATGCATATAGCCAAGCTGCTCAAAGACAACGGCGGCATTCCGCCATACGGCAACCAGCGCAGCAAATGGGATGCGGGTAGCCGGTTTGATTTTGAGAATCCGGAGTACCGATGAGCCCAGAGGAGATTTACGAACTTGCCCTCAAACTAAAGTTCCAGTATTTATATTCCAGTGTGCTGGCCAAAGAGTTTGGCCTTTTGCCTTCAGATGAGGTAATTTACGACGTGGCCGATTTGCAACACGAAAAACACGGCCGCATGAAGATTAACTTCACGACAGAGTTTGGGCTAAGCGCCGACCCGCCGTTTGAGTGGAAGCTCGAAATCGACGATTTCCAGGGGGAGCATTATTTGTGGTTATCTGACGGCCGCTTCGTCCGGGCCGAACGCAAGGAATTTTTCGATGTCGATGATAACGAAATGGCCGCACTCGAGACTCGTCTTCGCCAGTTCCTCTAATCCTTGCGAAGTTATAAAAGTTATGTTATTATAAGTTCAACTTACTGATGAATACGAGTCTGGTTGTTAATTATTCTCGCCGTTCATCCTGAGAATAATTAAACAAGGTATTCATGAGAAACTCATTTTCGCGCCCTCACGGAGGCCGATCGGTCTTCCGTAACTCCACGTCCGCCCGTTACGCCAAGCCCAAAAGAAGCGGCCAGTATATTAACCCCGATCGCTTTATTAACAAAGCGGTGGTTTCGGTCGAGGTGGCCAACTTTGTACCGAAGCATCGCTTCGCCGACTTTAACTTCACCGAGGCGCTCAAAAATAACATCCGCGCCAAAGGTTACGAAACGCCTACCCCGATTCAAGATGGCGCTATTCCGCCGGTTCTAGCCGGCAAAGATTTAGTTGGCCTTGCCAACACCGGTACCGGCAAAACCGCAGCGTTCATTTTGCCAATCCTAAATTGGCTGCAAACCAAACAAGGTAACGGTACGGCTTTAATTATTGTGCCTACCCGTGAACTGGCCACCCAAATCGACGAAGAATTCCGCGGCTTTGCTCGCGGCCTAAACCTTTATTCGGCGGTTTGTGTTGGCGGTATGGGTTTGAATAATCAAATCCGTGCCCTCCAACGCCGCCCGCAGGTGGTAATCGGGACTCCGGGACGTCTCAAAGATTTGAGCGGTCAGGGTCACCTCAAGCTCCAGTTTATTAACCTGTTGGTGCTGGATGAAGCCGACCGGATGTTTGACATGGGCTTTATCCGTGACATCCGTTTTCTGGTCGACCAATTACCTAAACAACGCCAGTCCCTATGCTTTTCCGCTACGATGCCAACCGAAATAAAAAACCTAGTCCATAGCGTGTTGATAGACCCAGTTACGGTGTCGGTCAAAACCGCCGAAACCAGCGAGCAGGTCGAGCAAGACATCATTAGGGCCAGTACCAAAGAGCAAAAGATTGAAATTTTGATCAATCTATTGCGCCAGCCAGACTTTAGTAAAGTATTGGTCTTTGGGCAGGCAAAATGGAGCGTTCAGCGGCTGGCCGATCAACTAGTCAAGCAAGGTATCAAGGCCGAAGCTATTCACGGCAACAAATCACAGCCGCAGCGACAAAGAGCGCTCAAAGCCTTTAAGGCCGGGCAAGTTGATGTGTTAGTGGCAACCGACGTGGCGGCTCGAGGGCTCGATATTCCCGACGTGTCGCACGTTATCAACTTTGACCAACCAAACACCTACGATGATTACATTCATCGTATTGGCCGTACCGGCCGAGCCGGCAAAGTCGGCAAAGCGCTGACCTTCGTTGCCTCTTAGGCGGCGGGCTTAGTAGCGCTTAATTCTTTTAAGACGTTAGGCAAATCACCGGCTGAGATCTCGGCTTTGATGATATAGCGCTCGACACCCAACTTTTGGGCCTCAGCTTTAACATTAAGGTCGGCGACATTTGTTACCACAACAACTTTTGGTTGGGGTTTGAGGGCTAAAAGCTTGGGATCGGTGCGGAGTTTTTTTAGCACTTCGATCCCGGAAATTCCTGGAATCATCAAATCCAGCAGCAAGAATTCTGGCTTGTGTTCTTCGATTTTGGCTATAGCCTCATCGCCAGTCACGACGCTGGTCACGTTATAGCCGCCGCTTTTTAGGATCGTGGCGTAAATTTCTTGAATATTAGGGTCGTCTTCGACTAGCAGCACTACTTGTGGTTGAGCCAACATGGATCTCCTTTGCGGGCATTATACTAATGATTAGATTAACTCGTCTAGCCGGACTAGCTTAAACCCCTGCTGCTGGAGCTTTGGAATTAGCAAGTCGACAGCCTCTACTGTTTGGTCTCGCCGGCCGCCTTTGCCGTTATAACCGTCGTGAAAAATTAGAATTTGGCCGTCTTTGGCTCGCCTGGCCGCGGCTTTGGCTATCCCTAGCGCGGAGGGCTGAAAGATCTCGATTCGATTACCAAAGGTTCCAGAAGTTAAACTCAGCTCGCGTTTTGCCAGTTGGCGTTTTAAGCCAGGCAGGGGAAACAGCCAGGGGTTGCGGGCATATGTTGGTGCCTGACCAGTTAATTTAGTAATAATTTCGATTGTTGGGTCAACCTCGCGCTCGAAGTACCCCGGCCAAAAATAATCTCTAAACCGATGATGCATCGAATGAGGACCGACTAAGTGACCAGCCCCCGCAATGTCTTTAACCACTTCCGGGTGCTTCCGGGCATTTTGGCCTACCACAAAAAAAGCCGCTTTGACCTGGTGTTTGGCTAAAACTTTAAGCAGTTCGGTGGTGTAGGGTGGATTAGGACCGTCGTCAAAGGTTAGGGCTATTTGCTTCATTGGACGCGATGCCGGCGAGGAATATGAACGTCGGTTCGCAGGCGGTGGATGTCGCGAGCTACCCGCTGGACCTGTGCGGTTCGTGCCAGTGCGGTATGTGTCACCACGGCATAGGGCAAAAGTAAAAAGCCGAGCAAATAAAGCGAGTAGAAACCGAATTTGACTAGCTTAGAAGGCTGTTCAGTCCGGATCGGCTTATAACTTCCCAGCAGACTCCGGCCAACCAACCGGCCAATGAAATAGTCGGCAAAATAATACAAACCCATTGTTATCACCAATGAATAGAATGTCCCGCGGTTGGCCCGGCGGCTAGAGGTTTTGACCCGGTTGTCGAACAGGGCGACTTGCGGGCCGAGCGGTTGGAGGCGCCGGATAAAGTCAATTTGGTCACCGCCTTGGGTCAGTTTGGTGTTATATCCGCCGATTTTTTCCCAGGCGGTTTTGCGAAAGGCTAGGTTACAGGCACCGGCATCGAAAATGCGGCCGGTTCGCTCATAAAATTTTTTACTGGCCTTGACCGCCAACTCATAAATCTTGGCGATCGTTTTGGGCGGATCAACAAACTCAAACGGACCGGCAACTAACGTGGCGGTGGGGTTAGCGGCAAATACGGCATCGATGCGGGTTAGCCACTGCTTCGGAAAAGTCGTATCGGCATCGGTCGACACCACGATTGCCCCCTTGGCAGCCTTAGTTCCGGTTTGGCGGGCCGGACAAACTCCTGGCTGCTTTTCACTAAGTACTCGGGCTCCCGCTGCTTTGGCGATAGAGGCGGTTTGATCCGTCGAATTGTTATCAACCACAATCACCTCAAAATTCCTAAAGCTTTGCTCCTTTAGGGATTTTAAAGTCCGGCCAATATAATCCTGCTCGTTGTAAGCCGGAATCACCACCGATAATTTAGGCTGTTTAGGTTTAAACATGGCTGGATACTATACCATAATCCTAAAGCTTATTCAAGATTGCGGTACAGATTTCTCGCTTCTCACTGTATGATAAAACTCTATGGCAAAGCAACAAACACTCGCGGTATTGGTATCTGGCAGCGGCACGCTGCTGGAAGCGATGATTCAGGACGGAATCGAAGTTGCGGTTGTGGCGGCCGATCGGGAGTGTCGGGGTTTGGAAATTGCCGAAAAAGGCGGCATTGCAACCGAGCTAGTAAAACGCGAAAGCTTTAAAAAAGACTTTGATCGTCCCGGCTATACTCATCAAATGGTTGAAGCACTCCAAAAATACAATGTTGATGTGGTGGCCATGGCCGGCTTTATGACCGTGTTATCTCAAGAAATTTTCGACGCTTTCCCGGGCAAAATCCTAAATTCCCACCCAGCCCTGCTGCCATCGTTTAAAGGTGGCCATGCCGTCCGCGACGCACTAGCTATGGGCGTAAAAATAACCGGGACGACAATTCATGTGGCCAACCTAGAAGTAGATGAGGGCGAAATTTTGGCCCAGGCTTGCGTTGAGGTTAAACCCGGCGACACCGAAGAAACTTTACATGAGAGAATTAAAGTTTTTGAGCGTAAGCTTTATCCGGAGGCCTTGCGCCAATTTTTGCTTCGAGTTGACTAGATAGCCGGCTTGATATTATGCTAGGCACAACGGTAAATAATAACGAAAGGACCTAGAAATTATGGATCCAATGAACCCGACCCCGACCCCGACACCCGGTAGCGAGCCGACCACCGACGCTCCGGTAACTCCAGCCCCCGACATGGGTGGCGCACCGGCTCCGGCTGCTCCAGTCGACCCGGCGGCTCCAGCTGCTCCGGAAGAACACCCCGCTGACGGTACGACTCCGCCAGCTCCGACCCAGATGTAATCAGAGCTAAGAATGAGAAAAGGCCCCCGCATGTGCGGAGGCCTTTTCGGTTTCGAACTAGACCGGCAGACCGGCTAGGTGATGCAACCGTGCGGGCAGCCAAATTGGTTCGACGCGGTCCCTTAAGACCGCTAGAACTTTTTCGGCTGATCGCTTCATCAGCTTTAGGCGCAACTCATCGTTTGGCGCCATAAACGCCTCACCCAGCTTCCGAATGTACGGCCGAACTTCCTCAACCAATCTGCGGTGCGGCGGCAAGCCAAGCTGCTCAATCTGATTCAGCAGGTCCGGCAGCTTGAGCTGGTAGCTTCGGTAGAGTTCTGGCTGACGCTTGAGTTGGGACATCATCTCCTCAACCAAGCTCCAACCCTCTTCGGCCACCAGCACTCGTCGACCGCGGGAGTAGCTATCTTCCGACAGCGGATCGCGGTCAAGCAACGCTTCGATGTAGTTGGCCGCGAAGTAGTCGGGCTTAGTCGCCAACTGACCGATCCAGTTTCGCAGGTTCTCGCTAAGTTTCTGACTTGGCGGCTGGTGCAAAATCAAACGCACCTGTGCCCGAGTGGCTTGCATGAACTCATCGTATTCCCGAAGCGCCAGCCGTTGTTTGCTGTTGGCCCGCCTCGACTTTTCGTTCTGATCGCTCTGGGCACCCAAGTTACGCTCCCCCGCCTGCAACTTCAAACCGGAGGCTTGCGGGTTGTAACGAGAGAGAGAGTCGGTGAAGTCCTTGGCATCCTCAGCTCGCTCGGCGGCCGACATTAAGTAGGGACTGTGCTTGCCGCTGAGCGCTTTGGCATCTTCGCCCAGCCGGAACGCATAGTATTCACGTTCCTCGGCTGACAGATCTTTCCCGTGGGCGGCAGCTTCGGCGGCATTTCGAAAATCCTCCACCTGGTATTCGATCTCCGCCTGCGAGCGTTCGAGGTTGCCCGGAACGTGGACCTCGAGTTTTCGCCGCAGAGTGTCGCAGGTGTAGGTGCGCCGCTCCGCCTGAGTTGGTACTTCATCGGTAGAACGAACTGGGCGGTCGGGGCGCTTGTAGCGCCGCTTGTTGCCCAGCTGAGGGACGATGATCTCGCCAGCTTTCGGCAGGTTCACCGCCAGCCCAACGCTCCAAATGGCGTACCAGTTGATGCCGCGGACAGTCAAACTTATCATCCGCCACACCAACTCCGGGTCATCTTCGTTCATGAAACGCTGGCCAGCCAGAAACTTTCCGGCCGGTTTGGGATCACGATGCATATTCACCTCTCAAAGATCGTGGTTCGAAACCGAGCAGTACAAAATAACAGATTTTGACGTAAAAATAAACCCATAAACGCACGAAACCCCAGAAACTGGCTTCGCGCTGAAGCTGTTTCTGGGGCCGTTAGGTCGAAGGAGCGGTAATGCGTGGATCTCGGAGGCTGGTGATAGCATCCAGAAAGTCCAACCACTTGATTGTCGGCAGCCGAGGCTCCTGCTTAAACTTCTTGCGCAGGTGTCCGGCCAGGATGCCTTTGTACTTACCGATGATGGCGTTTTGAGTGGCGACGTCATCATCTATGTGCGCGGCATCCCAGAGAACCGACGAAAAGCGGAAGTCTACTTCGTCGAAGTCGCCGTACTGGACGGTGATATAGACGAAGGCGTAGACCGGTTGCTTCTGGTCGGTGAGGAAGTCCTCGCCTTGCAGCTCGAGCTGGCGCTCATGCCACTCGATTCGCGCTGCGTTGTGCTTGATCTCCTCAGCCTCGGTGCCGCAATTCCAGCAGCACTCGGCTTCGGGGTCGACTTCCGCTTCACACTTGAAGCAGATCATTTGTCTCCTTAGATTGTAGGGCTGTACTCCTTACGGATGCGCACCATTCTATCATCTTACTCCTGGTTTGTCAATAGTTCTTATGGTTCAATTTGTGGACACTAAGCATAAGAGGTATATAGTAAAAATTGACGGATGGGGGAGTAGTACCTTGAGGAGGTAGAGGTGCTCAAACGGAGCTTGATTTTGCTAGTGGTTTTGGGCTGGCAGGCAGTTGCGCTGTCGGCCGAAGCTGCTCAAACGGTTCCGGGACGAGTTCTGGGGCCTGGCGTAAGCATGTTCGACCTGAAGACTTCTGCCATAGGGCACCCCAACCTGGTGCACGTGGCGGCCGTTTCGGGATCGGCGCCGGTCAAACTGAAGGTGCTGTCTGGCGCCGGCAAGAAAACTGCTAGCCAGATTTGCCGAGAAAGCCATTGCTTATTGGCGGTCAACGCTGGGTTCTTTAATCGGTCAACGGGGGTACCGATCGCGGGCACTCACCCGGTTGTGAAGCAGATGCTTGGCTTTAACGTTCCCGGAATTGGACCTGGAGCGGTTACATTGATCGATCAAACGGCCAACAAGCCCCAAGATCGTTTGCCGACTCTGCCAGACGACCTTTTCAGCACGAAACGGGAACCTAGGACCATTGCCTGCAAGCGCCAAAACGGCGACTTGCTTTTGGTGGTCGTCGACGGTCGGCAACCTGGTAGTCCGGGAGCCACCTTGGCGGAGGCCAGGGCGCTTACTCGGCAACTTGGTTGCTATACGGCGGTCAACTTCGACGGCGGTGGTTCATCCGAGATGGTTGCTGCCGGGCAAGTTGTTTCGAAACCGAGCAACGGTCTGGCGAAGGTCGGTGGCCGCATGAAGCTAGTCGAAGGGCTAGTTGGAGTCGGGCCAGTTGTGAAGGCCAATCTCGAGCGACCTTTGTCGAGTATTCTGGCGGTTGTTCCGAGCCCGAAGTCTGCGACCGGAGTTGAGGCAAGGGTCCAAGCGCCTCCCGCCAATGCCCTCACCGGCGGTGTGGTGTTGCCGCGTAGGCTCAGCCGACCGGCGAAGTTGATGGCCCATCACGCGGCCTCGAAATCTAAGCCGCTCACCGTCATCGCAATTGGTTTGCTGCTGACGAACTACCTCATACTCATGACGTACCAACGCCGAAGCCGGCGAAGACCGGTCGGGGAAACATCTCCCGGCCGGTTTTGGCGTTTGCACGATTTGTTAGAATAGAGGTAATGGCTAAAGTTAAGATTTACACCACAGCAACCTGCGCTTACTGTCGCGCCGAAAAGGCGTTTTTAGATTCGAAGGGCGTTAAGTATGAGGAGGCTCACGTTGACGCCGACGCCGCTCAAGCCGAAGAAATGATTCGTTTGTCGGGCCAAATGGGCGTGCCTTTTACCGTCATTACCCACGAGAATGGTTCGGCTGAAGGAATTTTAGGTTTTGATCAGGATCGTTTGACCAAGAGCTTAGACCTAGCGTGAAGCCAACGGATCTGGCGATAATCGGGGCTGGGCCCACGGGGCTAGCTGCTGCCGTTTATACTGCGCGCGAAGATATTTCAACCGTAGTATTGGAACGCGACGTGATTGCCGGCGGGCTGGTCTCTCAAACCGCCATCATCGAAAACTATCCGGGTTTTCCCGACGGTATTGCCGGGCCGGAGCTGGGCGAGCAATTAATGAAACAAGCCCAAAAATTCGGCGCCGAGATTGTCACTGGCAGCGAGGTTTTCTCGCTAAAGTCGGGAGGCGAGGGAGTCGAAATTCAAACCAAGTCCGAGTCGTATCTGGCTAAGGCAGTGTTAATTGCGACTGGCAATCATTACCGTCGGTTGGGTTTGCCGAATGAAATCGAGCTAACCGGCAAGGGTATTCACTACTGCGCTACCTGTGACGGGCCGATTTATCACGGCAAGCGCTTGGCCGTGGTTGGCGGCGGGAATTCGGCGCTGCAAGAGGGGTTATTTTTAACCAAATTCGCTACCCACGTTGATTTATTGGTCCGCGGGCCGGCTTTAAAAGGTAGCCAGGTTTTAATCGAACGAGTTAACGCTGAACCGAAAATTACCATTCATTTCCAGACCGAAATCACTAAACTGGCCGGCGAAAAGATGCTCGAGTCGGTCACCGTAAAAGATAAAACAGGCAAAGAAAGCCCGCTGGGGGTAGACGGCGTTTTCATTTTTATTGGGCTGGTACCCAACACCGACTGGCTAAAAGGCCAAGTCAAACTGGATGAACGAGGATTTGTAATTACCGACGCCAAATTCCAAACTGCGCTACCGGGCGTGTTTTGTGCGGGAGACGTTCGCTCCGGTTCAACTTTTCAGATCGCCAGCGCTGTTGGCGAAGGTGTGACCGCAGCGCTACTCATCCGTGAATATCTTGCCCATCAGCAGTAGTCGTGCTAAATTGCCATAGATATTTTCTACCATTCAATAAATGTTTAATTTTACCAGTTTAACCACTGTTTACGTCGCGGCGGCCGTCGCGATTGCTTATTCCCTATTCAGTCTGTTCGCAATTGGCCGTCTGTCGGCTGGCAATGCCAAAATGAAGCAAATTGCCGCGGCCATTCAGGAAGGTGCGGCGGCTTATTTGAATCGACAGTACCGAGTAGTGGGTGCGATTGCGGTGGTATTGGCGCTGGTTTTAGCTAAAGCCTTTGGCTGGCCGACCGCGGCTGGCTTTTTAATTGGTGCGGTTTTTTCGGCTCTAGCCGGGTATTTGGGAATGTTTGTGGCCGTTCGGGCCAACGCGCGCACGGCCGAAGCCGCCAAATCCGGAGTAAACCCGGCACTTGGAGTTGCCTTCAAGGCCGCAACGGTGACCGGCATGTTGGTGGTTGGATTGGGTTTGTTGGCCGTCGGCGGGTTTTGGGGAGTCTTTCATGACCTTAAAGCGATTATTGGTTTAGGCTTTGGCGCTAGCTTGATTTCGGTCTTTGCCCGGCTGGGTGGCGGTATTTTTACCAAGGGAGCCGATGTTGGGGCGGACCTGGTTGGAAAAGTCGAAGCCGGTATTCCCGAAGACGATCCCCGTAATCCGGCGGTCATTGCCGACAATGTTGGTGATAACGTTGGTGACGTTGCCGGAATGGCGGCCGACTTATTTGAAACCTACGCCATCACTCTAGTTGCCGCAATTTTATTGGGTTCTTTGATTTTCCCCGGCAAAAACGAGGTAATTCTTTATCCGCTTCTGATCGGCGCGTCGGCGATCGTGGGCTCACTCGTAGGATTTATTTTCGTTAAGACAGGCAAAAAAGGCAAAATCATGCCCGCCATGTACAAAGGCCTGGGGGTATCTGCGCTGGTTACCGGCTGTTTGCTCTACGTGGTGACCTTTAAAGTTATGGGTCAAAACGGAATCTTCACTCCAGATCAGCTATTTTACTCTGGTCTCATCGGCGTCGGCCTAACCGCCGCCATGATGCTAATTACCGAATACTACACCGGCACCAACTTCAAGCCAGTCAAAGATATTGCTGCAGCTTCCGAGACGGGTCACGGTACCAATATCATCACCGGCTTGGCGGTTTCGATGAAATCGACCGCTCTGCCGATTCTCGCGATTGCTGCTAGCATTTTGGGTTCTTACGCGCTGGCTAACATTTACGGAGTGGCAATTGCTGGCGTGTCGATGCTTTCACTGGCTGGCATGGTTGTAGCTGTCGACGCCTTTGGTGCCATTGCCGACAACGCTGGTGGCATTGCCGAAATGAGTGGGTTACCCAACAAGGTTCGCACCGTAACTGACTCTCTGGATGCCGTCGGCAACACGACCAAAGCAGTCACCAAAGGTTATGCCATCGCTTCAGCCGGACTGGCCGCTGTCGTCCTTTTTTCGACCTTCAACGCCGAACTTTACACTGCCGGCAAACAAATTTATTTCTTACTCTCCGACCCCTACGTTCTAGTCGGCTTGTTAATCGGCGGGTTGCTGCCTTACTTTTTTGCGGCTCTGTCGATGGAGGCCGTCGGTAAAGCCGGGAGTGCGGTTGTGAACGAAGTCCGGCGCCAGTTTAAAGAGATCAAAGGCATTATGACCGGTAAAGGTAAACCAGAGTACGGTAAAGCGGTCGACATTGTCACGAAAGCCGCCATTAAAGCTATGATTGCCCCGGCGCTGTTGCCAGTATTAACTCCGATTGCGCTGCTTGTTATTGGCCACTACATCGGCCAAGACGCCGGCGCTCGACTGATCGGTGGAGCACTAGTTGGCAGTATCGTGACCGGTGTATTCGTCGCGATTTCAATGACTTCGGGTGGTGCGGCTTGGGACAACGCTAAAAAATTGATCGAAACTGGCTTGTATGGCGGCAAAGGCTCGCCGGCCCACGCAGCCGCCGTAACCGGTGACACGGTTGGTGATCCGTACAAAGACACCGCTGGCCCTGCTATTAACCCCATGATCAAAATTTTGAATATCGTGGCACTTTTACTAGTAAAATTCATAGCGAAATGAACCGCTGGATTTTCCCTTTAGTTATAGCGGTCGTTGTGGTCGGCCTAGTTGGGATATTCGTTGCCGGTAACAAGGGCAAATCAACAACCACGACTCAGTCTTCCGTGGTAAGACATTGGGCTGATAACCTGCCGGGCTTGCAGACCGGACCAGCGCCCTGGAAGGTAAACAATGATTCGACCAACCTCAAAGCTCGGCTGGGCGCTGTCGGGTTGCCGGCTTTAGGGGCGGAAGGTACCGCTTTGCACATCCACCAGCATCTGGACATTTATGTTGAGGGCAAAACCGTGGCTATCCCACCCGAAACCGGTATTGCCGCCGACTTTATTTCACCAATTCACGTCCACGACACCTCAGGAATTTTGCACGTGGAGTCGCCAACCGTTCAGGATTTTTACCTCGGCCAATTCTTCGCCATCTGGGGAGTTGATGTCAGTAAGGACCATATCGGAAGCTATAAAGTGGATGATTCCCATACGCTGAAGGTTTATGTGAACGGTAAGCAGTTTAGTGATGACCCGCGCGACATTAAGCTCACCGCTCACGAAGAAATTGCCATAGTTTACGGCACCGCCGATCAGCAACCCAGCACCATCCCTTCGAGCTTCTCCTTCCCCAAGGGTCTCTAGAAAAACCTCACTTAAGCGTGTAGCATAAGCGTTATGAGAATGCTGAAAGATCAACGTGGCGTCGCGCTCGTCGTTGAGCTTTTGTTAGTTGCGATCGTAACCAGTCTGATTACAATAGTTGGCTACCGCTACTACCTAGCTCACCACAATAAACCGGCCGCTGTTAATCAGACAGCTAATAGACCAAGTTCAGCCCTAAAAACCCTTAAGGTTTCGGAATTGGGTGTGGAATTCGTTTTAGATTCAACGTTGCCTGATCTGGTCTATCATTACGCCAAAGATGCAAACGGAATCACCCTAGGTTTTTCTACCCAATCTTTAGCCAGCCGGGATGCGATGTGCGATGCGAGTCAGGGTGCCCAAACTCTCGGCCTATTAAATGTTTTAACTCACCAATCAAGCAACGAAGGCGCGGCTGATAACGAGGACGGCACATTCGTCGGCCGTGCTGGCGGTTACTTCTTTTATTATCACAGCCCTCAATCACCCTGCAGCGACAAGACGCAAGTCGAAGCAGAGTCTGTCAAAGATATCCATGACGTCTTGAATGTTCTCAAAACTGTACGGACTTACTAGCTGGCTTTACCCAAACCGCTTAAGCTCATAGAATAGAGGCAGGAGGGCGCATGTTTAAAGTTGCAATCAATGGCTTTGGTCGGATCGGACGGAACGCTTTTAAGATCGCTTTCGGCAATCCTGAACTTGAGATCGTTGCAATCAATGACCTGACCGACACCAAAACTTTGGCCTATTTGCTCAAACACGACTCAAACTACGGCGCTTACCATCAAGAGGTCGGTTTCGATGAGTCTTCGATTATCGTTGGCGGAAAATCGATTAAGGTGACCGCCGAAAAAGACCCATCCGCTTTGCCGTGGACGGAAATGGGTGTTGATATAGTTTTGGAGTGCACCGGCCGGTTTACCAAACCCGAAGACGCTAAAAAGCACCTCGATGCCGGCGCCAAACACGTCATTATCTCGGCTCCGGCCAAAGGCGACGGGGTGCCGACCTACGTTCTTGGGGTTAACGACAAAGAGATTAAAGCCTCGGACACGATTATTTCGAATGCATCATGTACTACTAACTGCATTACACCAGTGGCGGCGATTATTCATGCCAAATTCGGGATCGAAAAAGCCATGATGACGACCGTTCACTCATACACCGCTAGCCAAGCGCTACAAGACGCCCCGGCTAAGGATTTGCGCGAAGGCCGTAACGCTGCGGAGAATATCGTGCCAACCACCACTGGCGCGACCATCGCGGCTGCCAAAGCCTTACCGGCCTTGGCAGGAATTTTTCAGGGTTTGTCGATTCGGGTCCCGACTCCGGTGGTATCGCTGTCGGATTTTACCTTTGTGCTAACAAAAGACACAACCGTTGAAGAAATTAACCAAGTCATAAAAGAGGCTTGCCAGAATCCTTTGTATAGTCACCTTTTGGCCTGCACCGAGGAGGAGCTGGTTTCAAGCGACTTTATCGGTGACACCCACTCGGCGATAGTTGATCTAAACCTAACCAACGTTGTTGGCGGCAATTTAGCCAAAGTGGTGGCTTGGTACGACAATGAATGGGGCTACTCTAATCGCTTGGTTGAAGAAGCCGTTTTGGTGGCCAAACAGGACGGCCCGGCAGCTAACGGGCCAGTTATTCGGGGGGTGACGCATTAAGATTTATATAGCGGCTGATCACGCCGGTTTCGAGTTGAAGCAGGGGCTGGAGGCTTGGCTGCACACCAACGGCTATCAATACGAGGATCTCGGCGCCGAAGATCTTGATCCCAGTGACGACTATCCGAAGTTCGCTTTCGCCTTGGCAAATAAAGTAGCCGGAACGGGTGAGAAGGGCGTAATCGCTTGCGGCAGTGGTGAAGGGGTTTGCATCGCGGCCAACCGAGTGCGCGGTATTCGCGCAGCTCTGGCTTGGGACGAGGAGGTGGCCAAAGCTTCGCGCAACGACGACGACAGCAATATTTTGTGTTTACCGGCAAGGTTCATCGACTCCGAAAAGGCAATCAGGGTACTTCAGACTTGGCTAGAGACGCCATTTTCTAAGGAAGAGCGGCATGAACGGCGCATCGCTGAAATTGACCACGGAGCCTAAATTGGTCCAGATTGTACCAGCGGTATTGGCTGAAAATCCGGTTGAGTTCGGCTACGACCTCAAAAAACTCAAGTTTGTTAGGCGGCTTCATATCGACATTGCCACCCCTCCGTTTTCACCGCGTCGTACGCTCGGACTGGCCCAAGTTTCCTTGCCCGATAACGTTGAGTGTGATTTGCATTTAATGCTCGACCACCCGGAGAGACAGATCGAAATTGTCACCAGTCTTTCACCTAGTTTGGCGATCGCGCATTTTGAAACCAAAGGTAACGTCGGACATTTTTTCGCCGAGCTTAAAAGTGTTGGCATAAAAACCGGGCTGGCCCTGTTGCCGGAAACTCGGGTCGAGCAGGCGAGAGGGCTCATCAAGGCGGTTGATCACGTACTGATTTTTACCGGGCATCTTGGTTATTACGGTGGTGATCTGCGAGAGGATTGCTTGCCGAAAATCGCTGAAGTTAAGGAAATCAACCCCGATGTTGAGGTTAGTGTTGATGGGGGGGTCAATCCCGATAATGCCCGCAAAGTTACCGCAGCCGGGGCAGACGTTTTGGTTAGCGGCGGGTTTATCGTTAAAGCCAGCGATCCAAAGATTCCATACCGCCAAATGATGGAGGCGGTCGAATGACAAACGAGCAACTGGCCAAAAAAGCCAATGACATTCGTCAAAGTATTATCAAAATGTTGGTCGAAGCCGGTAGCGGCCACTCGGCGGGGCCGCTAGGAATGGCCGACATTTTTGCAGCGTTATATTTTAAAATTCTCAAGCACGATCCCCAAAAACCAGATTGGGACGAGCGTGACATCCTGGTTTTATCCAACGGCCACATTTGCCCGGTCCGCTACGCCACGATGGCCCACGCCGGGTATTTTCCACTCAAAGAACTACAAACTTTGCGCAAGTTAGGTTCGCGCCTACAGGGCCACCCTGAACGAACCAAGTTGCCGGGTCTTGAAACCACCAGTGGGCCCCTGGGTTCGGGAATTAGCCAAGCCGCCGGCATGGCGCTAGGGCTAAAAATGGACAATCAACTGCATCGGCGCGTGATTTGCTTGACCAGTGATGGCGAACACGACGAAGGCAACACCTGGGAGGCGATAATGCTAGCCGCCAAATACAATTTGTGGAATTTAACGGTTTTAGTTGATCGAAATAACATTCAAATCGACGGCCCCACTGAAATGGTAATGCCGCTTGATGATATGGCTGAAAAATATAAGGCTTTTAACTGGCATGTTCAGGAAATCGATGGCCACAACTTCGACGAAATTGTCGCCGCATTTGATTTGGCTAAAGCCATAACATCTCAGCCAAGCGTCATTATTGCCCGAACGATTCCTGGCAAAGGGGTTGATTTTATGGAGTACGACTATCTCTGGCACGGCAAACCGCCCAACCCCGAAGAGGCTAAAAAAGCTCTCCACGAACTGCGAACGCTCGGCGGGCAAATTCGAGGTGAGCATGAGTGAGTTGAAACTAAACCCTCACCTGTTTGGTAAGGACGTCGACCAAGAACCGATTCGCGCTGGTTTCGGCAAGGGACTGCTTGAAGCCGGCCAACTTGACCCGCGAATTGTAGCGCTCTGTGCCGATTTAACGGAGTCGACCCGCATGGAAGATTTTGCCAAAGCCTTTCCCGAGCGTTTTGTGGAAGTTGGAGTGGCTGAACAAAATCTAGTAACGACTGCGGCTGGAATGTCGCTGGTCGGCAAAATTCCGTTCGTCTCTTCCTACGCCGCATTTTCTCCCGGCCGTAATTGGGAACAAATCCGCACTACTATTTGTTTAAACGACGCCAACGTTAAAATTGCCGGTTCGCACGCTGGAGTATCGGTCGGCCCGGACGGTGCCACACATCAAATGCTTGAAGACATTGCCTTAATGCGGGCGTTGCCCAACATGATGGTGATAGCACCGTGCGACAGCCTCGAGGCGGCTAAAGCTACCCGCGCTATTGCCTCCAACACCGGCCCAGCCTACATTCGACTTGGCCGTGAAAAAACCCCGATTGTGACCACCCTCGACACGCCCTTTAGCCTGGCTAAGGCCCAAGTTTTCTCTGAAGGCAGTGACGTTACTATCGTGGCTTGTGGCACCATGGTTTATCATGCTATGGTCGCAGCCGAGGAGCTTGGTCACCAAGGAGTCGAAGCGGAAGTTATCAACTGCCCGGTCATCAAACCGCTCGACACCGTCACGATTTTAAAGAGTGCCAAAAAAACCGGCGCCGTTTTGACCGCCGAAGAAGGGCAAGTGGCCGGAGGACTAGGTGGTGCAATTGCTGAATTGCTCGGCGAGAATCATCCGGTCCCGCTCGAGCGGATCGGTATGAAAGATCGGTTCGGCGAAAGCGGCGGACCCAATGAACTGCTCAAACATTTTCATTTAACTGGCCAAGACATAGCTGCCGCGGCCAAAGAATTAATCAAAAGGAAGCCATGACTGAAGATCTCAAACAATTTACCAAAGACGACAAGTTTTTAATGTTAGCGTTTGATCACCGTGGCAGTTTTAAGAAGTTTATTAACCCGAACAATCCCGACAGCGTGACGGCCGAACAGGCAACCTTGCTGAAGAAAAAAATTATTAGCAGCCTAGACGGTTTGTTTAGCGGCATTTTGGTTGATATCGAAACCGGACTGCCAGCCTATGAGAATCGCTCCGTGCCGTTTTTGTTACCGCTTGAAGCCAGCGGTTATGTCGAAGATGGCGGCGATCGTATTACCAAAATTGAACGCAAAGCCACCGAAATCAAACAACTAGGCGCGCACGGTGCCAAAATTTTGCTTTACTTCAATCCGGATGTGCCGAGTGCAAACCAACAGCTAGAGACCGCACTGAAGGTAGTAGAGGATTGTCGATCGGTGGGCTTGCCATTGTTTCTAGAAATTCGTGTCTACCCGGAGAACGCTGTGGCACCAAGTTTGGTTGAAAGATCAGTTCAGGCATTTCAAAAAGCCGGCGTCAAGCCAGATGTTTGGAAACTGGAGTATCCCGGCAACCTGGAATCCTGCAAGGTAATCACTGAAACGGTTGGAGATACGCCCTGGATCTTACTGACCGCCGGCGTAAGCTTTGATCAGTTTGCCGATCAGCTGCGAGATGCTGCAGCTTCGGGCGTAGATGGTTTTTTGGCTGGTCGCGCAGTTTGGCAAGAAGCCGCCAAATTAACGGGCGAAGCTCAAGAAGAATTTCTGAGGGATGAACTGCCAAAACGGTTTAAGCTTATTTCCCATATGATGCTTGAATAAAGCATAACTGGTATGATTAGGGCATGGACAATCAGCCCAGTGTGATTTGCATTGGCGCGGCCAGCCAAGATGTTTTTTTATCGGGTAAAGTTTTAGCCGCCAAGCGCGATGTTCGCAGCAAAGATTACGTCGAACAGTTTCCGCTGGGTGCGAAATTAGAATTGGACGATGTACATTTCGATACTGGTGGCGGGGCCATGAACGCTGCAGTTACTTTTGTTCGCCAGGGTTTTAAGACTGGGTTTGCCGGCAAAATTGGTCGCGACCCAGCCGGGGCAGACATTTTGCGAGTTTTGCGAAAAGAGGGAATATCAGCTACTCATATCGCAGTTGATGTTAAAAATTCTTCGGCCTATTCGGTGCTGCTTTTGGCTCCCAATGGAGAGCGAACTGTTTTAGCTTATCGAGGAGCCTCTTCTCAAATTGACCACAAAGATTTAGCCATTCGCAGCTTAAGGTCCGAGTGGTTTTATGTTTCCTCCCTTGGCGGTAACTTAAATCTGCTCGGCCGATTACTGACCCACGCTAATCAGCATAATATCCAAGTGGGGCTCAACCCTGGTCACGATGAACTGGTTCAAACGCGCAAACTCAAGCGTCTGTTGCCGCTAGTGACGATTTTGTTTGGTAACAAGCAAGAGCTTTCCAGTTTGTTTGGCGGCAAAACGGTTCGCGAAATTTTCACGCAAGCTCACGGCGTCTGCCCCTATTTGGTTTTAACCGATGGTCCCGGTGGTAGTTTCGTTAGCGACAACCAGCACTTTTACGAGGCTGGGCAGTATCAAAAAGTGCGCGTAGTTGACCGGACGGGGGCCGGAGATGCTTTTGCGTCGGGCTTTACATCTAAAATTGCTCAGGGGCACTCGATCGAAGAAGCTTTGACCTTTGGCAGCGCCAACGCCACTTCAGTCGTGACTCGGATCGGGGCCAAGGCTGGCATTTTGCACCACCCCAGGCTCAAAAGAATTAAAGTCAATGTCAGCTCGCTGTGAGTTTGCTTGGCGAGATTTTGGCCGCCAAGGAACCGTTATTCGAGCACACCTTAAAGCAACTTGAGGCTAAAACCGGCAATCAGGGCATTGATGCTAAACTGGCTGCCGATATTCGCCAAAGCACTCACCGATCGCTTTTAGTCTTAGGTCTCAATCAAGATAGTTCTCACGAGTCGGTATATGCCGCTTTGGTCGCTCGAGTCAAACAAGATGACGAGCGGCTATGCCGAATAATCGGAGGTAGCGACCCGACCGATCTGGCGGCGCTGACACCGAAAATCGTGGCGGCGGTTGAGGCTGAACCAATGCCAAAATCCGGTTGGTTTTTAAAGCCCGCCCGAGCCAAGCAGCTGCTGGTCGACATGCCGCCAAAGGGGATAATGAAACTACTGGGATATCAATCGGTAGCCAAGTTAATTAAAGATCAAGAAATTGCCAAGCTGTTTTGCGCGCTGAGGTTTTGTGAAACACCGGGCTGGTTAAATCGTTTTAACGACGCCTATTCAAAAAAACTTAAACCCGCTGATTTTGAGGCTCGCGACATCCAAATTGTTATTTTTGAATCCGACCAATGGGAGAAAGTCGCGGCTCCGTATGTTGCCAAAAAACTACACAACATTACCCATTCCAAGGAAATGGGTGCGGTTTGTGTACTGCCGGTAGGCAACGTCCATACTCCAGGTGTGACGATAAAAATTTTGCCACTCATCACCCACTACTTCAACGAAATTCGACTGTACTCCAGTTTTTTCAAGCTGGTTAGGCACCGGTCTAACTTCGGTCAGATCATCGGCGATACCCTGGTGGCCAAACCACCCAAATTTAAAGTCGATACTCATGCTGACATCGAATTTGCTGTGATTCAGCGCTACTTCGGTAAATTGCCGCACGAGAAACACCCGGAAATTTTTAAACCGCATCTCCAGCCGGAGGATTTGCATTGGCGTAAAGCTGAGGACGTACTTTACCACATAGATCCTGAGCTAGATTTCTGGCGCGGGCTCGACTTTGTGGCCGAAGTTAAATCCGGCCAGCTCGTCAGTTTTAACTTAATGGACCTAGCGTTGAGTTTTGCCAATCAACTAAAGTTTGCTGACCGATATATTTATCATTGTCGTGAGTCGTTGTGGAATGAAATTTTCGCCCGTTACTTCGGCGAACCTAAATTGCAAAAGCAAATTTTGGAGCACTTAGACAACGAGGTAATTAAGGTTTGATCGTCAGGTCAACTGGTTTATAATCATAAGTAGTATGGCAATACTTCGTCCGCCAAAAGATTTTCCAACGCCCTTGTTTAAATTAACCCTGGCTCTGCTGGCTGGGCTACTGATTGGCGGTGGCGGGATTTATTGGTACGCCAAAACCTTTCCGCTAGCTTTTGCGCCGACTCCAACTACCCCGGCCGAAATTCAGACTGCCACTGTTCCAGCCGACCCGACTCGCAGCTGGACGCCCTATAGCAGCACCGCTGGCCAGTTCTCGCTTCGCTTCAATCCCAACTGGAAAATCAAAAAATGCACCGATAATCCCGAAACAGTTTTTCTTGCCCCAACAGCAGCCGGCTTGGCGGTTTGCAATTCTGGCCAGACTGGTCAAATTCAGGTTTTTTCTATGTCTGGAGACCACACTGCCGACCAACAGCTAAGCCAGGCCCAAGGGTTTGGGGCCATCACTAGCCAGGACGTAATGGTCCACGGTATTACCGGTAAGAAAATGCGGTCTTCTTTAATAAACCCCGGTCCGGCAGCCGCTCCAGCCGGCACGATTACAGTGGTTTACATTTTCTATACGAATGGTCGGACCTACGTTGCCCGCTACCATCAAGAACCGAGTGGTGACCGGTCGACTGACGCGTATAATGACTTCGTTCAAATGGTTAAAACCTTAAGTTTCAGCGCCTCTAGTTGACAAAGCATAAGCAGTATAGTTAAATGTTCCTGACTTAATAAAAAATGAAATTTCTTAAAAATCAGCGCGGTGTAGCAATGGTACTGGAATTAATTTTAGTTGCCGTTGTGGCCGCGGTGCTGGCGATCGTGGGCTACCGCTACTACCAATCACGACACACAGCCAAACCGAAGTCCAACTCATCGGCTCAGACCGCTAAGAAGGACCCCTACGCCGGCTGGAAGACCTATACCTCTACTGCAGAAGGAATCAGCTTCAAATATCCACCGACTTGGATGCTTACTAAGGATCCAATGGTCAAAGACGACCAGGGCAAAACGTACGAGAAAGCTACATTTACAGGCCCCAACATTTTCAACTTCCAATTCGGGCTCCAGTATCTGGATGGCATTGGCGGTGGTTGCGATGATTGTTCAATCTTTGAGGTTGATCCCGTGACCATTCCCAACTACGTCGGGGGTGATCGTACCAATATTGTCATTCAGGGGCGGACAACGGGCCAAATGGCAAGCTCGATTGGATTAAATGGTGATACCGGTAATTTTTCTACCGTAGTCGGAGAGGGTGTGAGCTTTAACTTCACCACCAGTAAGTTAGGCGACCCCTACAGATTGCTGTTTACGGGGAGTTATCAAGTTGGGCAAGGAGACCCCCAGGTCTTCCCATATGCAACATTTAAGGACAAGCCCGAAATCAAAGACGCCAAACTGCTGCTGCAAAGCCTAAAATACTAAAATCTCGTATAATTAGGGGATGGCTAAGTTTAATTTAGCGTCCCAATTTAAACCGGCAGGTGATCAGCCGCAGGCAATCGCAAAGCTAACCGATGGTTTAAAGTCTGACCTTAAAGAGCAGACGCTTTTAGGCGTGACTGGCTCTGGCAAGACTTTTTCGATGGCGTCGATTGTTGATAACCTCCAGAAGCCAACCTTGGTAATTTCGCATAACAAGACCTTGGCGGCGCAGCTGTACGGTGAGTTTAAGCAATTTTTCCCGAATAACGCGGTTCATTATTTCGTTAGCTACTACGATTACTACCAGCCAGAGGCCTATGTGCCTCGCAGTGATACCTATATCGAAAAAGACTCGTCAATCAACGAAGAGATCGATCGGTTAAGGCACGCCGCGACGATGTCACTACTTACTCGCCGCGATGTTTTGATCGTGGCTTCGGTTTCGTGCATTTACGGCCTGGGAAACGTCGAAGATTACACGGCGTTAACGATAAAGCTCGAAAAAGGCGAAAAGCGCAAACGCGAAAAGCTAATGCGCCAGCTAACGGAGATCCAGTATCAGCGCAACGACTTAGATTTTGCTCGCGGCCGATTCAGGGTCCGCGGTGATACTTTAGAAATCTACCCGGTTGGCGAGGAAGTGGCTTATCGACTAGAGTTTTACGGCGATGAACTAGAGCGGATTCGCCAAGTAGATCCATTGACCGGCGAAATCTTGCATGAACCATCATCGCTTTCAATTTTTCCCGGAAAGCACTACGTCACCCCTGCCGAGCGGTTGCAGGGGGTGGTGGCCGAAATCAAAACCGACCTCGATATTCGGCTAAAAGAGTTTCGCGAAGATGGCAAATTACTCGAGGCCCAGCGCCTGGAGCAGCGAACTAAATTCGACGTCGAGATGCTAGAGCAAACAGGCTTTGTGGCTGGAATCGAGAACTATTCACGCTATTTATCCGGCCGTAAGCCAGGCGAACAGCCGGTAACTTTGCTGGATTATTTCCCAGATGACTTTTTGATGTTTGTCGACGAATCGCATATGACGATCCCCCAGGTGCGGGGAATGTATAACGGCGACCGTGCACGCAAAGAAACTTTGGTGAATTACGGCTTTCGTTTGCCTAGTGCGTTGGATAACCGGCCGCTCAAATATCCGGAGTTTGAAAAGCATATCAACCAAGTGGTTTACGTTTCGGCTACGCCAGCACCCTTTGAGCTCGATCGAAGTAAGCAAATCGTGGAACAAATTATCCGCCCAACCGGCCTGCTCGATCCGCAAATTGAAGTTCGGCCAGTCAATGGTCAAATAGACGACCTTCTTGCCGAAATCAAGGCCACTATCGCCAAAGGCCAGCGAGTCTTGGTAACGACGTTAACTAAGCGCATGAGCGAAGATTTAACTGAGTATTTGAAAGATTTGGGTATCAAAGTTCAATACCTGCATTCGGAAGTCGAAACGCTGGAAAGAAGCGACATTCTGCACGACCTAAGGCTTGGTGTTTATGACGTTGTAGTCGGCATCAATCTTTTGCGTGAAGGTCTGGATTTACCGGAAGTTAGTTTGGTCACGATCATCGACGCCGATAAAGAAGGTTTCTTGCGCAGCGAGCAGGCTCTAATCCAAACCATCGGCCGCGCCGCCAGGCACGTTGAGGGCAGGGTTATTATGTACGCCGATCTCGTTACTGGCTCGATGAAACGGGCGATCGATATCACCAATCAACGGCGAGAAGTCCAGGCAAAGTACAACCAAGAACACGGTATTACCCCAGAAGGTATTAAGAAGGCGATCGGGGAAAGGCTTCGCGAGGAAACCGAGGCTGAAGCCGCCGAAGTTAAACGCTTTAAGGTAGAGGAAATTCCCAAAGAGGAGCGTTCGCGCTTAATTAAAGACCTGAGCGCTCAAATGGAAATGGCGGCCCAAAACCTCCAGTTCGAAAAAGCCGCCGCCCTTCGCGACCAGATAGCTGAACTTAAAGAAAATAAAGCCTGAGGGTTTACAGCGTAAGCACAATTTGTTAGTCTTCAACGGTCGTCACCGTCTAGTTTGGGGGATGGGATGAAGCAATTGTGGATATTGCCAGTATTGGCTGGAACGATCTGGGTGATCGCCTGGCTCACCAACCAGGTCCTCGTCGAACGCTGGACTTTCAAGGTCCTGAACTGGATCGGCTCGAAGTTACATTGGCGCCAGCTCTGGCTTGTCATAGGCGGTGGCTTCGGTCTCTGGACTGGATGGCAGATCCGAACTGGCGACTTCACGCAACTCGCCGGAATCACCGGGGGCCTCGGCCTACTATTCGTCATCTTCTGGGCAATGTCGCATCCCGATTCCTGGCCACCCGACTACTACTACGAAGAAATCAAGGTCGATGCCGACGAGATACTTCGCCAGACTCGCATTGAGCGCACCTGGATCGAACGTCGGTCAAGGACAAAGCCTCCACGACGCGCGGTAGTCAACTAAGAACCCCATCCATACCCCGGGGCCCTCACCGTTCAACGACGGTGGGGGCCCCTACTTATTGATAAACGTCCTAATTTTCTGTATAATCCAAGTTCGTTAATCGTGAGGTCACGACACAGTCTTGAAGGATAAACTCGTCGTTAGGGGTGCTCGCGAACACAACTTAAAAAATATTGATGTCGAAATCCCGCGCGACAAGCTGGTGGTTATTACCGGTTTGTCCGGTTCCGGCAAATCGTCGCTAGCCTTTGATACCATCTACGCTGAAGGTCAAAGACGCTATGTCGAGAGTCTTTCGGCCTACGCCCGGCAGTTCTTGGGCCTGATGGAAAAACCGGACGTCGACCAGATTGAAGGTCTAAGTCCGGCTATTTCGATTGACCAAAAATCCAGCTCACGTAACCCGCGTTCAACCGTTGGAACCGTCACCGAAATTTATGATTATTTGCGCTTGTTATACGCTCGCATTGGCATTCCGCACTGCCCGATCTGCGGCAAACCGGTCCAGCGCCAAACCAGCGGCCAAATCGTTGATCAGATTATGAACTGGCCCGCCGACACCCGCATTATGGTTTTGGCGCCGGTGGTTGATGACAAAAAAGGTGAGTATCGGCACATTGCCGAGCAGCTTAAAAAAGCCGGTTTCTCGCGGGCTCGAGTAGACAAAATTGTTTACGATCTCGATGAATTTCCGGCCCTTAACAAACAAAAGAAGCACTCAATTGAGGCGGTTGTAGATCGGCTAATTGTTGATGAGGAAATCAAGCAACGGCTGACCGAGTCGGTCGAACAAGCCTTAACTCTTGGAGAAGGCATGGTCAAAATCCATAACGTCGATGAAGATAGCGAAAGTTTATTCAGCGAGCATTACGCCTGTGTTGATCACCCCGAGATTCAATTGCCCGACATCGCACCGCGTAACTTTTCCTTCAACTCACCTCACGGCGCTTGCCCGCACTGTACTGGCTTGGGGATGCGGCTGGAGGTAGATCCCGAATTCGTCATCCCCAACCGCCGGCTCTCCATTGCCGAAGGCGCAATCAGGCCGTGGAGCCGTACAACTGCTCGCATGAGCTGGTATACCAAATTACTCGACGGGGTAGCTTCAAAGTTTAAATTTGACTTAAATGCGCCGGTCAACCAGATGAAGCCGGACGATTTGCGGATCGTGCTCTACGGTTCCGGCGAAACCGAAATTAGCGTGCGCGGACCGGGCGGGCGGACTTATCATTCGACTTATGAGGGAGTGATTCCAAATTTAGAGCGCCGCTATCATGAAACCGACTCGGAATTTGTACGCAAGGAGATCGAAAAATACATGGCCGAACGGGAGTGTCCAGTTTGCAAAGGCGCCCGGCTAAAGCCCGAGATGTTGGCGGTTACAGTTGCCGGTAAGTCGATAGTCGATGTAACCCGGATGTCGATTACCGAAGGAGTGGCATTCTTCAACTCACTTAAATTGAATGATCGTGAGAGCCAAATTGCCAATCAAATCTTAAAAGAGGTCCAAGCTCGGCTGAAGTTTTTGGAGGATGTCGGTTTAGATTATTTAACGCTTGATCGCAGTGCCAACACTCTGGCCGGCGGAGAAGCCCAGCGCATTCGGTTAGCCACTCAAATCGGATCTAGTTTGATGGGTGTTTTGTAAGA